>NZ_JBEZDU010000004.1:0-685151 GCF_040648495.1 Nonomuraea sp. NPDC049129 | reverse complement strand
GAAAGCTATCTCGCCGGGCTCCACCTACGCGGAGCCATCTTGTGGATCCGAAGCCTTCAACCGATCTAAAGATCCGAACTCCATACAGGCCCTAGGACAGGATCTATGGCCGACATGACACCGGAAGAGCCGCGGGAGCGGCGCGGCTTCTGGCGGACGATCGTCGCTTTGATCGATCACCGCGACAAGAAGCACAGCAGGGAGTGTCAGCTCAAGAGAGACGAGCAGCGTGATCGCGCGCTTGCCGATCACTTTGGACAGCTGCCGCCTGACGTTGTTGAGTACGTCAATGAGGAGGTCGACGGCAACCGCAGGATCGTTTTTCGCAAGGAGCAGGCCTTCGGGATCCCCGCTATGCCGAAAGTGATCATCGTTCAGCCGGGCGAGCTGGTCACCGAGGTCGTCCGGGATGAGCCGGACTCGGACGCGGGTGAGATCCGCTCATGAGTTCTGGAGATCATGAGGTTGAGGTGTTCATTCGTGAACACGGTGTCAAGGCGATCGCCTACCTGGTCGCCCGTGGGGGTCCACAGGATATGGCTGAAGCTGCTGCTTACCAGGCGTTCCAGATCTTGCATCGACGTCTGGAGCGGGGACTGCCGGTCGAGAACCCTCCCGCCTACATGCGCAAAATTGCCTTCAATCTTCTCAAGAGGGCATATAAGAGGCAGTTCGGCAGGGAATTGCCGGACTCGGACTACGTCGAGAACGTGCAGGAGACGGACAACAGCGAGATCGAACAGATCGCATCCCGCCTGGATCTCCAGCGACTGGTTGGCCGGCTTCCGGCTCGGCAACGGCAGGTCATCGAGACCCGCTATCTGAAGGACTACAGCGTGATCGAAACCGCAGCTCTGCTGGAGATCTCGTCGAGGGCCGTGCAGGACAACACCCGGCTCGCCCTAAAAAATCTTCGTAAATACGCTGAAGAAGAGACCGTTCGGGAGGAGGAGACTCGATGAGCCACCACCATGAGGAGCCGCACGATCTGGACTGCCAACTGCAGAGCAAGATCGAACGGCAGGTTGCGGGATTTCGGGCCGCCCTCGACAAGATGCACGCCGATCCCGCAGAGACCGAGCGCATCGACGCGCTCATCAACGACATGGACGCCGAGGACGACATGACAGCCCTAGGCCTGCCTTCTCGCGATCACGCGTGGCGCCAGGAACTGGTTGTTCCTGAGAACACTCTCGAGATCAAAGCAGTCGGCAACTCGCTCCCCGACGATGGGGAGCTGCCCGAGGGTCGACGGGCTCGCTTCGATAGGGCCGAACGATCTCTACACAACAGGTCCATGAGCGAGTACACCGTCTCAATGGATGAGGCTGCTGAGCCATCTGAGATCACCATGTTCGGGGCCAACGCCCGCGTGAGCATCTACATCTCCAGTGAAGAGGACGATCTTCGCCTTCCCCGCATCACGATGCACGGCAGTGACTCCCGAGCCGACTTCTACATTGGCCCTGATGCAGTTCAGCCCCATCAGCCGCATCCTGAACAAACGACCCGTGATGACGACATTCATCCAGCCCCAGGGCCGCGGAGAAGTACCCCGAGGAAGCTGTTGCCAGAAGGGGTTGTGACACCGCTGCTAGTGGGCTTTCTTGCCGCACTTGGTGCTTTTATCACATGGTTGCAGGGCGGCTTGAACGAGCCGATCGCCGTGGTCTTCTCGACAGCGCCGACAGCCTACGTGCTGCTGCGCGCCTTCGCGCTGTTGCACGCTACCTGGCGGTCTTCAGACTCAAAGGCAAGCAGAAGCGCCCTAAGCGCGATGCATCTACTTCTCGATCGGAAACCACCGGATTACGCAGAAGAAGGGGTTTCTATAGTTGGAAAACCATCGAACCTGCTAACAGAGACAGCTCGAACTTCTGACGTCGAGCGGAAGTAACTGAAGGGGCCGAACTCAGTGGAGATCGGCCCCTTTAGCATGCCTTCTGTCTCCGCAAGGAGGCTCTTGACCCCTCGTCCGCCCATCGCAGCATGCTGCGCTTGACATGGTGCAGAGAAGCTTTGGAAGCTCACGAGGCGTGCCGCTAGATGCTCTTGTGCGGGGTAGTTTCTCCGCTTGATCGCCTCTCACCACGCCTAATACTCCAGCCGTAGATCGTGATCTTCATTTCTTGTGGCTGCTTTGTCGCTTGTAGTGGCTGATGCGTGCGCGGGCTTGATGGCGGCGTCGCCAGTGGGACCAGTGCAGGACAAACGCCGTGCTGCGCACCGATGCGCTGGTCAGGCGGTTGAGCAGGCGTCGGACTTCGGCCAAGGTCATCGGTGCCAGGTCGGGCTCGGCATGCTGGTCGGCGCGTTCATGGGCGGTCACGGCGGCCAGGAAGGTGGGGGCGAGCAGGACCAGCGTGGTCCATCGATACCAGGAGGTCCAGGTACGGACCTGGTGCTCATCCAGGCCGGTCAGGCCCTTGCTGGTTTGGAAGCACTCCTCGATGCGCCAACGGGTGCGGGCCACCTTGACCAGGACCGGCAACGGCACCGGGCCGGGCGCGTAGCAGCGGTAGAAGGCCAGTTCGCCGGTGCGACGGTGGCGGCGGATCAATAACCAGCGCCACCCAGGTTGTGCGGAGGTGATGGTGATCAGTGCCCAGTCGTAGAAGCGGTGGCCCTTGGCGCCCTCGCCGGACGACAGACGCTGCCAGGCCGTCTTGGGCAGCCGCTTGGCCAGCTCATCGACGCGCCGGGAGCCGGCCGCGGTGGTGATGCGGTGGCTGACCGCGACGGCCATCACGTAACTGACCTGCTCTGTTTCCAGGGCTGTGCGCAGTGGGGTGCTGTTGCCGTAGACCTCATCGCCGGTCACCCAGCCGGTGATGCCCGCACCGATCGCCCGCCGGATCATCTGCGCGGCCAGCTCGGGCTTGCTCGCAAAGCGCCGATGGGAGGGCACCTTCGCCCGCTCGCGCCGGGCCAGGTCCGCGGCCCAGCCCTCGGGCAGGTACAGCTCCCGGTCGATCAGTGCGTGCCCGGCCGCGGTGGCGTACGTCAAGAACACGCCGACCTGGCTGTTTTCGATCCGCCCCGCAGTACCGGTGTATTGACGTTGCACACCAGCTGTTGCGCTGCCCTTCTTCAGATCACCGGTCTCGTCGATGACGAGCACGACGTCGGCCTGGCCGAGCTGCTCCACGACGAAGTCGCGTACGTCATCGCGCACCTGATCGGCATCCCATTTCGCCCGTGACAGCAGGGGCTTCATCCCGTCCGGGGTCAGGTCTCCGGCATGTTCGGCCAGGGTCCAGCAGTTCTTCCGCGGCAGTTCGGCCAGCAGCCCGGCCACGAACGCGGCCACCCGCCGCCGCGGCTCAACCCGAGCGAACCTGTCGGCAACCAACGAGATCGTTGATCCACCACTGGATGGGACACCACCAGCGTCTGCGTCGACCTGCGCACGCTCACCGAGTTCGGTCCGTTCGGCTACCACTACGCATCGATGACCAGCGTTGACAACGTTTGAGACTCTTGGGGCGTCTGCTCACCAGGAGGGGTTTTGTGGAAGTTCCGAGCGGCCTGGAGGACCTGCAGCTGGATTTCCTCCCCATCGAGCCCTGCGCGATGAGGAGCGACTGCGCAACCTCAGCCTGCTCCAACAGATCCTCAACTCATACTCAACAACCCCGCCTCTAGTCTCAACCGGAGACACCAGCCACGGGAAGGGGATTGCGAAATGATGCGCATAGTCGGAAAGGCCGCGGCAATGCTCAGCGGGGCCGGCCTGTCGCTCGTCCTGTTAGCCTCCGGCGCACACGCCACCGCTGTTCCGCTGCATCGCGTCAAGGCAAGTTGCACGATGAGTGATGGCAAGAAGGCGGACTTCGAGCTGAAATACCGGACGTCCGGCGGGTACCACCGCATCTCCGACATCATCTACCGATGGAACTCCGAGGTGCCGATCCGCCTGAAGACCGCACACCTTCGCCTGATGGTCGAACGACACGGTAAGGACAAGAAAGTCTTCGAGGATATTCTCCATGAGAAGGACGCCTCCAATGGCGCCTCCTACGACATCATCGTCGACGTCAAGGTCCCGACCAAGAGGAAGCTCTATCTCGTCGTCGACTCCACGTTGGTGAAGAAGGGCAAGTCCATGCGCTGCGCGGGGCACACCGCCAGCATTTGAGGTGCTCCCCGGTGTGAACCGGGGTGAGGCGTCTTCCCACAACTTCACGATCGCTGGATACTTACCGCCCAGACCTCGGCGAACTCCAAGAACCGAGCCAGCGTGCTTAGGACCAGGCCATGACCAGCTGGGTATGACGTTTGCGGAAGATGCGGCCCACGGCAGGCGCACGCGGAGCGGCCTCGGCGGGGTAGAGGGTGAACGTCGGGATCGGGTGGTCTCGCCAGTGGCGATCCCAGGTCAGGACGTGATCGTGAAGTTGCCGGGCGAGTTCAGCGCCGGTGCGACCATAGCCGCAGACGCCGAACTCCCACCGCTCCGGTGCGGCCTCGTCGCGATCAGGCTCTCGGATCGTGAGATAGGCGAAGCTGTCTCGGGTGATGAGCACGGGGCAGTACCAGCGCATGGCCGGCGCGGGAATGCCGCAGTCGCGGTCGGGATCCCGCCAGAACATGCCGAATCGGTCGTCCACGGTCGCGATCCACAGATGCATCGAGTCGAACGGCTCCCCTTTGCCCGCCGTGACGCCGGTCCACAGCTGGGTGCGATCGGCGGTCAGCGCCTGCTCGAGGCCGGCGATATCGAGCAGGGGGCCGCTCTCCAGCGTCAGCCGCACGGCTCCGTCGGCGAGGACCGGCTCTTGATCAGGCAGCTTTCCGGCGCCTTGGCAGGGAACGAAGCCGCACACCGTCGGGTTCAGCCCGAGGAAGTGGTCACCGTCGCGGATGAAAGTGAAGGACCGGCTGATGGTGGAGAAGCGCAGCGGCACGACCATCCGGCCGCCCAGGGCGAGCAGGCGCCCCCACGGGATGTCCCAGACGCCCACGGTGACGATGATGGCGTCGAAACCACCACTCGGTGTGTGCTCCTCGGCGGCATGCTCGGCATCCCCCAGCACGACCTTCACCTGCGCGTAGCCGGTCTCGGCGAGGAAGCGGGCCGCCCGCTCGGTAACGAAGGGGTCGATGTCGACAGTGACCACCAGTCCGTCGTCGCCGACGATCTCGGCGATGAGGGCGGCGTTGTAGCCACCGGACCCGATTTCCAGGACCTTCGCGCCAGGGCGGAGCTGGGCTGATTCGAGCATGTCGGCTTGGAGCCAGGGCGCGCTGAGTGAGCTCGTCGCCCTGCCGTCGAGTCCGCGCTTGGTGACGACGGTGTCCTGGGCCGAGTACGCCGCGGTGGGCGACGCCTCCGGAGCGAACTTCTCACGCGGCACCTTCGCGAAAGCCGCTTCGACGTGTGGGGAGCGGATCCAGGCGCCTTGCTTGAGCGTGGCGACCATGTCGGCTCGCAGGCCATCGGGGGACTCGGACGGCAGGGTGTCGGTGGTCACCGCAGCGAGGGTAGCTGTGCTGTGCCGCCGTGTCCGAGATTTCGGTTCCCACCTGCCTGCTACTCGTGCCGCCTCCGACTGCCCTGCCGGAGGCGGCGAGGTCGCATCACGCGACGGCGGTCCCCTCAAGTTCGATCATCAGAGTGGGGATCGCCAGCCGTGTCACCCCGAGCATCGTGGTGGACGGTGCCACCCCGGCGGCGCCCAACCGCGACGCCAGCACGCCGTAGTGCTGGAAAAGCAGATCGACGTCGGTGGTGTAGACGTTGAGCCGGACGAGGTTCGCGAGGGACATGCCCGCCTCGCCGAGCACGGCCTCCAGGTTGTCGAGGGTCAGCGCCAACTGCGCCGCCATGTCACCGTCATGCTGGGGTTTGCCCTCGCCGCTCATCGCGGTCTGCCCGGAGCAGTAGAGGGTCCGGGTGTGCCCGGAGACGATCTCCCCCTGGTTGTACCCCATCTCCACCGACCACGCCCACGGGTTGACCGCCGTTCGCTCCATTGTCATATCAGCTCCATTCGATTCGTCGAGATCATGTGCGTCGAGCAGCTCAGTAGCCGCTCGCGCTTGATGAGCCTCCCAACAAATCACGACATCCTGTGTCGTGTATTTCGCTAAAGTTCTTGTATGCGCGCCGACCGGTTGGTCTCGCTGGTGCTGCTGCTGCGCCAGCACGGTCGGCTGTCCGCGGCCGCGCTGGCCCGCGAGCTGGAGGTATCCACCCGCACCGTGCTGCGCGACATCGAGGCGCTGTCCGCGGCCGGTGTCCCGGTCTACGCCGAACGCGGCCGGCACGGCGGTTTCGCGTTGCTGCCCGGTTTCCGTACCGAGCTCACCGGACTGAACCCCGACGAGGCCCTTGCCCTGCTGGTCGCCGGATCGCGGCGCGGCGCGCAGGCATTCGGCCTCGGCTCGGCGCTCGCTTCGGCGATGCTCAAGGTGGTTGACGCGCTGCCCGAAAGCTATCGGGACACCGCGGCCGGCGCGGCCGAGCGCTTGCTCATCGACCCGGAGACCGACCTGCTCTCGCGTCGGCTGGTCGCCGAGGAGGTGCCTGACGCCATAGCGGCCGAGGTCCTGCGCGCGGTGTTCGCCGGACACAAGCTGCGGATCCACTACGCGGCCATGGACCAGACCCCGGAGTGGCGCACGGTGGACCCGATCGGCCTGGTGACCATACGCGACCGGGGCTATTTGCTGGCCACGAGGTCTGGCGCGGACCGTACGTACCGGCTGTCCCGGATCTTGGCCGCCGAGGAACTCGCCGAACCCGCACAGCGACCAGACCGGGTCGACCTGGACCGAGCCTGGCAGGAACGCAGCACCCGGTTTCGGGCCGGGGGCGACCAGGTCACCGTGCTGGTACGGATGAACCCGGCACGGCGGGAGGAACTGCTGGGCACCGCGCTGGCCGTCCGCGCCGAAGAAGCCGACCCAGACGGCTGGCTGCGGCTGGAGGTGACCTTCCAAGACGCGAGACACGCCGAATGGGCGCTGTGGCAGCTCAGCACGAGCGCGGAAGCCCTGGCCCCGCAGTGGTTGCGCACCTCACTGCGCAACCGCGCCACCGCGATCGCCACCCGCTACGAAGTCTCCTCTTGAGAGTTGTCGCCTTCTACGGGCCTGATCACCCGGACAGAGACCGGCGTACGCCTCCGGTTCCGGAAGCGTAGGGGCCTGATCATCCCGCCCGTGCCCGCCGGGGTCGCGCTCAATAGGCTGATCACATGCTTGATGAGGCAACCTTATTCCGGGCCTGTGCGACCGGTCAGGTCCTTCGGGCGCAGGACGGCGAGGAGTTCGTCGTCCAGAGCCGTCTGCTGCGTGAGCTGTGCCGGCGGGGCAGCGCGGACATCGACCCGCGCGGGTTGGCCATCGAGAGGGCGAGGATCGCCGGCGACCTCGACCTGAGCGGCATGCAGGTGCCCTATCCGCTGCGCTTCGTGAACTGCGTGTTCGACCGTCCGCTCGCCCTGGACGGCGCCGAGTTGCACCTGCTGGTGCTGGACGGCTGCACGGTGCCGGGCATTCTCGCCAACGGGCTGCGCGTACGCCGTGACCTGGATCTGTCCAGGTCACGGATCAGCGGCGGCCTGTGGACCTCGGCCAGCACCTCCTGCAGCGCGGCGGTGTGGTTGTGCGAGTCGGAGATCGGCGGCCGCCTGATCTGCTTGGACACCGTCATAGACGCCGACATGCGGGCCGTACAGGCGGACCGGATGCGGGTCGGCGGGACGATCCGGTTGTTGCACGGCTTCGAGGCGCGCGGCGGGATGCGGCTCCTCGGCGTCGAACTGGCGGGCTCGCTCGACCTGACCGGTGCCCGGCTGACCCGGCCTGACCGCGGGCTGGCGTTGGATCTGGGCGACGCCCAGATCGGCGGCAGCGTCTTCCTCATCGACGACCAGACGGGCCGCCGTCCGCTGATCGACGGCCGTCTCACCATGAGCAACGCCAGGGTCGCCGGGAAGTTCCTCATCCGCAATGCCGACTTCGAACCCAGCGAAACGGTCACAGGTGCGGGCTATTCCAGCCAGCGCGACGGCGGGACCGCGATCAGCGCGCCGGGCCTTTTCGTGGGCGGAGATCTCAGCGTCGAAGGCGAGTGCCGGTTCGGCGGCGGCGTGGATCTGTCCATGGGGTCCTTCAGCACCATCCAGATCCGCAAGGGGTGCGAGTTCGCCGTCGGTGGCGGGCGCGCCCTCGACCTGACCAACGCCGAGCTGCGGTCAAGTCTCATCTTCGAAGAGGGCGTGGCGGTCCAGGGCATGCTGAAGCTGACCGGGGCCCATATCAAGGGAGCCCTAACCCTCCGGGGAACCCGGTGGAGCGAGCCAGAGGACGGCTCGCTCATCTCAGCGCAAGGCGTGATCGTCGACAGCGCGGTGGACCTGCGGAACGTGGAGACCACGGGTGGCAGGCTGCTGTTCCGCTCGGCGACGGTCGGCGGCATCGTGGACGCCCACCGCGCCCGGCTGCACAACCCCGAGGGGGAGGCGCTCTCGCTCCAGCGGGTGGTGGTCAGAGGGTCGATACAGCTCACCGGCGGGTTCACCGCCGACGGCCGCGTGTCGCTGAGCCGGTGCGTCGTGGAAGGGCGGCTCGACTGCGCGGACGGCACCTTCACCGACGGGATCGAGGCGGTGTCGGCCACGGTCCGCGGCGGCATGCACCTGCGTTGGAAGGACGTCCCGAAGTCGGTGGACCTGACGGGCGCGGTCACCACCGTGCTCGCCGACGACCCGGCCAGTTGGCCGCGGCGTTCGGCGATCGCCGGATTCGTGTACGACCGGTTCGACGGCCCCTGGGACTGGCGGACGCGTCGCGACTGGCTGCGCGCCATGGTCCCGTTCGACGCGGGACCGTACGAGCAGGCGGCCAGGGTGTTCCGCCAGCACGGCCATCCCGCCGAGGCCGAGCGCCTGCTCATCGAGCAGCGCAAGCGGGCCAGGAAGGAGCAGCCACCAGGTGGCCGCTCACCGGGCCGCCGGCTTCGCGACCTGCGGGATCTTCTGTATGGGGTCACCGTCGGCTACGGCTACCGTCCGGGCCGTACCTTGTGGTTGCTGGGCGCCCTGCTCGCCCTGGTCGGCGTCATGATGCTGACTCCTGCGGTCCAGCAGACGCTGCGCGCCACCGACCCCCGCGGCAACGTGTACGCGGTCGATGGCCGCCTGGTCACCGTGAACGGAACGTCGGCGGCGACGGACGGCACCGCGACACCGGCCCGGCTTGCCGCCCGGCCCGGGCCGTGCGGTGACGGTCAGGTGCGCTGCTTCGACCCGGTGTTCTACACGGTGGACACCGTCATCCCGCTCCTCTCACTGGGCCAGCGCGCCACCTGGTACGCCGAGACGCGCAGCTCAGCGGGCACCCTTACCTCTACGCTTCTGAACCTGGCCAGCATGCTGGGCTGGCTCCTGTCGACGGTCGTCGTCCTGTCCTTCGCCCGGCTGGCCCGACCGGCGTAGCTCCCGCCCCGTAGGCCACCTGGAACGGCCCTTTTCGTGGGCCCAAGCCGCGCCGGTTCTATACCGTCACCCGCTCCACTTCTCCGGGCGCTGATAGATGCGCCCGTCTGGACCTGGAACAGTCTCAGGCAGCAGGGAGGCCTGAAGGTGCTTCTCAGGTATCGCAAACGAGAGCACCTGTCCCAAGAAATCGTGCTTCGGACCGACGCGGCCGGGTGGGCAGGCGATCATCACCGGCCGGGCAGGGGCCAGCCGAAGCGATGCCTCGACTGCGGGGCGAAAGTCGGTGTCAGTCGACATGAGCAGCGACATATCACCGTAAGCGGATGCCGCATCCATGGTCATGGCCACTGCCAGTGCCACGTCTGTCAGCTTTTCCTCGTATGTGTGGAACGTCTGCACAGGATGACACACGCACGTCCATCGAGAACCGCAGTCTCTGCACCGAGCGGTCTTCTTGTACCAACTCGACGAGATCAAGCCACAAGTACGCACGCCCGTACTTGCTCTTCAGCCCGTGATACAGGTTGAAGCCGTCGATGTACGCGACCACATTCACCAGCAGACACCTCCAACATTGGCCAGCCTCGCCGATGGTAGCTACGATGGAGGTACACGAAGTTGGTTACGGCCAACTGGGCGGCCCTGCAAGGGGCCGCATTTTTATGTGATGTCCCGAGTCGCCGGGGTGGCCGATGCCAGTCCCGACCCCGCGCTGCTGGAGATCAGTTGATCAGCGCTCCAGGATCACCAAGGGGATCTCTCGCTCGGCCTTGCTCTGGTAATCGTCATAGAGCGGGAAGACCGTTGCCATGATCCGCCACAACGACGACCTCTCGGCACCGGTGACAGTACGGGCTCGGGCGGTGAACACGTCCGCGAGCACCTGCACCGTCACCTCCGGATCGGCGACCAGGTTGAGATACCACGCCGGATGGCTGTCCGACCCGCCATTGGACGCCACCAGCAGGTAACGGTCACCGTCCCGGCCGTAGATCAAGGCCGTGCGGCGCAGTTTGCCGGACTTCCGGCCGCGCGTGCTGAGCAGCAGCGTCGGCCATTCCTGGTACAGATGGCCGTCCCGGCCGTCCGTCTCCACGTATCGGCGGATGTGGTCGGCCACCCAGCCGGTCGGGCTGTCGAGCACTTCTTCGCTGTTGTCTGTCATAGCGGACAGGCTCCTCCCTGAACTGGGGTTTAAGTCAAGCGCCCCGCAACCATCTGGTCGGGCCGGTAGTCCAACCGGGCATGGGAAGCACGTTGCTCGACGGGGACCCGCAGCGCCTCGGCGAATACTGGCTGGCCGCTCGGATCGGGGCGGGCGGGCAGGGCGTCGTCTACGAGGCCTACGATCCGGCGGGGGCCAGGGTCGCGGTCAAGGTGCTTCATGGTGACCCGGCCAACCAGGACGAGCTGCGCGGTCGCATGGCCAAGGAGGCGGCCGCGACGCAGCGGGTGGCCTCGTTCTGTACGGCCAGGGTGCTCGGCGTCCATCTCGACGGGTCCAGGCCGTACATCGTCAGCGAGTACGTCGAAGGCCCGAGCCTGCGGAAGGCCGGGCGGGTGTTCCGGGGCGACGACCTGCACCGGCTGGCCGCGGCGATCGCCACCGCGCTGACCGCCATCCATGACGCGGGCGTCGTACACCGTGATCTCAAACCCGACAACGTGCTGCTCGGCCCCGACGGGCCCCGGGTGATCGACTTCGGGGTGGCCCGCACGCTGGAGATGTCGCTCACCGCCTCGGGTGTGGTGGCGGGCACGCCCAATTACATGGCGCCGGAGGTGTTCTCAGGCCAGCGGGCGGGGGCGGCCGCGGACGTGTTCGCCTGGGGCGCGGTCATCCTGTACGCCGCCACCGGCGAGGACCCGTTCACCGCGGAGGCTCTGGGCGCGGTCATGCACCGCGTACTCTCCCACGAACCCGACCTGTCCGCGCTGCCCGACTCGCTGCGCCACCTGGTGCGCGCGGCGCTGGCCAAGGAACCGGCCGGCCGCCCCACCGCGCGCGAACTGCTGCTCAGCCTGGTGAACGGCGACGGCATCCTCGACACCTCGCGGCTGCTCGCCTTGGGCGCCGGCGACGGCCAGCGGGTCGGGATCACCGCCGACGGCGAGCCGGTCGGGGCCGCCGCCGACGACCCCGCGCTCGGCGTCATCGCCGAGGACGCCTACGCCGCGCTCTCCCCCGCCGACAAGGAGCTGGTCCCCGAGCTGTTCCTGCGGCTGGTCACGGTGACGGCCAAGGACGAGCTGGCGCTGCGCGAACTACGCAGGTCCGAGCTCCCCGACGACATCGAGCGGGTGCTGGAGGCGTTCACGTACCTGGTCTCGAAAGGGGATCCGGTACGGCTGCTGCGTCCGGCCCTCCCTCTGGCCTGGCCCCGGCTGCGCATCTGGATCGCCACGAACCGGGACGGTCTGGTCATGCATCGCCAGATCTGGACGGCCGCCGAACGCTGGCAGGAGCACGGACGCCGGGACGCCGACCTGTTCCACGGCAGCTCGCTGGACGACGCGTTGCGCTGGGCCGCGGCCGAGCGCCGGAACATCACTCTCACCCCCAGCGAGCGGGACTTCCTCTCGGCGGCCGCCGCGCTCACCAGGCGACGGTCCCGCAGGACCAGGCTCCTGTCCATCGGCTTGGCCGTACTCCTGGTGCTGGCCCTGGTGGCGGGCGGTCTGGCCGTACGGCAGAGCGTCATGCTCGCCGAGCAGCGCGACTCGGCCGAGTCCGCGCGGCTGGCTGGAGTGGCCGACACCGTGAGAGGCGCGAACCCTGTGCTGGGCATGCTGCTCAGCGCCACGGCCGCGCGCCTGTCCCCCACGGCCGAGGCCCGGTCGAGCCTGTTCGCCTCGGTCGCCGACCAGGGCCGCGCCGCCTTTCGCGACCCGGACACCGGCCCCGACGTGCTACGCGCCCTCAGCTCCGACGGCCGGTCACTGATCAGCGTCAGCTCTGACGAGGTCAAGGTGTGGGACGTGTCGTCCGGCAAACGGACAGGCGGCTTCGCCGGGCTCGGCGCCACCAGCAGGCCCCTGCGCGAGGCCGCGGTCAGCGAGGACGGGCGGCTGCTGGCCGTCGGCGACAGCAAGAGCGTCAGGCTTTGGGACCTGGCCAGCGGCAAGCGCACGGGCCCGCGGGTGCTCGCCTCCGAGATGGGCGACCTGGAGCTCAGCTTCAGCGGCGGCCTCCTCATCATCGACTGGGGGCAGGGGAAGACCGTCTACAACCCGCGTACCGGAAAGACGACCATGCTGCCCGCGTTCGCCAGGGCCGCGATCCACCCGGGCGGCGACTACGCGGTGGCCGGCGGCCGGCGCTGGGCACTCCCGTCAGGCAAGGAACAGCCCGGATTTCCCGGCATCTGCTCCGACTGTCTCCCCTTCTCGGCGTTCAGCCGCGACGGACGGCTACTCGCCGTCGGCGGCAACAACGGCCTCACCGTCTTCGACACCCATTCTCGCAAGGAGATCACCTCGATCTCCGACTGGGAGAGCATGGCGGTGCCGGTGTTCAGCCCGGACGGCAAGGTGCTCGCGGGGATCGGCTCGACGATCAGGCTCTACCGGCTGAACGCCGACGAGCCGCTGATGCTCGAACGCGCCATAGTGGACCCGGTGTCCGCGGTCGCCTTCGGTTCGACCGGGCTGCGCTACCTGAGCGAGGACACGGTCGTCACGCTCCAGCCGTACTTCGCCGGGGAAGAGACCCTGGACGAGGTACAGTTCAGCGCCGACGGCAAGCTCCTCGCCGCCCACGCACTGGACTCCACCAAGATCACGCTGAACGGTAGGGACTTCGAGGCAGGGGCATTCCAGAGCTACGACGCCGACCTCTCCTTCAGCCGGGACGGCGGGCGGCTGGCGATCAAACGCAGCGACGACGTCACCGTCTGGGACACCGCCACCCGGCGCGAGCTGGCGAAGATCCCGGCCGCCACCGGTTCGGACGGCGTATTGCTGGCCCCGGCCGGGCTCTGGACGCCCGATGAGAAGACCTTCACGCTCTGGCAGGTCCCCGGCGGCCGGCGGCTCAAGCAGGTGGCCAGACCACGCCTGCTCGGCTGGACGGTCGCCCCCGACGGACGTCTCATCGGCCTGGACGCGAGCCTGCTGCGCCTGATCGACCTGGAGTCCGGGCGGGCGTTCGGACCGAGGCTCCTGTTCTCCGGCACGGCGGAGGATGTCTGGTTCAGCGCCGATCTGAAGCTGGTCGCGGCGAACTTCGCCGGCAAGGTGGGCATCTGGGACACGAGCACGGGCGCGCAGGTCGGCGATTGGCTGCGGGCAGGCCAGGCATCGTGGACCGCGGCGTTCTCCGCCGACGACCGGCTGCTCGCCTTCGCGTCCCAGGAAAAGTCGCTGACCGTCTGGGACGTGCGGCTGGGCCGGCGGATCGGGCCTGAGATCCAGCTTCCGGACGACGCGCGATCGATCGCCTTCTCCGCCGACTCCGCCGAACTGCTGGCCATGGGCAGGGCGGGCCGTCTGACCCGGCTGCCCATGGCAATGGAACCTCTGATGAAGGCGGTGTGCGCACGGGCCGGACGAGCACTGACCGAGGCCGAATGGACCAGGTACCTGCCTGACCAGCCGTTTAGAAAGGTCTGCTAGAAGTCGAATTCGCCGTTTCGCCAGCCTTTGCCGAAGGCGGCCCAGACTGAGCCGCTGACGACCCACGGCTCCAGGTCGGGACGCTCGGTGTCCCGCATCGCGACCCGCCCACCGCTCAGCGGAGCGACCTCTATGCAGTTTCCGCCGTTGTCACCGGAGAATGAGGATTTGCGCCAGGCCGCCGTCCTCAGTTCTTCGTTCAGCTCCATGCTGTCACCAGTCTCTCTTTGATCACCTTGAGCGACACATGCTGGGGAAGCGCCTCCGCGCATATCGCGTCGTATCTAACACTCAGCGCGGCGACCTCGTCGGGAGCGTCCCGCACTTGGCCTTGTCCAGCCGACTCAAGATAGGCAGCCTCCGGCATTCCGTTGACTTTCGCCAGCATGAACCCACCGAGGAGACCAGTGGTGGACAGGGCGGAGTAGGGAAGCACTTGAATGGTGATTCGCGTGCTTTCAGCCAATACGATGAGGTGTTCGAGCTGGAGGCGAGTCACCGTCTCGCCTCCAACTGGACGGTACAGGATTCCTTCATCCAGAACAGCCCAAAACATAGGCGGTTTCGAGCGCGCGAGGATGGCTTGCCGCTCCATTCGAGCTGCAAGAGCCTCTTCTACCTGTTCGGGGGTTGTACCTGGCTTGCCGGTGAAAATGGCGCGCGCGTAATCGGTGGTCTGAAGCAGTCCGGGGACGATGAGTGGCTCCCAGGTCCGCAAGGCCGTGGCGCTCTGCTCGATCTCCAGCCACGGCCGGAACCATTTGGGGCTTCGTTCCCGGCTTATGCTCGGCCAGCGGGCGAGAAGTTCACCGGACAGGCCCAGCGCCTCCTCGCAACGCTCGGTGAAGTCCTTGCTCGGGTTTCTGGCGGCCCGCTCCACGCTACCGACGAGGCTCGGACTGAACCCGACCCGGTTCGCGAGTTGATCGATGGTCAACCCTTTGTCGATGCGGAATTTCCGCAGCTCGTATCCGAACCAAGCCAGCGGCCCAGCGTCCGGGTCCAATTCACTAACGCTCACCAAGCACCTCCGCCGTTCTGTCACCACGAAACCACACAGGACCACACACACAACATGTGCCAAATCTGTGCGGTGATTGTCCCGCCGATCCCTCACTTAACGTAGCCGTTCGCTGGCACCGTGAGAGGTGACTTTCGAGAGACATCCGCGTTAATTGAGGCTGGCTCATACGCCAGAAAAGCGATCTTGTGTGCAGGCGACAAACGTAGCAACAGGACAAACTCGGGGATTTCATGCTCATGCGAACAGAGGCGGTAACCCTCATCGGAGCGACCAGGCTACGCCGTGGCGACAAGGCTCCGAAGCAGGCCCGGGCGGCCATGACGTGGTGGCTCACGACCGGCCATGCCGTGCTGCTTGACGCGCAACAGGTCGTCAGCGAGCTGGTCACGAACGCCTGCACTCACGTGGAGGGTGGCGTACACCGCGAATGGGTCATGGTAATCGCCAGTCGCGGCCCCGGCTTTCTTCGCATTGAGGTCACCGATCCGGGCGCGTTCGCGTCCGAACCACACGTTCCCCAATGCCCTTCTCCAGAGATCGAGTCAGGGCGAGGCATTCACATTGTGCGGGAACTGTCCGACGGAAATTGGGGGACGTTCGTCAATTCAGCGGGCCACCGCGTGGTGTGGGCCGACCTGAGGTGCTAGTCCCGCGAGGGGAGGCCGGGCCGAAATTCGGACCGTGGGTGGATGGCGGCGGCGGCGCGTTCTTGAACACTGGGCCAGGCCAAATCCCCGAAGGAAGGTCTGTCCGTGTTCGAACGGCTCTCCGATCGCGCCGCGTCGATCGTTTTCATCGTCCTGGCGCTCACGATCTCGCTGGGCACCGCCAACATCGCCGATGGGCTCGTGCTCGCCTTATCACCCTTGCTCGTCGTGCTGGCGATGCTGCTCGTCGTCACGCGAGAGGGATACTCCGGAGACGGTTGGCGCCGGCTCGGCATGGGGCGGCTCGGCCTGCGGACCTGGCCGCTCACAGTCGCCACCACCGCCGGTGTCTGCCTGCTCGCCACCGCGGGCGCCGTCGCGCTCGGCTTCGGCCGATTCACCGCACCGCACGGCGAATGGGTGCAGTCGGTGATCGCCGTGTCCATCACCGGGCCGATCCTGGCGTTCGCCGAAGAGATCGGATGGCGGGGCTACCTGCAGCCACGGCTCGCGTATCTCGGCGAGCGCTCGGCGATGTTCGTCGTCGGGCTTGTCTGGATCGCCTGGCATCTGCCGTACATCCTGTTCACGCCGTATTACCACACCGACGGGAACCGCGGCCTGGTGCTCTTGCTGTTCAGTGGCTCGGTGATCGCGTTCTCGTTCCTCTTCGGGTACCTGCGCGTCATGTCCGGCAGCCTGTGGCCGGTGGTGCTGGCGCACTTCGCGCACAACGCCACCTTTGCCCTGTTGCTGGAGCACGTGGTCTCGACCGAGCAGCCCGTGGTGGTACGCGAATACCTGGCCGGTGACACCGGCTTGTTCGTGCTCGTCGGCACAGCGGCCTGCGCCCTCGCGATCGGGATCAGTCGGTCCGCCGCGAGTCGCCGGTCAGCCCATGCGTCTGCGCGAGGATGACCGCCTGCACACGATCGCGTAGTTCGAGCTTGCGCAGTACGGAGCCGAGATGCGTCTTGACCGTCGACTCCGCCACCTGCAGCCGCGCGGCGATCTCCGCGTTGGTGAGTCCCAGGCCGACCGAGGCGAGGATCTCGCGTTCGCGGGAGGTGAGCCGCCCCAGCCTGGACGCGGCAGTGGGCGGCCGCTCGGCGGACGCGGTGCTGGGCAGGCGCTCGGCGGACACGGTGGCGGGCAGGCGCTCGGCGGACGCGGTGCCGGGCGGGTGCTCGGCGGATGTGGTCGCCGGCGGCGCGAGGACGAACGAGTCGATCAAGCGACGTACGAGCCTCGGCGCGACCGGCGCCTCCCCGGCGGCGGCCGCCCGGATCGCCGTCAGCAGTTCGGCCGCCCCCGCGTCCTTGAGCAGGAAGCCGGCCGCTCCTGCTCGAAGAGCCGCGACGAGCAGCTCGTCGTCGTCGAAGGTCGTCAGCATGACGACCCGTGGCGGGTCGGGCCTGGCCAGCAGCCGCCGGGCGGTTTCCACGCCGTCGATGCCCGGCAGGCGAATGTCCATCAAGACGACGTCCGCACGGTGCTCGGTCCGCCGCAGGGCATCGAGGGCCGTCTGCCCGTCGGCGGCCGATCCGACGACCCGCAGGTCCGGGGTGGCGTCGAGGATCATCGCGAACCCGGTACGTACCAGCTCCTGATCGTCCACCAGGAAGACGCGGATGAGACGATCGGGACTCATCACGCGCCTTCCGCGCGACCCGCGAGCGACAGAACGGCTACGGGGATCGCGGCAGCGACCACGAATCCGCCGTCACGGCGTGGGCCTGCCTCCAGCACTCCACCCAGGGCGCGCAACCGCTCCCGCATTCCGTCGAGCCCATAGCCGGAACGTCCGGACGCGTGGTCCGCGATCGTGTCGGCAGGTTCGGAAACGTGGTCCGCGATCGTGTCGGCACGACGGGCACCGGCACCTACACCGTCGTCCTCTACTCGAACCATGATCCCTTCCTGCGTCCTCGCGACGATCACGTGCGCTGTGGCGTGCGGGCCGGCGTGCTTCAACACGTTCGTCAGAGACTCCTGGACGACCCGAAGTACGGCAAACCGTATCGCGGTGGGCACATCGTCGAACACGGCCGGCTCGGCGTCGACGTCCACAGCGAGTCCCGCCGCCCGTACCGAGTCCACGAGCTGCCCCAACTCGGCCCCACTCAGCTCGCCCGCCCCGTCACCGTCGAGGTCAGGGTCGGCGTCGCGGAGTACCTCGATGACGCCACGCACCTCGGTGAGGGCCGACCGCGCGGTACGACCGATCGTCGCGAAGGCTCTTCCCGCGTCCGCGCGATCCCAGGGCCGCGCGTGCTCGGCGGCGTACTCAGCACCGTCAGCCTGCACGATCACGACGGTGAGGGAGTGGGCAAGGATGTCGTGAATCTCCCGTGCCGCGACAACACGTTTCCGCTGCGCGACGTACCGCTCCCGCTGCAACCGGCTCTCCTCAAGCCGGGCACTGGCCTCACGCAGCGCACGCATGTTGGCCTGACGACCGCAGACAAGATTGCCGATGACCCAGATCAGTACAAACAGGATCCCCAGGAACACAGCGTTCTTGAGCACATTCGTCAGGTATTCAGGCGGGACGCTCCAACGGAAGCCGGCGAGCACGCTCCCGACGAGCGCGGCACCGAGGGCGAGCAGGCGGATCGGCAGGGACGCGACGTGCGCGGCGACGGTATAGACGACGATCGCCTGCGCGACGTTGGCCGGCAATGGAATCGGCACCACCGCGAGCTGAACGGCGAAGGCCGCGGCCGACCAGGCGAGGACCGCGGTCGGAAAGCGCCGCCGTACGGCGAGAGGGAGGATGGCCGCGGTGCCGATGAGAAAGGCGGGCAGCCCCGCGAGAGCACTCGAAGGGCCGAGAACCAGCCACAGCAAGCCGGCCAGTGTCAGATCCAGCATCCTGGGGTGCTCGCGTGACCACTGGTCGATGCGGGCAGCGAGGAAAGTCCGCTGTTTCAAGGATCCCTCGACCTTCCGTGACCGTTCAGCCGAAACGGAGTCCCAGGATAGAGCGGACGATCCTCTCCAATTGCTCGGCGAACGACGCGGCGGCTATGGGGGCTAGTACCTGACGCAGTCCTGCGTGGCCAGAACCAGGCTCATGTCGGCCACCTTGTTGTGCGACACATAGAACATGTAGAACGCCTTCTTGTTGCCCGGCACGGTGGCGGTCGGATACCCACCCGGGCCACGCCGCAGACCGGGGTAGGCGGCCTTCAGTTGCGCGTTGCTGGAGCCAAGTCCGATGCCCTGCGGTGTCTTCAAGCCAGGCGGCGCGACGATCATGGAGACACCGCGCTTCTTGGAGACGTACACCCCCACCCGGTACTCGCCGTACGGGTTCTCCTTGAGGTCCCAGCCCGTGCATCTGGCGGAGTCGCCGACCGCTTTGTGGACGATCCGCCCGGTCGCCCTGGCCTTGGAGGCGGTCATGCCGAGCTTCAGGTTGCCGTACCCGTACGGCCCCAGTGTCGCCTTCCGCGCGGCGAGCGCCGGGGACGCGACGCCAGCGGTCACGACGCCTCCCGCCAGCGCCACCACCAGCATTGAACGGCCGATCCGCCGGGCGATCGTCTGCTTCACCAGGTTCCTCCTCGATCTTTGACTTGATCACCTTAGTGATAGTTCGGATCAGTTGTTGACTATTTGCCGGATTAAGGGCAGGCGCACCGCCGGTGTGGAGCTGGGTCTCGGCCCACTGAGCAGCATCGGACCCGTGACCGTTTGTCGTGGACGGCCACGGGCGGCCGATCAGTTCACCAGCACGATCTTTCCGCGGGCGTGGCGGCTTTCGCTCAGTTCGTGCGCGGCCGCGGCCTCGGCGAGCGGGAACGCCGCCGCGACCGGCACCCGCAGCCGACCCTCAGCGGCGAGCGTGACCGCGATCGCGAGGCCATGCACCGCCTGCGGGTCGGCGGGGGCTCCCACGGCCGTACCCGTCTCCTCGGCCGGCGCTCCGTGCGACATGTGTACGCCGTGGGCCGCCGCGGTGAAGTCGGCGATCGTCACCACACGCGCCGTGTCACCGGCGATGGCGATGAGGTCTGGCAGCGCCCCTCCGGCGCAGTCGAACACCGCGTCCACCCCGGCCGGCGCCAGCGCGCGGACCCGTGCGACGAGCCCCGGCCCGTACGTCGTCGGCTCCGCGCCGAGAGAACGCAGGAAGTCGTGGTTGTGCTCGCTCGCCGTACCGATGACGGTGGCGCCGCGGGCGACCGCGAGCTGGACGGCGACAGTGCCCACCGCACCGGCCGCGCCCTGTACGAGCACGGTGTGCCCGGCACCGACCGCGAGCCGGTCGAGGACCCGGGTGGCCGTCTCGACACTGCCCGCGGCGCCGCCCGCTTCCTCCCAGCTCCACGCGGCCGGTTTGGGCGCCCAGGCGGCCAGGACCGCGAAGTCGGCATTGACGCCGCGCGCGAGCGTGTCGGCCATGCCGAACACCTCATCGCCGACGCTCACGCCCGTGACGCCGTCGCCGACCTCGTCGACCACGCCCGCGGCGTCGAAACCGGTCCGATACGGGAACGTCGTCGGCACCATGTCACGCAGCGCCCCGGAGCGGATGTACGTCTCCCCGGGCGAGACACCGGAGGCCCGTACGGCGATGCGGATCTCGTCCGGTCCTGCGTGCGGCGCCGCCACCTCGGCGACGTGCACAACACTGGGCGGGCCGTACTCAGTGAATTGGATTGCTCTCATGCGCCGAACGTAACGGAGCACCCTCTCCGTTTAGCTAAAGTGAGAGCGATGACGGCCCAAGTGATAACGAAGCTCCGCTCTGACGCCCGCGACAACCGCGAGCGCATCCTCGCGGTCGCTCGCGCGGCCTTCGCCGCCGAGGGCCTCGAGGTGCCGATCCGGGAGATCGCCCGGCGCGCCGAGGTCGGTGTCGCGACCGTCTACCGGCACTTCCAGACCAAGGAAGCGCTGATGGCCGAGGCCTTCGCCGAGCAGATGGCTTCTTGCTCGGCGATCGTGGAGGAGGGCATGGCGGCGGGCGACCCGTGGCGCGGATTCAGCCTGGTGATCGAGAGGCTCATGGAGGTACACGCCCTCGACCGAGGCTTCGCCCGCGCATTCACCTCGCAACTCCCCCAATCGGCCGACTTCGCCGCGGAGCACGCTCGCACGCTGCGTCGACTGCTCGAACTGGTACGGCGCGCGAAGGAAGCAGGCCCTTTGCGGAAGGATTTCGTGCTGGAGGACATCAGCCTGGCACTGATGGCGAACGACGGCATCCGCGCCGAGTCACCCGAGATGAGAGTGGCGGCGTCGCGCCGCTTCGCGGCCCTGATGATCCAGTCGTTCCAGGCCAACCCGGCCCCGACGCCACTTCCACCGCCCGTCCGGCTGCCCCTCTCCAGGTGAGAGTACCCGCCGGGAGATGTCAGGTATGGCTGACAGCCTGAGCCGTGCAGTCCCCCACCACCACTCTGGCGGCAGGGCGCAACCGGAGGAGCAGGCAAGATGAGCGAGATCGAAAGGACGCTGCTGGAAATCGAGCAGCGAATGCTGAACGCTGACGCGGCCTACGACGAGAAGTTCTTCGAGGAGTATTGCGCCGACGATTTCATAGCCTTGGGTAGTTATGGCGTTGTATCCAGGCAGCAGGTGCTCCAGATGTACACCAAAGGGAGCGGAAATCCGGACCGGCGCAGCCAGCCAAACGATGCCACCGTCAAGTTGCTCGGCGGCTCCGGCGCCATTGTCGCCTACACACTGACCAGCACCACCGGCGAAGAGACGACCTCGTGGCACGCGACGGCCGCATATCGCCACACCCCCGAAGGCTGGCGGGTCGTCCTCATCCATCAGACACCGATGTAATCGATGGCGGGCGCACGCGAAGAATTGGCTACGCTCTCTGCGCGAGTACGCTGAAGCGCGATTCCCGGAGTTGACCGCCCATGAATCCAGTAATGATCGCCTCCCCGCGCGTCAACCTCCGCGAATTCAGCCCGGCCGACGTGGATGCCCTTCTGGCCATCTACGGCGACCCGATGGTCGTGGAGCACATGTCCTTCGAGCCACGCACCCGCGAGCAGGTCCGGGCAACGATCGACAACTTGATGACGTTGGCTCAAGCGGAACCACGGCTCGAATACTCCCTGGCCGGGACCGAGCCGGGCGGGGAGCTGGTGGCCTTCGCGCGACTGGCGATCGACGTCGGCCATCCACTGCAGAACAGTGGTCAGATCGGCTTCGCACTTCGGGCTGACCGGTGGGGGCAGGGCCTAGGCGCCGCGGTGGTAGCGCTCCTGCTGCGGCTGGCCTTCGACGAGCTCGGCCTGTATCGAGTCTGGGGCGCGCGTAGCCCGGCGAATGAACCCTCGGCCCGGGTGATGAGCAAGCTCCGCATGGTCGAGGAAGGCCGCATCCGCGGGCATATTCGCGTCCGGGACGGATGGCGAGACTCGATCGTGCATTCCATTCTGGCTCCAGAATGGACCAGCAGATTGGGGTGACTCGCGCAGACCCGAGGCACCCGAAAGCAAGCCCGGGCGGCGCGAATGGGGTGGCGGTGTCTGATTGCTTGGGCTACATCCTGCTCTTTAAACGGCCGCGCGTTTCACGGTGACTCAGGCGATTCCTTGTCGGCAGTGGGCAGTTGGCCGGCGACGTGTTCACGGAGCTGTTTGAGGATGGTCAGCAGGGCGCCCCGGTCGGCTTCGCTGAGGATGGCGAAGGTGCGTTCGGCGTGCGTGTCGTGCAGGGCCTTGATCTCGCCGAGGTGTTCGCGGCCCTTGGTGGTGATCTCCAGACGGATGGACCTGCGGTCGGCCGGATCGGTGCGCCGTCGCAGCAGGCCCTCATCTTCCAGGCCGTCCACGAGGGACGTGATCGATCGGCCCGTGACGCCGAGTCGGTCCTTGAGGTCGCCCATCCGCGGCGAGCCCGCTTCGTCGACGGCGAGCATCAGCAGAACCCGGGAGGTGGACCAGCCGCGTTGCTGGTAGGGCTGCCCGGCGAACCGCCGCAGCGCATGTGTGGTGCGCATCAGCGCCTCGGCCAGCTCGGCGCCCGATGGTGGCTGTTCGCGCCCGGGAGGTTCCGACGTTTTATCGGTTGACACACCCCCAGGATACGTTCAATCCTGATAGTGACAATTGACATTATCCGGGATGTAACTGTCTCAGGGAGAGTGGATGGATTCGGCTAGGACGAGCGCAAGCCCGCCCACTACCTCGCCGTCGGCGAAGGTGGGTCCGTGGCAGAGCCGTAACTACAGGTTGCAGATAGTGGGCGCGGTCATATCCGTGTTAGGTACGTCCGCCGCTCCGGTAGCGATGGCGTTCGCCATCCTCGACGCGGGAGGTTCGGGCACCGCGGTCGGCCTGGTGTCGGCGTCGGGCACGCTGCCGGCCGTGCTGTTCTTCGTGATCGGGGGCGTCGTGGCCGACCGGCTGCCACGGCACCTGGTGATCGTCGGCGCGAACCTGGTCAGCGCGGTGGCTCAATCACTGTTCGCGCTGGTGGTGTTCACGCATTCGGTCCAGGTATGGCAGCTGATGCTCTTCGCCGGCGTCAACGGGCTCGCCATCGCGTTCCGCATGCCCGCCACCGAAGGGCTGCTGATGCGCAGCGTGGATCGAGCGTACGCGAGCAAGGCGTTCGCCATCTTCCGGACCAGCCTCAACTGCGCTCAGGTCGCCGGTGCCGCGCTTGGCGGCGTGCTGGTCGCCGCCTTCGGTCCGGGCTGGGTGCTCGCGCTCGACGCGGCCACATTTCTCATCGTCGGAGTACTGGCCGCGACGATGCGGGTCGAAGGGCGGCTGCGTAAACGTGTCGGCCTGGTCACCGAGCTGCGAGAAGGCTGGAGCGAGTTCGTCGGCCGACGCTGGCTGTGGAGCGTGGTGGCGCAGTCCGCGGTGGTCAACGCGCTCGGCGTCGGCGCGTTCGCGGTGCTCGGCGCGCTGGCTTCCGGCCGTCAGCTCGGCGGGGCACGCGACTGGGGGTTCATTCTCTCGTGCGACGCGATCGGAATGATCCTCGGCGGCCTGCTGATGGTGCGGTTGCGGCCGCGGCGGTTGCTGGTCACCGGTACCTCCGCTGCCGCACTGCTCGTGCTGCCACTGGCGGCGTTCGCGGCCGGGGCGCCACTGCCGGTGATCTGCGCGGCGTCGTTGTTCGCCGGGGTGGGGGTGGAGATCTTCAGCGTCAACTGGATGACCACGATCAGACAAGAGGTGCCGCACGAGAAGTTCTCGCGGGTCGCGGCCTACGAGGCGCTGGGCTCCTTCGGCATCACCCCATTGGGGGCAGCACTCGCCGGTCCCGCCGCAGACCGATTCGGTCTTGACCGTACGCTGTGGGCCGCGACCGGCGCGATCCTGGCCGCCACAGCAGTAGTTCTTGCCGTTCCAGACGTACGAAGAATGCGACGCGCACCAGAAGACGACACTGCCGGGGGCGGTGGGCCTAGGTGACCCCCGCGCCCGCGGTCAGTGCCTTCAGCTCGTCGAATGATTCTCGGATGAGTTGCGGGAAGTCTGGCTGGCCGGTGGCGAGCCAGCGTACGAACGCGACCTTGAAGACCGCGATCCCCGCCTCGGCGACCAGGCTCGCGGCCGTGTCCGCGACCCCGCGCAGTCGCAAGGCGTCGGCGAGCGCCGAGGCGAACGACTCGAGTTTGATCAGCTCACGCTCTCGAAGCTCCGCGTTCGCGGCGATGATGGCCTGGCGCTGCCGGGCGTGTTCGCGGCGCTCCTGAAGCTGGGCGGCGGCGGCCTCAAAGGCCACGGCGACCGCGTCGATCGGCGGTGTGGAATCAGGGGCATCGGCGACGGAGCTCACGAGGAGGTCTTGCAGCGCGCCCCCGCCCCAGAACAGCACCTCACGCTTGTCGGCGAAGTGCCGGAAGAACGTTCGCTCCGTGAGCCCCGCCCGGTTGGCGATCTCGGCCACCGTGGTCTGTTCGTACCCGCGTTCGCCGTAGAGCTCCATTGCCGCTTGCACCAGCCGGCCGCGCGCGTTCGGCTCCCATCGCCCCATGCCCCGATCGTACCGTGATGACAGCGACTGACATTGCTTGCTACTGTGATGACAGCAACTGACATCAGTCGGCCGCTCGGCCGACTTTTTCCGGAGGTTTTCTCATGCGCGTTTTCGTCACCGGCGCGTCCGGCTGGATCGGCTCCGCCGTCGTTCCCGAGCTCATCGGCGCGGGCCATCAGGTCACCGGGCTGGCACGTTCGGACGCCTCGGCCGCCGCCCTCGCCGAGGCTGGGGCGCAGGTGCACCACGGCACACTCGATGATCTCGACGGCCTGCGGAGTGCGGCCGACGCGTCGGACGGCGTGATCCACCTCGCGTTCAAGCACGACCTCGCCTTCTCTGGAAACTTCCAGGGCGCCGTCGACGCGGACCGCCAGGCCGTCGAGACGATGGGCGAGGCACTCTCGGGATCTGATCGACCGTTCGTTCTCGCCTCCGGGCTGCTCGGGGTGGCACCAGGGCGAATGGCGACCGAGCAGGACGGGCGTGGTTCCACATCGGATACGGCGCAGCCGGGCAGCGGTCCGCATGCTCGTCAGGCCACCGCGCGGCTGACGCTCGCCCTCGCTTCCCGCGGCGTCCGCTCGTCGGTCGTGCGGCTACCGCCGACGGTGCACGGCGAAGGAGACTACGGCTTCATGGCGGCTCTGGTCGGCATCGCCCGCGACAAGGGCGTCTCCGGTTACATCGGCGATGGGGCCACGCGCTGGCCCGCCGTACACCGGGTCGACGCCGCCCATCTGTTCCGCCTGGCGCTGGAGCACGCCCCGGCGGGATCGGCGCTGCACCCTGTCGCCGACGAGGGTGTGCCGATCCGCGCCATCGCCGAAGTGATCGGCCGGCATCTCGGCATCCCGGTGACCGCCGTCTCACCGGAGAACGCGGGCGAGCACTTCAGCTGGCTGGCCGGCTTCCTCTCGACCGACAGCCCGGCCTCGAGCACGCTGACCCGCGAGCTACTGGGGTGGCAGCCGACCCAGCCCGGACTCATCGACGACCTCGACAAGGGGCACTACTTCCACAGTTCATCCGCTTGATCGGCTGCGGCTCTCTTTAGACGAGCCTGCTGACGGACGCGCTCAGGGCAAAGGTCCGCCTGCGTTCAGGAGGGCGGACCTGAGCTGATGTCTACTCGCCTCCTCAGAGGAAGACGCGAGCGATCTCAAGCCACTTCTGCGCGTCCTCGCCGACTGCCGTGAGGTCCGTCTGGGCTCGGGACCTGCGCTGGGTGACTCGAAGGCAGAAGTCGAGGGCGCTGCCCTGAACCCGTTGTTCAGCATCTCCTGGGCCCCACACCCAGGTTTGGCCGTCGGGAGCAGTCAGCTCGACACGGAACGGCTCTGCCGGAGTAGGCAATTGGGCGGCGTAGAACGACAGCTCTCGCCCTATCACTCCCAACGAGGCCACGTGCTGGAGCCGGCCCGTCGGACGGCGTGAGACACCCAGCGCGTCGAAAACGTCCTGGCCGTGAGCCCACGTCTCCATCAGTCGAAGCGGCACCATGAGCGCTGTGGTCAACTGCGAGCCGTACCACGGAAGCCCTTGGTCCGGTAGAAGGTCACGTAGCTCCGCCGCCACCTCGGCCCGGCCGGCGCGCCATTGTTCCAGCAGCGCTGATCGCGGTTTGGCTGCTCCCGCGGCGGCGTCGAGATCGGCGTGTTGGCTGCCCGCGGCTTCTGCCTGCTTCAGCACGGCGTCGAACGCCTCCGGGGTCCGGATAGCGATGAGAACGTTCGCATCGGCTGAAGCAAGGTGAGCGATCTGGTGGGCGATCGTCCACCCCACTGCCGGCGTCGGCTTCGACCAGTCGGCCTCCGCTGATACCAGGGCGTCAAGCTCATCCCCTTCAGCCACCAAGTCGGGCAGAGCCCGGTCGAGCTCTACACCGGACAGGTCAAGGCCATAGTTCAACATCGGTGTCACCTCCACGCAGTTGATCTAGGGGGGTCAGGCTATCTGAGGTCGATCTCGGCAAGCCGAACTGGCTCTGGTTCACGCGTCGCCGACAGGTTGAGAACCGGGCGCCCGGTCACGAGACCAGGCGCAACCAGGCCGCCGCGAGGGCGGCGTGACCGGCCGGTGTCGGGTGCACGCCGTCCTCGGCCCAGTATTCCGGCCCGGTCGTCGCCGCGAGTTCGGCGAACATGCCGTCGGCGGGAAGCAGATGGGCGCCATACTTGCCGGCGAGTTCCCGCACGGCTTGGATCTTCGGGTTCAGGTCGGCGCGCCATTCCTTCCGCTCTTCCTCTCCGATACGTGCGCGTGCGACACCCGCCTCGACGACGCCGTGAATCGGCAGGAGGAACGGCTCGATGAGGATCAGCTCCGTGCCCGCCTTGGCGAGGGGCGCGAGCAGGCGGTCATAACCCGCTTCGAACTCCGCCACGGAGATCACGTACCCCTCCGGGTCCAGCGTGTGCCAGCCCATGTCGTTGACCCCGACGAGGATCGACACCACATCCGGGTGCGCGTCGAGCACGTCCGCCTGCCAGCGGGCCTCGAGGTCCATCACCTTGTTGCCGCCGATCCCGGTGTTCAGCCAGGTCACGGGACGGTCCGGATGCCGCAGGCCCCACTCGCCCGCGACGCGCAGCGGGTAGCCGGACCCGAGACCGTCTTCGCTCTCCAGCCGCCGGCAGTCGGTGATCGAATCGCCGGTGAACACCACGGTGCTCCCGGGTCGGAGGGTGATCGTCATGTGTGCTCCTTGAAATCGGTTCGGGGAATGCAGTGCTGCGCAGCTCTCCGAAGTGCCGTGTGGCCAGGGCCGCCTTGGCCGGCGATGATGGTGCGCGGGGAGTCAGGTGTCCTGGGGGACGGTGTCGTCGATGGGAGTGGCCGCCTGGTCGCCGGCCGCGTACCGGGTGCGGGCGATCCCCCAGCCGACGAGGACCGCCGCGACGATGGTGAGGGTGAGGCTCGCGATCGTGACGGCCCGGTGGAACTCGCCGGTCTGCTGCGAGCTCCAGTGGGAGGTGGCAATGTCGCCGGTGAACAGGGTGGCGAGGATGGTGCCGGTGACGGTTATGCCGGTGCCGGAGGTGACTTCGGTGGCGGTGTCGACGAGCGCGGTGCCGATGGTGGTCCGGTTCTCGGGCAGGCCGCGGACCACGTTGAGCCCGGCGACGACACCGACCACGCGCATCCCGGCCGCCACGAGGACGAGCGCGATCGCGACCCACAGGTAGCCGGACCGGCCGAGCAGGCCGTAGACGGCCAGGCCGGACACGACCGCCGCGGCGCTGATCCATGCGGCCCGGTCCAGGCCGACACGCTGTACGAACGGGTTGACGAACGCGCTGCCGGCGATGAGGACGACGACCTGCGGCAGCATCCCGATGGCGGCCAGTGCGGGCGTCCAGCCCCAGTCGAGCTGCAGCTGCAGCGTCACCATGTAACCGAGTCCGGCGGTCGCCAGCCCGGTGGCGGCCTTGTAGGCCAGGCCGCTGGAGACCAGGGGGAGGGCGAGGAGTTTCAGGTCGAGCAGCGGATGGCGGGCCAGGCGCTCGCGCAGGACGAAGCAGATCGCCGTCACGGCGGCCGCGGCGGTGACCGACCAGGGCGCCCAGGAGCCGGCGCCCTGGTCCACGAACGGCGTCGGCGCGAGGAGCGCGAGTACGATCGTCGCCGTACCCAGCAGCATCCCGGGTACGTCGAGGGGGTCGCGGTGGAGGCCGGCCGGGTCGTCGGCGGCGATGCCGGACCGTACGCCAAGGAACGCGAGCACGGCGATCGGCGCGTTCACCAGCAGCAGGACCTGCCAGGGCGCGATCGCCAGCACCAGGCCGCCCGTCGTCGGGCCGACCGCGAGCCCGACCAGGCCCACGGTCGAGATGAGGGTCAGCGCGCGCACGCGCAGGCCGTCCTCGTCGAACAGCCGGAACGCCAGCGCCATCGATCCCGGGGTCGTCATCGCCGCGGCGACCCCCATCGTCGCCCGGACGGCGATCAGCTGCTCGGCGCTGGTGACCACGGCGGTCGCCAGACTCGCCCCGCCGAGCAGGACCAGCCCGATCAGCATGATCCGCCGCCGGCCGAACCGATCGGCGACCGCGCCGAACGCCAGCATCAACCCGCCGAACACGACCGCATAGGCGCCCGTCATCCACTGCAACGCGGTCGTCGAGGCGTGCAGCTCGCGTCCGATCACGGGCAGCGCGACGTTCAGAATCGAGTTGTCCAGCATCTCGAAGAGGAACACCGCCGACAGCCCCGCCAACGCGACCCACGCCTCCCGCAGCGACCTGGGGGTACGACCGGGCCGGGCCGCCGCCCTCTCATTCATGGAGACCTGCGCCTGTGGGGCGATCCAGCACGGGGCGATCCGGCCGCTCGTGCGGGTCGGTCACCTCCCCTGCCCCGTACGGGACGCGGCCGGGGTACCGCGGCCCGCTGGGGCCCACCGGGGCCCGCTCCGGCGACAATGACGGTTGTCTGTTCGATGAACATGCCACTACGTTAACTGACTAAGTTAAGTGACACAAGGAAGTGGGGCCGAATGCCCAGGACCGGAGCGCGAGGCGGCCCGCAGACGCGCGCGAAGATCTCAGAGGTGGCGACCCGGCTGTTCCTCGAACGCGGATTCGACACGGTCACGGTCACCGAGGTCGCGCGGGAGGCCGGGGTCTCGGCCGTAACGGTCTTCAAGCACTTCCCGCGCAAGGAGGACCTCCTCCTGGACCGCGAGGTCGACGCCGTCGAGCTCCTGCGCTCAGCGGTACGCGACCGCGCCCCGGACGCCGGAGTGCTCAGGTCCCTGCGCGATACGGCGTTCCGTCTCCTGGAGGAGCGGCACGCCCTGTCCGGCCTCAAGGAGGGGTCCGTCCCCTTCTTCCGGACCGTCGCGGCCTCGCCCGCGCTGGTCGCCCGCGCCAGGGAGATCGCCTCCGACCTCCAACAGACCCTCGCCGGCGAGCTCGAACACGACCCGGCCTTCGACGGCGACGCCTCGCTGCTCGCCGCCTTCTTCATCGCCGGCTACACCGCCGTGCTGGTGGAGACCGCCCGGCTCCTGATCGCCGGAGAACCGGCCGACACCATCGCGGACGACCACCGCGCCCGCCTGGAGCGCCTGTTCGACGCCCTCAGCAACGGAGTCGTGCCCCGGCCATGAGGTTCACCGCCGTACTGCGCGCGGTGGCGGGCGAGGCCGCCGCCGGCCTCGCCCGCATCCGCCAGGAACTCGTGTGGAGGTTCGGTGAGGAGATCATCTCCCTCTGACCTGCGATGAGAGGCCGGCATCAACTCCCGTGACGATGCTGACCTTGTCGGCGGGTCCTGGAACCTCGGGTTGACGTTCCGATCTGCTGCGACCGGTTCGTGAGATCGGCTTGTAGGGGTCGTAGGCCAGGTCGAGTGGTCACGTGGTGCGGTGCGCCTTGTCCGCCGTCTTGCGGAACCGCGTGCCGTCCCACCTGTAGGTTTGGCTGACGATCAGGTCTGGACAGCATCTGGGAGCCCGGTCGCTGATCGCCTTGCCGTGCAGGTGCGCGCTCCCGCCCCGGATCGCGACCTTCAGGGTCCTGAAGTAGCGGTTCTTGCCGAGTTTCCCGAGCAAGCGCGGAGCCGAGGGCTTGGAGGCTCCGTCGTAGACAAAGGCGATCAAGGGATTGCTCGACGTCGAGCTCGGGCACGACGACACGACGACGGTCTCACGCTTGCCGTCACGGGTAAGGTCGCCGACGGCCGCTACGCGGGCGTGCACGACGTACCAAGCGGCCCGCGGCCTCGGTTTGGGGCAGTTCAGAGCCGACTCCACAACGGAAGCCCAGTCGACCCGGCCGGCGGCATTCGCCGCGATGGTGGTAACCGGTGCCGCCGCACCGTCCACAGTGGCCGCGTTGGCGATACCTCCGCCGAGGACGACCGTCAGGCAGGCGGCCAGGGAGGCGGCGCTGGTCCAGGTTTGGTATCGGCGGGCTCTTGGGTGGCTCGTGCGCTCGGTGAGTGAGGTCATAGTCAGTCCGACGCGGGAAACCTCGGAGATGTTGTGGGCTATTTGCTCCTGCCGTGAGACAAATGCCGATCCCATCGTGATGCTTGACCTCGTCGGCCCTGCTTGGAACGGCGTGTTGCGAGCACCGGTCTCCTCATCCCTTGGCGGCATCGTTTGTCGCGAACCGCAACCGCCATTCGGCACCCACCGGTGGCGGTGCCACATCATCTCCGCGCTTTGGGCTCACGGTGCGAATACCTCGCCGTGCTCCTCATCGGGCAAAGGCTGGCCCGCCTGCGCGGCCAAAGCCGGATCGGCCAGGATTCGGGCAGTCGCCCGCCATTCAGCCGTAACTCGATGCAACGTGGCATGCACGTCGAGATCGACGACATCGCGAGTAGCGTCGACGATGTCACGGAAGAATTCCTGACGCTCGCCAACCGAAAGGTGGCGAGCCCACGGGAAGACCACCGGCAGGGCACGTTCGACCGCCCGCGTCCCCTCATCGCTCGCGACCAGTGCGGCCAGCAGGCGAGACACGACATCGGCCGTCTCCTTCCGCTCCCCATCGTGCCGCGCGGTGGTGATGTACAGGTCTTCGCCGTCGCGGCGTTTGACATGCAACCGGTGCACTCGGCTGAGCGTGGCTGCCACTCGTTTGGAGTGCTTCGAGAGGTCGGAGAAAGGCACGGTCGGAGTAGCCATACCGCGACGCTACTTCGGAACCGATTCCGAAGTCATGGGAACGCCCGGCCGATCAAGACGGTCCCGGATTGCTGTCGGACACGCTCAGGCCAAAGGTCCGCCTGCGTTCAGGAGGGCGAAGCCCTCCTGTGGAAGAACGCCCGAGCGCAGCGAGGACCATGCCTTTGTGGGGGTGTGGGGGGCGCCGAGCCCCCCACAGAACACAGCCCGACCCCTCAGAGCGCGAAGCGCCCCAAGGGGAGGACCGTGCTTGTCAGAGGTCGCCCTCGACCCGCATCACACTGGCCACGGCTCGTACGATGTCGAGATCCCGTAGGCCCTCCATGGTGGCCGTAAGTGCCGCGTCCGTTGCCCGGTGGGTCACGATGACGAGTTGGGCGTCGTCCCCGTGGCCCTCCTGGCGTACCGTCTGGATTGATACGTCGTGCTTGGCGAACAGGTCCGCCACCCGGGCCAGTACGCCCGGCTTGTCCGCCACGTCCAGCGCCACGTGGCACCGCGTGACGGTCGCCCCCATGGGGTGCACGGGCAGGTCGGCGTACGTCGACTCCGAGGGGCCGCGCGTGCCCGCCAGGCGGTTGCGGGCCACCGCCACCAGGTCGCCGAGCACGGCCGAGGCCGTCGGCGCGCCGCCGGCGCCCTTGCCGTAGAACATGAGCTGGCCCGCCGACGCCGCCTCCACGAAGACCGCGTTGTACGCCTCGCGTACGCCGGCCAGCGGGTGCGTCCGGGGGATCATCGCCGGGTGTACGCGGACCCCGACCGAGCGGCCGTCGTCGGAGCGGGCGCAGATGGCCAGCAGCTTGATGACGTAGCCCATGGCCTTGGCCGAGGCCACGTCGGTGGCGGTGATCTCGGTGATGCCCTCGCGGTGCACCTCTTCCGCCGTCACCCGGCTGTGGAAGGCCAGGCCGGCCAGGATCGCGGCCTTGGCGGCGGCGTCGAAGCCCTCGATGTCGGCCGTCGGGTCGGCTTCGGCGTAGCCGAGCGTCTGGGCCTCCTCCAGGGCGTCGGTGAACGAGGCGCCCGTGGAGTCCATCTTGTCGAGGATGTAGTTGGTGGTGCCGTTGACGATGCCGAGGACCTGTTTGACGTGGTCGCCGGCGAGTGATTCGCGCAGCGGGCGCAGCAGCGGGATGGCTCCGGCCACGCTGGCCTCGAAGTAGAGGTCGCCGCCGCCCGTACGGGCGGCCTCGTGCAGGGTGGCGCCGTCCTCGGCGAGCAGGGCCTTGTTGGCGGTGACGACCGACTTGCCGCTGGACAGGGCGGACACGATCAGCGAGCGGGCGGGCTCGATGCCGCCGATGACCTCGATCACGATGTCGACGTCGTCGCGGGTGACCAGCGACTCGGCGTCGGTGGTCAGGAGCTCGGGGGCCACCTCGACGTCGCGCTTGCGGCCGAGCCGGCGTACGGCCACACCGGCCAGTTCCAGCGGCGCGCCGATGCGGGCGGCCAGGTCGTCGCCCTGCTCGTGGATCAGGCGGATGACCTGCGAGCCCACCACCCCGCAGCCCAGCAGGGCCACTTTCAGCGGTTTCACAACTGCCCCCTCAACAGGTCGTCCTCGGTCTCGCCCCGCACGATGACACGTGCCTCGCCGTCGGTGACGGACACCACGGCGGGCTTGGGCAGATAGTTGTAGTTGCTGGCCAGCGACCGGCAGTAGGCACCGGTGGCCGCCACGGCGATCAGGTCGCCCGGCGCGAGGTCGGCGGGCAGGAAGCAGTCGCGCACGATGATGTCGCCGCTCTCGCAGTGCTTGCCGACCAGGCGGCTGAGCATGGGCTCGGCGGAGCTCTCGCGGCTGGCCAGCACGGCGGTGTATTCGGCCCCGTAGAGCGCGGTGCGCACGTTGTCGCTCATGCCGCCGTCGACGCTGACGTACGTACGCAGCCCCTCGACGTCCTTGACCGTCCCGACCTCGTAGAGCGTGATCCCGCCGGGCCCGATGATGGTGCGGCCGGGCTCCACGGTCAGCCTCGGCACCGGCAGCCCGGCGTCGGTGCAGACCTTGGTGACGATCTCGCGCAGGCCGTCGGCGATCTCCTTGATGTCGGGGGCCTCGTCACCCTCGACGTAGGCGATGCCGTAGCCGCCGCCCAGGTCGAGCTCGGGCAGCACCACGTCGTGCTCGTCCTTGATCTGCACGAGCAGCGTGGCCAGGCGGCGCGCCGCCACCTCGAACCCGGCCGTGTCGACGATCTGCGAGCCGATGTGCGAGTGGAGCCCGACGAGCTCCAGCGCGGGCAGCGCGAGAATGCGGCGTACGGCCTCGGCGGCGGCCCCGGTGTTGAGCGACAGGCCGAACTTCTGGTCGTCGTGCGCGGTGGCGATGAACTCGTGCGTGTGCGCCTCGACCCCGGTCGTCACCCGGATCATGACCTTGGGCCGCGTGCCGTGCCTCTCGGCGAGGAACCCGAGCCGGGCGATCTCCTCGTAGGAGTCGACGACGATGTGCCCGACGCCCGCCTCCAGCGCCCTGGACAGCTCGGCGGCCGACTTGTTGTTGCCGTGCAGCGTGATGCGCGCGGCCGGGAAGCCGACGCTGAGCGCCACCGCCAGCTCGCCGCCGCTGGCCACGTCGAGGCCGAGGCCCTCGTCCTGGAGCCAGCGGACGATCTCCTTGCACAGGAACGCCTTGCCGGCGTAGTGGACCTCGGAGCCCGCGAAGGCCGTGGCGTAGTCGCGCATGCGCGAGCGCACGTCGTCCTCGTCGAACACGTAGAGGGGCGTGCCGTGGTCGCGGGCCAGATCGCGGACGTCCACGCCGCCGATCGTGAGCGCGCCATCGGTCCGGCTCGACGTTCGCGGCCAGATCGAGGGATTGATCCGGTTGAGGTCGGCGGGCGCCAGCGGTGGGCGCTCGTGGGGCAGCATCTCTGCGTGCCGGTCCCCGGCGGGATGGACGAATCGACTCACCCGAACGAGGCTATCGGAACCGTCGAACCGCCCGGACCCGCTGCCCACGTATCGAGACGCGATCAAGCTCCAGGAGGGATATTTTTACGATTTTTCGCCCTTTGGCCGGATATTTTGCCAATCACAGACGCGCCGGGCCCGGCAGCACCTTGAGCACCGCCGCCGCCAGCCGGACGCGCGCCGTGTGCAGTGGTGCGGGCGGCTCGTCTCCCATGGGTACGGCGGGGGCCAGCTCATGGGCGTCGTGGTACGCCGTCGCCAGCCGTACCAGATAAGGCTCCCACCCAGGAGACCTGCTCAACCGTCGGCCCGGCAGCTCGGCCAGGACGCGGAGCACGGCGCGGTCACGCGGGTCGGCTAGCAGCTCTGGGCGGAAGGGGCCGGACGGGACGCCCAGGTCGCGCGCCCATCGCTGGACGGCGGCCGCCCGCGCGTGGGCGTAACGGACGACGAAGCCCGGGTTCGCCCATGTGCGGGGGAAATCCGGCCAGGGGTCCTCTGGTGCGTCGAGCGGCTCCACGGAGTCCACCAGCGTCCCTGGTACGTCCACGACGATCCGTAGGAAGCCGTTGTCCAGCACCTCGCCGGAGACGCGCGCCGCCAGGGAGGCGGGGGGCACGCCGCGACGGAGGGCGGCGGCCGAGATGTAGACCGCCTCCCGCTCCCACGTCCCCTCCGGCACCGGCGGCTCCCCCAGCACCTCGGCCAGCTGTTCTGGCGTCACGGGGTGGCCGCCCTTGACGCTGGTGCGGTGGTCACGATGGTCCCCCGTCCCACGACCGTCTCAATCCCTGTGACGGTCTGTTGCGGCTGGGGTCCTTGGGGAGGGACACCCCCTCCGAAGGAGTGGAAGAGGACGGTCCGTGGTGGCTGGGGCCCTTAGGAGGGACACCCCCTGCGGGAGAGCGGAAGAGCGGATACACCGCGCTAGATGAGCGCGTGTGGCTCGGCGGAGCCGTACTCGACCAGTTGGGCGGCCCCCAGCAGCCACCTGTCCTCCTCGCGTACCCGCACATAGCCGAACCGGTCGGCCGAGAACACCTTGATCCCGTCCGCCCGGCACTGCCGCATCAGCACCTCGTCCCACCCGTCCGTGAGGTCGGCGAAGCCGAGCTCACGCAGGGTGTTGCGGCGGGCCAGGAGCGTGGCGCCGGCGATCTCCGGCAGGTAGGAGTATTCGGCGTCCGGCTGCTTGAGCAGGGTCGCCTGCGGCTTGCGGAGGTGGGCGTAGAAGGCGGCCTTGCCGACGATGTCGGCCGTGCTGAACAGGAACGCCCGGCGCAGGTCGGTCAGATAGTGCGCCCCGTAGACGTCGCGCGGGTCCATCACCGCGACCAGGTCGGCCTCGCACAGGTCAAGACCGTGGTTGAGCATGGCGCCCGTGCTGGCGGCCGGGTCGAGGTCGCGGAAGACCACGTCGACGCCCGTCAGGACCTCGCGGACCCGCTGCTCGGCCCCGCGCCAGGCGAACACCACCACCTGGGTGACCCCCGACTGCCTGGCCACCTGGGCCAGCGCGTGCTCCAGCAGCGCCGAGTCGGGCACCGGCAGCAGCACCGAGACGTTGAGCGTGGCGCGTACGGCGGGCAGGCCGATGGCCTCCAGCAGCTCGTCGGTCCGCTCGGACATCGTGCCGGTGGCGTGGGCGCGGCGCAGGGCCGCGTGCGCGCGGCGCGCGTCGGGCTCGGTGCCGATCGAGGTGTTGCAGGCCGCGAGCTCGGCCAGCACCCACTGCGGGGTGCCGGGCGGGCACTCGACGGCGGCGGGCCAGCGGTAGGAGGTCAGCACGTCGGGATAGGTCAGGTGCTCGGGCAGCAACTGGTCGAGCGTGAGCACCCGGTCGATGCGGCCGCCCGAGAGCGGGATCGGGTTGTGCACCCGCGGCTGCACCCCGAAGTGCAGGCGCGGCCAGCCCACGGTGAGGTCGTTGGTGAAGCGGTGCTCGAACAGCTCGGCGGCGGCCGTGTAGGGGGCCACGTCGCCCTGCGTGTGCCAGAACACCGTGCGGATGCCCCGCTCGGCGCACCAGGCCAGCAGGGCCTTGAGCCCCTCGCCCGGCTCGCCGGTGATCTCCTCGGCCCACGGACCCTGGGTGACCGACTCGACCACGAGCAGGTGCGGCACCTCCAGCGGCAGCACTCTGGCGAAGTCGCGCGGCGTGAAGCCGGTCGTCTGCCGCCACTCGTAGCGCAGCAGCGCCTCGGTGTGCGGGTCGGCGATCACCGCGGCGGTCAGGTGCGGGCGGGTGTTGGGCCCGGTGGGCACGCGGAACGGCTTGAGCTTGAACGAGGCGCCGTTGAGCGTACGCACGGATGTGGTGGCCTGGTAGGCGGCGCCCGGCCGCTCGTCCTTGTCCTTGGCCGCGGCGGCGACCGGCTTGCGCTTGGGCGCGGTGGGTCGTTTGACCGGTTTGGCGGCGCCCTTGAGACCTCTGGCCAGGCGGACCGGGTTGCTCTTGCCGCTCCTGATCGCGTCGCCGAGCCGGTTCCAGCGGGCCACCTTGATCGAGGAGAGTTTCCAGTTGGCCACCTCGGCCTGGAAGCGCTGCTCGGCGAGCTCCTTGCGGAGCTTCTCCGCTGCGGCGCGCTCGATCTCCAGCCGCTCCTCCGCGTCGGTGAGCCGCTCGGCGAGCGCCTTGGCCTCAGCGGCGTGGTGCTCGGCCTCCACGAGCCGCGCCTGGGCCACGTCCAGCAGCCTGGCCAGCTCGGCCGCGTGCTCGGCCTGGGCGATCGCCTCACGCAGCGCTCGCCTAGTGCTCTCCAGCTCAGTGCTCACCGAGACCTCCGATTCCTAGCCCGGCAAAGGATACTCTTTTGCGGGAAGCAGCTCGAAGGGATGAGATCCGGTGCAGTTCAACGTGCGGCCCTATGTCTGCGGCGGTCTCGGCCGGATCGACACCGTGATACTCGGCAAGCTCGCCGCCGCGGGGCCTCGGGTCAGACCGGCGCTCCAGACGGCCGAGGCGGCCCTGTACAGCTCGACGCCGCTGCCGCCCTATCACCGCGCCGGGGGCTCGTTCGCGTTCTCCTGGGGTGAGCGCAGGCCCTCGGCTCTCGACGGCTGGATGTCCATCGCCGAGACGTACGAGGTGCCGGGGCTGATCGGCGACGGCCCGCGGGTCACGCTGCACGCGGGCGCGCTCGGGCTGGTCGACGTCTATTACGTACGGCACGGCGACGCGATCTATTTCTCGTCCCTGATCCAGCCGTTGCTGTCGCTGGTCCCGGTCGAGATCGACTGGTCGGCCTGGGCCTCGATCATCCAGGTGACGTTCCCGCTCGGCGAGGCGACGCCCTACCAGCGGATCAAGCGGCTGCCGGGGTCGAGCGCGCTGGTGTTCGACGGCGAGCGGCTGGCCACGGAGCGCGGGCTGCCGCGCTGGCTGCGCCGCGAGCCGTACGAGAGGTGGACCAGCGCCCACGAGATCGTCGAGCTGCTGCACGAGGTCTACAAGGACTACGACGGGCGCAAGCTGCTGGTGCCGGTCAGCGGCGGCTACGACTCGCGGCTGCTGGCCAGCGTGGCGAAGGCGCGCGGCTTCGACGTGGAGTCCTGGACGACCAGCCCCGACGAGGGCACCGACACCGACATCGCCTTCGCCCGCTCGATCACCCGCGAGCTGGGCATCCCGCACCGGGTGATCACCCAGTCCGCCGACGCCTACCCCGGCGACGCGGCCGAGGTGGCGCGCCGGCTCGAATACCTGACGCCGCACCACGCCTGGTACGCCCCGTTCGCCAAGGAGGTGCAACGGGCGGGCCGGGTGCTGGTCGACGGCCTGGCCGGCGGCCCGCTGCTGAAGAACTTCATGGTGAGCGGGGCCGCGCTGGAGGCCACCTCGCAGGCCGAGCGGTCGGCCGCGGTGCTGAAGTCGCTCAGCCTGGGCGCCCCGTCACAGCCGTTCCTGTCGGCGGCGGCCGGCGCCTGGATGGAGGAGGCGGTACGCGAGCAGTTCGCCGCGGCGACCTCCATGCTGCACGGGCACCGGGCCGAGCTGCCGCTGTCGGTGCTGCACACGCGCACCGTGCGGGGCATCGCCCGCTCGGCGGTCAACCTGGTCGGGCCCGAGGCGTCGTTCGCGGCGCCGTTCATCCATCCCGACTTCTTCGACGCGGCACTGTCGGTAGGGGTGGCCCGAAAAGACAAGGGTCGCTTCTATCGCGAGATATTGCACGCCGCCAACCCGCGGGTGGCGGCCCTGCCGTCCACGAACGTGGTCAAGCAGCCGCTGCTGCGGGTCCCGCTGCGCTCCACGGCCGCTCCCGCGCGGGCGTACGCGCACCGCATGCTGGAGACCGTCGCCGGGCGGGTGCCCGAGCTGCTGTCGGATGAGCTGCACATGGTCATCGCGGGCGGCCCCGACGCGCTGACCCGGTTCAGCGGGTGGAACGACCGGTTCTGGGTCCGGGGGCTGGTGCTTTTCGGGCTCTGGCTGAGCGACTTCGAGAACGATCTCAGTGATGTGTCGTCCCCTTTCTGATGAACTCTCGGTAACATCACGGTTACACAGTGATCTCGTGGGTATTAACTCGAGCACAGCACAAGCGGGTTCCGGAAAGCCAACGGGCTGGTAGTGTTCGGCCCGTAAGCGCCGCACAAGCGGGCACCGGGTCACAAATCCGGTCCGTTCAGGGCATGAGGTTCGCAGGGATGACGACCTCAGGCGGCGCGGTCACCAGCTAGTTAGCGCCGGGGAAACCGGTGACTCCGTCCTGCCCACATCTCCTTCTGTGAGCGACATATGATCAACGCATCCCCAGCACCGGAGCCGATTTCCGAGGCGTTCGTCTCGGAGGATCCCTCCTGGTACAAGCGGGCGGTGTTCTACGAGGTTCTTGTCCGAGGGTTCAAGGACTCCAACGGCGACGGCACCGGAGACCTGCGTGGTCTCACGGAGAAGCTCGGCTATCTGGAATGGCTGGGTGTCGACTGCCTTTGGCTGCTGCCCTTGTACGAGTCGCCGCTGCGCGATGGCGGGTATGACATTTCCGACTATATGAAGATCCTTCCGGACTTCGGGGACCTCGGGGATTTCGTCCATCTGATCGAGTCGGCGCACGAGCGCGGGCTGCGGATCATCACCGACCTGGTGATGAACCACACGAGCGACCGTCATCCCTGGTTCCAGGCGTCGCGGCACGACCCGGAAGGGCCGTACGGCGACTTCTACGTGTGGTCCGACGAGCCGACCGGCTTTCCCGACGCCCCGATCATCTTCATCGGCGCGGAGGAGTCCAACTGGACCTACGACCCGGTGCGCAAGCAGTACTACTGGCATCGCTTCTTCCACCACCAGCCGGACCTGAACTATGACAACCCGGCCGTGCAGGAGGCCATGCTGGAGGTGCTGCGGTTCTGGCTGGACCTCGGCATCGACGGCTTCCGGCTGGACGCGGTGCCCTACCTGTTCGAGCGCGAGGGCACGGCGTGCGCGGGGCTGCCCGAGACGCACGCGTACCTGAAGAAGGTCCGCGCCGAGGTCGACCGCCTCTACCCCGACCGGGTGCTGCTGGCGGAGGCGAACGGCTGGCCCGAGGACGTCGTCGAATACTTCGGCGACCCCACCGTGGGCGGCGACGAGTGCCATATGGCCTTCCACTTCCCGCTCATGCCGCGCATCTACATGGCGGTCAAGAAGGAGACGCGCGAGCCCATCTCGGAGATCATGTCGCGCACCCCCAAGCTGCCCGACACGGCCCAGTGGGGCATCTTCCTCCGTAACCACGACGAGCTCACGCTCGAGACGGTGACCGAGGAAGAGCGCGACTACATGCACAGCGAGTACGCCAAGGACCCGCGCATGCGGGCCTACCTGGGCATCCGCCGCCGGCTCGCGCCGCTGCTGGACAACGACCGGGACCGGATCGAGCTGTTCACGGCCCTGCTGCTGAGCCTGCCGGGCTCGCCGATCATGTACTACGGCGACGAGATCGGCATGGGCGACAACATCTGGCTGGAGGACCGCGACGCGGTGCGCACGCCGATGCAGTGGAGCCCCGACCGCAACGCCGGCTTCTCCTCCGCCGACCCGGGGCGGCTCTACCTGCCCGCGGTCATGGACCCGATCTACGGCTTCCAGGCGGTCAATGTGGAGGCGCAGCAGCGCAGCGAGGGTTCGCTGCTCCACTTCACCCGCAAGATGCTGGAGATCCGCCGCAGCCACCCGGTGTTCGGCCTCGGCGCCTACACCGAAATGTGGTCCTCCAACAACAGCGTGCTCACCTACGTCCGCGAGTACGGCGACGACGTCATGCTGTGCGTGAACAACCTGTCGAAGTATCCCCAGCCGGTGGAGCTCGACCTGCGCCGCTTCACGGGCATGACGCCGGTGGAGGCGCGGGGCGGGGTGCACTTCCCGGTGATCGGCGAGCTGCCTTACCTGCTCACGCTGCCCAGCCACGGGTTCTACTGGTTCGCGCTGAAGAACCTGAAGAAGGACGACGCCTCAGCGTGAGGTGACGGGCACCTGGGCGCGGGCCGCGCGGCGGGCCGGGATGAGCGCGACCGCGAGCGCCGCGCCCACGGCGACCAGCACGGCGACGATCAGCGTGAGGACCGAGGGCGGGCGGCCGATGCCCGCCCCGACTCCGCTGGTGTAGCCCTGGAGGTCGATCAGGCCGGTCACCACCGAGGCCCCGGCCGCCGTACCGGCCACGATGCCCAGCACGACCAGCAGCCCGGTGCCCGTCACCAGGGTGGCCATCACCTGCCGCGGGGTCAGCCCCATCGCCTTGAGCACGGCCAGATCGAACGCGTGGTCGCGCAGCCCCAGGGCGCTGGCCGTGAGCAGGTTGGCCAGGCCGATCAACGCCAGCACCGCGATCAGCGCCACGATCACCACCCGGATGACCGACAGCCGGTCGGCGGGGTTGACCACCCGCTGCACGTCGAGGCTCTCCCCCGAGGCCGCCAGCAGCCTGTCGCGCACCTCGCCCGGATCGGTGCCCTGGCGCAGCGCGAGGGCGTAGAACTCGGGCGGCACGGAGTCCTTGGCCGCCAGGCTGTCGAGCCCCACGGACAGCACCTCGCCGTCGAGGTCCGGCTCCACGGTGCGGCCGACGATCCGTACGATCAGCGGCGAGCCGCCGACGGTCAGCCGGATCCGGTCACCGATCCTGGCGCCGAGCAGGTTGAGCAGCCCCTGCCCGGCGACGGCCTCGCCGGGCTGGCCGTACATGCGGCCTTCGACGACCGGAAACGGGTACGGGTCGGCCGAGCTGCCGATGGCCCGCACCCTGACCGAGCGGGCCGCCCCGGGGGCCAGGGCGTTGACGTCGGTGCCCGGGTAGACGCTCTGGACGGCCCTGTCGGACTCGGCGATGCGCTGGGCGTCGGCCGCCTCCAGCTTGCCCGGCCGGACGTACAGGCTGGCGTGCTGGCCCACCTGCTCGGGGTGGCTGAGGAAGTTGTCGAGCGTGGCCCAGACGCCGAGCCCGATCGTGATCATCATCATCGGCACGGCCAGGCCGAACGCGGTCAGGAAGGCCGGCAGCCGCCTGGTGAAGGCGTCGCGGGTGCCGAGGATGAGCGCGGGTGGCAGCCGTACGAGCAGGGCCAGCCTGGCCAGACGGGACAGGTGGCCGCGCGGCGGCGCCGCCGGGGCACCGGGGATGGGCGGCGTGCGCCCGCCGCGCCAGGCGGGCACTCCGACCGCGGCGAGCACGGTCAGCGTGGTGCCACCGACGATGGCCAGCACGGGCACGGGCGCGACAGAGGTCGTGCCGAGCACCGCCACCGTCGCCGCCCAACCGGCGAGCGTGCCGACGCCGACGCCGAGCAGGCCGAGTGCGCCGTGCTCGACCAGGAGCAGCAGGGCGACCTGGCCCCTGGTGAAGCCCATCGACTTGAGCGTGGCCAGGTCACGCAGCTGGCCGAGCACCCGCCCGCCGGCCGCGTTGGCCAGCGCCAGGGCGGCGGCGACCAGCCCGACCACGCCGAACAGCGCCAGCAGCGTGCCGAGCAGCCGGTTGTCGAGCTCCATCGCGGCGCGTACCTCGCGCCAGGTGTAGACGCGCTGCAGCTGGTCCTCCAGCATGACCACGACGCGCTGTGAGACGACCTGGGTGGCGTCGGGGTCGGCCAGGCGCAGGCCGGTCACCCACTCGCTGCGGCCGAGCATGGGCTCGATCCGGTCGAGCGTCGCCGGCAGCACCCAGGCCAGGCCGGGCGTCCACTCGGGGTAGAAGCCCTGCTCGGCGGAGTCGGCGATGCCGCGTACGTACAGGGTGTGGCGCTCCCCGCTCAGCGCGATGATGGAGAAGGCGTCGCCGAGCTTGAGCCGCAACGCCCTGGCGAAGGAGCGCTCGACCACCACGCCATCGGACTGGGCGGGGTCGAGCCAGCGGCCCTCGGCCACGACCGGGTGCGCCACCCGGGGCGGCGCGGCGGGCATGGCGCGCAGCGCCGCGGGCTCCTTCTTGCCGTCCTGGACCACGGTGACGGGCGCGGACCTGTAGGGCCCCGCGGTCTGGGTGACGCCGTCGATGGCGCCCAGCGGGACCTGGGGGCTGTCCTTGGTGTAGAACCACACGTGGGCGCCATCGGTCTGGGCGAACAGGCTGCGCCACGGGTTGGTGCCGTCTTCCAGCAGGGTGACGGCGGTGATCAGCGCGGCCACGATCCCGGCCACGGCGAGCACGGTGAGCAGCGCCTGGCCCCGCCTGGCCCGCAGGTCGGCCCTGATCCACCGGCTGCCCGCTCTGGCCGTGCTCATTTCGCTGAGGCTCATCGGAGGTCGATCACCTCACCGGCTGTCCCCGTACGCCTGCGGGCGATCCGGCCGTCGTCGACGATCTCGCCGTCGAACAGCGACACCAGGCGGTCCGCGAGGGCGGCCACCCGGGCGTCGTGGGTGACCATGACGATGGTCTGGCCGTCCTTGTGCACGTCGCTGAGCAGCCGGAGCACGTCGCGGGTGTTGCGGCTGTCGAGGTTGCCGGTCGGCTCGTCGGCCAGCAGCACGCTCGGCTGGTTGGCCAGCGCGCGGGCCAGCGCGACCCGCTGCTGCTCGCCGCCGGACAGCTGGCCGGGCGCGGCGTCGGCGCGTTCGGTGAGGTTGAGGGCGCCCAGGAGGCTCTCACGGCGTTCGCGGGCGTCTTTGGGCGAGGCTCCGGCCAGCAGCGCCGGCAGCTCCACGTTGTCGGCCACGGTCATGTTGGCGACCAGGTTGAAGAACTGGAAGACGAAGCCGACCTTCTTGCGCCGCAGCAGCGCCCAGGCACTCTCCGACAGCGTGTCGACGCGCTTGTCGTCGAGCCAGATCTCGCCGCTGGTGCGGGCGTCCAGCCCGCCGAGCATGTGCACCAGCGTCGACTTGCCCGACCCCGACGGCCCCATGATCGCGACGAACTCGCCCGGCTCCACCCGCAGATCCACCCCGCGTACGGCCGGTACGGGCACCGCGCCGTCGGAGTAGATCTTCACCAGGTTGACGGTCTTGATCACGCTCATGCCAGATCCTCCTGACACCGGGCCAGCCAGTCCAGGTCGGCCTGCAGGTGCAGCATGGCCCCCTCGATGAGCAGGACCGCCACGGTGTCGGCGGGCGCTGTGCGGGAGAGGAGGTCGTTGAGGTCGCTCATGAGCGAAAGATAGTGCCGGCGCTGCCGGTTGATGAGGGCCATCCGGTCGGCGATGCCGGTGAGCGGGGCCAGCACGAGCTTCATGAAGAACTCGTCGCGCACCCGGGGGCCCTCGGTCGGCTCGTCCACCCAGGTGGTGAGCACGTCGCGGCCCTTGGCCGTCAGGTAGTAGACCTTCTTGTTCGGCCGGTTGGACTGCTCCACGTCGACGGCCCTGACCAGGCCGTCCTTCTCCAGCCTGCCGAGGGTCACATAGATCTGGCCGATGTTGGGAGAGGGATAGGCGCTGCCGAAGGTCTGCTCAAGGGCCTGTTTGAGCTCGTACCCGTGGGCAGGTTCCTTGGCCAGGAGCGCCAGCAGGTGCAACCGCAAGCCCCACCTCCCCCTTGTGTTACGGATGCGTTACGCGCTTCTCCGTTGACCGTCAGATTACATGTGTGCATAACATGAATGCATCTACCTAACACGAATGTAATCCTTCTGAACTGGGAGGTCATCGGGTGCATCGCTCGTTGCCGATCGTGCTGGCCGTCTGTCTGGCGGCCGGGTGCGCGGCGACGGGTGACGAGGTCGGCGGCGATACCGGCACGGGCGGCACCGGCCCGATCACCTTCGCCACCGGACGCGACACGACGGCGTACCTGCAACCCCTGCTGGATCGCTGGAACCAGGCCCACCCGGCCGAGAAGGTGACGCTCCTCGAACTCCCCGAGGCCGCCGACGAACAGCGCGCGCAGATGGTGGCCAACCTCCAGGCCCGGAGCAACCGCTACGACGTGCTCGGGCTGGACGTGGTGTGGACCGCCGAGTTCGCGGAGAACGGCTGGATCATCCCCCTGGAGCGCGGGCTCTTCCCGCTCGACAGGCTCCTGCCGCCCGTCGTGGACACCGCGGTCTACAAGAACAAGCTGTGGGCGGTGCCGTACACGAGCAATGCCGGTCTCCTCTACTACCGAACCGACCTGATCAAGAAACCGCCGCGCACCTGGGCGGAGCTTCGCGAAAAGGCCCTAGAGGTCACGAAAAAGCGGGATATCGGGGGTTACGCCGGGCAGTTCCTCGCGTACGAGGGGCTGACCGTGAACTTCTCCGAGGCCGTGCAGTCGGCGGGCGGGCAGATACTCAGCCCGGACGGCACGGAGGTGACCCTTGACCCGGCCAAGGCCAGGCTCGCCCTGGACTTCCTCATCCAGGGCCTGCGCGAGGGCTGGATCCCCAAGGAGTCGCTGTCGTACAAGGAGGAGGAGTCCCGCCTGGCTTTCCAGGAAGGGCGGTTGGCCTTCGCCCGCAACTGGCCCCACGCCTACGGCCCGGCGACGGCCAAGCTCGGCGGCAAGTTCGCGGTGACCAGGCTTCCCGGGCTCAACGGCCCGGGGTCGAGCACGCTCGGCGGGGTCAACCTGGCCATCAGCGCCTACTCCAAGCACCAGCACACCGCCCAGGAGTTCATCCGCTACTTCACGGGCCTGGAGAACGAGCGGCGGGTGCTCACCGACGGCTCGTTCCCGCCGGTGTGGACCGAGCTCTACGACGACCCGGCCCTGATCAAGCGCTTCCCCTACCTGCCCGTACTCAAGGAGAGCATCCTCGCCGCCAAGGCGCGGCCGGTCAGCGCGAACTACAACCAGCTCAGCCTGGTGATCGCCAGCTCGGTCGCCAAGGCGCTGAGCCCTCCCTACACCGAGTCCGCCGACGATGTCGCGGTCTCCATGAAGTCCGAACTGCAAGAGATCATCAGCACACAGTGAGGCAGCCATGCGAAAAGCCAGAGCAGCAGCGATCCTGGCCGGGCTCGCGGTAGCGGTCGCCGCCTGCGGAAACGCGCCGACGACCACCCAGCCCACAGCGTCGGGCTCGGCGCCGGCGAGCGACGGCGGGAGCAAGACGCTCCAGGGCGTCAAGCTCGAGATCGCCGCCAAGTGGACCGGCGAGGAGCAGAAGAACTTCGAAAAGGTGCTCAAGGCTTTCTCCGACAAGACCGGCGCCACGGTCACCTATGCCTCCACCGGTGAGGACACGGGTGCCTACCTCGGCCCGCGCATCCAGGGCGGCAGCCCGCCCGACGTGGCCGTCCTGCCGCAGCCGGGCCTGGTGCAGCAGTACGCCAAGCAGAACGCGCTGAAGCCGCTGACCTCCGAGGTCACCAAGGAGATCGACACCAACTACACGCCGTACTGGAAGGAACTGGGCTCCGCCGACGGCAAGCCCTACGGCGTGCTGATCAAGGCCGCGCACAAGTCGCTGGTCTGGTACCGCGCGCCGGCGTTCGAGGACGCGGGCGTGCAGCCGCCGACGAACTGGGACGAGCTGGTCAAGGCCGCCCAGACGATCGCCGACTCCGGCACGGCGCCGTTCTCCCTCTGCGGCGCCTCCGGCTGGACGCTGACCGACCTGTTCGAGAACGTCTACCTGTCGAGCGCGGGTCCGGACAACTACGACAAGCTCTCCAAGCACGAGATCCCCTGGACCGACCCCAGCGTGGCCACCGCGCTGCAGAAGATCCAGCAGATCGTGGGCAAGAAGGAGTTCGTCCTCGACGGCAGCTCCGGCGCGCTGCAGACCGACTTCCCGACCTGCGTGACCAAGGTGTTCGGCCAGAAGAAGGCGGCCATGGTCATCGAGGCCGACTTCGTCGCCACCCAGGCGACGCAGGACGGCGCCAAGGTCGGCGAGGACGCCAAGATCTTCCCGTTCCCCAAGGCCGGTGACACCGCTCCGGTCGTGCTGGGCGGCGACGTGGCGGTCGCGATGAAGGACTCCCCCGGCGCCATGGCGCTGCTGCAGTTCCTCGCCTCCAAGGAGGGCGGCGAGATCTGGGCCAAGCTGCCCGGCTACCTGTCGCCCAACAAGAACGTCTCCCCCGACAACTACCCGGACCCGCTGACCAAGCAGCTCGGGCAGACGATCATCTCCGCCGGTGACGCCGTCCGTTATGACATGTCAGACCTGTCGCCCAGCGCCTTCGGCGGCACCGACGGCAAGGGCGAGTGGAAGGTGCTGCAGGACTTCCTGCGCAACCCGAGTGACATCAAGGGCGCGCAGACCAAGCTCGAAGATGAGGCCAAGAAGGCCTGGAAGTAAGAGGTAAGGCCGTGACCGAAAAGGTGGACGGCCCGAAGGCCCCGCGCGAGGACGACACCTCGCGCGGGCCCGCCTCCGGACCGGCTGAAACCCCCCGCACGCAACGACGCCTCGGCCCTTCGCCGACGGTCGCGATCGCCTTCCTTCTCCCCGCGGCCCTGCTGCTGGGAATCTGGGTGGTCTACCCCATCGTCTACTCGATCTTCCGCAGCCTGTTCGACGCGACCGGCAGCGGATTCGTGGGCCTGGGCAACTACGCCACGATCTTCACCGACGCGGGCATGCTCACCACGATCAGGAACAACCTGATCTGGGTGGTCGTCGCCCCGATCGTGGTGACGACGCTGGGCCTGATCTTCGCGGTGCTCACCGAGCGCATCAAGTGGGCGACCGCGTTCAAGCTGATCGTCTTCATGCCGATGGCGGTCTCGCTGATGGCCGCGGGCGTGATCTTCCGGCTCGTGTACGACGAGGACCCGGGCAAGGGCGTCGCCAACGCCATCCTGACCACGGTGCACGACACGTTCTCCTCCTCCCAGGGCTACCCGGACGCGCGACCCCGCGAGGGCGACCAGTCCGCGGTCGTGGCGGACAAGGGCGCGATCGTCACCAAGCAGCCCGTCCAGTCGGGCCAGCCGGTGCTGATCCCGATCGTCGGCATCAAGCCGAACATCATGCCGAGCGCCGCCCAGCCCGCCAAGGCCGCGCCGCCGGGCAACGCCCTGTCCGGAACGGTGTGGTTCGACTTCACCCCGGGCGGCGGCGGCAAGAACGGCACGCCCGACGCCACCGAAAAGGGCCTGCCCGGCATGACCGTGGAGGCGGTCAAGGACGGCCAGGTGGCCGGCACCGCCACGACGGCCGACGACGGCTCCTTCCGCTTCGACGGGCTGGCGGCGGGTTCTTATGTCGTACGGCTGCCGCAGTCGAACTTCGAGGCGGCCTACCACGGCCTGACTTGGCTCGGCCCGACGCTCATCACCCCCGCGATCATCGGCGCGTTCGTCTGGGTGTGGGCCGGGTTCGCCATGGTGCTGATCGCGGCCGGGCTGGCGGCCATCCCGCGTGACGCGCTGGAGGCGGCCCGCATCGACGGCGCCACGGAGTGGCAGGTGTTCCGCCGGATCACCGTGCCGCTGCTGTCACCGGTGCTGCTCGTCGTCTTCGTGACGATGATCATCAATACCCTGAAGGTGTTCGACCTGGTCTTCATCATCGCGCCGCCATCGGTCCAGCCGCAGTCGAACGTGGTCGCGCTGGAGATGTGGCGGGTCTCGTTCGGCGGTGGGAACAACCAGGGGCTGGGCAGCGCGCTCGCCATCTTCCTGCTCATCCTGGTCCTCCCCTTCATGATCATGAATATCCGCCGGTTCAGAAGGGAAGACACGTGACCACGGCAACCGCCCCGGCTTCTGCCGAGGTCTACACGGGCGCTCCCCGGCGGAGTGTGATCACGCGCATCGTCGACCGTCTCGGCGGTGGCGCCATCCAGGTCGTGATGGTGCTGCTGGGCCTGTTCTGGCTGGTCCCGACGCTCGGCCTGATGGTCGTCTCGCTGCGCACCCCGGCGGTCAACGGCGCCGAGGGCTGGTGGACCATCTTCACCAAGCCCGCCGAGCTGACCATCGAGAACTACAAGAACCTCCTGGCTAGCGGCTTCACCTCCTCCTTCTGGAACACCGTGTTCATCACGGTGCCGACCACGGTCCTGGTGATCGGGATCGCCGCGATGGCCGCCTACGCGTTCGCGTGGATGGACTTCCCGGGCCGTGACCTGTCGTTCCTGATCGTGGTCGGGCTGCTCATCGTGCCGATCCAGATCGCGCTGATCCCGGTCGCCATCTTCTACGGCGGCGTCGGCATCTTCGGCACGATCCCCGGCGTGGTGCTGTTCCACGTGGCGTTCGGCCTGCCGTTCGCGATCTTCCTGCTCCGGAACTTCTTCGTCGGCATCCCGGCCTCCCTGCTGGAGGCGGCGCGGATGGACGGAGCGTCGGAGCTGAAGATCTTCGTGCGGGTGGTGTTCCCGCTCGGCAAGCCGGCGATCGCCTCGCTCGGCATCTTCCAGTTCTTGTGGGTATGGAACGACATGCTCATCGCGCTGGTCTTCGCCGACACGAACAACCAGCCGATGACCAAGCAGCTCCAGTCTCAGATGCGGCAGTTCGGGTCGAACGTCGACATCCTCTCGTCGGGCGCCTTCCTGTCGTTGATCATCCCGCTGGTCCTCTTCTTCGCCTTCCAGCGCTATTTCGTGCAGGGCATGATGGCCGGTTCGGTGAAGTAGGTCCACATGTGCCAGCCAGATGCGGGGGCATGGGCACCCGCCTGCCGAAGGGGGCAGGCGGGCGCCCGTAACGCTCTCTCTGACGGCCCCGAAAACCAGACATGAAGCTCCTCGCGGCGGCGGCGGTCGCCACCCTCATCGCTCTCGGCCCCGGCTCCGCCGGCGCGGACGCCGGCTCTATCGGCGTGGGCGCGGCCCCCGGCGCCGAGGGCGCGGGTGATCCCTACTTCCCCCAGCAGGGCAACGGGGGCTACGACGCCACGCACTACGACCTCGCGCTGGGCTACGAGCCGGGATCCAGCCAGCTGAGCGGCGTGGCAACGATCACCGCCCGGGCCACGCAGGAGCTGAGCCGCTTCGACCTGGATCTCGTCGACACCCTGGCGGTGCGGTCCGTGGTGGTGAACGGCGCGGCGGCCTCGTTCCGGCGCAGCGGCCCGGAGCTCGTGGTCACCCCGCCCGGCAGGCTGGCCTCCGGGCGCCCCTTCTCCGTCGTGGTCCGGTACGACGGCAAGCCGACATTCGTCGTCGACCCGGACGGCTCACACGACGGCTGGATCCGTACAGATGACGGGGTGTTCAACGCCAACGAGCCGCAGGGGGCCATGACCTGGTATCCCGGCAATCACCACATGACGGACAAAGCCACGTACCGTTTCACGGTGACCGTGCCGAGCACGCGGGTCGCGGTGGCGAACGGCGACCTGGTGTCGCGGACGACCCAAGGAGGTCGCACGACGTACGTGTGGGACGAGAGGGAGCCGATGGCCAGCTACCTCTCGACCGTCACCATCGGAAAGTTCCAACTTTCCGACACCAAGATCGGAAATTTCCGGGTAATCACCGCCGTGGATCCCCGGAACGCTGCGAAAGCCGGGGACTTCGCGAAGCGTCACAAGCCCATCCTTGACTACTTCGGCTCGCTCTTCGGCCCCTACCCGTTCTCCTCGACCGGCGGCATCATCGACCGCGCGTCGGACGTCGGCTACTCGCTGGAGACGCAGACCCGCCCGATCTACCCCCAGGTGCCGAGCGAGCCGCTGCTCTCCCACGAGCTCGCCCACCAGTGGTTCGGCGACGCCGTGACGCCGACACGCTGGAAGGACATCTGGCTCAACGAGGGCTTCGCCACCTACGCCGAATGGCTCTGGCAGGACAAGCTGGGCACCAAGAAGCTCCAGGACTCCTTCGACGAGGCGTACAGCCGTGCCCCGGAGGACGAGTTCTGGCAGACGCCCGCCGCCGACCCGGGCGGCGCGGCCGGCCTCTTCGGGGACCCCGTCTACTCCCGCGGCGCGATGACGCTGCACGTCCTGCGCGGCGCGGTCGGCGACCGCGCGTTCTTCACCATCCTCAGGACCTGGGTCAACGACCACAAGTACGGCAACGCGGACACCGCCGCCTTCATCGCCCTGGCCCAGCGGGTCTCGGGCCGGGATCTCGGCACGCTCTTCGACCAGTGGCTGTTCCAGCGGGGCAAGCCCACGCTGTGATCATTCTGGTACGGCCGCCCACCGGATTCGGACCGCAAGCCCTATCAGACCTGGCTAAGCTCAACAGCCATGGCCAGTCGTCCCTTGAACGAAGTCGTCGAAGCCGGATGGGCCAGTGCGCTGGAGCCCGTCTCCGAGCGCATCTCCCATATGGGCGAGTTCCTCCGCAATGAGATCGCCGAAGGCCGGCAATACCTCCCCGCGGGCGCCAACGTACTGCGCGCCTTCAACCAGCCCTTCGACGAGGTCAAGGTGCTGATCGTGGGCCAGGACCCCTACCCCACGCCCGGTCACCCCATCGGGCTGTCGTTCTCCGTCGCCGCCGACGTGCGGCCGCTGCCCGGCAGCCTGCTCAACATCTACAAGGAGATGGAGACCGACCTCGGGCTGCCGCGGCCGTCCAACGGCGACCTGACCCCGTGGGCCGACCAGGGCGTACTCCTGCTCAACAGGGTGCTCACCGTGATGCCCGGCAAGCCCGCCTCCCACCGGGGCAAGGGCTGGGAAGAGGTCACCGAGCAGGCCATCCGCGCGCTCGTGGCCCGTGACAAGCCGATGGTCGCGATCCTGTGGGGGCGCGACGCGCGCAACCTGGCGCCGATGCTCGGCAGCGTGCCGCGCATCGAGTCCGCGCACCCCTCTCCGCTGTCGGCGCGCAACGGATTCTTCGGTTCCCGGCCCTTCAGCCGGGCCAACGAGCTCCTTGTTCAGCAAGGCGCCGGTCCTGTCGAGTGGAAGCTGCCCTAGCATCTTCGCCATGAGTGATAACGAGAAGTTCCTGCGCCTGACGGTCGAGCTGACCGTCGAGGTGCTCGACGTGGACGCGCTGCAGGCCGCGGCGCTGGCCGAAATCCGGCACCCCGACGCCGACCTCACTGAGGAAGAGCGGGCCGAGCAGGTGGAGCTCGTCAACTCCGACGACACCGGCGCGTCGGCCCTGCAGTGGCTGATCGAGCCGGACCACGTCCTGCAGCTCGTCGACCACATCGACGAGATCGAGCCGCGCGAGGCCGTCCTGGGCGTCGAGCCCTCCGACGGTCCCAGCGAGGAAGAGGAAGAGGACGACCACGAGCACGCCTGAGTCCAGGGCGGGCCACGAGGTCTGTTCGATCGACATCGATCGGCATCGTGGCCCGCGCTGTGAGTTGTGAGGGGGTACTGAGTTGATCGTCGCGTTCTCGATCACGCCGCTGGGTGTCGGCGAGGGGGTCGCCGAGCCGGTCGCGCGCGCCGTCAAGGTGGTGCGGGAGAGCGGGCTGCCCAACCGGACGGACTCCATGTTCACCACCATCGAGGGTGAATGGGACGAGGTCATGGCGGTGGTCAAGCAGGCGGTGGACGCGGTGGCCGAGGTGGCGCCGCGGGTCAGCCTGGTGCTGAAGGCCGACCTCAGGGCCGGTGTCACTGACGGCATGACCAGCAAGATCGAGTCTCTGGAACGCCACCTGTCCTGACCGGCGGTTGCGACTGGGGTCGGCCAAGAAGGCGGCCCCTGACCAGCCCTGCCCTCCCTCTCGAAGGACCCCAGCCACCACGGACCGTCACAGGGATAGAGACGGTCGTGGGACGGCACCCCCCGGAACCCCAGCACCCACTGACCCGCGCAGTCCGGTCAACCGTTGCGGTCCGCAGCCGCCGCCTGCTTCCGGCCCACTCCTTTCGGGTTTCGCCCTGTCGCCCTCTAGGACATTTCGAGATATGTCTTGACCCGCCCAACAGACGCGACATATCGTGTCGCTCGACGATAACGCGATACTACGCGTTCCAGGAGGTGGGTTGAGTGCACGAGCGAGTACCCGTTCTTGTCGTCGGCGCCGGTTACGCCGGGCTGAGTGCGGCGGTGCTGCTGGCGTGGCGTGGCGTGCCCGTCATGCTGGTCGAGCGGCACCCCAGTACGTCGGTCCAGCCCAAGGCGTTCGGGATGGGCCCCAGAGCCGTCGAGTTACTGCGGCCGGTGCCCGGGGTCGAGCAGTCACTGCGGGAGATCTGGCAGGGCATCGGTGACGGCATGCGCATCGCGATCGGATCGAACCTGGCCGACCCGAACCCGCACATGATCGTGACCGGCGACGAGGACGACTTCGCCTTCCTCGCCGACATCACGCCCGCCGTCCAGGTGGGTGCCCCGCAGGCGGAGATCGAGCGGGTGCTGCGGGCCAAGGCCGAGGAGCTGGGGGCCGACCTGCGGTTCTCCACCGAGCTGGTCTCCCTGGAGCAGGACGCCGAGGGGGTCACGGCGGTCATCCGCGCCGACGGCGTCGACAGTGTCGTACGGGCCGACTACGTGGTGGCCGCCGACGGCTTCCGCAGCCCGCTCCGCGCCCAGCTCGGCATCCCCGCTTCGGGGAAGGGGGAGCTGGGGCTGATGTGCTCGATCATGTTCGATGCCGACCTGACCGGGCTGGTACGGGAGCGCGAGGTCACGCTCTGGTACCTGCGGAACGAGGTCTTCACCGGCGCCATCCTGACCGGCACGGGCGTGGGCGCGCATGTGTTGGGCGTCAACTACGACCCCGCCAGGGGTGAGAGCGAGGCCGACTTCACCGAGGAGCGCTGCGTCGAGCTGGTACGGGTGGCCACCGGCGTGCCCGACCTCGACGTACGGGTGCTCGACAAGACCACCTTCGCCATGGCGCACGTCGTGGCCGACCGCTACCGCGACGGGCGGGTGTTCCTGGCCGGCGACGCGGCTCACACGATGCCGCCCACCGGCGGGCAGGGCGGCAGCACGGCGCTCCAGGACGGCTGCGACATCGCGTGGCGGCTCTGGCTGGTGGCGACCGGGCAGGCCGGGCCAGATTTCCTCGACACCTATGACGCCGAACGCCGTCCCATCGGCACGCTGACGGCCGACGCCCAGCTCGCGAACCTCGGCCACCGGATGCCTCCCGCGATGCGTGCCGAGTACCCGGAACCGCTCGAAGATCCCATGGCCGCCATGATCGGATACCGCTACCACTCGACGGCGATCCTGGAGGAGCCCGATGACGACGGGTCGATCCTGGAGGATCCGCGCGTACCGACCGGGCGTCCGGGCAGCCGCGCCCCGCACGTTCCACTCGACTGGGACGGGCAGCTGATCTCGACCATCGACCTGTTCGGATCCGGTTTCGTGCTGATCGCCGGGCCTGGCGGGCAGAACTGGATGGACGCGGGGCGGCTGATCAAGGAGCGGCTGCGCATCCAGCTCACGCGTGTGCTGGTGGACGAGGAGCTGATGGACGTCGAAGGCTGCTGGGCGGAGAGGTACGGCGTGGACAGGGGTGGCGCCGTGCTGATCCGGCCCGACGGCTACGTCGCCTGGCGCTCGCCGTACGCCGACCCGGACCCCGCGACCACCCTCGAACGAGTGCTCCGGCAGGTGCTCAGCCGCTGACGGCGGCCCCAAGAGACGCGCCATCGGTCGCTCAGACGTGGCGCGGCCGCCCAGTTCCTCAGTCGCCTCAGAAGAGGCGCAGCTGTCCGGTCCGCTGGGCTCGTGCCTCTCCCAGCCGGAGCGCGACGACCGCGGCGAGCAGCAGAATTCCGGACAGTACGGCCAGCCCGGTCAGCTCCCCGGCCAGGTCGCCGATGCCCTGGCCGTCGAGCAGCGCACCACGTACGATCGCCAGGCTGCCGGTGAGCGGAAGCACCGAGCCGACGGCCCGGATCCAGCCGGGCAGCGCGAACACCGGCAGCCGCACCCCGCTGGCGAACCACATCGGATCGTCCAGCAGTGTGTAGAGGAAGGCGGCGTCCCTGGAGAAGATCAGCAGGCTGTTCAGGAACGCCCCCCACGCGACCGCGGGCACCAGCATGGCCAGGAAGACCACCGCGTACATGGCCGGGTGCGCCACATTCACCACGTCCAGCAGCGTGAACATCGCCACCGCGAAACAGGCGAACAGCCAGGCGTTCTGCACCAGCGCGCCGAACCCGTTGGCGATGACCACGACCAGCCGGTTCGCGGGTGACAGGAAGAGGAGTTCCAGCGTGCCGGTCTGGCGCTCGAAGGAGAAGTGCCAGGCCGACTGCACCAGCGAGAAGAAGAACGTGAAGCCGAGCGCGCCCGTGGCCAGGAAGGCGAGCAGCCGTTCCGGGTCGGCGGCGAGCGGCCAGCGTTCGGCGATGCCCGGCGTGGCGGCCAGCGGCCGGAGCGTGTAGTAGGTCTCGGCGAGCTTCAACAACGGCCAGACCAGCATCGAGAACAGGACCAGCTTGCTGCCGAAGATCTGGCGATGCTGCTTGAGCGCCTCGGCCCGCATGACCTTCATCGCGTGCCTCACGTCATCACCTGCCACCGGCTGGTGGTGCGGCTGCCGAGCGCACAGGCCGTACAGCCGGTGCCGGTCTCGGTGCGACACCACGACGGCGTCGTACCGACCTCCGCGCGGGTCCACGGCGGAGTGACGCCCATCCGGAGGCGGCACCACGTCGACGTCACGCCCAGCCCCGTGCGGCACGGCGACCAGCTCGTGTGCGGCGCGATCACGCGACCACCTCCAGGGAGCGGTCGCTCAGCGCGAGGATCGCGTCCTCGAGGGACGGCTCGACGATCTCCAGCCCGCCGAGCGCGCCGCCCGCCTCGATGATCGTCGTGGTCAGCGCCCCGGTCAGGTCGTCCGGATGGTTCAGCTCGACCACCCCGCCCGGTGCGAGCCGTACGCGGCTGTCGAAGGCCCGTACGGCGGCCTCGATCTGGGGCGACAGGTTCGTGACCGTGACCCGGACCGTACGATGGCAACCGGTCTGGGCCATCAGCTCGGCCGGCGAGCCTGCCGCGAGGTGGCGGCCGTCGCCGATCACGTACACGTGCTCGCAGAGCTGCTCGACCTCGGCCAGGTAGTGGCTGGTGAGGAGCACGCCCTTGCCCCGCTCGGCCAGCCCGGCCACGACCTTGCGCAGGTCACGGGCGATCGGCGCGTCGAGCCCCAGCGTGGGCTCGTCGAGCAGCAGGTAGTCGGGGTCGTTGATCAGCCCCCGGGCGATGGACAGGCGCTGGGTCATGCCGCGCGAATACTGTTCGACCCGGGTGGTGGCGGCGTCCCTCAGACCGACGAGTGCGAGCAGCTCTTCGATGCGCGGCTTGAGGACTTTTGTGGGGATGTCATAAAGCTGGCCGAAGTACCAGAGATTCTCCCGGCCGGTCATCCGTGCGTAGACCATGCGCTCGCCGCCGGCGATCAGGTTGATCCTCTTGCGTACGGCATGCGGCTGTCTGACCGGGTCGAGGCCGCCCACGCTGACGGTGCCGGACGTCTGCCGGAGCAGGGTGGCCAAGATCTTGATGGTGGTGGTCTTGCCCGCCCCGTTCAGCCCGAGCAGCCCGGTGACGCGGCCGCCGGGGATCGACAGGTTCAAGCCGTCAACGGCCACCTTCGCGCCGAACTCCTTACGCAGGTTCATGGTCTCGATCATCAGTAACTCCGTTCCATGGCCCTGCGCTCCGCCCAGGGCATCGCGAGTAATCCGGCGGCGGCGTAGGCGAGACCGAGCGCGACGGCGACAGCGAGGCGGCCCGGATCCAGTCCGGTGCCACCGGTGAAGACGCCGCGGATCACGTCCATGGCGGCCGTCACCGGCACCACCTCGCCGAGCCATCGGAACGCCTCAGGCAGGTACTCCCTCGGAAAGGTGAACCCGGACAGCAGGGCTATCGCGTGGAACACATTGTTCTGGGTGATGTGTGCCTCACCGGCGACGATCATCACGTTGCTCAGCACGGCCGACATCCCGAACACCGCCAGAGCCAGCCCCGCCACGGCCAGCACGGCGTCCACCGCTCCCGTGGGCGCCGGCCGTACCCCGAACAATGCCGCGCACCCGAACAACACGGCCACCTCGACCGCCACCGCGGTGAAGGCGAACGCCGAGAACCCCAGCAGGTACGGCAGGCGCCGCGCCGGAGCGACGAGCAGCGCGCCCATGGTGCCTTCGCGCTGCTCCTGGATCATCGCCTTGCCGGTCCAGAGGATGCCGTGGACGACGAACATGTACGCGCCGGCGCCCACGGCGATGTACCCGAGATAGTCGCCGGTGCCCGCCTTTCCACGGAACTCCGCGGATATCTCCCCGCCCGCCACGGCCCGCAGCCCCAGGTAGGCCAGCCCGATGGTGAAGACACCCAGCAACAAGGTGCCGATGAAGTATGACCATGGGTAGGCCCGCCTGGTCACCAACCACGACCGTCTCAGGGTCGCCCATGCCACGCTCATGAGTCTCCTTTGGGAACTGACTAAGTTTCTATCAGAGACTCACTTGACGGTAAAGTCGGGGAATGGCCAGAGAGCTGCGCTCGCAGGACGCCGACTGCTCGATCGCCCAGGCAGCCGCCGTCATGGGTGATTGGTGGAGCCTGCTCATCGTCCGCGAGGTGACCCGCGGACATCGCCGGTTCGACGACCTACTGGGAGAGCTGGGCATTTCCCGCAAAGTCCTCACAGAACGCCTCAAGCACCTGGTGGAGCACGGGGTGCTGACGCGTGAGCCGTATCAGAGCGGGCCGGTGCGGTACGAGTACGTACTCACGGACGCGGGCTGGGCACTGGCGCCCATGCTGATCACGATGCAGGACTGGGCGGACCGCTGGCTCCTCGGCGACGGCACCCTCACGGGGGTGGCAGCCCCGCGAAGCCAGGAAGCCGCCCGCGTCCACGCCCTCCTGGGCACCCACATCCCGGACCCGCTGCAACTGCCCGCCGCCATCAACCGTCCATCGGTCGCCGTGGGACGAACCGCCTCCACGGGTGAGCGAACGGCGTCACTCGATGTCGTGGCCGATGCGCGGGCGACGGTCCTGTTCGCGTACCCGTCGACGGGTATGCCCGCGCCGCTACCGCCCGGCTGGAATCAAGTCCCCGGAGCAGCGGGGTGCACGCTCGAGAACCGCATCTTCCGTGACAGGCACCCCGAGTTCGCCGCCCATGACATCGCCATCCACGGAGTGAGCACGCAACGCCCCGACGAGCAGGCCGCCTTTGCCGCCGCTGAGGACATCCCGTTCCCCCTGCTCTCGGACATGGACCTGCGCCTCGCGGCGGCTCTCCGCCTCCCCACCTTCCGCGCCGGCCAGGCCCTGCGGCTCAAGCGCCTTATCCTGGTCGTGGACCGTTTCCGGGTGGTTCGCCACGTCATCTTCCCCGTACTGGACATCCCGGCCGCCATCACCGAGGCGCTGACAGCCGCCGAAGCCATCAGCTGACACAAGGCAGGCACCCGACGCAACGCAGACACCTGCCGATCCTCGTCCGGTATCCCCTCAGGCCCAGCCCCCGATGCTCGCCAGAGGGTCAGTTGGCGAGTAGTTGCTCGCGCTCTGCCAGCAGTGCTCTGTGCTGGGCTTCCAGTTGCGTACTGCGACCGGCCAAGGCCTGTACGGTCTCGGTGACCCACTGGGAGATCGAGGCCACCGCGTCGCGGGTCTTGTTGATGCGCTGGTGTCTGAGCGCGTCAGTGACGATGTTGTCGAAGAACGCGTCCACGAACCACCGCGTGTCCACCTTGGGCATCTGGAGGTCGCTGACCCACCCGATGTCCGCCAGTTCGCGGGAGAAGACGTCGAGCGCTCGCTGGGCGTGCCAGGCCGCCTGGTCCGCACTCGACAGATGACTGTGTTCGATCGCGTCGGCCACCACACCGCCGCCGAGCATGTCCCAGGTCGACGCGCCGCGTGCCTTGTTCAGCAGCGTCAGGACGATGCCCAGCGCCTTGCCCGCGGCCTTGCCTGCTTGCCAGGCTTCGAGGTGTTCCCTGATGTCGGCTTGCGTGTCGGCCAGTTTCTTCGATGTTCCGAGCAGCTTCTGACCGCGTTCGTCGCCCAGCCCGATCAGCAGCCGCTCCTTGTCGGCCAGCAGTTTCTCGTACTCCTGATGTGCCCCCGAGATCGAGGCCAGTTCGCGGTCGGTGGCCTCCAGGTCGGCGGTCAGATCCTCGAGCCGCCTCCGCTGGCCGCGCAGCCGCTCCCAGGCGGCCTCGGCTTCGGCTCGTTCCCTGGCCAGCCTGTCCTCCTTGGAGCCCGCGACGGGGGCCGCGACCCGGGCCAGGAAGCCACCTAGCCTGCCTTCCAGGCGGGCGACGTCGTGCTGCTCTTTGGCCAGTTGTGTCTCCAACTGGCCGGTCAGCTCGGTGACCTCCCGGATCTGGTCGGCTGTCGCCTGCCGCCGGGTGGTCAGGTGGTCGAATCGGCGAATCTGCTCGCGTGACTCACGTAATTTACGGTCAACGTCTTCGAAAGCGTCCACACGGGTTTTACGAATGGCGGCCACACGAGGTTCCTCCTGGAAGGGTATGGGCCGGTCAGATTTTCCGCGGCGCCCTGCTTGTCGGTACTTGATCTGGTTGAGCAAGGCGAGGTTTGAGGGCGTGGATCGTCGGTGCGGATCAGTACGATTCCCGCGTGACTGAAGATGATTTCTGGGAGATCGTTGAGTCATGTCGGGCTGCGAGTGGCGGGGGCTTCGCGGAGCAGGTGTGTTTTGCAGCGTGAACGGCTGCTTGCTCTCACGGTGGATGAGCTGATGAGTTTCACAGCCCTTTGGAACGCGGTGGTCAACCGCGCCTGCACCTGATCGATCTGGGACGCTGCGGCCCTGGTTTCTGGCAACCCCGAGGACTTCGACGTCGACCCGTGGGCCATGCGGTTCGATCCTGCGCGGTACGGCGACAAGGGGTTCAATGACGATGCGTTCGAGGACTTCCGCGCGTGGCTCATCGGGCAGGGACGTGTGGCGTTCGACCGGGTCGTCGACAATCCAGATAACTTCGCTGATCTGTACGACCAGTGGAACTGTGAGAGCGGCGAGCGGGCGGAGGAATACGCTTCGCAGGTCTATGAGGTCTATGAAGAATGCACCGACGCTGAGGTGCCGCTGTCGACTGCTGAGCCAAGTGGCGAATCGGTGGGTGTGGATGATGAGCAGATCGCCCGACCGCGGTTCCCTCGGCTGGCCGGGTACCGCTATCTCGGCGACGATTAGCGCCGAGTTCGGCGACTGAAGCGGCGTACCGGTTGTCCGGAGCGGTCCAGGCGCGGGCACTGAGGTTGGCTCGCCGCTGTTGACCGACTCGGTGGCGAAGATCCTGCGGAAGTCGTGCGGGGCGAACCGCACGGTCCGAAACTGCGGGTAGTGCTCGGAAAGTTCCTCGCAGCGCCGCCTGAGCTACTGCGACACCGTGGCAGGAGAGATGACCCGCCGTGTGGAGCCGTGTTGGCGCTGGAACAGGCCCGCCGCCGCGCCGCCGGGCTTCCTCCTGGAGGGTGGGTGGGCTGGCTTATGCCACGAGAGCTGAGGACGGGTCCGTCAGGTCACAGCCGAGGACGGTCGGCATGTCGTGGGTGGTGCGGTGGGTGGCGCACAGCCAGTCGTTGAGGGATCCGCTGAAGCCCGATGGTGGGCCCACCTTGAGGTGGGTGACCTGGCCTGTGCCCGGGGGTGGGTCGGTCCTGAGGTAGGCGACCTGGCCCTCGCCTGGAACTGGGGCGACCTTGAGTCGGCCGATACGGCCGATGCGGCCGTGGCTGGTCGGGTCGGTGTCGCAGGGGGTGAGGTGGACGGTGAAGGGTGAGCCGCCGTGCCCGGCTGAGGTCGCTATTCGCACGTGGTCGTCGATCGAGCGCTCGGTGGCGTCCGGGTGGGTCGCGAGGAAGGCCAGGTGATCGGTGACGAGGTGGTGTGCCACTCTGCGGAGCAGGCTCGTGGCGCACAGGCTGTGGGCGCAGGCTGCGCCGTCCAAGGTGATCTCGGGCAGGGCGAAGCGACGCAGGCCCCGGGAGGTGACGCGCAGGCAGTCGCAGGCGCCGGTGTCAGCCGGGTCCCACGGCGGGCAGGTGGCGTCCCCGTGCACCTGCACGTCCCAGCCCAGCCAGTCGTCGGCCAGGCGGAACACGGGCGACTCACCGATGGCCGGAAAGGCGACCGGCTCGTCTCCCCGCCGACGACCGACCGCCCCGGACCCCGGCCCGGCGACGACCGACCCAAAAGCCGACCCGGACACCGGACCAGAGGTCAGCCCGGACACCGGCCTAGAAACCGCCCCGGAGACGGATCCGGACACCGGCCCGGCTACTCGTCTGGGTACCGGTCCAGAGGTCGGCCCAGAGACCGACCCGGACACCGGTTCAGAGGTTGGTTGGAAGTCGCCGGTGCTGGGTGGTGGCGAGGGAGTGGGCGGGATGTCGGTGTGTCGATCGCAGCTGAGCAGTGTGATGCCCGTCAGCGGATCTATGACCAGACCCTCGCACTCCTGTGCCACCGCGCGCGCCGCCGCGCGGGCTACCTGGGTGCTGGTGGGCAAGGCGTGCGGGGGTGCTGTCGAGGAGACCAGGACGTGCTGCTGAGCTCGGCGGAGCAGATGGCGCTCCTCGATCGCGAGCGTGACACCGGCCGGTCTCCAAGGGGAGCGGTGATGGGTGACGGTCAGGAGCGGGCTGCCCAGGGCGGCGCTCACCGCCCGTCTGTAGGGTCTGCCGACCCGCCATGGCATGAACGACTCGATGTCGAAAGGGACGTGCACGACGGGGACGACGAAGTGGGACGTCAGGCGGGTAGGCAGGGGGAGAGTGATCTTCACGTAAGCCTCCGGGGGTGCGGTGGGGCACCAGGATCGGTGATCGGGAGGTGGAGGCGTGGAGGCGAACGGTGTTCTGGGGATAAGTTTCGGCAGATGGGGCCGGGGCTGTGGACAAAGGACATCCGTCGCAGTTCCTGCGGGGCGCCGGATGGTCAGACAGCTGATCCAGGTCCGCTCTTCTGACCGCTAGGGGACCTGAAGATCGCCATGCTCTGCCCAGGTAGCCAAACCCCATCCTCACCAGCGGCGACCGGCTCATCAGAGGCCAGCAGCGCCGCCCCCACAGACACCGGCAGCGTCACCGAGTCCGCCCCGAAATTGACGGTGACGCACAGCGATCCCCGCCACATCACCAGCCACTTCCCGTCCGGGTCGAACTCCACCCGGACGCTGTCGAAATGCGGGTCCGACAGCTCGGGCAGCGCCTTGCGCAGTGCGATCAGGTCGCGGTACCAGCACAGCAGCGACCAGTGGACCTCCTGTTTCACCTCGTCCCAGTCGAGCTTGGAGCGCAGGAACGTCTCCTCACGCGACGGGTCGGGAGCGTCCCACGCGTACCCGAATCCGTCGAACTCCTGCTCCCTACGCCCGCCCTCGCTCTCCCGCAACTGCGGGTCGACGTGGTCGGAGAAGAACAGGAACGGCGTACCGGCCCCCCACTCCTCCCCCATGAACAGCATCGGGGTGAACGGGGAGGTCAGCAGCAGTCCGGCGCCGAGTTTGAGCGCGGAGACGGGCAGTCGGTCGCCCAGGGGCCGGTTGCCGATCTGGTCGTGGTTCTGCAGGCAGGCGACGAGCCGGTGGCCGGGCACTCCGGCGTACGACGCCCCGTGCGTACGGCCGCGGAAGCTCGACCAGCCGCCCTCGTGTACGACACCGCGGGTCAGTGCCGTGGCCAGCGCGGACAGGTCGGTGAAGTCGGCGTAGTAGCCGTGGCTCTCGCCGCTCACCGCGCAGTGCAGCGCGTGGTGGACGTCATCGTCCCACTGCGCGGTCATTCCCAGCCCGCCCGCGTCGAGGGAGCGGACCATGTGCGGGTCGTTGAGGTCGGATTCGGCGATGAGCGACAGCGGCCTGCCCACCGCGCAGGACAGCGCGTCCACCTGGTCGGACAGCTCGGCCAGCAGGTGGGTGGCGCGCTTGTCGTGCAGCGCGTGCACGGCGTCGAGCCGCAGGCCGTCGATGTGGTAGTCGCGCAGCCACTGCAGGGCGTTCTCGATGAAGTAGCGGCGTACCTCGTCGGACCCCTGCCCGTCGAGATTGACCGCCTCGCCCCAGTAGCTCCCGCTGAACCCGGCGAAGTAGGGGCCGAAGGGGTGCAGGAAGTTGCCCGACGGTCCCAGGTGGTTGTAGACGACGTCGAGCAGGACGCCGATACCGGCGCGATGGCAGGCGTCGACGAAGGACTTGAGCCCGTCGGGGCCGCCGTACGTCTCGTTGACCGCGTACAGGTCCACCCCGTCATAGCCCCAATTACGCCCCCCGGGCACTGGAGCCACCGGCATGACCTCCACGAAGTCCACGGACAGCTCGACGAGATGCGGCAGCTTCTCGATCGCTGCCTCGAACGTGCCGGCTGGGGTGAATGTCCCGATGTGCAGCTCGTAGATCACCGAGCCGCGCAGGTCACGGCCGGTCCACTCGTGGTCGGCCCACGTGTACCGCGCGTGGTCGTAGACGGCGCTGGGCCCGAAGACGCCATCGGGCTGGCGGCGGGAGCGGGGGTCGGGGTACGGGCCTTCGCCGTCGAGTACGTACCGGTAGCGAGTCCCATGCCCGGCCTCCGGTACGTCGGCCGCCCACCAGCCGCCCGCACCGGCGGTCATCGCGCGGCGCCCGTCGAGGACGTCGTCCAGGTCGACCTCCACGGTCGTGGCATTCGGAGCCCACACCTCAAAGATCATGTCTCTCCAGCAGCGCGACGGGGTATCGGGCGAGCAGGTGAGCGAGCGGGACGCGGCCGGTGAAGACGCCGCCGGTCAGCAGTTCGCGCCAGGTGCCGGTCGGGAGGGTCAGCGTGGTGCCGCCCCAGCCGAGACACATCTCCCGCTCCCCCAGCCATACATCCGCGGTCTGCGCGTCTGCGGCCGGTGAGCCCGTGGTCGCCGCACCTGCGGCCTGCGCGCGGCGGGCGAGGCGGACGGGCAGGCGCGTGGCGACCGCGACCGCGCGCGGCGGCTCGTCACCGCGGGCGAAGGCGATCGCGTGCTCCGCCGCCTCCCCTTCCGCCAGAAGCGGTGTGTACGGCGCCGCGGGGTCGAGCCGGCGGCGCAGCCGCAGCGCCTGGGTCGTCACGGCGAGCTTGGCCGCGTCCCAGCGGGACACCGGCGACCGCCCGAACGTCACCGGCCGCCGATTGTCCGGGTCGACCAGCGAGAAATCGGTCATCTCATTGCCCTGGTAGACGTCCGGCACCCCCGGCATCATCAGCTGGACGAGCTTGGCCCCGAGCGAGTTGGCCATGGCGAAGGCGTCGATGCGCTCGGTGAACTCACCCACCGGCAGCTTCACGGCCGCCGCAGAAAAGTCGCGAAGCCGCTGTTCATACCCCGGATCCGGATTTATCCAGGAAATGGAGGTCTTGGCCTCCCGGGCCGCCTTGAGCAGGTATTCGGCGAACCGTTCGCCGGAGATCGGCCAGGCCGCCATCAGGTTCTGCCAGGCCAGATAGTCGAGCCGCGGATCGAAGCTCACGGCCGCTGACCATTCCGACACCGCCTCCGCCCACTCCTCGGGCAGCTCCGACAGCACGGCCAGCCGGGCGCGTACGTCTTCCGACCGCTTGGTGTCGTGCGTGGACAGCGTGGTCATCGTGTACGGCCGCAGGTCACGGCAGAACGCGTGGAAGTCCGGCACCGAGACACCGAACAGGTCCGGATCGCCGCCGACCTCGTTCAGACACGACAGCGGGAACCACCGGTACAGCGCCGTGTCCTCGACCCCCTTGGCCATGACCGGCCCGCAGGTCTGCTGGAAACGCGTGATCACGTCGTCGGGGCCGTACAGGACCTGCTGGACGAATGGTTGCACGGCGGGCGAGCATGCGTCGGCGGCCCGCTCGACGATCTCCACCGATGCGGGCGGCGGCGGCTCGCCCGGCACCATGTACGCCCGATACACCGGCATCGCGGCGAGCAACTCGGCGACGGCGGCCGGCGCACAGCCGGCGGCGCGGGCCAGGCGGCGCACCTCGGCGCCGAAGAACAGCTCGATCACCTCGCGCTTGGACTCCGCCACCACCGGCCGGAAGTCGCCGGGCAGGCCGGTGAGCCGGGTGAACAGTTCGACCAGCGGCGCCTCACCGGCCGGGTCGACGAACAGGCCGTTGACCCGGTTCAGCACCTCGTAGCCGGTGGTGCCCTCGCAGTCCCAGTCCTCGGGCAGCCGCTCGTCGCCGATCAGGATCTTCTCCACGACCGTCCAGGCGCCGCCGGACCTGGCGCGCAGGCGTTCGAGGTAGCCGCGCGGATCGGCGAGCCCGTCCGGATGATCGACCCGCAGCCCGTCGGCCAGGCCCTCGTCGAGCAGCCAGAAGATCACCTCGTGCGTGGCGAAGAGCACCTCGGGGTCCTCGACCCGCAGCCCGATCAGCGTCGACACGTCGAAGAAGCGCCGGTAGCCCGGCCCCTGACGCCAGTCGACCAGCCGATAGTGCCCGGGGTGGGGGAAGACGTGCTCGTGGTAGCGCAGCACGTCGCCGTCGACCACCGGCTCGACGTCGTCGCCGAGCACCGGCAGCGCCACCTTCCCGCCGTCCCAGTCGATGTCGAACCAGGCGGCGTACGGGGAGGCCGGGCCTTCGGCGAGTACGGACCAGAACTGGGCGTTGATCGTGTTCATGTGGTTGGGCACGATGTCGAGGATGATGCCGAGATCGTGTGCGGCCAGCTGCTCGGCCATCTCACGGAACCCCTTGGCGCCGCCGAACTCCGCCCTGATCCTGGAGTGGTCCGTGACGTCGTAGCCGTGCAGCGAGCCGGGCGTCGCCTGCAGGATCGGCGACAGGAACACGTGGCTGACCCCCAGATCCCGCAGATATGCGGCGATCTCCCCCACCTGGGCGAACCCGAAGTCGGGCGTCAGCTGGACCCGATAGGTCGAGACCGGCCTAGACACGACGGAGCACCCGCACGCTGCGACCAGGCACCGCGACCCCTTCCCCGGCTCGGCACATCCGGACGTCGAGGATGATCGGCATGGCGGTGTCGATCTCGGTCTGCCACATCTCGCCGTAGTCCTTGGGGATCGTGAACGTGATCATGTCGTGGTGGGCGTTGAACAGCAGCAGGAACGAGTCATCCCGGATCGGCCGGCCGCGCCGGTCGGGCTCGGTGATGGCCTCGCCGTTGAGGAAGACGGCCAGCGACTTGGCGTAGCCGACGTTCCAGTCGCTGTCGGTCATCTCCTCCCCCGACGGGGTGAGCCAGGCGATGTCGTTCAGGCCGCGTACCGGTTTGCCGTAGAAGAAGCGCCTGCGCCGGAAGACCGGATGCTTCTTGCGCAGCGCGGCCAGCCGCTGCGTGAACTCCAGCAGCAGCCAGTTCTCCCTGACGTCGGACCAGTCGACCCAGGTCAGCTCGTTGTCCTGGCAGTAGCCGTTGTTGTTGCCTTGCTGGGTGCGGCCCAGCTCGTCACCGTGGGACAGCATCGGCACGCCCTGCGACAGGAAGAGCGTGGTCAGAAAGTTGCGCTTCTGCTGCTCGCGCAGCGACTCGATGGCCAGGCCCGCCGGGCCCTCCGCGCCGCAGTTCCAGGACCGGTTGTCGTCGGTGCCGTCGCGGTTGCCCTCCTTGTTGGCCTCGTTGTGCTTGACGTCGTACGAGACCAGGTCCTGCAGGGTGAAACCGTCGTGACAGGTGACGAAGTTGATCGAGGCGGCGGGCCGGCGGCTGTCGTCCAGGTAGAGGTCGCTGGAGCCGGTGAACCTGGAGCCGAACTCCGGCAGCGTCGCCGGCTGCCCGCGCCACAGGTCGCGGATGGTGTCGCGGTAGCGGCCGTTCCACTCCGTCCATCGTGAGGGGAAGTTGCCGACCTGGTAACCGCCCGGCCCGAGGTCCCACGGCTCGGCGATCAGCTTGACCTGCGACAACACCGGGTCCTGCTGGACCAGGTCGAAGAAGGAGCTCAGCCGGTCGACCTCGTGCAGCTCACGGGCCAGGGTCGAGGCCAGGTCGAAGCGGAACCCGTCGACGTGCATCTCGATGACCCAGTAGCGGAGCGAGTCCATGATCATCTGAAGCGCGTGGGGCGAGCGCATGAGCAGGCTGTTGCCGGTGCCCGTGGTGTCCAGGTAGTAGCGCTTGTCGCCGTCGACCAGCCGGTAGTAGTCGGGGTTGTCGATCCCCCTGAGGGACAGCGTCGGCCCGAGGTGGTTGCCCTCGGCCGTGTGGTTGTAGACGACGTCGAGGATGACCTCGATCCCCGCCTCGTGCAGCGCCCGCACCATGGCCTTGAACTCCAGCACCTGACCACCCCGCTGCCCCTGGCTGGAGTAGCGGTTGTGCGGCGCGAAGAAGCCGATCGAGTTGTAGCCCCAGTAATTGGACAGCCCACGCTGCTCCAGGAGGTCGTCGGTGACGTATTGGTGGACGGGCATCAGCTCGAGCGCCGTCACGCCGAGCTTGGTGAGGTGGTCGATGATCTCCGGGTAACCCAGCGCGGCGTACGTGCCGCGCAGGTGCTCGGGGATCTTCGGGTTGCTGATCGTCAGGCCGCGCACGTGCGCCTCGTAGATCACGGTGTCGTGGTACGGCGTGGCGGGTGGCCGGTCGTGGCCCCACCCGAAGAACGGATTTATCACGATAGAGCGGTGGACATAGGGCGCCGAGTCGGCGTCATTGCGCGCGTCGGGCTGGCCGAAAGGGTAACCGTAGACCGCCTCGTTCCAGGTGACGCCACCCTCGATCGCCATCGCGTACGGGTCGAGCAGCAGCTTGGCCGGATTGCACCGCAAGCCCCGTTCCGGCTCGTACGGCCCGTGGACGCGATACCCGTAGCGCTGGCCCGGACCTATGCCCGGCAGATAACCGTGCCAGATGAACCCGTCGACCTCGGTCAGCGGCACCCTGGACTCGGCGTTGGCCTCGTCGAAAAGGCACAGTTCGACCTTGTCCGCGACCTCCGTATAAAGCGAGAAATTGGTGCCTGCCCCGTCATATGTCGCACCGAGAGGATAGGGGTCTCCCGGCCAGATTTCGATCATCGAGGCTCCCTTGCCGTCTTTCCCCATGTTCCGTTCCCGCGCTCCGCCGGACAAGCCCAGCCTCGAAGGAGGCGTCCGGCCCTGGCTGATCACAGGTCCTTCCCACCAGACGGCTGAACACGCTTCCTGCCGGTGGGCAGCCTCTGACGAAGGCAACCCACGTAGGCGTAGCTGCGGGGAAGGGTTTGACCGTTCTTTGCCCGGCTATTTACCGATGCCATGGGCGGTTTCAAGAAGTTCCTGTTACGCGGCAACATCGTCGAGCTGGCGATCGCGGTGATCGTCGGCGCCACCTTCAGCGGACTCGTGCAGGCGCTGGTCGCCGACCTGATCACCCCGCTGATCGGGGCGGTCACCGGGGGGAGGCAGCCGAACTTCGCCGAACACTCCTTCACCGTCAACGGGAGCGAGTTCAAGTACGGTGACTTCCTCAATCACCTGCTCACCTTCCTGATCATCGCGGCGGTGGTCTACTGGCTGGTCGTGCTGCCGATGAACCGGCTGATCAGCCTGTTCGACAAGGACGAGGCCGCGACGACCCGGCCGTGCCCCGAATGTCTGAGTGACATCCCCCTTGAGGCGCGCCGATGCGCTCACTGCACGGCGCAGCTGGTTCCGGAGTCGGAGAAGCCGCGCTAGAGGCGGTCATGAAGCCGGGCGTTCCCGCTTGTGCGGGGGTGAGTGCCACCAACTGCTGCTCAATCCGACAAGATGAGCGGGTGAGCGTTGAGTTGATGGTCTGGGACGAGTCCGCGCCGATCAGCCGGGATCAGGCGCGGGCCGCCTACCTGGCGGTCAAGAAGACCGAACCCGTCGCGGGCGAGGTGCCGGAGGTGGCCAAGGAGCTGCCCGGCGTGGTCACGGTCTATCCGGGACATCTCCTGGTGACGATGGACCTCGACACGATGGACGAGATGTCGGCCCAGGTGTTCACCATCGCGCGGGCTCATGGTCTGGTCTGCTACGACCCGCAGCGCGATCTCGTGCACAACGTGGCGCCGCTCGGTGTCTACGAGGGCATGCAGCTCCACACCGGTGACGGGATGATCGTCCACGACCCGGACCTCGGGCTGGTGCACGATGTGCTGGCCACCATGTCGCCACAGAACCCGTTCGTCACGCTGGTGAACTTCGGGCGCCACTTCATCCAGGTCTCCCCCGGCTACGAGCTGGAGTACAAGGAGGCGGCGCTGGCGCGGACGATGGTGGCCGAGCTGGCGGAGGTGCAGCGGGCCTTCCAGGAGTACGCCACCGGGGACCGGTCGTTCCTGGCCCGCCACGAGTGGACCGCCTGAACGACTGGACGTCTGAGAGGTCCAGGCTTAGACAACCTCGCGCAGCAGGTCAGGGTTGACGTTGCCGCCGGACAGCACCAGGACCGTCCGGCCCTCGGGGACGCGCCCCGACAGGTAGGCCGCCGTCGTGACCGCTCCGCTCGGCTCGGCCACCAGGCGGGCCGAGCGGGCCAGGTGGCCCATGGCGTGGCGGATCTCGTCCTCCGACACGGTGACGATGCCGTCGAGGTGCTCGCGCAGGTGCGCGAACGTCAGCTCCGACAGATCGGCCCGCAGCCCGTCGGCGATCGTACGGAAGGTCCGGGCCGGCTCCCAGGGGACCACGTGGCCGGCTGCCAGGCTCTCGGCCGCGTCGGCGGCGAGTTCGGGTTCGACACCCAGCACGGTGGCCTCCGGCCGCAGCGCCTTGACGGCCGCGGCGATGCCCGAGGCGAGTCCGCCACCGCTGACCGGTACGACCACCACCTCGACGTCCGGCAGGTCCGCGACGATCTCCAGCCCGATGGTGCCCTGCCCGGCGATCACCGCCAGATGGTCGTACGGCGGGATCATGGTGAGCCCCCGCTCCTCGGCCAGCTTGAGTGCCCCGACGATCCGCTGCTCGGGCGGCACGACGACCAGCTCGGCGCCATGTCCCTTGATCGCCGCCGCCTTGACCTCGGGCGTCCCCTCGGGCACCACGACGACGCACGGCACCCCGAACTGCTTGGCCGCGTACGCCAGCGCCTGGCCGTGATTGCCGGAGGAGTGGGTGACGACCCCGTCGGGCCGCAGCGCCGCGACGGCGTTGTAGGCGCCGCGGATCTTGAACGACCCGACCCGCTGCAGGCTCTCCGGCTTGACCCAGACCTCCCCCATGGGCACCAGCGGGGTCCGCACCGCGACCGGCTCGATGCGCTGGGCCGCGTCCCGGATGTCATCGATCGTCACCAGTTCCATGGCCTCACCCTAGTCTCGGTGAAGAGCAGGCCATATCGGCTAAGTTCCGGAAGGAATCAACCACAGGAGCGCGCATGAGTAACCTGTATCCCCCCATCGAGCCCTACGACTCGGGCCTGCTCGACGTGGGCGACGGCAACCAGATCTACTGGGAGGTCTGCGGCAACCCGGACGGCAAGCCCGCGATCATGCTCCACGGCGGCCCCGGCGGCGGCTGCAGCGCCAAGCACCGCCGTCAGTGGAACCCGGAGCTCTATCGCATCGTCCTGTTCGACCAGCGCAACTGCGGTCGTAGCCTGCCGCATGCCAGCGACCCGGGCGTCTCACTTGAGGCCAACACCACCTGGCACCTGGTCGCCGACATGGAACGGCTGCGCGAGCACCTGGGCATCGACAGGTGGCAGGTGTTCGGCGGGTCGTGGGGCAGCACGCTGGCCCTGGCGTACGCGCAGACGCATCCGGACAGGACCACCGAGCTGGTGCTGCGCGGCATCTTCACCCTCCGCCCCGAGGAACTGGGCTGGTTCTACCAGGAGGGCACCTCCCGCCTCTTCCCCGACGTGTGGGAGTCGTTCATCGCGCCGATCCCCGTCGAGGAGCGCGGCGATCTGATCGCCGCCTTCCGCGCCCGGCTGGAGGGGGACGATCCCGAGGCGCGGCTGGCCGCGGCCAAGGCGTGGGCGCAGTGGGAGGGCAGCACAGTCACGTTGCGGCCCGATCCCGAGCTGGTCGCCGAGTTCGGTGAGGAGAAGATGGCGCTGGCGTTCGCGCGGATCGAGAACCACTACTTCACCCATCTGGGCTGGTTCGAGCCCGAGCAGCTGATCGCGAACGTGGACCGGATCCGCCACATCCCCGCCGTCATCGTGCAGGGCCGCTACGACGTGTGCACGCCCATGGCCACCGCCTGGGACCTGCACAAGGCGTGGCCGGAGGCGCGGTTCGAGGTGGTGGACGACGCCGGGCACGCCGCCACCGAGCCGGGCATCGTCAGTCGGCTCGTTGCGGCGACAGACGGCTTCGCGCCAGCCGTACCATCGGCGTGACGGCCCCCACCAGCAGCAGCGTGAAGAGCGGGGCCAGCGCCAGGCCGATCAGGAAGCCAGCGGCGACGTCGTGCGGGTAGTGCACGCCGACGAACACCCGCGAGAACGCCATCACCGCCGCCAGCGGGAGCACCACCCAGGCCAGAGCGCGCCAGGCCAGGATGAGCGCCCCAGCGGCGCCGGCGGCGATGACGGAGTGGTTGCTCGGGAACGACCAGTCGCTCGGGGGCGGGCATTCGGCGATCGTCGGGATCCCGCCCCGGCACGGCCGGTCCTCCCTGACGAAGGTCTTCACGACCTCGCTGAGGACGTACGCGCACACCACACCGGCGGGCCCGGCGATCGTGATGGCGAGGTCACGCGCCGGCGCGTTCCTCTCCCGCCACCAGCACCACGCGAACAGCGCCGCGAAGAGGAACAGCCCGGCGTCGGTACCCTTCTCGGCGAGAGTGTGCAGCCACGCGGGCGTGGAGAGGGCGAAGTCGACGATGTCGCGGTACAACAGGTGTCCAATCCGTGAACGGGCAATGACCATAAACCCTACGGAACGATCACCGCTCGCCGCCTCCCCCGAACGTCCAAAGGTGCTGAACGCCGGCCGATCCCCCGGAGAGGTCCGGCAGGCTCGCGTAGTCCCAGCTCAGAGCGGGTAGGGAGGCAGTCGTGATCGGAGAGCACGTGGTCGTCGGCTATACCGGCGAGTCAGGGGGACGCGACGCGCTCGCCCTGGGTGCCGCGATCACGCGGGTCACCGGCGGCGAGCTCACCGTGGCCGCCATCTACCCGCCGGGCAGCCCGGGGTTGGCGGTCGAGGCACAGGCCGGCCTCGCGGACGCGGCGGAGGAGCTCGGCGATGTGCCGGCCGAGTACATCGCGTTCGAGAGCAGGGGCGCGGGTCGCGGGCTGTCGGTGCTGGCCAGCCGGATCAAGGCCGATCTGATCGTGGTCGGCTCGGCGGGCGGCGGACAGGCCGGGCGCATCTCGATCGGGTCGACGTCCGACAGCCTGCTCCACCTGTCGTCCGAGGCGGTGATGCTGACGCCCGCCGGCTACCGGCCGCCGGCCGAGCCCTCGCGGCTCACGCTCGCCTACGTCCACCGCCCGCAGTGTGACGAGGCCGTCGAGCGGATCGCGCAGGCCGCGCTCCGGCTCGGCGTGCCGCTCCGGCTGATCACGCTCGACCTGCGTACGGACGATCCGGGCCGGCTCGGGGACGACCTCGCGCTGGCCGTACGACTGGCCTGGGAGTCGAGCGGGATCGAGGCCGAGACGGAGATCGCCGAGGGGCACGACGTGACGGCGGCGCTGGAGGCGATCGAGTGGCTGCCGGGCGAGCTGCTGGTCTGCGCGGCCAGCGAGGACGCGCAGCCGCACCGGGTGTTCCTCGGGGAGCTGGCGATGAAGGTGCTGCGGGCGTCGTCGTGTCCCGTCACCGTGCTCCCGCGCGGCTTCTCGTGACTTCCGTGTACAGCTCCAGGTAGCGCTCGGCCATGACGGACGGTGAGAAGCGGCGGCGAGCCTCCCGGCGGCACTCCTCGGGGTCGATCTCCGCCACCCGCAGCACCCACTCGGCCAGCTCCTCCTCGGTGTCGGCGAGGAACCCGGTCCGGCCGTGGTCGATGATCTCGGGCAGGCAGCCGCGGCGCAGCCCCACGGGCGGCACGCCCAGGGCGAGGGCCTCGACGACGGCGGTGCCACCGGGCTCGTCCCACTGAATGGGGAACAGGGCGGCGCGGGCCGAGGCGTAGAGGTGGTCGCGGGCCTCGCCCCCCACGGAGCCGACCCATCTGACCAGGTCGCCGTCGAGGTAGGGGGTGACCGCGTGCACGTGGTAGCGGACGTCGGGGTGGCCGTTCAGCGGATGGTCCGGGTCCTGGACGACGGCGTCCAGCTCGGCGGGGGTGTTCAGGCCGCTCACCGGGCCCGCGAGGACCAGCGGGAGGCCGAGCTTCTGGCACAGTCTGGCGGCCACGTGCGTGCCCTTGAGGCCGCAGACGCGGCCCATCGCGACGAGGTGCTCGCCGCGTTCGGTACGCACGTCGCGGTCGGCGAGCGGGGTGGCCAGGTGGATGGCGCCGAGCGAGGCGGCGCGCAGTGCGTCGGGCGCGCGGGCGAGCTGGGAGTTCGAGACACCGTTGACCGCGATCGACGGTGGGAAGGCCCCGTAGAAGGCGGCGTGCTTGCGCAGGTCCCAGTGCAGGGTGTGCAGGACCGGCGGGCCGCCGAGCGCGGACAGCACGGCCGGACCGACCACCTCCAGGTGGTCGTGGACGAGGTCGAGGTCGTCGCGACTGCCGATTTCGCGCGCCACGCGGGCCTGGTGCGCGTGCGCGAGGCCCATCACCTGGTTGTACGGCTTCTGCAGCTCGGCGAACTGGCCGTCGTCGAAGACGTTGATCAGCTCGTCCACCTCGAGGGTGCTCGATCCCACGGAGGCCAGGACCACCCGCACCCCGCGCTCACGCAGGGCGGGGACCAGCGTGGCCACCACGTTCTCGATTCCGCCGTAGCCCGGTGGCGGCACCCGCAGCCACGGTCCGGCGTTCACCAGGACGTTCATGCCACGTCCTCGACGGCGAGGGAGGCCAGCGGCGGGCGCTCGGCCACGGACATGTCCACCAGGTCGACCTGCCCGTCGAGCCCGAACTGCAGCAGTCTGCGGTCGGGGGGCGTGGCGGACAGCACGCGGCCCTGGCGCTCCAGCCGCGACCACGCGGTGAGCATGATCTGGCCGGCCATCCGGCCGAGCGCGGGCATGGCCTGGTGCCCGTGTGCCCGGACACCCAGGTCCACCTGGGCCATCGCGTCCAGCCCGACCAGCTCCAGCAGGTCCACCAGCAGCCCGAACTCCACCCCGTACTCGGTGACGAACGGGACCCGTTCCAGCACCGCTCGGCGGGCGGCGTACTCCCCGCCGAGCGGCTGGACGAAGCCGGCCAGCTCCGGCCAGAACATGTTGATCAGCGGCCTGGCCACCAGCTCGGTCACCCGCCCGCCCCCGCCGCGCCACACCATCCCGTCCGCGCCGGTGAAGGGCCGCTCGTAGGCGGCCTTGACGAACTGGATGGCGTTGTCGGCGAGCAGCGGCCCGAGCAGCCCGGTGACGAAGTGCGAGCGGAAATTACGCAGGTCGGCGTCCACGAACACGATCAGATCCCCGCTGGAGGCCGCCAGCCCCTTCCACAGCGCCTCTCCCTTGCCGCTCAGCGGCGGCAGATGCGAGAGAACGGCGCCCTGCGCCACCACGCGGGCCCCCGCCGCGGCCGCTCGGGCGGCGGTCGCGTCGGTGGAGTTCGAATCGACCACGATGATCTCGTCCACGAGCGGCGCCCGCTCGACGAGGTCGCGACGGAGTACAGTGACGATCTCGCCGACCGTCCGCTCCTCGTCGCGAGCGGGCAGGATGACGCTTACCGCGTTCCCTCCCTTAACGGTCCTGCCCTGGCCCGGAGCAGCGCCTCTACCGGCCACTCGGCTGCGACGCTCGAGTGGGGTCCGTACCAGTCCTGGACCCTGGCCAAGGCGCGCAGATCTGTCTCCATACGGTTAGCCCCGATCTCATCTGGTCAGGTTTGCGACATCTGCCCCGACGATGCATCCTCGAACATGTTTGTTTCATTCTCCGTAAATGTGGGATAAGCCGGTCTGTGTTCCCCATCACTCGGGTCGGCATCATCGGTGCCGGAAATGTCGCCGCTCGCCACGCGGATGTCCTGTCAGGTTTCTCCGACGTGGTGATCGCGGGAATCGCCGACACAGATCCCCGCAGGGCCGGGGCTCTGGCCGCACGGCATGGCTCCCCTGCCTACGGCAGCCATGCCGACCTTCTGGATGCCGGCGGATTGGACGCGGTCTATGTCTGTGTTCCTCCTTTTGCGCACGGTAACCCGGAAAAGGATGTTCTAGCATGCAATCTGCCGATTTTTGTAGAAAAGCCGCTTTCACTTGACCTGTCGACAGCGGAAAAGATCGCCGATGAAATTGATCGCCGGGGCCTGCCTTCGGCCGTCGGACACCATTGGCGTTACCTGGACATCGTTGACCAGGCACGCGAAGTCCTGGGCGACCGTCCAGTACGGCTGGCGCTGGGCCACTGGCTGGACAAGGTACCGCCGGTCGGTTGGTGGCTGAAACCTGAGATGTCGGGCGGCCAGCTGGTCGAACAGGCCATCCACATCCTCGATCTGGCCAGAGTCCTGGTGGGCGAGGTGACGATGGTGCATGCCGTACCGGCGGACAACGAGACGGACGGCGAGGTCGACCGGGCCACGGCGGCGGTGCTGCGGTTCGCGGGCGGCGCGGCGGGGCTGCTCGCCGCGACCAGCCTGCTCGCGCGCAAGCACCGCGCGGGGCTGGAGGTGCACGCCGAGGGCGTCTCGCTCGACCTGAGCGAGGACCGGCTGCTGGTGGACGGCGAGACCACCGTCCAGGACGGCGGGGCCGCGAAGGTACGGGTGGACCGGACCTTCATCGACGCCGTACAGGGCAAGGAGGCCGACGTGCGCGTGCCCTACCGGGAGGCGCTGAAGACGCACCGGCTCGCGCTGGCCCTGGCGCGGTCCGCGGCGTCACGGAAGCCGGTGACGACGCTCGATGGGTGAGGTGCTGAGCATAGAGGCGCCCGGCGAGGTCAGGCTGGTCGGGGAGAAGCTCGGCGCGGTGCCCGAGGGCGGGTTCCGGGTGGTCACCACGTACAGCGGGATCTCGGCGGGCACCGAGCTCACCTACGTCAAGGGCAGCAACCCTTACCTGGCCGCGACCTGGGATCCGGCGCTCGGGCTGTTCGCCGAGGGCACCCCGTCGATCGGCTATCCGGTGCGCGGCATCGGGTACATGCAGGTGGGCCGGGTGGTCGAGACGCGCACCCGGGCCGTCCGCGAGGGCGCGCTGGTCGCGATGGCCTACGGGCACCGCACCGGCTACGTGGCCGACCCGATGAACGACCGGTTCGTGGAGCTGCCCGGCGACCTCGACCCGATGCTCGGCGTCTTCGTCGCCCACATGGGGCCGATCTGCGCGAACGGGCTGCTGCACGCGGCCACCGACCTGCACGGTCCCGGCGTCGCGGACCTGGGTGACGGGGTACGCGGGCGGCGCGTGGCCGTCGTCGGCGCGGGCGTGGTCGGCCTGCTGACCGCCTCCTTCGCCCTCTCGTACGGCGCGGCGGAGGTGGTGGTCGTGGACGAGACCCAGGCCAGGCTGGACATCGCCGAGGCGCTCGGCGCCGGGACTTTGGCCTTCGACGAGGACCCGGCCATCGAGCTGAAGCGGCGCTGGCGGCACGCGCCCAGCGACCGCGGCGCCGACGTGGTCTTCCAGTGCCGCGGCAGGCCCCGCGCCCTCGCTCTGGCGCTGAAGCTGCTCAGGCCGCAGGGCACGGTGATCGACCTGGCCTTCTACACCGACGGCGCCGACGAGGTGCGGCTGGGCGAGGAGTTCCACCACAACGGCCTGTCGCTGCGCTGCGCCCAGATCGGCCGGGTGCCGCGCGGGCTGGCCCACGTCTGGGACCGGGAGCGGCTGTCGTACGAGACGATCGCGCTGCTCAGGCGGCGGGGCGAGCTGCTACGCGAGCACCTGATCACCGATGTCGTCGGCTTCGCCGACGCCCCCCAGCTCCTGGCCGATCTCGCCGCCCGCAGGAGGCATACCGTCCAGGCCGTGCTCCGCGACCACGTCGAGGATGAGCGCGGCTGACCAGCTGAAGTCGCGGCAGCCGTGGCCCTGCAGGGTGAACGGGTCGAAGTACTCGCGGAAGCCGGACTCGGTGACCGCCCTGATCATGCCGTCGGCCAGCGGGTCGGCCAGGTCCGGGCGGCGCTCCCGCAGGCCCTGCCAGACCAGCCAGGTCAGATTGATCCAGCTCGGCCCGCGCCAGTAACGCGCCGGGTCGAACTCCGGCGCGGCGGGCGCGAAGCTGGGCAGCACGCCGTCCTTCAGCCCGAACCGGTCGAGCGCCGTGCCGATCAGCGCGTTGACGATGTCGCGCGGCAGGTCGGGCAGCATGAGCGGGACCAGCCCGGCGGCGCTGTTGGAGCGGATCGGGCAGCCGGTGAGCACGTCGCGGGCATGGAACAGGCCGTCGTCGTAGAGGTGCTCGACCATGGCCGCGGTGACCGCGGCGGCCTCGCGCAGGTGCGGCTCCGGGTCGCCGCCGCACACCTTCGCGATCTCCGCCAGGGTCAGCTCCGCCACGCCGTACGCGGCGTTGAACAGCGGGTCCTCGACACAGAACGCGCCGGCCCGGCGGTAGCCGGTGTCGCGGTAGGCGCGGGCGAGCGCGATGTAGCGCTCGTAGTCCAGGTCGGTGGGCCGCTCGTCGGCGCTGACGGTGTCCAGATCCCGGCGCGTGAACGCGACGGATCCCGCGTCGACGGCGGCCAGCGGGACGTCCCAGGCCGGGCTGTTGTCCATGCCCGACTCCCACGGGTGCACGATCGAGATCAGCCCCTCGGGAGAGCGCCGCGCGTTGCGCAGGTATTGCTGCTGCGCCACCAGCCGGGGATAGAGGCGGCGCAGGAAGGTCGGGTCCGGCTCGGCCTGGTGCACCCGCCAGACGGCCAGGGCGTGCACGGGCGGCTGCACGATGCCGGAGGTCGACGACCCGGACGGGGCCCGTGACTGCCAGAACTCGGGGCCGGGGAAGTAGGCGCCCTCGGGCACCCTGGGGTTGAACGCGATGTGCGGCACCCTGCCGTCGCGCCACTGCGAGCCGAACAGGGCCAGCAGCTCCGACCTGGCCCGGCGCGGGGACCAGCGGGCGTTGCCGATCGCGACGAAGGCGGAGTCCCAGCTCCACTGGTGGGGATAGAGACGCCGGGAGGGAACCGTGTAGCTGCCGTCCCAGTTGGCCACCAGCACGCGCACGGCGTCGCGGAGGATCACAGGAACTTCCTGATGAAGGCGGCCGTCTGCGGCAGAACGATCTCGGGCTCGCCGCGCAGGCGGCATTCAAGCGCGAGGTAGCCGTCATAGCCGAGGGCGTCGAGCGTGGCCAGCTGCGCGCCCCAGTCGAGATGGCCGGTCCCGGGCTCGTTCCGGTTGGACTCGCTGATCTGCATGTGCGCGAGGTAGGGGGCCGCCTCGATCAGCGAACGGCAGGGATCGTCCTCCTCGATGTTCATGTGATAGGTGTCGCCGACGACCTTGATGGAGTCCATCGAGCAGTACGACACGGCGTCGGCGAGGGTGTTGACCATGTGGTTCTCGTAGCGGTTGAGCGGCTCCAGCATGATCAGCACGCCGTTGCGCTGCGCGTGCTCGCCGAGCACCCCCAGCGCCTCGGTGAGCACCTCGCGGTCCTCCGCCGCGCTGCGCGGCGGCTCGAACGGCGGCAGCCGGCGCGAGAACTGGCCCCAGGAGGCGGGCGTCATCACCCCGACGCCGCCGAGCTCGGCGATGACCGTGAGCTGCGATCTGAGTTGCTGGATCGCGTCCGTGCGCTTGGCGGGGTCGAAGTCGCCGATGAAGTGCGGCATGTCCACGCACACCGTCGGCATGACCACGCCGTCGGCCAGCGCCCGCTTGAGCTCGGTCAGGCGGTTGGCGAAGTGGAAGTCCCCCTTCCCGCGCAGCTCGATCGCGTCGAACCCGGCCTCGGTCGCGAACGCGAACTTCTCCTGCAGGGAACGGCCGGGCAGCAGCTGCTCCTGTGCCGCGAGCTTCACTGTGACTCCTCCTCTTGCGGTGCCTCTTCTCGCCAAGGCTCCTCTTGCGGTGGCTCCTCCCCGAAAGCGAAGACGAGCTGGAGCACCTCGGACGGGTGCTTGTCGAGCAGGTCGAAGGCCTCGGCAGCGCTGCCGACGGGTACGACATGGCTGATCAGGCCGGTCACGTCGACCTCGCCCTTGTATATGAGGTCCATGAACGTGCGCTGCAGGCGTTCGACGTCCCAGCGGTGGGCCAGCCAGGAGGCGACGCCGCCGATCTGGGAGGAGACGAGCTGCACCTGGTTGTGGTGGAACTCCTCGCCCAGCCGCAGCCCGATGCCTTCGCCCTGGTAGAAGCCGCCAGCCACGACCCGGCCGCCCTTGCGGACGGTCCTGATCGCCTCTTGCAGGCCCAGGTGGCTGCCGCTCAGCTCGATGGCGGTGTCGGCGCCCTCGATCCGCTTGCGGACGAACTCGGCAACGGAGCCGGACGCGATGTCGAACGTCTCGGTCGCGCCGTAACGCCTGGCGAGTTCGAGGCGGGCGGGGATCGCGTCGGCGGCCACCACCCGGGCGCCGCTAAGCACGGCGAGGCGGGTGGCCAGCAGGCCGATGACGCCCTGCCCGAAGATCGCGACCTGGTCGCCCAGGTGCACGTCGGCGGCGTGCACGGCGTTGAGCGCGATGGCGCCCACGCGGGCGAAGACACCGCTCAGCGGATCGGCGCCCGGCGGCAGCACGTGGCCGACCAGCTTCTCGGCGGGCACCACGGCCTCGGCCCGGTGACCCCAGACGCCCCAGACCAGGTGGCCGACCGGCGGATCGGTGACATCGGGAGCCGCCTCCACCACCTCACCGACCTCCTGGTAGCCCCAGCCGGTCAGCGGGTAGGCGTGCGTCTGGCCGTCGAGGAACAGCCGCTGCTCTGTGTCCCACTTTCTGGTGAGATAGGGATTTGTGCCGCGATAGGCGGTCAGTTCGGTGCCGGCGGAGACGCCCGAGTAGATCGTGCGAACCCGCACGCAACCCGGTTCAAGCTCGGCGGGCGACTCCAGGCTGACGCGGACACGGCCTGGCTCTTCAAAGGTGATGACGCGCATTCCCCACACTTACGCTTTATGATCAATCGCAACTTAAAGGTTTAGTAGGCGTTTCTATACCATAGTTGCTCTCCCGGCACCCTTAAGTCAAATGACGGCCACCGCTGGCAACTAGCGAATTAGGGGTTTCTCTCCGACGGTCTTCCGGTAAGCGATCTTACCGACATAACCCGCCCGGAGATCGCTTTCCGTGATCGACGCGCCAGAAAGCCCGGGACGGAACACGGACGGAGTACGGACGGATCTCGGAATCGCCTACGTAGTTGCGTCTTCTCACATGGGGGTAAGTGCGGCATATCCCCGGACGTAGGAGCGCGCCATGCCGAAGAAGGTAGTCGCCGTCCTCTCCATCGCGCTGCTGGCCGCGGCCTCGACCGCCGCGTGTGGCGATGACAGCAAGAAGGCCACCAACGAGATCACGGTCTGGACCGAGGAGAACCTCGACGATCGCATGACCGTGCAGAACCAGATCATCGCCGACTTCACCCAGAAGACCGGCATCAAGGTCAAGCTGGTCGGCGTGGCCGAGGACCAGTTCAGCCAGGTGATCACGTCTGCCGCGGCCGCGGGGGACCTGCCCGACGTGATCGGGGCCCTCCCCCTGGCCTCCATCAGGGAGCTGGAGGCCAACGACCTGCTCGACACGGAGACGCCGGGCCAGGTCGTCGACAAGCTGGGCAGGAGCGACTTCTCGGCGCGGGCCCTGGAGCTCGACAGCGCGGGCGGGAAGCTACTGGCCGTACCGAGTGACGCGTGGGCGCAGCTGATCCTCTACCGCAAGGACCTGTTCCAGAAGGCCGGGCTGGAGCGGCCCGACACCTACGAGGCGCTGGAGGCGGCGGCCGCGAAGCTCAACACGGGTGGGGTCGCCGGCATCACGCTGGCCATCGCGCCGAAGGACTCGTTCACGGCGCAGAGCTTCGAGCATGTGGCGCTGGCCAACGGCTGTCAGCTGGTCGACAATTCCGGAAATGTCACCCTTTCCTCCCCGCAGTGCGTGAATGCGTTCGCGTACTACGCGAAGCTGGCGAGGGACTACTCGGTCAAGGGCAAGCAGGACGTCGACTCCACCAGGGCCACCTACTTCGCCGGCAAGGCGGCGATGACCATCTGGTCGTCGTTCATCCTGGACGAGCTGGCCGGGCTGCGTAACGACGCGAAGCCCAGCTGCGCCGAGTGCAGGACGGACCCCGAGTGGCTGGCCAAGAACACCGGCGTGGTCACGGCGCTGAAGGGCCCCGACGGCACGCCCGCCCAGTACGGGGAGATCGTCTCCTGGGCCGTCACCCGGGACGCCGCCAAGGATGCCGCCGCGCAGTTCGTCACGTACATGATGAACGAGGGCTACGAGCGGTGGATCGGGATGGCGCCTGAGGGCAAGTTCCCGATCCGGAAGAGGTTCGCGGACAAGTGGAACAAGCTGCCCGCCGGGGTCGACGCCAAGAAGCCGCTCGCGGACGTCTACCCGGCCGAGGTGCTCGACGCGCTGCGCGAGAGCCCTGACACCTTCGCTCGCTGGGGCATCCCCCAGGGGCAGGGCAAGCTGGTCGGAGCCACGATGGGCGAGCTGCCCGTGCCCAAGGCGCTGAGCGCGGTCGTGGACGGCTCGCTCACCCCGCAGGCCGCGGCAGTGCGGGCCAAGACCGACGTGGAGACCATCAAGCGCGGGATCCGGCAGTGACGGGACGGCGTGGCGGGACACTACGGGAGCAGGAGGGCAGGGCGGGACTGGCGCTGATCTCCCCGACGCTGATCATCACGCTCGTCGTGGTGGTGCTGCCGCTGCTCTGGGCGATCATGCTGGCCTTCCAGGACGCGCGGCTGATCAACATCCGCCGGGTGGGCATCTTCGGGCACTACACGCTGGAGAACTTCGGCTACGTCATGTCCGAGCCGGGATTCTGGACGTCCCTGGTCAACACGCTCGTCTACACGGTGGCGGGCACCGCGCTGTCAATCGCGATCGGGCTGGTGGCCGCCCTGGCGCTGCGCGACCGCTTCCGGGGTCGCACGTTGGTCAGGGCCTCGATCCTGGTGCCGTACGTGGCGCCGGTGGTGGCGGTGGCCTTCCTGTGGGAGACGATGCTGAACCCCCAGTTCGGCATCGTGAACTCCTGGCTGAGCACCCCCATCGCCTTCCTCACCCAGGCCAAGGGCAGCTTTCTCGGCATCCAGGTGCCGGTGGCGCTGCTCACCGTGATCGCGTTCGAGGCGTGGCGGTATTTCCCGTTCGCCTTCCTGTTCATCCTGGCCCGGCTGCAGGCGCTGCCGGCCGAACTGGACGAGGCGGCCGTGGTCGACGGTGCCACGCCGACGCAGCGCTTCCGGCATGTGATCCTGCCGCAGCTCTGGCGGATCATCGCGCTGCTGTCGGTGCTGCGGTTCGTGTTCACCTTCACCAAGTTCGACGACGTCTACCTGCTCACCGGCGGCGGGGCCGGCACGGAGGTGGTGAGCGTGCGCGTCTACAACTTCCTGACCGCGCGCGACGACATCGGCGCCTCGGCCGCCCAGGCGATCGTGCTGGCGGTCGTCCTGGTCGTGTTCCTGACCCTGTATCTGAGGTTCTTCTCGGGAGGTGAGCGTGACCAGGGATAGATTTGAGCGCGGGTTGTTCCGGGTGCTGAAGCCGCTGGTGATCCTCTTTCTGTTCGTGATCACCGCGTTCCCGTTCTTCTACATGGTGACACTGTCCTTCCGCGACATCCAGGAGCTGATCCTGGACCCCGGCTCGATCTGGCCGCGCAGCTTCACCTTCGACACCTACGCCAACGTGCTGACCAGGCAGGGCTTCCTGACCTTCATGCGCAACAGCGCCATCGTGGCGGTCTCCTCGGTGGCGGTCACGCTGTTGATCTCGATCCCGGGCGCGTACGCTGTGGCCAGACTGCGGTTTTTCGGGCGGCGGCAGGTGCATTTCGTGTTCCTGGCCGTGTACCTGTTTCCGGCGATCGTGCTGGCAATCCCGCTGTTCGTGCTCTTCACGATGCTCGGACTTCGCGGGTCTCTGCTGGGTTTGATCCTGGTTTATTGCGCGCAGACGGTGCCTGTCACGGTATACATGCTCCGCAATTACTTCGAGACCGTGCCGCAGAGCGTGGAGGAGGCGGCGGCGATCGACGGCTGCACGCGCCTGTCGACCATCTGGCGGGTGGTGCTCCCGCTGTCCAAGCCCGCGCTCATGGCCACCGGTCTCTACGCGTTCATGATCGCCTGGAACGAGTTCCTGTTCGCCCTGCTCTTCCTCGTCGAGAAACGGGAGAGCTGGACGGTCTCACTGGGGCTCTCCCAGCTGGCGGGCAGTATCGAGATCCCGACGACGGTTCTCATGGCAGGATCGGTGGTTCTGACGCTGCCGATCGTGATCGTGTTCTTCGCCGGCGAGCGGCTCCTGACCGAAGGACTCACGGCGGGGGCCGAGAAGGGATAGACCATGCTGACGGCAGGGCAGATCCTTCAGCTGATCCGCAATGGCACCTGCCGTACCCGCAAAGAACTCATCGCCTACACCGGGCTGTCCCGCTCGACGATCACCGAACGGGTGGACCGGCTGATCGAGGCCGGATACATCCACGAGTCCGGCTTCGCCATCTCCGGGGGCGGGCGACCGCCCTCAGTGCTCGACATCGACGCGACGAAGCGCCTGGTGCTGGTGGCCGACCTGGGCGCCGGCCACGTACGGGTGGCGCTGACCGACCTCGCGGCCCGGTCGCTGGTCGAGGAGCACACCGAGCTGCGCATCGACCGCGGCCCCGAGGCCGTCCTGTCCTGGGTACGCCAGGCGTTCCAGCGCCTGCTCGACCGCTCGGGACGGGCCTCGGACCAGGTGTGCGGCATCGGCCTGGACCTGCCCGGCTCGGTCGACCACGCCTCCGGCCGGGTGACCAGGTCGTTCCTCATGCCCGGCTGGGACGACCATCCGATCGGCCAGGCGCTGCGGGAGGCGTTCGACGTGCCGATCCTGATCGAGAACGACGCCAACGCGATGGCCTTCGGCGAGTGGTGGTCCTCCTGGCGCCGGAGCCGGTCGCTGATCCTCATCAAGGTCTCCACGGGCATCGGCACCGGCATCGTCCTGGACGGCCGGATCTACCGCGGCGTCGAGGACGCCGCCGGGAGCATCGGCCACGTCCGCCTGCGCGAGAGCGACGACCGCGTCTGCACCTGCGGCTCCCGGGGCTGCGTCGCCTCGCTGGCCAGCGGCCACGCCCTCGCCGCCGACCTCGGCAGGCAGACCAGCCGCGAGGTCGTACGCCTGGTCCAGGCCGGCGACCCGACGGCCATCGCCCTCACCCAGGAGGCCGGCCGCACGGTCGGCATCGTCCTCGCCACGGCGGTCAGCCTGCTCAACCCCTCCGTCCTGGTGCTGGCCGGCGACATGGCCGAGACCAGGGAGCACTACCTGACGGGCATCAGGGAGAGCGTGTACCGCCGCAGCCTGCCGTTCACCACCCGCAACCTGGAGATCGTGACGAGCACGCTGGGCGACCGCGCGGGGATCGTGGGGACCGCGGTGATCGTCATCGACCACGTGCTGTCCCCCGCCGCCGTGGACGCCGCCTTCGCCAGTCCACCGACGACGAACGTCGTCTGACTCCCGCTGGTCAGCCCAGGTCCCGGAGGAGGCGGTCGCGCGCCTGGACGAGAGAGGGGCCGTACCAGGTCAGATCGCGTCCGCTCACCAGCGCGCACCGGTGGCCCGGGAACGACTCCGGCCCGTCCTCGGCGCTGAACGCGTAGGGCTCGTCGGGCAGGACCACCAGGTCGGCACCCTGAGCCACCAGCTCGGCCAGCGGGATCTTGGGATAGCGCTCGGCATGACCGGCGTAAAGGTTGCCCACCCCGAGCCGGGCGAGCACATCGCCGGTGAACGTGTCGCGGCCCACCACCATCCACGGCCGCCGCCAGATCGGGATGATCGCCGTCCGGCGCACCTCCACCGGCTCGGCCCACACCGACTCCGCCCGGTCGAGCCAGCCGGGGCGCCCGGTGCGGCAGGCGTACCGGAACATCCGGTCGAGCGACCGGAACGCCTCGTCCACCGTCTCGATCCTGGTGACCCACACCGCGAGGCCCGCCGCCCGCAACGCGTCGACGTCCGGCTGCCGGTTCTCCTCGGCGTTGGCGAGCACCACGTCGGGGGCGAGCCGCCGGATGACGTCGAGATCGGGGTTCTTGGTCCCCCGCACCCTGACCACGTCCAGGTCGGCCGGGTGCGAGCACCAGTCGGTCGCGCCGACCAGCGCTTCGGGGAGGGTCGCGGCCACGGACTCGGTGAGTGAAGGCACCAGCGACACGATCCGCCGGACGTTCGGAGGAACGGGGACGGGTACACCGGTGTCATCAAGGCTCACACTCGCACCTTAGACCGCCACCCGAACGACAAAAGGGACTAAAGGCAACTAACGCCCAGCGTGCGGGAATATCGCCCCAAGGCAGGTCACAAATCCGTAGAATCCCGAGAAAAGATCGTTAACTCTCGATCGGGGGATCGTTGGGTGGAGCGAGAATCGCTGGGCTTCGACCCGAACACGCCCAACGTCGCCCGGCTGTACGACTACTACCTCGGCGGGAAGGATCATTTCCCGGCCGACCGGCGAGCCGCTGAACGGCTGCTGCGGGTGGCTCCCGAGGTCCGTACCGCCGCCCGCGCCAACCGGGCCTTCCTCGGTCGTGCCGTACGCTTCCTCGCGGGCGCCGGCGTCACCCAGTTCCTCGATATCGGTACGGGTCTGCCAACGCGGGGCAACGTCCATGAGGTGGCCAGAGCGGTCGCGCCGCAGTCCAGGGTGGTCTATGTCGACCATGACCCCGTCGTCCTGGTCCATGCCAGGGCGCTGCTGGCGGGCAGCGAAGGGATCACCGTGGTGGATGGCGATCTCCGCGATCCCCACGACCTGCTGAAAAATCCGGACGTGGTGGGGGCGTTGGACTTCGACCAGCCGGTGGGCGTCCTCCTCGTCGCGATCATGCACTTCATCGGCGAGGCCGACGACCCGCTGCGCATCATGGCCGCCATCCGCGAATCGCTGGCCCCCGGCAGCTATGTCGTCATGTCCCACGGCACGAGCGACGCCCGCGCCGCCGCCGTCAGCAAGGGCACCGAGGTCTATCGCCGGGCCAGCGCTCCCCTGACCCTGCGTACCCGTCGGCGGATCGAGGAGCTGTGGGCGGGGTTCGAGCTGGTCGAGCCGGGCCTGACCTGGCTGCCGCAGTGGCGCCCCGACGAGGCCGACCTGATCGACCTCGCGGCCGGCCCCGAGTCGTCGCTCATCCTCTGCGGGGTGGGCAGGAAGAACTGAGACCCGGGGGCGGACCGGTGCGCGGCTTGGCCGAGCGCCAGGGACGACCCGACTTACGGCCTGGCCGAGCGCCGGGGTGGACCGGCGTACGGCCTGGTCGGGCCTACTTGAGCGCGCCCAGCGCGCCCTCGTAGTCGGGCTCCTGGGTGATCTCGGGAACCAGCTCGGAGTAGATGACGCGGTTGTCGCCATCGAGCACGACCACCGCGCGGGCGGCCAGCCCGGCCAGCGGCCCGCTCTCCTGCGCCACGCCGTAGTCGCGCAGGAACTCGCGGCCCCGCATGAGCGACAGCATGGTCACGTTGTCCAGCCCCTCGGCGGCGCAGAACCGCTTCTGCGCGAACGGCAGGTCGGCCGAGACGCACAGCACCGCGACGCCGGGGTGCGCGGCGGCCACCTCGTTGAACCGGCGCACCGAGGCGGCACAGACGCCCGTGTCGAGGCTCGGGAAGATGTTGAGCACCTTGGTCGCGGAGCCGAACCCGGCCAGCGTGGTGTCAGCGAGGTCCCCGCCCACCAGCTGGAACGCGGGCGCCTGGTCGCCGGGCTTGAGGAACGTGCCGCCCACGGTGATTGGGTTGCCCTTGAAAGTGACGTCTGCCATGAATGCCTCCAGTTAGCAGGTGGTGCCCACCTCGGTCAGCAGGTGGTACCCCGACCCGCAATCCTATCGGCGCCCACTGACTCAGACGTTGCGGCGGTACTGTCCCCCGGCCTCGAACAGCGCGTCCGTGATCTGGCCGAGCGAACAGACGCGGGCCGCCTCCATCAACACCTCGAAGGCGTTGCCATCGGTCATGGCGACGTCCCGCAACCGGGCCAGCGCCACGGGGGCCTCGGCCCGGTTGCGGTCATGGAAGGCGTGCAGGCGGTCGAGCTGGGACCGCTTCTCCTCCTCGGTCCCCCTGGCGAGCTCCACCTTCTTCTCGTGGGGCTCGTCGCCGCGCGGGTTGCGGAAGGTGTTGACGCCGATGATGGGCAGCGAGCCGTCGTGCTTGCGCGACTCGTACAGCATCGACTCGTCCTGGATCCTGCCCCGCTGGTAGCCGGTCTCCATGGCGCCCAGCACGCCACCCCGGTCCGACAACCGCTCGAACTCCTGCAGCACCGCCTCCTCCACCAGGTCGGTGAGCTCGTCGATGATGAACGAGCCTTGGAGCGGGTTCTCGTTGCGGGCCAGGCCCCACTCGCGGTTGATGATGAGCTGGATCGCCATCGCCCGGCGTACCGAGTCGGCCGACGGCGTGGTCACGGCCTCGTCGAAGGCGTTGGTGTGCAGGCTGTTGCAGTTGTCGTAGATGGCGATCAGCGCCTGCAGCGTGGTGCGGATGTCGTTGAAGTCCATCTCCTGGGCGTGCAGGGACCGGCCCGAGGTCTGGATGTGGTACTTCAGCTTCTGCGAGCGCTCCGCCGCGCCATACTTCTCCCGCATCGCGACCGCCCAGACGCGGCGGGCCACCCGCCCGAGCACGCTGTACTCGGGGTCCATGCCGTTGGAGAAGAAGAACGACAGGTTCGGCGCGAAGTCGTCGATCCGCATCCCCCTCGCCAGGTACGCCTCCACATAGGTGAAGCCGTTGGCCAGGGTGAAGGCGAGCTGGCTGATCGGATTGGCCCCGGCCTCGGCGATGTGGTAGCCGGAGATCGACACCGAGTAGAAGTTGCGGACGCTGTTAAGGGTGAACCACTGCTGAATGTCGGCCATCATCCGCAGCGAGAACTCCGTGGAGAAGATGCAGGTGTTCTGGCCCTGGTCCTCCTTGAGGATGTCCGCCTGCACGGTCCCCCTGACGGTGGCGAGGGTTCGCGCGCGCAGCTCGCGCTCCTCCTCCGCGGACGGCCGGCGCCCGTGTTCGGCCTCGAACCGGTCGAGGGTCTGGTCGATCGCGGCGTTGAGGAAGAAGGCGAGGATCGTCGGGGCCGGGCCGTTGATCGTCATCGACACCGAGGTGCTGGGGCTCGTCAGGTCGAACCCGTCGTAGAGCACCTTCATGTCTTCCAGCGTCGCGATGGACACGCCCGACGTGCCTACCTTGCCGTAGATGTCGGGCCGCAGGTCCGGGTCGTGGCCGTACAGGGTCACCGAGTCGAACGCGGTGGACAGCCTGGTCGCGGGCTGGCCCTCGGACAGCAGCTTGAAGCGCCTGTTGGTACGGAACGGGTCGCCCTCTCCGGCGAACATCCTGGTGGGGTCCTCGTCGTCCCGCTTGAACGCGAACACCCCGGCGGTGAACGGGAACCGGCCCGGCAGGTTCTCGCTACGCAGGAACCTGAGCAGCTCGCCGTGGTCGGTGTAGCGGGGCAGGGCCACGCGGGGGATGCGGTTGCCCGAGAGGGTCTCGCGCCAGAGGGGGGTGTGGATCTCCCGGTCGCGTACCTTCACGACCAGTTCGTCGGCGGAGTACTGCTCCCTGGTGGCGGGCCAGTCGTCGAGCAGCGCGCGGCTTTCGTCGCTCAGCTCCCGCTCGGCCCCGGCCGCGAGCTCGGCCAGCCTGTCGTCGGTCCGGCCCGTACCATCGGCGCCCGTACCGGTGGCGCCACTGCCCAGGAGGGCCTGGACGGCCGTGAGCTGCTGGCGGCGGCGGGCCACCTCCGCCTGGGCGAGCGTCTCCGCGTGGTAGTCGCGGACGGTCTCGGCGATCTCGGCCAGGTAGCGGACGCGCGCCGGGGGGACGATCGCGGCGGCCACCTGGGATGTACGGCCGCGCACCGGTGCCAGCAGGCCTGGCCCGGCCCGCAGGCCCTTGTCCGCCAGCTGCGCCTTCAGGTGGTGATAGAGCGCCGTGACACCGGCGTCGTTGTAGCGGGCGGCGATCGTGCCGAACACCGGCATGTCGTCGGGCGCGACCCCGAAGGCCGCGCGGTTGCGCACCATCTGGCGGCGGACGTCGCGCAGGGCGTCCTCGGCGCCGCGCCGCTCGTACTTGTTGATCACGACGGCCTCGGCGAAGTCGAGCATGTCGATCTTCTCCAGCTGGGAGGCCGCGCCGAACTCCGGGGTCATGACATAGATGGGCACGTCCACATGCGGCACGATCCCGGCGTCGCCCTGTCCGATGCCCGGGGTCTCCACGATGACCAGGTCGTATCCGGCGGCCCGGCAGGCGGCGATCACGTCGTCGAGGCAGACGGGGACCTCGTTGGCGGCGCCCCTCGTGGCCAGCGAGCGGAAGTAGGTCTGGGGGCCGAGGCTGTTCATCCGGATGCGGTCGCCGAGCAGTGCTCCCCCGCCGCGCCTGCGGGTCGGGTCGATCGCGATGATGGCGACGCGCAGCTTGTCGTCGTTGTCAACGCGCAGGCGGTGTACGAGCTCGTCGGTGAGCGAGGACTTCCCGGAACCGCCCGTACCGGTGATGCCGAGCACGGGAGCGCGGTTGTCGCCTGAGCCAGGAGCGGCGCGCAGGCCGTCCAGGAGCTCGGCCGGGGCGCGCCCCGACTCGATCAGGGTGATCGCCCTGGCCAGGGCCGCCTGGTCGCCGGAGCCGACGGCCTCGACAGAGGGAACGCCGTCCAGCTCGACGTCGCACTCCTCGATCAGCTTGTTGATCATGCCGGGCAGGCCGTACCGCTGGCCGTCCTCCGGCGAGAAGATGCGGGTGACGCCGCGGGAGTGCAGCAGGTCGATCTCGTCCTGGACGATGACGCCGCCGCCACCGCCGTAGACCTTCACGTGCCCGGCGCCGCGCTCGCGCAGCAGATCCACCAGGTAGCTGAAGAACTCCACGTGGCCGCCCTGGTAGGAGCTGATCGCCACACCCTGGACGTCCTCTTGGACGGCGGCGGTGACGATCTCGTCCACCGATCGGTTGTGCCCGAGATGGATGACCTCCGCCCCCTGCGACTGGAGGATCCGCCTCATGATGTTGATCGCCGCGTCATGGCCGTCGAACAGCGCCGCGGCGGTCACGAAACGGACAGGGTTCGCCGGAACGTGCACGCCTGATCACTCCTTTGTGAGGGGTCCCTTTACAAGATACTAGGACGTCCTACTAAATCCCAAGGTTTCAGGCGGGTAGCGATCCGGCATGCGAACGGCGCCGGGTTCTGGTTTCGGGAGGTCGTCAGCGAACTGTGCTGGTCAGGGCCGCTCGTACGGATTGCGGCGGGTGGTGGAGCGGTGGGCGGCCACGAGAGTTCTGGCCGGAGCGGAAGTCGCGTCCGGGTCAGGCGGACCACCCACCCGGACCGGCTCGGGCGGCGCCTCCGCGTAGCTGGCGGACCTCGTCTTCTTCTCGACGGCCTTCTTCCCGACGGCCTTCTTCCCGACGGTCTTCTTCTCGACGGTCTTCTTCTCGACGGCCTTCTTCTCGACGGCCTTGTTCTCGACGGTCGTCTTCCCGACGGCGGCGGCACGCGTCTCCACCTTGATGTGGCTGCCGCGACGGCGGCCCGCGAGACGGAAGGAGACCACGACCGTGGTGAGCACCATCATGGTGAGCAGGGCCAGCGGGGACCCCAGAACGTCCATCGGCGATCCCTGCGACACCGGCTCCGGCTGGCGGGCCAGCGGCTGCTCGGTGGTCCGGATCTCGTTCAGCGTGGCGTTGGCCTTCACCATGCGGGGTAAGCCGTAACCCACGACCTTGTCCGTGTCACGGAACTTGCGCTTGAGCCAGACGCGATCGACGTTGGCCTCGATCGTGTGGATCTTCTTGCCGTCGACCCGCTCGACGATGCCGACGTGGTCGATGCCCTTGTAGCTCTTGCCGCCGCCCCAGTCGAAGAAGACCAGGGCTCCGGGCTCGGGCTGCTGGGACCAGGCGCGCTGCTTCATGAACCAGGACGCGTGCGAGGGGGTCCAGGCGAACTGGCCGACGTAGTCACCGACCCCGGCCTTGTCGGCCGCCCAGGCGATGAACATGTCACACCACGGCGCGTCCCGGTATTGCGGGTCCTTGACGCGATCCGCGTACCACTGCCCGAACTTGGTGAGCTGGCCGCCCTTCTCGCGGTAGCCGACTTCCCCACGCACCTCTTTCAGCAGATTTTCCGCGATCGGGTCCAGAGCCCACTCCTCCCAGAAAAACCGGCAGATCAGGATGGACTGTAATAGCGACATCCCGCTTGCGCGCCGAACAATGGGAAAGTGTCAACCTATGAGCCGAAATTTCGGCTATGTGGCTGGTGTGACTCCTGAGACTCCGTACCAAGGTGAGATCGTTTTCAGGCCCCCGCGCCCACCCGGAAGATCTGCTCGTCGCCCGCGCCCGGCGCCACCACGTCGGCGACGATCACGGTCACGTTGTCGGGTGAGCCGCCCTCGTTGGCCAGGTCGATCAACCGCTGGACGGCCGCCGCCGGGTCTGTCACCGTGGTCAGCACCTCGTGCAGGACCTCGGGCCCGAGCACGGTCGTCAGCCCGTCCGAACAGAGGAGGTAGCGATCATCCGGCTCGGACTCGCGCAGCGCCATGTCAGGCTCCGCCCTGCCCTCGCTGCCCAGCACGCGCAGCACCATCGACCGGCGCGGGTGCACGGCCGCTTGATCCTCTGTTATCCGTCCTTCGTCCACCATGGACTGCACAAGTGTGTGATCCTTGGTCATCTGGTAGAGAGCACCATCGCGCAGCAGGTATCCGCGGGAGTCACCAAGATGAGCAAGGGCGAACCGGTAACCGTCCCACAGCATGGCGGTCACGGTGGTCCCCATCCCCCTGCGCGCGGGGTCGATGTCGGCCAGCTCCACCAGCCTGCGGGCCGCCTCATGCACGGCGCCCTCCAGGGCCGCCTCCAGGTCCGAGCCCGTCTCGGGAAGCGTGGCATCCAGCTCGCGCATGACCGCGATCGCGGCCGAGCTCGCCAGCTCGCCGGCCGCGTGTCCGCCCATCCCGTCGGCCACCACGAGCAATCGGCCACTCGCGTAGCCGGAATCCTCGTTCTGCTCCCTGCGGCGGCCCACGTCTGATCCGGCGGCATAGCGGATGTTGTGCTTCATACCCAGCAGTAAATCATTGGTTGAAAGACTTCACAAGCAGATGCACTGAAGACTCTTGTGAACTACTGTGGGCTCCATGACCCACGACCCGACCGTGAACGCCGGGGACATAGCCCGGCTCGCCGGTGTCGGGCGGGCCGCGGTGAGCAACTGGCGCCGCCGCCACGACGACTTCCCACTGCCCATCGGCGGCACCGCCAATCAACCGTTGTTCTCGCTGCGCCAGGTCGAGTCATGGTTGCGGCGCTATGGGAAGTCCTACCAGGTCTCGCTGGGTGATCGCGTGTGGCAACGCCTGAAAGCCGCCGGCGATTTGCGGCTGGGCGAGTTGGTCGCGCAGGCCGGCGTGCTGCTGACCACGGGCGAGAGCAAGCTGGAGCCCGAGCTGGCCGGGCTAGTGTCCGAGCTGGCCGAGCAGCACGATCCGCTCACCGCCTACGAATTCCTCTGTGAGCGCTACCTGGAGGCGCACTCCAGGCAGCTGTCCGTCACGCGTGACGACGTGGCCGAGCTGATGGTCGGGCTGGTCCGCACCGACGACGCGACGATCCTCGACCCCGCCTGCGGCGTCGGCACGCTCCTGCTCGACTCCGGGGCGGTCAAGGTGCTCGGCCAGGACCTCAGCGAGACCTCGGCGGTCATCACCGCCGCGCGGCTGCGGCTGCGCGGCGCCGAGGCGGAGGTCGTGCCCGGCGACTCGATGCGCCACGACGGCTTCGCCGGCGTGAAGGCCGACGCCGTCGTCTGCGACCCGCCGTTCAACGAGCGGGCCTGGGGCTACGAGGAGCTGACCGGCGACCCCCGATGGGAGTACGGCCTGCCGCCGCGCGGGGAGCCGGAGCTGGCCTGGGTCCAGCACTGCCTCACCCACGTCAGGCCCGGCGGCATGGTGGCCGTGCTGATGCCCCCGGCCGCGGCCAGCCGTAAGGCGGGGCGGCGGATCCGGGCCAACCTGCTGCGCGCCGGCGCCCTGCGCGCCGTGATCGCGCTGACGGGCTCCGACCTGTGGCTGCTGCGCCGCCCGGCCGCGGGCGAGCGCCCGCCCTCCGACGTGCTGATCGTCGACGCCACGGCCGACCTGTCCATCGTCGATCCCGCGTGGCGGGCCTACCTCGATGAGCGCTCCGACCAGACCGTACGCATCATCGACCTGCTGGCCGATGAGGTGGACATGACCCCGGCCCGCCACCAGCGCCGCGACGACCTCGGCCGGGCCTTCACCGAGGCGCGCGACCGGTTCCTGGCCGCGGCGGCCACCCCGCCCGATCTCAAGGTGCTCGACGAGCCGCTCGACCAGCCCGTCACCACGGTCGGCGACCTGATCAAGGAGGGCCTGCTGACCACGTTGCAGGCGCCGCCCAAGATGGCGACGGGCGGCGGCGACCTGCCGATGCTCACCGCGGACGACGTGACCGGCGGTGGCGCCGCCTCCGGCCGGGCTCCGGCGCAGCAGGGGCTCGTCCCGATCCAGCCGGGCGACGTGGTGGCCTCCTATTCCAGCGTGCGGGTGATGACCGAGGGCGGCTGCGTGCTCGGCCCGCATCTGACGCTCTACCGGGTCGACGCGCGCCGGCTCGACCCCGACTTCCTGGCCGGCCACCTGCGGGCGGCCGGCGGGCGCGCGACCACCGGCTCCAGCCGGTTCGACGTGCGCCGCACCCGCCTGCCCCGCCTGTCGCTCAAGGACCAGAAGTCCTACGGCGAAGCCTTCCGGCAGCTGGCCGTGCTCGAAGACGCCTTGCGCGAGACCTCGGCCCTCGGCCAGGCGCTGATCCGCCTCGGCCTCGACGGCCTGACCGACGGCCACCTGCGTCCGCAGTCCTGACGGTGTAGCTTTTTCCGGGAAAAGGCGGGGCTGGGAGGGGCAAATGGTCATCGGTGACCGCTATGTGCTCGACCATCTCCCGCTCGGTCAGGGCGGCATGGGCGCCGTCTACGCGGGTCATGATCGCCACCTCGATCGCCGGGTGGCGGTGAAGCTGCTCCACCTGCCGGGCGGCCCCGACGAAGAGCTCGAACGCCGCTTCATCCGCGAAGCCCGCATCCTGGCCCGGCTGGAGCATCCGGGCGCCCCGGTGCTCTACGACTTCGGCGCCCACGAGCAGCGTCTCTACCAGGTGATGCAGTTCATCGAGGGCGTCACGGTGGCCGACGTGGTCAGCGAACACGGCCCGCTGCCCGTGCCGTGGGCCGCCGCCATCGCGGCCCAGGCGTGCGCGGTCCTGTCGGCCGCCCACACCCTGTCGATCTGCCATCGCGACCTCAAGCCGACCAACCTGATGCTCTGCCCCGACGGCAGCGTGAAGGTGCTCGACTTCGGCCTGGCCCTGCTGCGCGACGCCGACGTCACCACGTTCACCAGGATCGGCCAGATCCTCGGCACGCCCGCGTACATGGCTCCCGAGCAGATCCAGCACGGGGTCGCCGAGCCGCGCAGCGACCTCTACGCGCTCGGCTGCGTGCTGCACGAGATGCTGACGGGGCGGCAGCTGTTCACCGGGCCGACCGACTACGTGGTCTTCGAGAAGCAGGTCAAGGAGCGCCCGCCCGCGATCCCGGGCCTGCCGGACGGGCTGGGCGCGCTCCTGGCCGGGCTGCTGGAGAAGACACCGGGCAACCGTCCCGCCGACGCCGACACGCTGTACGAGCGGCTGGAACCGTTCGCCGTCGGGCTGCCGATGCTGCCCGGCTTCCTGGCCAGGTCGCCGAGTCCGGGCCGGATGTACGCGCGGATGGTCGGCCGCGTCCTTAGTGACTAGCCGAAATCCTCTGCTCGTTCATGGGAAGAAATCTGTTAAGTCCCCATACAATCGCCACAAAATGGTTACAGCAGGGAGCGGAGCCCGTTGGCTGATGCCATCTTCGGCGTCCTCGGTCCCGTTCGCGCACGTCACGCGACCGGGCGCCACATCCGTCTGAGCGGCAGGCAGCGCGCCGTGCTGGCCACCGTGCTGCTCAACGTCAACACGACCGTCTCCCGTGACCGCCTCATAGCCGCCGTCTGGGACGATCCGCCGCCGTCCGCCGTGGCCAACCTCCAGACGTACGTGGCCCAGTTGCGCAGGGCGCTGCAGCCCGAGGCCCGGCTGCACACCAGCGGCGCGGGCTACCTCTTCGAGGCCGCGCCCGACGAGCTCGACCTGCTCCTGTTCGAGGACGAGGTACGGCGGGCCCGGGTCGAATCCGACCCCGCGTCGGCCGCCCGGCGGCTCGAGCACGCCCTGGCCCTGTGGCGCGGCCGGCCCGCCGAGGACGCCTCGCTGGGCAACGCCATGACCCCCCGGCTGACCGAGCTGGAGGAGCGGCTGGCCGACGTCCGCGCCGACTGGGCCGACCTGCGGCTCCAGCTGGGCATGCACGATGAGGTGATCGGCGCGTTACGCGTGTTCGTGGCCGAGCAGCCGCTGCGCGAGCGGGCCTGGCAGCAGCTCATGCTGGCGCTGGCGCGCTCCGGCCGGCGGGCCGAGGCGCTGGAGACCTACCGGCAGGCCCGCGAGACGCTGGTCACCGAGCTGGGCATCGAGCCAGGACCCGAGCTGCGGCTGCTCCAGGCCGCCGTCCTGTCCGGCACCCCGTCCGCGAACAGACCGGAGCAGCGGGGCGCGATCTGCCAGCTGCCGGCCGACATCGCCGACTTCGTGGGCAGGTCCGAAGAGCTGACCGCCATCACCACGCTCCTGCGCCCCGAGATCACGCCCACCGCCCTCCCGATCGTCACTGTCACAGGACCGCCGGGGGTCGGCAAGAGCACCCTGGCCGTACGTGCCGCGCACCTGCTGCGCGAGGACTTCCCCGACGGCCAGCTCTACCTGCGGCTCTCCGGCGCCTCGCCGGCGCCGCAGGAGCCCGGCGCGCTGCTGGCGGAGTTGCTGCGGGCCCTGCGCGTCGAGGGCGACTCGATCCCCGACACGGTGGCCGAGCGGGCCGCGCTCTACCGGTCGCTGCTCGCCGACAAGGCCGTCCTCGTGGTGCTCGACGACGCCGCCGACGGGCTCCAGGTGGCGCCCTTGCTCCCGGGCACGCCGCGCTGCGCCGTACTGGTGACGAGCAGGGGTCCGCTCATCGCGCTGCCCGGCGCGGTCGCGGTCTCGCTGGGCGTGCCACCGGAGCGCGAGGCCCGGGAACTGCTGGAGAGCGTGGCAGGCGGCTCCCGCGTACGGGACGAACCCGACGCGGCGCGGGCCATCCTGCACGCCTGCGGGCGGCTGCCGCTGGCCGTCAGGATCGCCGGTGCCCGGCTGGCCGCCAGGCCCGCCTGGTCGCTGAAGGACCTCGCCGCGCGACTGGCCGTCACCGGGGCGCCGCTCGACGAGCTGGCGCTCGGCGGCCAGAACGTGCGGGCCCACTTCGTGGCGAGTTACGAGGTGCTGTCCGCGCCCGCGCGCCGCGCGTTCCGCCTGCTGGGGCTGGCCGGGCTGGAGAGCGCCGCGGACTGGAGCGTGGCGGCGCTGATGGGCGTACCGCGGCGCGAGGCGGAGTCCGCAGTCGAGACGCTGGCGCTGGCCGGGCTGGTCACGGCGAACGAGGTGGACGAGAGCGGCCAGCCCCGTTACCGCATGCACGACCTGCTGCGCGCCTTCGCCCGCGAGCGCGCGGAGGCGGAGGAGAGCCCGGCCGGACGGGCCGCCGCGCTCCTGGGATTCGTCGAGGAGTGCCTGGCCCGAGTACGCGCGGCGGCGCTGGAGTACCCACCGCCCATGAGGCCGCCCATGGACAGCGTGCCGCCACCCGTGGAGTCCGCGCGGGTGGACGGCGGCTGGCAGCGGGCGTGGCTGCACGCCGAGCGCAAGACGCTGGCCGACGCCGTCGCGCTGGCCGAGCCCGTCACCGCCGCCGAGCTCGCCCAGCGGCTGGCGCCGTTCCTCGTGGCGCACGGCTTCTTCGCCGAGGCGATCGGCCTGCTGGAGAACGTCGCCGAACGAACCGGCGACACCCATACGACCATGCTGATCCGTCTGGTCAGAGCCGACATCCTCACCGACCGCCGCAGGACCGCGCTGGCCGAGCCCGAGCTGCGGCTGCTGATCGACTACTTCGAGGGCGTGGGCGACCGGCACGCGGTCGCGTACGCGCTGGCCACGCTGGCCATCTGCGAGCTGATCTCCGGCCGGCACGAAAGCGCTCTCACGCTCGTCACCCGCTCCTTGCCGCTCTTCGAGGCGTACGGGGACACCAACGGGCTGATCAGCGCGCTGGTCACGACCTCCGGGATCCACCTCGACCGGGCCGAGTACGACCTGGCGATAGCGACCTGCTGGCGCGGTCTGGAGCTGGCGGCCGACCCGCGCTTCGCCGACTTCGCGATCAGGTTCCGCCGCGTGCTCGGCATCGCGCACTTCGAGCTGGGCGAGGTCGAGACCGCGATCGGGCACTACGAGGCGAGCATCGAGGCCAGCCGTGAGCTGGGCTGGGGCACCGGCGAGCGGATGGCGCTGCGCAGGCTCGGCCAGGCGTACTCCGAGCTGGGCCGGTACGAGCTCGCCGCCACCACGCTCGACCGGTGCGCCGCCATGTTCGCCCAGGCGGGCGACGGCCATGGGCAGGGGATGACGTTCTACGCGCGGGGCGAGGTCAGCCTGAAGCAGGACCGGCCCGACGAGGCGCTGCACTACTTCCGGCTCTGTCTTGACCAGGTCGAGGAGCCGATCTGGCGGGCGAGGGCGGCCGAGATGGTCGAGCGCCTGCGCCGCGACCCGGCCTGAAGGCGCCGGCTCGGGTACCCAAGGACAGTGCGCTGTGGTAGCGGGGCGTGATCCGCAGGAACGGCCTGTAGATTCCTTCCGTGCTCTCCCACATGGCGAACTTCCTCGCTGAGACGGTGCGGCCGACCGTGGATTCGGTCGGCGTCCGCGCCGAGACGGTGGTGCGGTCGTGAGGCGGCCGACGCTGGAGGCGGTCGCCGCCCGCGCGGGGGTCTCGCGCGCCACCGCGTCCCGGGTCGTCAACGGGCAGACGACGGTGGCGCCGCACATCCGCGACGCCGTCCTGCGCGCCATCGACGAGCTCGGCTACCTACCCAACCCGGCGGCGCGCAGCCTGGTCACCCAGCGCACCGACTCCGTCGCCCTGGTCGTCTCCGAACCGCCGACCAGGGTGTTCTCGGAGGACCCGCTGTTCGCCACGGCCATCCGCTCGGCCAGCGTCGAGCTGGAGGCGGCCGACAAGCAGGTCGTCCTCATGCTGGCCTCCTCCCCCAAGAGCCACGCGCGGGTGGAGCGCTACATCGCGGGCGGCCACGTGGACGGCGTCATGCTCATCTCCATGCACGGCGCCGACCCCCTCCCCACCGCACTGTCCCGCCTGCGCGTCCCGGTCGTCTCGTACGGCAGGCCCGCCGTACCCGTCAACATCCCGTACGTCGACAACGACAACGTGGGCGGCGCCGAGGCGGCCGTCCGCCACCTGGTCGAGGCGGGCAGACGCCGAATCGCCACGATCGCCGGCCCCCAGGACATGATCGGCGGCCAGGACCGCCTCACGGGCTACCGCAACATCCTGCGCGACTCCGACCGCCGCTCGATCGTCGCGGTGGGCGACTTCACCCGGCAGTCCGGCGCGGTGGCCATGCGCCAGTTGCTGGGCGACGACCCGGGTCTGGACGCCGTCTTCGTGGCGAACGACCTGATGGCGGTGGGCGCCCTGCAGTCACTCCGCCTGGCCGGCCGACGGGTGCCGGACGACGTGGCGGTGGTGGGCTTCGACGACATAGAGGCCGCGAAGTACACCGAACCCCCGCTGACCACGGTGCGCCACCCGGTGCCCGAACAGGCGGCGGCCATGGTGCGATTGCTGCTGGGCCTGTTCACGGGCGGCTCCGCCGAGCCCATCATCCTGCCCACTGAGCTGGTCGTCCGCGAATCCGCCTGAAGGCAATGACCTCCCCTATGGGGCGCTTCGCGCTTTGGGGCTTCGGGCTGTGTTGCCGGGGGCTGACTGCGCCAGCGTTCGAGCATGCGCAGCCTCGCCCTCGATCAGGTAGGGCTGGCTTTCGCGCACCTGATCAACGGGGACCTCGATGAGGCCGTCTCCGTAGGCAGCGCCGCGACGGATACAGCCGGACAGGTCCAGTCAGATCGAGTGCGCGTGCAACTCCGCGAGTTCTACCTTGAGGTCAAGACTCGCGATGATCCTGCGGGGGCGGGCCTGAGCCAGCAGATCCGCGACACACTGGCCGCTAGGGATCACCTGACGTGAAGGGTATGGCTATGCGGATCGGCGTGACCGGCCACATGAACCTGACTGAAAGCACGAGTTCCCTCGTGTTCGCAGCGATTCGCGAGCACCTCGCGCAGGTGGGCGACGACCTGACGGGCGTGTCCTGCATCGCTCGCGGCGCCGACTCGCTGTTCGCCGACGCCGTCTTGGCAGCTGGCGGGACACTTGAAGTGGTCCTTCCGTCGCGCGATTACCGACAGGCCAAGGTGAAGGCGGACCACGCCGAGCAGTTCGACCGGCTGATGGACGTCGCGAAGCTGGTCCGCGTCATGGATTTCGATCACGCGAACAGGGGTGCGTACGAGGCGGCCAATGAAGCCATGCTCGGATCTGTGGACGAGATAGTCGCCGTCTGGGATGGCCGGCCGGGGACCGGGGCAGGCGGGACGGCTGAGGCGGTCGCCGAGGCCAGGACGCGCGGGGTGAAGGTGGTCGTGATCTGGCCAGAGGGTGCGGCCCGGGAATAGTGCGAGCGTGGGCCGGAGCCGCCTCGGTCCCGGCGGTGACGAAGGTGAACACATCGAAGGGTCAGTTCCGTTCGCGGCGGAAGTCGGCGGGGGTGCGGCCGTACCAGCGGTGGAAGGCGCGGCGCAGCGCTCGCACGTCGATGTAGCCGACGCGGGTGGCGATCGTGTCGATGGTGAGTCCGGTGTCGCGGAGAAGGCGGGTGGCCTCGGCCTCGCGGACCTTCTCCACCTCCTCGCGCCAGCTGGTGCCCTCCTCGTGCAGCCTGCGCTGAAAGGTGCGGGAGCTCATGGTCATCCGCTTGGCGACCCTGTCGAGCGCCGGCGGTCCGTCGGCGAAGCTCGCGGCGATCTCGGCGTGCACCTTGTCCAGCCAGCCCAGGATCAGCCTGGCGTTGGCGACCGTATGGACGGCATGGTCACGCACGATGGCCGCCAGGGCAGGGTCGGCGCCGGGCAGCGGCGCGGTCGCGTCGGGGGCGGAGAAGGTGACCGATGAGACCGGTGCGTTGAACTGGACGTCCGTCGTGCCGTACATGTCGAGGAGGTCGCTGCGCGATCGCGGTGGCTCACCGGCGACGGTGATGGCGACGGGCGTGACTGGGCGGCCCAGCGCCGTGCCGGCCTGCTGGATCAGCAGGCCCAGGACGAACTCGCCGATCAGTTCGCCGACGCGGCCGAAGGTGGAGACCGGCCGGGTGGCAACGGTCAGGCGGCCCGCCGGGTCTTGCTGGACGATGAACGCGCTGTGGGGGTCGGTGATGGCGGGAATGTGCTGTGCCGCGAGTTCGAATGCCTCGGTCAGGTCGGCCGAGGACTTGATGACGTAGTCCCAGACGTGGAACCGGCCGGGAGTCCACAGCCGGGCAACCCGGGGAGCACCCCCTGCCTCGGCGAATGCGGCGGAGGAGATCTCCCAGACGCGCGTCAGCATCTTCGTCGGCACGCGGATGCCCTCCTGGTCGAGGACACCTACTCCGGGGAGACGCTTGAGCTCCTCCTCGGAGACACCCGCGGTTCTCGCCGCTTCGAGGACAAGGCGCACCACATGGGGAGGCATGGACCCTTTTGTCACGCCTTGCACCCTAGGGCAGGCATTGGCGGATTCGGATCCGTTCGTGGCGCGTTCTGGCCTCATCACCGGCGCGCCGCGATCCATACCGTTGTTCACACCGGCGACAAGTGTTCACAACGGCGACAAGGAGAGCGGAGACATCGTGCCGACCGCGAAGATGATCATCTATCCGGTCAGTGACCTCACCAAGGCCAAGGAGGTGTTCACCCCGCTCATCGGGGTCGAGCCCTACGTGGACGAGGTCTACTACGTCGGTTACCGGACCGGCGATCAGGAGATCGGCTTGAACCCCCGCGGGCATCGGCAGGGTATGGCGGGACCGGTCTGCTACTGGCAGGTCGAGAACATCCGGCAGACCCTGCGGCGCCTCCTCGCCACCGGGGCCGTTCTGCGGCAGGACGTCACCGACGTCGGCGGCGGCCGCCTGGTGGCCACCGTTGCCGATGCCGACGGCAACGACCTCGGCCTCCTGCAGGACCAGTGAGCATCGCGCTCGCGACCAGTTTCACCGGCGAACAAACGCGCCGGGGTGGCGTCCCGGGCCCTGCCTGGACCACCGATGCACCACATAACCAAGGAGTAAGACATGAAGGCACACGTCAGCTCGATCCTTCTTGGCGTCCGGGACATGGACCGGGCCAAGCAGTTCTACACCGAGGGGCTCGGCTGGAAGATCCAGAGCGACTACGGCATCTCGGTGTTCTTCGAATCGGATGGCGCCTCGCCCGTCGGCTTCTACGGCCGCGAAGGCCTGGCCAACCAGGTGGGCACGGATCAGGAAGGCAGCGGCTTCAGCGGGCTGGTTCTGACCTACGTCGTCCGTAGTGAGGCGCGAGTCGACGAGATCATGGCGGAGGCCGAGAAGGCCGGCGCCACGGTCCTCAAGCCCGCAGGCGCTCTGCCGTGGGGCGGGTACGGCGGCACCTTCGCCGACCCGGACGGTTACATCTGGAGTCTGGGCTACAGCGCCCAAGGAACCGACCAGCCCTACGCGGAGTAGCCGCGATCTTTGCCTCACAGCCGTCCGGGACGGCGGGGCGCGTGCCGCTGCCGTCCCGGACGGCTGTGACCCCGGGTGCGAGCAGCGGGAGCGGCGGTCGGAGCCGCCCGGGCGGGATCCGCGGTGAACCGGCAGGACGAACAGGAGAAGATCATGAAGTTTCGGGCCTACGTTGAGCCACCTGAGCCCATGCGGGGTCTAGAAGTTCCGTCCGAGGTGGTAGCAGCGCTCGGCGGGGGCACGCGGCCGCCGGTGACGATCACAGTCAACGGGCATTCCTGGAAGAGCCGGGTCGCCCTCCTGCGCGGCCGCCACTTGCTCGGCCTCAGCAATGCCAACCGGCGGGCCGCGGGTGTTGCGATCGGCGACGAGGTCGAGGTCGACCTGGAGCTCGACACCGAGCCGCGCGTCGTCGTCGAGCCAGAGGACTTCGCCCGCGCCCTGGACGAGGACCCCGTCGCCCGCGCCGCGTACGACAATCTTGCGTACAGCCACAAGCGCGAGCACGTGCGTGCAATCGAGAGCGCGAAGAAGCCCGAGACACGTCGGCGGCGTATCGAGAAGGCCATTTCCACCCTCGGGGCTTGAGCAGCAACCAAGCGGCCAGTCACGTTGGTGAGCTCGGCGGGCGTCGCCAATCGTGACTGGTCTTTCCGATGTGGGTGGTTGTTGTCTTCGACCCAGTCAGCGTGCCGCGCGGCGCGGATCTCGGCGTCGGCGACTTCGTCGGCGAGGAGGGTGTAGAGCTGGGTGGTCTCGGTGGAGGCGTCGCTTCGTCGTCTCGTCCCGGACCCTCGCGACCAGCCGGGCCCGCAACTGGCCGCTCGGTTGCTGCTCAACCCCCGCCGCCACCATTTCGACGGTGACCGCCTTGCGCACCTCCCTCCCCGGTGCGCAGGGTCTGGTGGTTGACCCCGGCACGCCCTGCGACCGGCCCGGTGAGCAGGAACGGCTCCTGAATCTCATGCGACATACGTGCCCCCCGTCAGCCACCACGCCCCGGCCCGTGCTGCCGCCGTCGAAAAAGCCTCTCATGATCGGTCGTCCAGCCACCTGCGGGTTCACGCCGACGAGACAGCCGCGTCGGCCTGCCGCTGGAGTGCGTCCAGCACGTCGACCCGCTGCTCGGGCACCCGAACCTCCAGGCACATAGCGCCGTCGGCGATGGTGAGCGTGAAGGTGAAGAAGGCGCAGCAGCCGTTCTCCCGGGCCGCCAGCTCAGCGGCCCGGGCCGCGTTCTCCGCAGCGAAGATCAGATCCAGCCGCAGCCGGGTAGGGTCCGGCCGGTGGACTGCCCGCACGACCTCGGCGAACAACGCGTCGAACTCGGCCACCCGCAGCGGCTGCTCAGCGGTGGGCAGTGTGCACGCCGAAGGAACCCACTCCTGGCCAAGGGCTATGTCCTGGTGCGTCATACCTCGACGGTAAACCTGGACCTAAGTACCGGATGCAAGCCTCGCCGCTACCGGACCACGCGGTACTTCAGGTGCGTGACCAGACTGGTGCCCGACACCTCGCCAACCGGTTCAAGGTTGGTGTCCCCGACGCCGTCGAACAGCCGCTCGCCCCGGCCGAGGATCACCGGCGCGACATGCAGGCGCAGCTCGTCGATCAGACCCGCCGCCAGGTATTGGTTCACCGTCAGCGCGCCGCCCGCGATGGCGACGTCGCGGTCCCCGGCGGCCTCGCGGGCCTGGGCCAGAGCCGCCTCGATCCCCTCAGTGACGAAGGTGAACACCGTGCCGCCCTTCATCGGCAACGGCTCGCGCGGGTGGTGGGTGAGGACGAAGACCGGCGCGTGGTACGGCGGCTCGTCGCCCCACCAGCCGTTCCAGTCCATGTCCCAGGCGTCCCGGCCAGGGCCGAACATGTTGCGGCCCATGATGAAGGCCCCGGCCGCGGTGATGCCCTCGATCACGGCCGCGTGCGCCTCGGGCTCGTCGAACATCCAGCTGTGCAGGCGCTGCTCCGCGCCCTCGCCGATCGGGTTCTCCAGGCTCTGGTTCGGTCCCGCTACGAAGCCGTCGACGGACATCGCGATGTCACAGGTGACCTTGCTCATCTCGCTACCTCCTATGTTGGGTGCCTGTTCATGGGGAAGTCGGAGCCGCCCGCCTGTTCTCTACATGGTCCAGTGAGATGCGGGTCACATTTTCCGGGATCCGGTCACACTCCCGGGTGCGCTGCCGCTCTCAGTTGGTGACCCTGGAACGTGGGAGGAACACATGGTGAGCGAGCAGGCGACCAGCGTCTTCACCGGCTATCGCGAGCTGCTGTTCTCGATCGTCTACAACATGCTGGGCAGCGTCGCCGACACCGAGGACGTGCTGCAGGAGACCTGGCTGGCCTGGGCGCCCAGGAGCGAGGCGGGCGAGGAGATCGTCAATCCACGCGCGTACCTGGTGCGCATCGCCGTCAACCGGGCGCTGGCCCGGCAGGAGAGCATCAGCCGGCGCCGGGAGGACTACGTCGGTCCCTGGTTGCCCGAGCCGCTCATCACCCAGGAGCCCGATGTCGTGGATCCGGCGGTGCGGGCCGAGTCGGTGTCGATGGCACTGCTCGTGGTGCTGGAGACGCTCACCCCGCTGGAACGGGCGGTGTTCGTACTGAACGAGGTCTTCGGGTACGCCCACACCGAGATCGCCGACATCCTGAACCGCAGCCCGACGGCGATCCGCCAGCTCGCTCACCGCGCCCGCGAGCACGTACACGCCCGCCGCCCGCGCTACCAGGCCGACCCGCGGATCCGGCAGGAGGTGACGGAGCGGTTCATCGCGGCCGTGGCCGGCGGTGACCTCGACGCGCTCATGCGGGTCCTGGCGCCGGACGTGGTCATGTGGGCCGACGGCGGGGGCAAGGCACGGGCCGCCGGGCTGCGGCCGCTCCACGGGCGGGACAAGATCGCCCGTCTGATCGTCGGCAACGCCACCCGGCATCCTGTCGATGATCTCAACATCCGCTTCCGGACGGTCAACGGCGATCCGTCGGCGCTGCTGCTGTCCGGTGACACCACGTTCGCGGTCATCGTTCTCGACCTCGTCCCCGACGGGACTCAGGTATGCGGCATCTACGCCGTGACCAACCCCGACAAACTCTCCCACCTGGAAAGAGGAACCGCATGATTCTGATATCCGGAGCCACCGGCAACATCGGCCGTCCGCTCGTCGCCGAGCTGGCCGCCAAGGGTGTGAAGGTACGCGCGCTGACCCGTACCCCCGAGACGGCCCGCTTCCCTGAGGGAGTCGAGGCCTGCGACAGCGCCAAGCCCGACTTCGACGGCGTGACCGCCCTCGTCCTGAACATCTCGGGCGGCTCCGCCGCCCTGCTGGAGGCGGCCAGGACGGCGGGGGTACGGCGGGTCGTCACTGTCTCGGCCCTGATCGTCGCCGAGGAGGAGGACCCCGAAGAAGGCAGCAACGCCGCGATCCACCGCGAACTGGAGATGGCGGTTGAGGCCGCCGTCCCGGAATGGACGCATCTGCGCCCCGGCGCCTTCGCCGCGAACTCCTTGCGCTGGACGCCCCAGCTCCAGGCCGGAGACGTGGTCCGCGGACCGTACGCCCAGGCTCGTACCTCGCCGATCCACGAGGCGGACATCGCCGCAGTCGCCGTACGGGCGCTGCTCGGGGACGACCTGCTGGGGCAGGCGCCCACGCTGACCGGGCCGGAGGGGCTGTCCTTCGCCGAGCAGGTGGAGATCATCGGCTCGGTGGTGAGCCGGCCGCTGCGGTATGAGGAGATCAGCCCGGACATGGCCGCGCAGGCGATGATGGCGCACGGGGTGCGCAAGGAGCAGGTCGACTCCTTGCTGAGCTATTTCGCGGACAGCATCGGGAAGCCCGTACCGATCACGGGCGAGGTGGAGCGGATCCTCGGCCGCCCCCCGCGCACCTTCGCCCAGTGGGTCGCTGACAATGCTGACGCCTTCCGGCGGTGATCCGGGCTACCGGCCCGTCTTCGTGGACCAGAGCGGCGTCCTGCCGTCGTAGATGACGACATTACCGTCGTCCTGCATTTCGAGTCTCGCCCCGGGGTTCTTGCCGGTCTCGGAGTTCCACAGCGGCGTCTTGCCCAGGTAGACGACGAGGTTGCCGTCTTTCTGCATCTGGGTGACGGCCCCGGGGTTGCCTCCGGTCTTGGAACTCCACAGGGCCCGGCGGGCGCGGTAGAGCACCAGATTGCCGTCCTCCTGCTGGACGAGCTGGTAGTCGCCGTTGCGGGAGCGGACGTACTGGTTCGGCTTGAGCGCGTAGCCCGGGGCGAGCACGCTGATCGTGGCATGGCGGTTCCACACCGGCGTCTTGCCGTCGTAGATCACCAGGTTGCCGTCGTCCTGCACCGCGAGGCGGGCACCTGGGCTGTCTCCGGTGTTGGACGCCCACAGGGGCGTCCTCCCCCGGTAGACCACCAAGTTGCCGTCCGTCTGCATGGCGGCGAACGCGCCGGGGCTGTCGCCGGTCTGGCTGCTCCACAGCGGCGTGCTCCCCCGGTACAGCACCAGGTTGCCGTCTTCCTGCTGGTGCAGGCCATAGGCGCCGTTGGACGAGCGTACGGAGTCGCCGGCCTTCAACGTCTGACCGGGGTTCAGCCATACGGTACGGTCGGCGCTCACCGCCGCCGAGGAGCGCTTCGCCTCCGCCCAGGCCGCTGGCGAGACCGAGGCCACGGCCATCGTGCTCGCCAGCGCCAGCGCACCGATGTACATCGGCGTTCTTCTCATTCTGTTCCCCCATGAAAGTGGATGATCAAGCGAGAAGGACGCTATCCAGACATGATCGGCGATCGGTCCATTTCGAAATGCCTGGAACTTTCGCCAAAGTTGTCCGCGTTGAGGTCGATGATCGACAGCGGTCAGGACACACCCGCCGATTCCTGGAGAACTTCGATGCTCATCGCGACCATCGTCTTGTCGATACTGCTCGGCCTCCTGTTCATCGTGACGGGCGGGATGAAGTTGGGGAGCGTTCCACAGTCGCTGGCCATTCGCGATCATCTGGGCGTCAAGCCAGAGTTGTGGCGCGCGATCGGTTTCTGTGAGGCGGCGGGCGGCGTCGGCCTCCTCGTCGGACTCTCACTGCCGGTGCTCGGCCTGGCCGCGTCCATCGGCCTGATCGTGCTGATGATCGGCGCGATCGTCAGCAGAGTGCGGGTCGCCGACCCGGTTACGATGATCTCCGTCGACGTCCTGGTCCTGGCACTGGTGGTCGCCCTCGTGACCATACGCGCGCTGGCCGCCTGACCTCCTCCAGGCGGGGACGGCCGCGTTCGCTTCGTCACAGCGCTCCGATCACCATGGCGATCAGGATCAGGGCGACAAGGGTGAAGCGGAAGGCTGCGGAAAAGGCCGGGCGCCCGTCTTTCATGAGGGGCCTTGGCACAGCATTCTTCTGGAACGCGAACTACTTGCGCACGTCATGCGTCAACCATAGGTTGACGATTGGCTATCGTCAACCTTGGATTGACGCCGGGTGGCCACTCGCGATACCTGCAAGCCGTTTCTGTCACCAAGGTCAGCTCAGCGGGCGTGCCGCTTCACCACTGGGCTCAGGGAGGATGCCCTGAAGAGATCAGTCCACTGTGGTTGCCTGAGACCACACGGCCTGCCAGCGTCCCTCACGCAGCTCGTAGCAATCGGTATGCCAGCAGGTAAGGGATAGCAGGTCTCCGTGATCCGCGGAAACGTCGATCCGCGCGCGGTACCGCAGGATGGCCATCTCGTCGCTGCTGCGTACGACGATGTCCGAGACGGCCTCGAACACCTGGTAGCGAAGTTGCCCCGAAGCGATTTCGCCCAGGTACTCCGCCTTAGACAGCGCAATGCCGCGCGGAGTGATCAGCTGATAGTCATCCGCGTGCAGAACGTCCGCGACTTCCATGTCTCCCTTGACCAGTGAACGCAGGCGCTGCCGCTCGATGTCACGTATCGCCTCGGCTTGTGGCCTCATTCCGCCTCGTTTCTCCGCCTTGCCAGCCGTTCTCCGAGCCGAACGATCAAGATCCTATGGTCATGCGGGTCGAGCACGTCAGGGAGAACGCGCGCCTCCTCTGGGAAGGACTTGCCCTTCCCTAGGTGCGCGGCGCCACGTACTCGAACGACACGACGCCGAGGCGGCGCGGGTCGAGCGTCTGCCGCCAGCTACATGGCCGGGACGGTCAGTACCCGCTGGTGAGCCGTACGCCGGGGCCGATCGAGCGTGGGATGCCGACGTTGTCGACCAGGTTGCCGGTCGACGCGATGGACATCCCGTTGCCCTCGCCCCTCCTGAACAGCAGGCCGGTCTCCTGCCTGGTGCCATGGCCGAGGATGGTGTTGCCCGTCACGGCGGCGTGTCCTTTGCCGTAGTTCACATCGTCGAGGGCGAGGAAGACGAAGCGGGCGTCCTGTTGTGTTGTCCTCGACTGGGTCATGTTGCCGAACTTGTGGATCCGGTTGTTGGAGATCGTGGTGCCGGCTTCGCCCTGGAGGTCGCAGCGGATGCCGTAATAAGTCTGCCTCGCGGCGGCCTTGGTGCCGAAGTCCTCGATGTAGTTGTTGCGGATGGAGGTGCCGAAGCAGCGGTGGGCGTCGATGGCGTGCTTCGGCGTCGCGTACAGGTGCAGGTCGCTGAACGTCCATCCGGCCGAGTTCTCCGCGTCGACGCCGCTCTCGCCGCTGAAACCGATCCACGAGCGCTGGAACGTCCAGTCGGTCACCGCATTGCCGGGGTCGACCACCTTGAGGCCGGAGCCGCCCGCCCGCTCGATGTAGACGTCGCTGATCACGCTGTTGACCATGGTGTTGCGGAGCCGGGTGCCGTTCTTGGACGGGTTGCTGACGCGGATGCCGTCGCTGGGCGTGCCGAGGATGTCCACGTCATAGATCCGGCTGTCCCACGAGCGCAGCATCAGGCCCACGGTGCCGGTGTTGTGCTCGCGGTTGCCGTCCAGTGTCAGGCGCTCGATGCGTACGGGGTCGGAGCTGTACGCCTGGTCGGTGACCCAGGACTCCGAGGCCAGCATGGCGGGCAGGTTCGCGCCGTCGGCCTGCTTGATCACCGTTCCGGCCTTGGCGTCGCCCCGGTACGTCCGGCGGCCACGCAGGGTGATGGTCCTGTTGATCAGGCACGGGCCCTTGAACACGACCTCGTCGCCCTCCCTGGAGGCGTCGATGGCGGCCTGGATGCTCCTTGCATCGGTGGCCGTGTTGGCGCAGGTGGCGTTCACCCTCGCGGCTATGGCCGGGGCCGGGGCCAGCGGCTGGATCACCACCGCGCTGCCGGAGGCGGCCAGCGTCAGGGCGATGGCCCCCGCGGTCTGGCGTGAGCATGGTTGAGGCACGTGCAATCCCCTTCCGGGCATTCCGGAAATGACCTGAGGACCGCGGCGTGTGAACGTCCCCCGACGCCCCTGCGGTCTCCGGTGCCGAGCCTCATGGAAGGATCCCGATCCGCTCGGGAGAACTCCCCAGACCTGCCCGAAATTTGGTGCCTACCGGGACCGTTCCAGGCGGTGGCGGCCGTGCCTGCCGTAGGTATGAGTAGATGAAGGCGGGTGTGACTCGAGGCGCGGCACTGCGGCGGGCCGGCGGGCCGGTCAACCTGCTCACGATCTCGCGAGAAGGCCGCTCACCTCCCGGGTGAACACCTCGACGTTGTCGATCATGATGTTGTGGCCGGCGTCCGGGACGGCGATCAGCCGTACCCCGGCGGTCACCAGCTCGGCCGCCCCGATGGCTGGCTCCGGGAAACCTTGGCCGCGCTGGGTGCTTAGAACTCCTAACAGAATGATCAGCGGGTGAGGCGGCGCGAGCAGTGGTCGCGGCGGCGAGGGTCATGAAGGCCTCGTGGATGTCGTCTCGGATCTCCCAGTGGATGCGCAGGCCCTGAGTTGGCTCAATTAGTGCGCAGCGGGATCGCTGTGCACACAGTCGAGTGCTTGGTGCAGGTCGCCTGAGAGAAGGTCGGCGGCGGTAATGATGTGGTTCCGGCCTGACACTCGATCTGTGCGAACTCAGCGGCTCGGACAGCTGAGGCGGTCACCTGGGCCGGCGCGGAGAACGTCATCCGGCCTCTTGCTGGCGGTAATAGCGCGCAACGGCATGGAAAGACTCTTTGGGTTCCCAGCCAACGTCGGGATACGTCGTGCCGTGCTGGCCCCGACGGAGGGCGCGGACGATACTGAGTGCCGTGGCGTCGAGGTCGTGGCACGGGTCCTCACTGTAGGGCGCGAGCGGGAAGCTGAAGCTCATGACGAACGCCCGGTCGACGCCGACATGGTCGAGCAGCTGGAGCTGGTCGATGAGGAGCCTGGCCTGAGCCTGTTCATCTCGGTGGTGTACCGTTCGCACCCGCGGCCGGATGAGCTGCCTCAGGACTGGTACATGCATTCCCAGCAGGGACAATGGTGCCGCGTTGAAGGTGCTGAGGAATTCGGGGTCGTCGGCGTTCCGGCAGGCCGCGAACCCGAGTTCAGTGATGGCGACAGGCTTCCCTGTGGCATGGAGCCGGCTGATCTTGGCCAGGTACTGGTCGGTGGTGGAGGCTTGCTGGCGGTAATAATTGACGCCGACAACGTCGAAATGGTCCCAGTCGACTCGCTCGAACGGCAGAGCGCTGTAGCTGACCGGGCCGCTGTAGACGCGACGTACCGAGGCTTCCGCCTCCGCCAGGAATGCGCGTAGCGTGTCCTGCCGGGACAGCACAACTTCGCGGAGGCGTGGTGAACGACTGCGCTGCGCATGGCTGCGGCCTGGCACGATGCCGCGCATAAGCAGGGTGAGCTCGTTGCCGATGCTGAAGGTCAGACGGTCCGGCCGGCGTCGGAACAGCGGCTCAGCCGCGGCGGCGACCTCGGTGATGTAGCGCAGCGTGTGCTGCGGCGTGGCGTTCCACAACTCGGGGCCAAGCCACACGTTGAGGCCGATGGATGTCGCGTAGTCGGCGGCCGCCAGCAGGCGGCGGGGGGCACGGCCGCCCAGTCGCACGGCGTTGGCGTGCAGGTCGGTCCGGATGATGTCCAGTTCCCGGCGCATCAGAGCCTGTGTGTAGTCGGGCCGCCAGTTGATGGACAGCGAGCCCATCGAACGTCCGACGTCGTAGACCACCCCGCGCTGTCGAATCATCGGTGCGGCCCGTCCTGACCGGCCGCGGCCATCTTCTGGATCGCCTGGCGAGTCACCCCCAGTTCTCTGGCTAGATCGGCTTGCGAGAAGCCCTCGGCTAGCAATGCGTCGATCAGCCGGCGGCGCTGCCGGGACAGCTCCCGCGCCGCGTGGGCGTGCTCGATCGCTGCTGCGCGGACCTGCTTTAGCTCGGCGAGGAGTGCAGCGTGAGCCGCCGATTCGATGTGCTTGATCACGAGTCCATAATGACAACCAAGGGTTGTCATGACAACCAAGGGTTGTCATATGCGACATCGGGCCGCCTTATGGCCTCGTGTTAGTGCGTATATTTATCCGCCACAAGCCACGAACCTGCAGGTCACAGTGACGCGCCAGTGGAAAATCCTTGATCGTGAACCAAGTCGGGTAACAGAATGATCAGCGGGTGAGGCGGCGTCAGCAGATGATCACGACTGCCAAGGTCATGAAGGCTTCGTGGATGCCGTCACGGACCTCCCGGCGGATCCGCAGCCTGCGGAACCAGTGCAGCAGCGCCAGGGTGAGTTCGATGACTCATCGATGCACGCCCAGCCCAGAGCCGTGTGGAGTGTTGCGGCGGCCGATGACGGGCTTGATGCCGATCCGCCAGACCAGGCGACGGCACTTGTCATGGTCGCACCCGCGGTCGGCGTACAGCAGGTTGGGGCGCGAGCGGGAGCCCGCCGCCGTCGGCGATGACATGGTGTTTCGAGCCCGGTTTAGCGCGGTCGACCGGGCTCGGTCCGGTTTTGGGCCGCCTTTGAGCGCCCTGACGTGCAAGCTGTCGATCACCGCCTTGGACCAGTCCAACTGGCCGGCCGCATGCAGTTCGACCAGGAGGAGTTGGTGTAATCGGTCCCACACTCCGGCCTGATGCCAGTCCCGCAGCCGACGCCAGCAGGTCACTACAACGACCATCATCGCCGTGAGGATGCGGCCAACTTCATTCTGTTAGCACCTCTTAGAGCGGCGAGCATGTGCCGCAGCCATCCGGCGGCATACTTGAGCGCCTGGCTGAACGCGCATGCTGGGCGAGCCAGCCGCGAAGGGGCTCGCGCCCTACGCGCCCAGCACACGTGCCTGACGATGGCCGGGCGCGGGTGGTCAGCGGGACGAGGAGGGGGCGAGGCGGACGGTCGCCGAGTTCCGGGTGATCGACAGCACTCGTACGGACAGCGCACCGACCGAGCCGTTGCCGCCCGCGCTCAGCTGCGTGGACGAAGAGACGCCGGGCCCCGTCCCCTCGGCCTTTACCGTGGCGCCGATGCGCGCGATCGACAGCGTGGTGAAGCCAAGGGTGCTGGAGACGGGGAAGCTCACCGGCTTGGTGATGGTGATCTTGCATTTACCGTCAAAGCACTCGCTGACGTCGTCGTCCGTCTTCGCCACCACGGTCGCGGCCGAAGCCGGAGCCGCGGCGACGGGCGCGCCGGAGACGACGACAGTGGCGGCGGCGAGCGCCAGGCAGGTTGTGGCCATCCGATGCATGTTGTCCCTTTCGATGGTCTTCGCGAGGTCAAGCGACCCGATGTGACTGATCAGCTACCAAGGGTAGTGACGCGAAGAACGCCGAGACGCGGAAGACACGCAGCTGGAGTGCCAGCGTGGTGCAATAGCCGTCGGGTCAGCGTGGGGCGAGGCGGACGGTCGCCGACTTCTGGGTGACCGACACCCTCACGGACAGGTTGTTGATCGTCCCCCGGCCGCCCGAGCCGAGCACCACGGTCGAGGAGACGCCGGGCCCCGTACCCTGCACCTTCACCATTCCGGAACCGACTCGCGCGATGGACAGCCGGGTGAAGCCGTACCGGCTGGAGATGCGGAATTTCACCGCCTTGGTGATCGTGATCTTGCACTTCCCGTCGAAGCACGCGCGTACGTTCGGCGGCTTCGCGGCCGCGGTCGCGGCCGGAGCGGCGGCCGATGCTGGAGCGGCGAAGATGGGGACGGCGGTAATGGCGGCGAAAGCGAGTGTCAGGCAGGTTGTGGCCGTTCGATGCATGTTGTCCCTTTCGTTGATCTCAACATACGGCTCGGACGGCTCAACGGCCTAGACGCGGAAGACACGCAGTTGGAGTGCCAGGGTGGTGTAGTAGCCGACCAGCGTGGTCAGCTCGAACACCACGCGCTCCCCCAGCCGCGCGTACTCCGCGTCGTCAAGGTCGGCCCGTGCCACCAGCGCCCTGGTGACGCCGAGCACCGCGGCCTCCTCCGGATCCGGCAGGTCCAGCGGCGCGCCGGTGCGCAGTGCCGCGAGTTCGTCGTCGGTCAGGCCGAGCCCGCGCCCGATCTCCTCGTGTACGCGCTGCTCGAAGGCGCTGTCGCAGTGGCCGGCCACGACCAGGATCGCGATCTCCCTGGCGCGGGCGCTCAGCATGGAGCGGTAACGGATCACCGCGCCGAGCTCCTGCAGCGCGTCGCCCACCGGCGGGCTGAGCAGCATCGCGTTGAACGGGCCGATCAGTCCGCCCTCGTCGTCGAGCATCGAGGTGCCGCGCGGGCCCGCGATGATCTTCTCGTAGAGGGCCAGTGCGTCGGTGTCGAGGTGGGCGGGTGGCTTGGACGGCAGGCGTTTCACGCCAGCGATGTTAGCCAGACGGTCGTGTCGGACGGCAGGGCGCCGTCCTCCAGGGGTCCGCTGGTCAGCAGCACCCGGCCCGGCGGCAGCGGTACGGGAGCCGTGCCGAGGTTGGACACGCAGGTCAGGCCGGACTCCCGGGTGAAGGCCAGGACGTCCGGTCCCATCGTGAGCCACGTGAGCGTGCCGTCGCCGAGGAGGTCGCGGCGGTGGGCGAGCGCGGTGCGGTAGAGGTTGAGCATCGAGCCGAGGTCGGCCGACTGGGCCTCGGCCGTGACCTTGCGCCAGCTCTCGGGCTGCGGCAGCCAGGTGGGGGCCTCACCAGAGCCGAAGCCGAACGGCGGCTCGTCGCCCGCCCACGGGAGCGGCACCCGGCAGCCGTCCCGGCCCCGGTTGGTGCCGCCCGAGCGGTGGTACATGGGGTCCTGGCGCTGCTCGTCGGGCAGATCCTCGACCTCCGGCAGGCCGAGCTCCTCGCCCTGGTAGACGTACACGCTGCCGGGCAGCGCCATGGCCAGCAGGGCCGCCGCCCTGGCCCGGCGGTGGCCGAGCTCCGGGTCGGAAGGCATGCCGTGCAGGCGCCCGCCGTGCGCGAACGTCGTGTCCGCCCGGCCGTACCTGGTCACCGGGCGGGTGACGTCGTGGTTGGACAGGACCCAGGTCGGCGGGGCGCCGACCGGCGCGTGCGTGGTCAGCGTGAGGTCGATGACCCGGCGCAGTTCGGCGGGCTCCCATGGGCAGGCCAGGAAGTCGAAGTTGAAGGCGGTGTGCAGCTCGTCGGGACGCAGGTAGCGGGTGAAGCGTTCCTGGTCGGGCAGCCACACCTCGCCGATCAGCACCCGGTCGCCGTACTCGTCGGCGACCTCGCGCCAGCGCCGGTAGACCTCGTGCACCTCGTCGAGGTCCTCGTACGAGGTGTCCGACTTGAACAGCAGGGCCGCCGAGTCGATCCGGAAGCCGTCGACGCCGCGCTCGAACCAGAAGCGCAGCACGTCCTCGAACTCGCGGTGGACCGCCGGATTGTCCCAGTTGAAGTCCGGCTGTTCTGGGGCGAAGAGGTGCAGGTACCACTGCCCGTCGGCGACCTGTGTCCAGGCGGGCCCGCCGAAGATCGACTGCCAGTCGTTCGGCTCGTCGCGGAACCAGAACCGGTCCCTGGCGCCGCGGTCGGTCAGCGCCTCCTGGAACCAGGCGCTCGCCGTGGAGCTGTGGTTCGGCACCACGTCGATGATGACCTTGATGTCGAGCTCGTGCGCCTCATGGATGAACGTCTCCGCCTCGGCCAGCGTGCCGAACACCGGCTCGATGCCCCGGTAGTCGGCCACGTCGTAGCCGCCGTCGGCCATCGGCGACGGGTACCACGGATTCAGCCAGATGGCGTCGATGCCGAGATCCTTCAGGTACGGCAGGCGTGAGCGCAGCCCGGCGAGGTCGCCGATGCCGTCACCGTTGCCGTCGGCGAAGCTGCGCAGGTAGACCTGGTAGATCGCGGCCCCCCGCCACCACGTTTGCGACATGCGCTATCCCTTAATGCTCCCGGCGGTGAGGCCCGCCATGATGTGCCGTTGGAAGATGAAGAAAACGATGATCATCGGGATACTGGAGATGACCAGGCCGCCCATGATCTGGTTCTGGCTCACCGCGCCGGCGGTCTGCGACAGGCCGACGCTGACCGTCATGTTCTCGCTGTCGGTCATGACCAGCAGCGGGAGCAGGAAGTCCTTGAAGGCGGTGACGATGGTGAAGATGGAGACCACGCCGAGGATCGGCCTGGAGATCGGCAGGATCACCGACCACAGGACCCGCAGCGGTCCGGCGCCGTCGATCTGGGCCGCCTCGACCAGTTCCCGTGGGATGGAGTCGAAGAAGCGCTTGAGCAGGAAGATGTTGAAGCCGTTGGCCGCCGCGGGGAACCACAGGCCCCAGGCGTTGTTCAGCAGGTGCAGGTCGACGATCGTGACGTACAGCGGGATGATCACCACCATCGGCGGGATCATCAACGTGGCCAGCATCGCGCCCAGCACCACGTTCCCGAACATCGGCCGGAGCTTCGACAGCGCGTACGCCGCCGCGACGTCCACGGCCATGGAGAACAGCCAGGCGCCCAGCGCGTAGAACGCGGTGTTCTTCAGCAGTACGCCGATGTCGAACAGGTCCCACGCCTCGATGAAGGCGTCGAACGTGGGGTGGGCGGGGAACAGGGTCGGCGGCATCTGGGCGATCTCCTCGCCCGTCTTCATGGCGCCGGTGATCATCCAGTAGAGCGGGAAGACGAAGACCAGGGTGGAGCCGGTCACGACCGCGATCAGGACGGTCCAGTAGATGCGCCGTCCCCACCTGCTGTTGAGCTGATGAGGCGAGACAATGGTCCGGAATTGAACCTCGATGCGCTTCGGCGCTCTCTTCTCCCGCCGCCTCCCGGTAGTCGACGCCCGGGCACCGACGGAGATCATGCTTTGTCCTCCCGAGTCAGCCGGAGCTGGAAGGCCGCGAAGGCGAGGAGCACGATCATCAGCATCATGCCGAGCGCGCCGCCCGCGCCGTAGTCCTGGAGCGTGAACGCGAACTGGTACATCTGGAAGGCGACGGTCATCGTGGCGTCCTCCGGGCCGCCGCCGGTGAGCATGTACGGCTCGATGAACACCTGCATGGTGGCCACGACCTGCAGCATCAGCATGAGCAGCAGGATCAGCCGGGTCTGCGGGATGGTGACGTGCCTGATCCGCTTGAAGATGCCGGCCCCGTCGAGCTCGGCCGCCTCGTACAGCTCGGGCGGGATGTTCTGCAGCGCGGCCAGGTAGATCAGGGTCGCGCTGCCCATGTTCATCCAGGTCGCGACGATGACCAGGGAGATCAGCGCGGTCGAGGAGGAGTCGAGCCAGGCCAGCGCCGGCAGGTGGAAGAAGTCGAGCAGCTGGTTGAACAGCCCGGGCCCGGGATCGAAGAACCACCTGAACAGCAGCACCGCGACGATCGGCGGCAGCATGACCGGCAGGTAGACCACGAACCGCAGGTAGGCCCGGGCGTGGCGCAACTCGTTGAGCACCAGCGCCATGACGAACGGCACGGCGTAGCCGCAGAGCAGGGCGAGTGCCGTGAACTCCACGGTGTTCAGCCACGCCTTGCCGAACGCCGGGTTCTGGACGACGGTCAGGAAGTTGTCCAGTCCCACCCAGGTGGGCGGGTTGACCAGGGTGGTCTTCTGGAAGCTGAGGACGAACTCCCTGATCATCGGGTACCACGCGAACACCGCGAAGCACGCCAGCGCCGCGCACAGGAACCCGTAGGCCGTCAGATTGCGCCTGAGGACACGCATTCAGGTCAGCCCTTGGTCGCCAGCATCGAGTTGGCCTTGGTCTCGGCGTCGGAGAGCAGGCTGTCGATGTTGGCGTCCTGGCGGCTCAGCACGCCCGACATGGCCACGTCGAGGATGGCGTACAGCTCCTGGGCGTGCACCGGCTCGGCCTTCGGCGGGATGGTGGCGGCGGCGTCCACGTACGGCTGGTAGTTCGCGACCGGCAGCGTGGCGTTCGCCGTGCGGTCCTGCTTGATCGCCTTGCCGGTGGCCGAGTCGCCGTAGACGTCGTTGTCGGGTACGCCGACGGGGTTGCCGAGCGTCTTGCCGCGGGCGAAGTCGAACCGGCCCTTGCCCGCGGTGTTGAAGCGGAAGTCGACCCACTCCAGTCCGGCCTTGGCCTCGGCGGGGGTGGCCTTCGGGTTGATCATGTACGCCTCGCCGCCGCTCAGCGATGCCTTGGCCTCGGGGAAACCGGTGATGCCGTAGTCGGCGACGCTGCCCTTGAACTTGTTGACGACGTCGGTGACCACGTCGGGCGCGCCGAGCATCATGCCGACCTTGCCGCTGCCCATCGCCATCATCAGCGACTCCCAGCCGACCAGGAGCTTGTTGCCCATGCTGTTGTCGACCCAGCGCATGTCGTGCAGGTTCTGCAGCACGGCCTTGCCCTCGGGCGAGTTGAACGCGGCCTTCTTGCCGTCGTCGGTCACCATGCTGCCGCCCCGGCCGTAGATGGCCTGGGTGAAGTGCCAGCCGCCGGTGTTGCCGCCGGAGTATTCGCCGTAGCCGACATATCCGGCGCCGAGTCCGGCGATCTTCTTGGCCGCCTCGCGGACCTCGGCCCACGTCTTGGGCGGGGTGTTCGGGTCGAGCCCGGCCTTGGTGAACAGCGCGCGGTTGTAGACCAGGCCCACGCCGTAGTGCACGTTCGGCACGCCGTACACCTTGCCGTCCTTGGTGACCAGCTGCCTGACGTCGGGGCGCAGGTCGTTCCAGTTCTTGATCTCGCTGGTGTACGGGGTGATGTCCAGCGCCTGGCCCTGGCCGATCACGTCGTTGTAGTTCGTCACGGGCACCACGAAGACGGTCTCCATCTGGCCACCCGCCAGCTTGGGCCCGAACGTCTTGGGGTCGTAACACGGCTGCTGGTCCGTGCTCTTCACCGTCACGCCGGGGTGCGCCTTCATGAACGTGGCCACGTCGTCGTCCCAAGCCTGCCGCTCCTTGGGCGCGGACTTCGCCGGCTGGCAGGCCACCGTGATCGACACCGGGGCGGCTCCGCCCGCCGTCGACTTGGCGGGCTCGCCCGAACCACAGGCCGTGGCGGACAGGCCGAGAACGGTGACGACTAACAGTCCTGTGGATTTCTGCATGGGCTGACCCTTCTAATGCGAGGTGCCCACACCATAGGTTCGCCGACCGATCTCCGCAATATTACGACTGTGTATTGCAAGATAACGACTGGATCACAGTAGGTCGCGTTCAGCGACCTACTGCAGGCTGCGGGGTTCAGCGCCTACGCCTTGCGTGCAGTGGACGCGCGTACGACCAGCTCCGGCTCGAACAGCAGCTCGTCGGCGGGGACCACGGCCTTGTCGATCTGGGCGACCAGCAGGTCCACGGCGGCCCGGCCCATCGCGTCGATCGGCTGGCGGACCGTGGTCAGGGGCGGGTCGGTGCAGTTCATCAGCGCCGAGTCGTCGAAGCCGATGACCGACACGTCGGCCGGCACGGCCAGCCCGGCGCGCCGGGCGGCCCGGACGGTGCCGAGCGCGAGCAGGTCGCTGGCGCAGATCACGCCGCTCACGCCCCGCCTGACCAGCCTCGCGGCCGCCGCGTGCCCGCCCTCCAGCGAGAACATCGTGTGCTCGACCAGCTCGGGATCGCCCCCACCGGCGAGGAACGTCTCCAGCTTGCGCCGCGACGGCATGTGGTCCTTCGGCCCGAGCACCATGCCGACGCGCTCGTGACCGAGCGCCCGCAGGTGAGCCAGGGCCATCTCGGCGGCCACGATGTCGTCGCACGACACCTGGGGGAAGTCGAGATGGGCGACGGCCGCGTTGACCAGGACCGTGGGCAGCTTGCGCTCGTGCAGCAGCGCGTAATGGGCGTGCGAGGCGTCGGCCTGCGCGTAGTGGCCCCCGGCGAAGACCACACCGCTGACCTGCTGCTGGAGCAGCAGGTCGACGTAGTCGGCCTCGGAGACGCCGCCGACCGTCCTGGTGCAGAGCACCGAGGTGAAGCCCTGCTGGGCCAGCGCGCCGCCGACCACCTCGGCGAACGCGGGGAAGATGGGGTTCTGCAGCTCGGGCAGCACCAGGCCGACCAGCCGGGCCCGGTCGCCGCGCAGCTGGGTGGGGCGCTCGTAGCCGAGGACGTCGAGCGCGGTCAGCACGGCCTCGCGGGTCGCCTCGGACACGCCGGGCTTACCGTTGAGCACGCGGCTCACGGTCGCCTCGCTCACCCCGACCTTCTTGGCCACCTCTGCGAGTCGTCGTGTCATGCGCAAACTATAAGGCCGATCACGCAAGCACTTGCAACCGCTTACGTGGATCCGACGTACGCTGCTTGCGGCCGGTCGCCGCCGATATTCAGCGCTTCTAACGCTCTGACCAGCCGTCTCGGTGGGTAGAAGCCTGCACTTGTCAGTCAATTCTTTGCGAAATGTCGTCGAAATATTGCTGCTATCTGCTGGACATCTTATGGTTCGGCCATCGTCTTCCTCGAAGGGCCATCCCCCATGAGAGCTGTCCTAGCCGCCCTTGCGTTAGTCATCGGAGTCCTGGCCGCCCCCGCGTGGGCGGCCGACACCAACCTCTCCGCCGGCAAGACCGCCACCGCGAGCAGCTTCACCGACGTCTATCCCGCCCCCAACGTCACCGACGGCAACCAGGCGACCTACTGGGAGTCGGCCAACAACGCCTTCCCGCAGTGGGTGCAGGTGGACCTCGGCTCGGCCGCCACCGTGAACCAGCTGACGCTCAAGCTTCCGAGCGGCTGGCCCAGCCGTACGCAGACGCTCACCGTGCTGGGCAGCGCGAACGGGACCAGCTTCAGCACCATCAAGGACGCGGCCACCTACACCTTCAACCCCACGGCGACGATCCCCGTCAGCGCCTCGGCCACGCGCTACGTACGCCTCCAGATCACCGCGAACAGCGCCTGGCCCGCCGGTCAGCTCTCCGAGTTCGAGGTGTACGGCCAGGCAGGCGGCCAAGATCCCGGTGACGCGACGAACCTGGCGACCGGCAAGCCGATCACCGAGTCGTCGCATACCCACACCTACGTCGCGGCCAACGCCAACGACGGCAACGTCCAGACGTACTGGGAAGGCGCCGCCTACCCCGGCACGCTGACCGTGCAGCTCGGCGCGAACGCCGACCTCACCTCCATCGTGCTCAAGCTCAACCCCGACCCCGCCTGGGCCAGGCGTACGCAGACCATCCAGGTGCTCGGCCGCGAGCAGAGCGCCGGCGGCCTGTCGAGCCTGGTGGCGCAGGCCGTCTACACCTTCGACCCGGCCACCGGGAACTCCGTGACGATCCCGGTGACTGCCAAGGTCGCGGACGTGCAGCTCAAGATCACCGCGAACTCGGGGGCGCCCGGCGGACAGATCGCCGAGTTCCAGGTCTTCGGCACCCCGTCGACCAACCCCGACCTCACGGTCAGCGGGCTGACCGCGTCGCCGGCCTCTCCGGTCGAGACCGACGCGGTCACGTTGTCGGCCACCGTGAAGAACGCCGGCACCGCCCCCTCCGCCGCGACCTCCGTCAACTTCTACCTGGGCAGCGTCAAGGCGGGCACCGCGAACGTGGGCGCCCTGGCCGCCGGGGCCTCGGCCACCGTGTCGAGCGCCATCGGCGCGCGGGACGCGGGCACCTACCAGGTGAGCGCCAAGGTCGACGAGGACGGCAAGGTCGTCGAGCTGAACGAGGGCAACAACACGGCCACCGCCTCACTGACCGTGAAGCCCGTCGACACCGCCGACCTGATCGCGGCGCCGGTGGCCTGGACACCGGGCAATCCCGGCCAGGGCGACACCGTGACGTTCTCGGTGGGGATCAAGAACCAGGGCACCATCGCCTCCAGCGGCGGCTCCCACGGCATCACGCTGACCGTCTCCGACGAGTCCGGCACCGTCGTCAAGACGCTGACCGGCGCCACCAGCGGCGCGATCGCACCGGGCGCCACCGCCGGACCGGCCGGGCTCGGCACCTGGACCGCCGCCAACGGCAAGTACACGGTCAAGGTGGTGCTGGCCGACGACGCCAACGAACTGCCGGTCAAGCGGGCCAACAACACCAGCACGCAACAGCTGTTCGTCGGGCGCGGCGCGCACATGCCGTACGACACCTATGAGGCCGAGGACGCGGCCATCGGCGGCGGCGCCACCCGGATCGGCCCGAACAGGACCGTCGGCGACCTGGCCGGCGAGGCGTCCGGCCGCCGGGCGGTGACACTGGGGACGAACGGCTCCTACGTCGAGTTCACCACCAGGGCGGCCACGAACACGCTGGTCACCCGGTTCTCCATCCCGGACGCGGCGGGCGGCGGCGGGAACAGCTCGACGCTGAACGTCTACGTCGACGGCACCTTCCTCAAGACGATCGACCTGACCTCCCGCTACGCCTGGCTCTACGGCCCCGAGTCGAGCCCCGGCAACTCCCCCGGCTCCGGGGCGCCGAGGCACATCTACGACGAGGCCAACCTGCTGCTCGGCACCACGGTCCAGGCGGGACACAAGATCAAGCTGCAGAAGGACGCGGCCAACGGCTCGGCGTACACGATCGACTTCGTCGACCTGGAGCAGGTGACGCAGATCCCGAACCCGGACCCGGCGCACTATGCCGTACCGGCCGGTTTCACCCACCAGGACGTGCAGAACGCGCTCGACAAGGCGCGCCAGGACAGCACGCTCGTCGGCGTCTACCTGCCTGCCGGCGACTACCAGACGGCCAGTAAGTTCCAGGTGTACGGCAAGGCGGTCAAGGTCGTCGGGGCCGGGCCGTGGTTCACCAGGTTCCTCTCACCGGCGGGCCAGGAGAACACCGACACCGGCTTCCGCGCGGATGCCACGGCCAACGGGTCGACGTTCGCGAACTTCGCCTCCTTCGGCAACTACACCTCGCGCAACGACGGACCCGGCAAGGTCTTCGACCTGGCCAATGTGGCGAACATGGTGATCGACAACATCTGGGTGGAGCACCAGATGTGCCTGCTCTGGGGCACCAACACCGACAACATGACGATCAAGAACTCGCGCATCCGCGACACGTTCGCGGACGGCGTCAACATGACCAACGGCAGCACCGGCAACCTGGTCACGAACATCGAGGCCCGCTCGACGGGCGACGACAGCTTCGCGCTGTTCTCGGCCATCGACATCAACAACGGCGAGCAGCGGGACAACGTCTTCGAGAACCTGACCTCGCTGCTCACCTGGCGGGCGGCTGGTGTGGCGGTCTACGGCGGGTACGCCAACACGTTCCGGAACATCTACGTCGCCGACACGCTGGTCTACTCGGGCGTCACGATCAGCTCGCTGGACTTCGGCATCCAGATGCTCGGCTTCGGGGCCAGCCCGCCCACGAGCTTCGAGAACATCTCGCTGGTCAGGGCCGGCGGCCACTTCTGGGGGCAGCAGACCTTCCCGGCGATGTGGGTGTTCTCCGCTTCCAAGGTGTTCCAGGGGATCAGGGTCAGCAACCTGGACATCGTCGATCCGACCTACCACGGGATCATGTTCCAGACGAACTACGTGGGCAACCAGCCGCAGAACCCGGTCAAGGACACGATCTTCACGAATGTGTCGATCAGTGGGGCTCAGAAGAGTGGTGATGCCTTCGACGCCAAGTCCGGCTTCGGGGTCTGGGCCAACGAGCTGCCTGAGCCGGATCAGGGGCCGGCTGTGGGGGCTGTGACGTTCAACAATCTGCGGTTCGGTAACAACGCGCAGAACATCAAGAACACGACGTCTACCTTCACGATCACGGTCAACCCCTGACAACCCGGGGGTCCGCCACGCGACCGTCTCGATCCGTGTGACGGTCGCGTGGTGGCTGGGGTCCCTTGGGAGATACCCCCTTCGGGGGAGCGGGAGAAAACGGCCCGCTGTGACGAAGTCCCCAAGGACGGACACCCCCGCCAGGGGGAGCGGAACAAGACGGCCCGTCGTGGCAGCGGCCCCTAGAGAGGGGCGCCCTCTTCGGGGAGAGGATGTCGCGCTAGATGTCGGCCCTGATGGGGAGGCCCTGCCAGTCGCTGGCGCTGGTTACCGCGGCGGCGCCCAGCAGCGTGCCGCGGTGCAGGCGCTCCGGCGGGGTCAGGCCGTCCAGGGCCGCGCTGATGTAGCCGGCCACGAAGGCGTCGGCCGCGCCCGCGGTGTCCACGATCGGCACCTGCAGGCCGGGCGCGTCGTAGCGCATGCGGTCCGCCCGTACGCTCGCGCCCTTCAGGCCGCGGTTCACCACGACCTCGCGCTCCGGCGTGAGTGCGGGCTTGACCAGGTCGAGCTCGTCCTGGCCGAGGAAGAGCAGGTGGGAGGCGCAGGCCAGCTCGCCCAGCACCTCCTCGGCCTCGCGTACCGACGGCCAGAGCTCGGGTACGTAGTCGACGGCGAAGGAGATGGCCACCTCGGCGGTCTTGGCCGCGCTCACGGCCGTACGGACCGCCTCCAGGGTGTCCCTGCCGAGCCCTGCCGTCAGGCCGGTGACGTGCAGCATCTTCGCGGCGCCGATCCGGTCGATGGGCACGTTGCCGGGCTTCAGGCTCGTACCGGCTGATCCGGTGCGGTAGTGCGTGAGGCGCTGTTCGCGGCCCACGCGCGCCTCCCGGAGCAGCAGCCCGGTGTGCGCGCCCTCGATGACCCTGACGTCCGCCGCGTCGACGCCCTCGCCCCTCAGCACGGTGAGGACCCTGGCGCCCAGCTCGTCATTGCCGACTTTGCCCAGGTAGGCGACCTTATGGCCGAGCCGGGACAGGGCGATGGCGAGGTTGAACTCCGGGCCGGTGACGTCCAACCGGGCTTCGGTCTCATGACGCACCCGGCCACTGGACACGACCCCCAGCGCCTCGCCGAGCGTGTAGACGTCCGTCATGCGGCAGACTGTAGCCGGTCAGGCGATCACAAATCGGATTTTTTGGTAACGGTACTGGTCAGGACCGTGATCAAAGATTTTCTGTAACTTTAGCGAACTTTTTCCCCATCTTGTGCCTCAAAGTAGTAGAGGAGGTTGGCTATCCCGAGCCGGCCTCAGCGAAACGGGGAACGAGAGGAATCAGCACCCTCATGAAGAACATCGCTGTAGGACTCGTCTCTGCCCTTGTGGGCGGGACACTTCTGATTTCGGGCGCCGGGGCCGCGTCGGCTACGACGAAGGCTCCGACCGTCGATATCAGGGACATCTCACCGAACCCGGTCGTGGTCAAGGCCGGTAGCGAGACGGAGGCCTTCTTCAAGGTCGACGCCAGCTCGGACGTCGAGAAGGTCCAGCTCAGTGTGGAGCCGGTCAACCCGGTCGCCCGCACCCTGCGGGCCAAGGACGTCAACAAGGTCGAGAGCTGGCGCTTCTCCGTCCCGTTCAACGAGAACGACCAGGACGGCAAGTGGAAGGCCACCGCCCAGGCGTTCAACAAGGACGGCAAGGTCGTCGACACCGACACCGCGTTCTTCGCCGTCGAGATCGAGAAGGGCAAGGCGGAGACGCGCATCTCGCGCTTCAGCGCCGACCCCTCGAAGGTCCGCAAGGGCAGGACCATCTGGTTCTCCGGTCGTCTCCAGGTCAACGACGACGACCGCTGGAAGGGCGTCCGCGGTGAGCGGGTCAGCATCTTCTACAAGGCCAACGGCTCCAGCGGCTGGAAGTGGGTCGCCTCCGACCGTACCGGCTGGAACGGCAAGTTCGAGGCCCAGACGCGCGCCTACAAGAGCGGCGTGTTCAAGGCCGTGTACGCCGGCGACGACGAGCTCGAGGGCGCCACGAGCGGCACCGACTACGTGCGGGTCGTCCCGCGCTGGTTCCGCTGAACACACTGACTCCGCTGAGCGGAAGCTCGGCTAGTCACATCTGAGCGGAAGCCCGGTCCCCGTGTGGGGGCCGGGCTTCCGTCTTGTCCGGAGCTTGACCGTTCTGCGCCGCGCCTTTCGTGAGAGACGACAGCCGACGGGTAGCTTCGAGGTATGGCTGATGATCTGTTGAAAGAGTTCGATCCGTTCGACATCTTCGACGCGGAGGCGGCCAGACTCGACCGCTTCTTCGCCGGTCTCGACGACGCCGGATGGGCGCGGCCGTCGCGCTGCGAGGGATGGTCCGTCCGCGATGTCCTGGGCCACCTGGCAGGTGAGGAGCTGTACAACCACGCCTGTCTCGACGGCAACGTGCAGGATCTGCTGGCCCGCCTCGCCAGGGAGGGCGTCAACGGCTTCCACGACTTCAACGAGTGGAGCGTACGACAGCGCCGGGACATGCCCGTCGAACAGGTGCTGGCCGAATGGCGGACCGAGAACGCCGACACCCGGCGCCGCATGCGCGAGCTCGGCCGGGACGCCTCGCTCGACACGATGGCCGGCCCGTACCCGGTGGGGTTGCAGGCCTTCCACTACGACTCCGAGTACGCCACGCACGCCGACGACGTCGGCGCGCCGGTGACGGCGGAGGAGGCCGAGAACCGGACACGCTGGCGGGTGGCCGTCGGCCGGTTCGCCCTGTCGGAGCAGGAGGCGGAGGTTCAGGTGGAGCAGACGGCTGAGCGGGTGGTGGTGCGTACGGACGGGTTGAACGCGACGCTGTCGCCGCAGGAGTTCGTCGAGGCCACGGTGGGGCGCCTGCCGACCGGTCACGATCTCGACCCGCGGATCGCCTCGGCCCTGAGGTGCCTGGCCTGAGCTCACATGTGTGTTCGCTCAGGCGGTGATGACAGCTAGCACGAGCAAGAGTACGGCGATCACCCCGAGCAGCGCGATCAGCCAGAGGTGCGCCCCGGCCCACGACTGCATGCGCTCGCGGTACGCCCCCGCGTCCGACTCGATCTTGTTGATTGCGGCTACCCGCCGCGCCATGTCGGGGTCTTCCAGCTCAAGTGCCTGCTCGATTTCCCCGAGGATGCGGCGTTCCCTTCCAGATAGGCTCATTCTGACCACCATCACTCCACGCCGGTGAAAGCCATGTACCCACTAGTAACCGGCACATGCGGGCTTCCACCGGCGGAAGTAGCGATCAGACCTTGCCGTAGCGCTGCTTGAAGCGCTCGACGCGACCGGCGGTGTCGAGGACCCGTCCGCGCCCGGTGTAGAAGGGGTGGCTCGCCGAGGAGACGTCGACGTCGACGACCGGGTAGGTGTGGCCGTCCTCCCACTCGACGGTCCTGTCACTCGTCAGGGTCGAGCGGGTGAGGAAGGCGAACCCGACGCTCGGGTCGCGGAAGACGACGGGCTGGTACGAGGGGTGCAGGTTCTTTCTCATGCCCCCTGCAACCATACGACAATGGTTTTCATTCCCTCGACTCGGGATCGAGTCCGAGTGCCGCGCGGCCGCCGTCCACCGGGAGGGTCGCGCCCGTCACGAAGGCGGCGCCGTCCGAGAGGAGGTACGCCACCGCGTCGGCCACCTCGTCCGCCCTCGCGACCCTGCCGAGGGGGTGCAACCTGGCCATCTCCGCCTCGATTCCCGCCGCCACCTCGGGCGGCTGGGCGGCCAGGAACTCGGCGTACCTCTCCGTCGCCACCGAACCGGGCGCCACCGCGTTGACCCGGATGCCGCGTCTGCCGTACTCGACGGCTAGCGCCCTGGTCAGGCCCTCGATGGCGGCCTTCGCGGTGGAGTACGGCAGGCTGCCGGGCACCGCCCTGCGCGCCTGGTGGGAGGTGATGTTGACGATGGCGCCGCCCGTACCGGACCGGAGGAAGCGCCGCACGGCGGTGGCGCAGCCGACGACGGCGAGGTCCAGGTTGACGGCGATCAGGGCGCGGATCTCCGCGGTCGTGGCGGTGTGCACGGAGGCGTCCCTGAAGACGGCGGCGTTGTTCACCCAGCCGGACAGCCGGCCCGCGCCCTGCGCGAGGTCGGCGGCCCGCTCGGTGACCGTCTCGTCCGCCGCGTCGCCGACGACCGGGATCACCCGGGGGCCCGCCCAGTCCAGCGCGGCGGAATCGCGTTCGACAGCGACCACGGTGGCCTCGTCCTTGAGCAGCCGTTCCACCACGGCCCGGCCGATGCCCCGCCCGCCACCTGTGACGACATAGCTGCGATTCATGTCACAGTGTCCATAGATTGATGAACGGGAACGAAACCATTCGTGATCGCCTCGTCTGCTCGCTTGGTCGGTGCGCTGGCGATCACCCAGACCGCCGGATACGGCATCCTTTACTACGCTTTCTCGGTCTTCATCACCCCGATGGCTCGCGATATGCACGCGGGGGTCGCCGAACTCACCGGCGCGATAACGCTGGCCGTACTCGTGTCGGCGATCGTGGCGCCGCCCATCGGCCGCTGGCTCGACCGGCACGGCGGACGGGCTCTGATGACGGCGGGCTCGGCGCTCGGCGCGCTGGCCGTGCTCGCCTGGTCCCAGGTGCACACTCTGCCCCAGCTCTACCTGGTCTGCGTGGTGCTCGGCGTCGCCTCCGGAATGGTGCTGTACGAGGCCGCGTTCGCGGTGATCGTCGCCTGGTTCGACGCGGCGCGACGCTCGCGGGCCCTGCTCGCCGTGACCGTCGTGGCCGGCTTCGCCTCCAGCATCTTCCTGCCCTTGACCGGCTTCCTCGTCGATCGGTACGGCTGGCGGCAGGCCCTGGTCATCCTGGCCGTCGGATACGCCTTGACGGCCGTACCCCTGCATTTCCTGGCGGTGCGGAGCCGTCCCTCTTCCAAGGTCGTGGACCGGGGCGTCGTCGGGGCGGCGCTTCGGGAGCGGCCGTTCTGGCTGCTGGCGGCGGCGTTCCTGACGCAGACGGGCGCCGTGTCGGTCATGGGCGTGCTGCTGGTGACGTACCTGATCGCGCTCGGCCACTCGCCCCTCTTCGCGGCGACCGTGGCGGGCCTGCTCGGCGTGCTGTCGGTGACCGGACGCCTGGTGACCACCGGCCTGCAGGGGCGGTGGCCGGTCGCGCTGATCACCGCGAGCGTGTTCGGGCTGCAGGGCGCCGCCGCGCTGCTGCTGCCGGTGGCCGGGCGGAGCGTGGCGGGCGCGGTCTGCGGGGTGGTGCTGTTCGGGCTGGGGTTCGGGGTGGCGACGATCGCCCGTCCCGCGCTGCTCACCGAGCGGTACGGCACCAGCGCGTACGCGACGCTGAGCGGGGCCCTGGCCCTGCCGATCACCGTGGCCAAGGCCGTCGCCCCGCTGCTCGCGGCGGGCGTGGCGCAGCTGGCCGGGTACCCGGCGGTGATGGTGGCGCTGGCGGCGGCCTGTGGGCTCGGCGCCCTCTCCCTGGTGGCCTACGATCGCCGTGGGCGAAAAGAGCGAACGGCCTCCGGCGAACACGTAAGGTAGCCGCATGGATACCCCCACCGAGGCTCTCCACCGCGTGTTCGGCTACGACTCGTTCCGGGCCGGGCAGCAGGAGATCATCGATCACGTCGTCGACGGCGGCGACGCGCTGGTGCTCATGCCGACCGGCGGCGGCAAGTCGCTGTGCTACCAGATCCCCGCGCTGGTCCGCGCCGGGGTCGGGGTGGTCATCTCACCGCTGATCGCGCTGATGCAGGACCAGGTCGACGCGCTGACGGCGCTCGGTGTGCGCGCGGGGTTCCTCAACTCCACCCAGGACTTCGACGAGCGACAACGGGTCGAGGCGGCCTTCCTCGCCGGCGAGCTCGACCTGCTCTATCTGGCGCCGGAGCGGCTGCGGGTCGAGGCGACGCTGCGGCTGCTGGCCAAGGGCGAGATCTCGCTGTTCGCCATCGACGAGGCGCACTGCGTGTCGCAGTGGGGACACGACTTCCGCCCCGACTACCTGGCGCTGTCGGAGCTGCACGAGCGCTGGCCGGAGGTGCCGCGCATCGCGCTGACCGCGACCGCCACCCCGGCCACCCACGCCGAGATCGCCTCGCGGCTCCGGCTGGAGCAGGCCCGGCATTTCGTGGCCAGCTTCGACCGGCCCAACATCCACTACCGCATCGCCACCAAGAGCGAGCCGAAGCGCCAGCTCCTCGACTTCCTGCGCACCGAACACGACGGCGACGCGGGCATCGTCTACTGCCTGTCGCGCTCCTCGGTCGAGAAGATCGCGGCCTTCCTGGTCGACAACGGCATCGCCGCCGTGCCCTACCACGCGGGCCTCGACAACCGCACCCGCGCCGCGCACCAGGCGCGCTTCCTGCGTGAGGATGGGCTGGTCGTGGTGGCCACGATCGCGTTCGGCATGGGCATCGACAAGCCCGACGTACGCTTCGTCGCCCATCTCGACCTGCCCAAGTCCGTCGAGGGCTACTACCAGGAGACCGGCCGGGCCGGGCGCGACGGGCTGCCCGCGTCCGCCTGGATGGCCTACGGGCTGCAGGACGTGGTCCAGCACCGGCGGCTGGCCATGGAGGGCGACGAGGCCCACCGCCGCCGCCAGGTGCTCCACCTCGACGCGATGCTGGCGCTGTGCGAGACGGTCGAGTGCCGCCGGGTGATGCTGCTCGACTACTTCGGGCAGAAGGACTCCAAGCCGTGCGGCAACTGCGACACCTGCCAGGCGCCGCCCGAGTCGTGGGACGGCACGGTCCCCGCCCAGAAGGTGCTCTCCACGGTGCTGCGGCTGCGCCGCGAGCGGGGGCAGAAGTTCGGCGTCGGGCAGATCGCCGACATCCTGCTCGGCAAGAAGACGGCCAAGGTGCTGCAGCACGGCCACGACTCGCTGAGCGTGTTCGGGGTGGGCGCCGATCTGGGCAACACCGAGTGGCACGGGGTGGTGCGCCAGTTGCTGGCGCAGGGGCTGCTGGCCGTGGAGTCCGACTACGGCGCGCTGGTGCTCACCGACGCGAGCGCCGATGTGCTGCGTGGGCAGCGCGAGGTGCGGCTGCGCCGCGACCCCGAGCGGGCCGCGCGGGCGAAGACCGCCAAGACCTCCGGCAAGGACCGTCCTGTGGTGGAGCTGCCGGCCGATGCCGCGCCGGTCTTCGAACGGCTGCGCGCGTGGCGGGCGGCGACGGCCAAGGAGCAGGGGGTGCCGGCTTACGTGATCTTCCATGACGCGACACTGCGGGAGATCGCGACACTGTCGCCGTCGACGCTGGCGGAGCTGGGGACGGTCAACGGGGTAGGCGAGAACAAACTGGCCAAGTATGGCGAACAGGTTTTGGAGACGCTCGCGTCGTGACGTGGTGCGCTCGTGACGGGGTTCGCTCGCTCGTGACGGGTGGCGGCTTGTGGCGGGGGTGACGGCTTGTGGCGGGGGTGACGGTCTGCTCGTGGGCGGCCGTTAGTGGGGGCGACGGCCGCACGAAGATCGGCCGTCGCCACCACGCTGCTCGCCCTGGTCTCGGCGCTGGGCTTCACCGCCGCGTCGACAGGGCCGCACATGCACTCATCGGTCTGGTACGGCCTGGGGTACAGGGCCGCCCTCGCACTCATGCGCCGCTATCCGTACCCGCATCTCGGCCGGATCATCCGTCGGTGAACCCCCTGATTAACGAACAGATCACCCATCAGTGCTCTGTTTCCCCACAGATGGGTGGATAGCGATGACCAGACGGTGGGGCCGACCACCCTCGGCCTGTTCGTCGTGATACTTGCTGACCAGCGCAGTCACCACTCCGGACAGCTCCTCGGCGAAGGCGGCACGGTCGGCGGCCGAGGCGAAGCGGACCTCGCCGTCGATGCCGAACGTCGCCACCCGCCTCTTGGCCTTCGTGGCACCGGTGATGAGGGCGCCCACGTCACGTACCAGGCGAGCGGCCAGGGCGAGCAGCCAGCGGGCCGAGAGCTGATCGGGGGAACGGGACGGGTCGGGCTGGACCGCCGACAGGGCCGTCGGCGAGATGACGTAGGAGGCGGCCGATGCTTGCATGACGCGTTCGGTGCAGTTGCCCTTGCGCCGCTCTTCGACGAGTTCGACCAGACCATGGCTTTCCAGGGCTCGCAGGTGGTAGTTCACCTTCTGCCTGGCCAGACCGACCTTGGCGGCCAGCATGGTGGCCGAGCCCGGCTCGGCGAGTTCGGCCAGCAGCCGGGCGCGTACCGGATCCAGCGACGCCTCGGCGGCGGCCGGGTCCTCGATCACCGCGACTTCGTACATGGCTCCACGCTGACACCGACAATTAATGCTGTCAAGCTACTTCCAGTTGTCAGTCCAGTGGGGGTCGCGGCCCAGGTAGGCGAGCAGACGATCCTGAGCCGGGGCTCGGGGGGCGACGTCCAGGGGTACGGCGAATCGGGCCGGCCGGTCGGCGTCCGTGACGAAGAGCCGGGCCAGCGGGAGGAGCTCGGCCGCCACGTCCTCCGGGATGGGACGAGGGTGGCCGCATGTTTGGGCCACATCCCAGGCGTGCACGGCCACCTCGACGGCGCCGACGGCGGACACCATCGCGGCCGTCAACGGGCAACCACCGACGGAGACCATCACGTCCTTGGACCCAGCCCAGACGCGAAGGAGGCTGGTGGTACGGTTTCGCAAGCCGCCATCGTCATCACCGTGACCGTCGCGTCCACCGTCGCCGCCATGTCCGCCGCGACCGTCGTGTCCACCGTCGCCGCCGAGGGCGTCGCCGTCGCCAAGGCCGCAGTCGCCAAGGCCGCAGTCGCCATGGCGGTCACCGCCGTCGTCGCTCAGCGGAGGGACTAGGGCGACGTGTCCTAACGCTGCGGCTTCTGTCAGTGCCGCGAACGAGTCGTTCGTGTGTGCGAACAGTGTCCGTAGGTCCCAGCCGTGGCACGGGGTTGGACGGTCCAGATCGGCGGATGTGACGAGGCGCAGGCAGGCCAGTGCGTAGTCGGCGGCCCGGCCCAGCAGGGCGACCCCACCGAGCCAGGCGTCACCGGCGGTGTCGGCGCGAGTCGTGGGTGGGAGCTTTCGCATCTTCGCCGCCTTCTCGTCGGTCCTCGTCTGTCTCGTCTGTGCAGACAAGGCAGCGAGGAGAAAATCACCGGTCTCACGAGGTGACGGTCCCTGCGGCCGTTGGTCGGCTCCGTGCGTGCGCGTGCGAGCTCGATGACCCCACTGACCTCCCGCAGGCGCCTTGGTTCCGTTAAGGCAACATCCTTCTCACCGTCAGCGACCGTGCCTTCCGCCCCAGAGCTCTACTCTGGAGGTCGAGCGGGAGGACTTCTCATGAGCGTGCTCGGCAGGCTGTTCGACAGGTTCCTCGGGCTGCCGGAGGCGGTGGTCGATGATGTGGCGGTCACTCGTGATCTGCGGGTCTCGATGCCCGACGGCGTGGTGCTGCTCGCCGATCGCTACCGGCCGCGCGGTGCCGGGCCGCTGCCCGTGGTGTTGATGCGCACCCCGTACGGAAAGCACCGGATCGACGCGAAGGCGTTCGCGAGCGTGCTGGTCAGGCGCGGGATGCAGGTCGTCGTCCAGAACACGCGGGGGTGTCTTCGGCTCCGGTGGCCGCTTCCACGCCTTTCACCAGGAGAAGGACGACGGCCTGGCCACGGCGGCCTGGTTGCGTGCGCAGCCGTGGTGTGACGGGCGGCTGGCCATGGCGGGGGCCAGCTATCTCGGGTACACGCAGTGGGCGGTCGGGCCCTACCTGGATCCGCCGCTGGAGGCGATGGGGCTCGGGATCACGACCAGCGAGTTCGTCAGCACGTTCTATCCGGGTGGCGTGATGGGCCTGCACAACACGCTGACCTGGTCGGCGCTGATCGGCACCCAGGAGGAGGCGCCCCTGGGCGGGCTGCTGCCCGACCCCCGCAAGCAGCGGCGCGTACGGCGGGCCATGGCGCACGTCCCCATCGGCACGTCCGACCTGGCAGCGATCGGCAAGCCCGTACCGTTCCTGCGCGAGGTGGCCGCGCACGCGGAGCCGGGCGACGACTTCTGGGCGGCTACCGACCACCGCGCGGCGGCGGCCGGGATGACCACGCCGACGAGCATGGTGACCGGTTGGTGGGACCTGTTCCTGCCCGCGCAGCTGCGTGACTTCGCCGCGCTGCGGGAGGCGGGGCGGCGCAGCCGGATCACGATCGGCCCATGGGGTCATGATCCGGGCGCGCTGCGTGCCGTGCTGATCGACCAGGTGTCGTGGCTGTCGGCGCACCTGCTCGGCGACACCGCCCAACTGCACCAGGCACCGGTACGCCTCTACCTGCAGAAGGCCAACCGCTGGCTGGACTTCGACCAGTGGCCGCCCGCGGAGTCCACTCCCACTCCGCTCTACCTGGGCCACGGCCGGGGGCTCGGCTGGGAGGTGCCGGACAAGAGCTCTTCCGACACGTTCGTCTACGATCCGGCGCACCCCACGCGGTCACCCGGCGGTCCGATGCTGTCCGCCCAAGAGACCGGCCAGCGTGACAACCGGGAGGTGGAGCGCCGGTCCGACGTGCTCGTCCACACCACCGCACCGCTCCCCCGCGATCTCGACCTGATCGGTCCGGTCTCGGCGGTCGTGCACGTACGCACCGACACGGGACATGCCGACCTGTTCGTACGGCTCTGCGACGTCGATCCTACGGGCGTCTCCCGGAACGTCACGGATGGCATCGTGCGCCTGCCCCAGGACTCGCAGAGTGTGACCCGGGCGGAGGTCGAACTCCACCCGACCGGCTACCGCTTCCGCAAGGGCCACCGCCTGCGGATACAGGTGGCGGGGGGCACGTTCCCGAGGTTCGCGCGCAACCATGGGACCGGAGAGCCGGCGGCTGAGGCCGTGCGGACCCGGCGTACCCGGTTCGAGATCTTTCATGGTCAGGAATATCCCTCCGCATTGATCCTTCCCATCTTCGGAAATACATAAAAGCCACAAATGCCCCTTCAGTACGGCCATGGTCAATTAGCCGGGGCGGGAAAGAAGTAGCCTCTTAGCATGGATCCAGATCGTGGTCGTCACGAATGGGGCGATCGAGGCAGAAAACGAACAGTCATCACAGGCTGCCTGGTGGTCTGCGGCATCGGCGCCATTATCTGGCTGATCGCCCTGGGCCTGATCTGGTATTTCTTTTTACGATCATAAAGCTCTCCCGGGGCCTTGGGGCGGACTGGGTGGAGGGATCTTCATGCTTACGGTGGGGCAGATGTCCCCGTGGGCGGACGTCGCTGCCCGTTATGCTCATGGACACAGGGCGACGACTGCGGGCACCCGCATGATCAGTACGGCGGCCCGGCGGAAAAGGCGCTGGGGATGCCTCAACGATGGCGACGCGAGCGGCTCACATCTCATGCATGCGGCATTTGCGCCGGAAAAGCACTGGTCCGGGGAGCGGCCTTGAAGCCGAAAACCTATGTCGCCGCTGGTTTAGCAGTGCTGTCCGCCACCTCATTAGGCCTGCTCTATCCGGCGATCGGCGAGTTCACTGGCTTCTACTGCGTTCCCCGCAAGCTTCACGACATACGGCCGCCGGCGGAAAACGCCTCTCCCGAAGACACGGTAAGGGCCTACCTGCAGGCGGTCGTGGCGAGAGACATCGACGTCGCCCGCCGCTTGTCCACCCCAGAATTCGCCGATCGTGAGGAGTCCTTCGCCGACAGTGCTTTCTGCGACTGGACCGATATCACGGCCATGACGATCTGGCCGGGGCATCCGGATTCGGATGGCACGGGCAGGTACACCACGGTAATACAGGTGTCCGTGAAACTCGAGCTAAAGAAAGCGCGGTCGAGAAGCGCCAGATGATTTCAGCTGGGGTTACTGGCTCGAAAGAGAGCCGCCCACGGAGAGATGGCGCATTTTTGAATCGGGAGAGGAATAGGACCTTGACCGCTTCCGCGAGACGAGGCGCCGGCTCCGGCCACTGATCGCGAAGGCATCCGGTGGAACGGGATGGAACGCCTCTCAGACGTAAGCCCCAACGATCGAAGCTCGGGGAGATCCTATGAAGTACCTGACCAAAAAGCTGCTGGTCGCGCTGGCTGCGACGACGCTGGCCGGTTCCGGCATCGTCGCGGGTGCCCTCGTCGCCGCTCTGCCCGCCTCCGCCGACACCTCCACCACCATCAACGCCGGGATCGGCGCGCTGTTCGACGGGTTCGGCAAGGGCATCGAGGAGGACGCCGCGCTCGCCAGCGCCGAGGCCGCCGCAAGGCAGAACGCGCTGAACCACGGGTTCACGTCGTGCGAGGTGTTCGAGTCGGTGACGTCCCAGGACGCGCGTTCGCATGTGTGGTTCGCGATCGTCACGGTCCGCTGCGAGGACGCGTCGTAGGGCGCCAGCTGAGTACAGGTGCCAGCCGACTACGGGTGCCAGCTGGGTGCGGGCGTCAGCCGAGTACGGGCGCCAGCTGGGTACGGGCCTCTCGCTCCATGGGCGGGAGGCCTGTTGGCCTTCTCCAGACCTACGCCGCGCCGAACCTGAACCAGGAACCTCTTGCCGCTCTCCGGAGTACGTGTCGTGAGTGCGAAGGAGGTTCGATGAGGCGGATGACAATCGGAGCGGTGCTCGTAGTGGTCGCGGGGTGCGCCACGAGCGGCCCAGCGACCCAGGCCCAACCGCCATCGGCGACCATGGCGCCCGCCGCCACCGGCGGGACCGGGACGCCGACCGGAGACGAGACACCGGCAGTGTCGCAGAAGCCGACGCCCGCAACCACCCGGGTGGCGTGCCATGGGACGCCGCTGATCACCCATCCGGACGGGTTTCCCGAGGTGCGCGGCGTCTCGCGGGACGCTGAGGTGTGGGGGCTGCTGTTCGCTCCGGTTCCGTTCAAGCGGGGCAAGGAGGTCAAGATCGTGTGGCGGATGACGGGTGAAGGGCCGCTGAAGGTCACGGCCGCGCTGCCCGACGGCACCCGCGCGAAGCCCACGTTCGGTCCCGAACAACACACCGGCTCGAACTGGCAGCGTCCGGGTGAGGAGTGGGGCACGGGCTTCGTCTTTCCCAAGGCCGGCTGTTACCGGGTGGACCTGACGCGGACTCGCGGATCCGGGCACCTGTGGTTGCCCGTGAAATGACCCCCGGTGCCGTCAGTGGCCGAGGACGCGGTCGATGAACGTCGTGACGTCCGTCAGGACCTCGTCCCGGTTCGTCTCGTTGAACACCTCGTGCCGGGCATCGGGATAGATCCGCTCCGTCAGGTCGTCGCCGCGGATCGTCTCGATCCCCGTACGGCTGGAGGCCAGCGGCACGAGCTGGTCGTCGGCGCCGTGGATCCAGAGCGTCGGCAGGCTGCCGAGCGAGCCGCCCTTGGCGATCGTGGCGATCGTCGTGGCGAACGCCTCCAGCGTGGGCCGCTTGAACGGTCCGTGCCAGACCAGCGGATCCTCGGCATAGGCGACGCCCACGGCCGGGTCGCGGGAGAGCGTGGCCGGGTCGATGGGGATGTCGGGCAGTTCGTCGAGGGCGAGCAGGGCGGGGATGACCTCCCATTCGCCGATGACCGGGCCCGACAGTACGAGCGCGGCCAGCCCGTCGCCGTAGCGCTGGGCGTAGCGGGCGGCGATCATGCCGCCCATCGAGTGGCCGATCAGTACGACCGGTACGCGCGGGTGATCGGCTCGGGCCTGTTCCTCCACGGCGTGTACGTCGGTCACCACGTCCTCGAAGTCGATGACGAGCACCCGGTCGCCTTCCGACTTGCCGTGGCCGACATGGTCGAGCCCGTACACCGCGGCGCCGTGCCGGACCAGGGTGTCGGCCACATACTCGTAACGGCCGATGTGCTCGCCGTACCCATGGACCAGGATGGCGACGTAGCGCGGCTGCTCGTGAGGCCATTCGCGCACCACGTTCGCGGCGCGGGTGCCGGTGAAGGTGCGTTCCCTCGACGTGGCCATGTCACTCCCTGTGCCCGAATTGCGGCGAGCGTACGCCCGATCCGGCTGATCGGTCCAGGAAGCCTGCGCCAAACCATGAAAACTTGTGCCATGCGTGACAAGCGTGGCGAAAACTGTTTTAATCCCACGCTAGGTGCCACCGGGGCGGCACAGGCCCCGAGTGACCGTTTTTCCTCGAAATCACGGCTTCGTGGGAAAGGCAGGCCCGTGGGAGCTCCAAGTGGCGAAGTCATCGTCACGGGCGGTCTCGGTTTCATCGGCTCACATCTGGTGGACGCGTATCTCGCCGCGGGCCACCGAGTAACGATCATCGACTCCAACGCGGGTGCGGTGATCGACGGCGAGGACTACGACGCCGACCCTCGCTGCACGGTCGTCCGGCAGCGGGTGGAGGACTATCTGGCGGCGGGCGGCGACTTCGCGGGGGCCGACCGCGTCATCCATGCGGCCTCGTACGTCGGCCCCGCGAGCATCCTGTCCAGGGCGGGCCGGCTCGGCCACGACATCATCGGCAGCACCGCCCCGGTCATCGACGCCTGTATCCGGGCGGACGCGCCGTTGTGCCTGTTCAGCTCGGCCGAGGTGTACGGCCGCAGCGGCGTGCTCGACGAGAAGGACGACATCGTCGTACCGACGCAGTACAACACCCGCATCGAGTACGCGATCGCCAAGACGCTGGCCGAGGCGATGGTCTCCAACAGCCGCCAGCACGGGCTGCGCGGGATGGTCATCCGGCCGTTCAACGTGGCGGGTGCGCGGCAGTCGCGGGCGGGCGGGTTCGTCATGCCCACGTTCGTCCAGCAGGCGCTGGCCGAGAAGCCGATCACCGTGTTCGCGGGCGGCGAGCAGGTCAGGGCGTTCATCGCGGCGAGCGACCTGACCGGGTTCCTCATCGACTACATGGACGCGGCGCTGAACTGCGACGACATCATCATCAACGTCGGCAACCCGGCGAACGCCGTCACCATCATGGAGCTGGCCCAGCGGGTGAAGGAGTTACTCGGCAGCCCCTCGCCGATCGTCAGCGTCGACGGCAGGACCGTGCACGGGCCGTACTACGCCGAGGCCGAGTCGTTCCACAAGATCCCGGCGCTGCGGGCGGCGACCGACCTGGGCTGGCGGCCCCGGATCGCGCTCGACGAGCTGATCCTGAGCACCGCCGAGTACTATCGCGCCCGCGAAGACCGGAGGGCAGTGAATGCGCCGCTTTGACCGAGTGCTGGTGATCTCCCCGCACGCCGACGACGAGGTACTCGGCTGCGGCGGCCTGATCGCCGCGCAGGTCGAGGCGGGGGCCGAGGTCCACGTCCTGTATCTGGCGGTCGACGGCATGCGGCACTACGGCCTCGACGGCGCCACCAGCTATCGGCAGCGGCTGGAGGAGATCGAGGCCGTACAGGCCACGCTGGGCTTCTCGTACGACATCGCGTACGGCGACATGGACCTGACCGAGCGGCTGGACACGCTGCCGCGCAGGGAGCTGGTCGACCTGTTCGAGCGGGCGCTGAACGAGCGGCGGCCCGACCTGCTCCTGCTGCCCAGCTTCGCCGACTACGACCAGGACCATCTGGCGGTGTTCGGCGCCGGGTTCGCGGCGGCCCGGCCCATCGCCCAGCAGTTCGGCAAGTGGCTGGTGCCGACCGTACTCCTGTACGAGATGTCGAAGATCCAGTGGGCGGCCGAGCCGATGCCGCGCTCGACGGCCTTCTGCGACATAAGCCACCATATGGAACGCAAACTGGAAGCATTGCGCGGCTATAAGAGCCAGCACCGGCCCTCCCCGCACATCAGGAGCGAGGAGTCGGTGACGGCACTGGCGACACTGCGCGGCGCGGAGATCGGTGTCACGCACGCCGAAGCGTTCGGGGTGCTGAGGGAGGTCTTGTGAAGACGTTCGCGTTCGCCACGGGCATGGAGTTCGCCGCACCCGCCGTGGACGTACTGGCCGCGCAGGGCACTCCCCCGTCGCTGCTCATCGGCTATCCGCCGAAGCTGCAGCACCGTTCGGGGTACGCGCCGCTGCGGGAGGCGTCCGAGAAGCACGGCATCCCGCTGCTGGAGACCGCCGACATTAACGACGGCGAGGCGTACGAGCGGGTCAAGGAGATGGACCTGTTCGTGATCGCCGGGTGGTCGCAGCTCGTACGCGAGCCGCTGCTGTCGGTCTGCCCGCTCGGCTCCATCGGCCTGCACCCCACCCGCCTGCCGGAGGGCCGGGGACGCGCCGCGCTGCCGTGGACCATCATCAAGCGGCTGACGACGAGCGCGGTGAGCCTGTTCTTCCTCGACGAGGGCGCCGACACCGGGGACCTCATCGCGCAGCGGGAGTTCACGATCAGCCGCCGCGACGACGTCACCGAGGTGTACCGCAAGGTCACCGAGATCAACATCGAGCTGCTCGCCAAGTACGTGCCGCTGCTGCTGGCGGGACAAGTGGTGGCACGACCACAGCCCCCGGGCGGCTCGTGGTGGGACAAGCGCCGTCCGGAGGACGGGGTGATCGACTGGTCCAAGCCGGCCGACGACCTCTACGACTGGATCCGCGCGCTGGCCGCGCCGTACCCGGGGGCCTTCACCTTCGTCGATGGCCGCAAGCTGTTCGTGCACAGCGCCGACCTGATCGAATACGGCGGCCAAGAACCGCCCGGCACCGTACTCGCGCCCGTCTGGTCCACCGGCGTCGCCGGGATGCTGGTGGCGTGCGGCTCGGGGCTGCTGGTCGTCCGCGAGGTCCAGTGGGACGGAGGCGACCGGCGCGACGCCCTCGACCTGCTGGAGTCGGGCGAGCTCGCGGTAGGCGCATGCCTGGGCGCGTGAAGCTGACCGGGGCTGTGATGGCGCATCCCCAGCGCAGGGAGGCGGCCATCCGGCTGGCCGGTGGCGTCTTCGACGTCGTCACCGATCCCGATCCGGCGGGGCGTCCGTCGGCGTTCCGTACCTCGCTGCTCGCCTGGTCCAGCATCCCTCCGGACGCCACGCATCATCTGCTGCTGCATGACGACATGGTGCTTTCGAGCACGTTCTTCGAACGCGCCGAAAGTGCCGCCCGCGCCATGCCGCACGCGGCGCTCGCCCTGTTCGCCTTCTGGAATTCGCGCAACGGCGCCGCCGTCCGGCAGGGCGCGCTCGCCGGGGCGCGGTGGGTGCCCGGGGCCGGCGAGTACACGCCGGTGGCGGCCCTGCTGCTGCCCAGACAGGTCGCGGGCGGGTACGTGGAATGGGCCCGCGACCGGGGCGACACCTGGCCCGACGACGTGCTCATGGGGCGGTACCTGCGCCAGGCGGGGGTGCCCGTGTTCGTGGCGGTGCCGAGCCTGGCCGAGCACGAGGACCTGGCGAGTCTGGTGGACAACGACTTCCAAGGGCTGCGGCGCTCTCCCTGCTTCTTTGCCGACGACCCGCAGGGCTTGTTCCCGGACGACCCGGACGGCTTCCCTCTCGACGACCCGCAGGCGGGCCGGTCCTCCGAGGAGAGGGTGCTCGTGGAGCTGCCGGTGATCCCGTTCTTCAAGCGTGGGGTGGCCCAGTGCGCCGTCCGCGTCCCTGGGACCGGGCGGTGGCGGGACATCCGCTGCGAGGACTACCTGGCGGGGCGGGGCATCGACGCCGAGTCGCTGCGGGCCGGGGCGGCGACCCGGCACTGGCCGCTCTGGCTCACGGCCTACACCATGGGCATCGTCCACGGCCAGACCGGTGGAGATGGTGTCCCGGATGACACTGGGGACGACGATCCGCGCGGGCTGGACCAGGCGGACGTGCGTGGCGGGTTCCGCGCTGATCCGCGCGTACTGGACCGGGCGCTCGCCACGATGGGTCCTGGCGGGCTCTGCCATGAGCTCGGGGCTCGGGAGCTCGCCCGGCTCGCGCCCGAATTGCACGAGGTGGCCCGTGCGGGCCTGGAGGCGGGCTTGACCGACCGGCCCGGACACCGTCCCCGGGCCAATGCCGACCGTCCCGTGGTGGCTCTGACGGGCGCCGGTACGTTCGTCCGCGACCACCTGGCGGGCGCGCTCGCCGACCATGGCTACCGAACAGTCGGTCCCGAGGCAAGCGCCGCCGTGGTGGTGCACGTCTGCGCACTCGGCTGGGACGAGGACGCCGACCCGGAGGAGGAGCTGCGCCTGGCGCGCGCGGCCTTCGCCGACGGACGCGGCGGCGTCCTGCTCAGCTCGTGCGCCGTCTACGGGGACGGGAAGCACGCGGCCTCCTCGCCACTCGCAGACGCTCCCGCCGCCCGATCGCCATTCACGGAGGACCCTGCCGGCCCACTGCTCGCGGACGCGTCCGCCGCCACGCCGCTGGTGCGGGCCATTCGTCAGGTGGAGGAAGCGGCAGGCGGCGCCGTGGTGTTGAGGCTCGGCGAACCCTATGGGCCCGGGATGCCGCAGCGGGGCGCGGTCGCGGAGCTGGTGCTGCGGTCCTCGCTCAACCGCCCCGCGCCCGTCACGGGCGCTCCCGTGCAGTTGGTGCACGTCCAGGACGTCGCACGCGCGGTGCTGGCGGCGCTGGCGGGGAATCCGGTGTCGCGGGTGTTCAACATCGCCAACCCGGAACGGCCAGGCATGCGGGAGTTGGCCGAGGCGGTGTCAGGGGCGGTGCGGCCGCTGAACGTCGAAACGTCCGACGGCCCGCCGAAGCCGCTGGTCGATGTCGAGCGGGCCGCCGCCGAGCTGGGCTGGCGGCCGAGCGTGACACTGGACTACGGGCTGCACACCTGCGCGCAGTGGCTGGCCTACGAAAGTGACCGTCCGTAGAAGCGGCCTCCGTGCGATCCCGGCGACACACCCGCCCAGGACCCACCCCTGCAGACGCTTGCCGCCTAACCTGCAGAAACAGAGTCGTACGAAGATCCACTGTTCGTGGGACGTGACCGGCCATCGCCGACCGACTGCAGGGAGAGACATGACCTACGAGGCCAACCTCGCCGCCCAGCAACGCTTCGCCACCGCGGTGATGGGCGGCGACTTCGCCATCTTCGACGAAGTGGTCGCGCCCGATGCCGTGGACCACGATCCCGCCCCCGGGCAGGGGCCGGGTCCCGACGGTTACAAGGCGATGTTCGGCGAGATGCGCGCCGCGTTCCCAGACCTGCGCGTCGAGGTCGAGCATCTGATCGCCACCGATGATGAGCTGGCCTTCGCCTACACCATCAGCGGCACGCACCTCGGCGACCTCATGGGCCATCCGGCCACCGGCAAGAAGGTGAGTTATCGCGGCATGCAGATCAGCCGCTTCGCCGACGGCAAGCTGGTGGAACGGTGGGGCAGCAGCGACCAGCTCGGCATGCTCCGACAACTCGGTCTCCTCTGACCCCTCTCACCGCCAGGAGAGGTCGGTCCCCGGTCCGGTGCCGATGAGTCGTCCGGCGGCGGCCGCGAGGACGGTGTGGCCTTCAGCCGGGCCCAGGTCCTGCCAGGCGGTCTCGTGCCGCTCGGCCGATCTGGTCAGGATCCGGTCGGCGGAGATGGCGAACAGGCGCCCGTTCATCGCGGTCAGGCTCACCGCGCCCCCGGCCGAGCCCGCTCGGGCCCAGTCGTGGGTGTCCAGCCGCCGGATCGGGAGGTGCCACAGCTCGCCCGCCGAGGTGACGGCGAACAGGCCCTCGTCCACGGCGGCCAGGCCGGTGGTGCCCTGTGGGGCCCGGCTCACGTCCTGCCAAGTGGACCTCGTCAGGACGGGTTCGCGGTAGCGGATCGTGCCGTCGGGTGCCACCCCATACAGGCCGGCGGGTGGGCCGCCGTGTGCCTCCCGAGGGGCCGCCAGAGCGATCACGTCGGTCTCGTCGATCATCTGCCATGGCAGGTTCTGTCCGGAGATGTCGCGGACGGCGAGTGTCCCGTCCGAGCAGGCGGCGAAGAGCCGGTTGTCGCAGGCGACAAGAGCACCAGGAGGCGGGCAGGTCGGGGCGGGGCCGATCGGGTCCCAGGAGGGTGGGTGGCTTGGGGGTTGGGACAGGCGGTCGAGGATGTTTCGGGTGATTCTGTCCAGGACGGGGTCGTGGAGGGAGTTGCCCCAGTTGATGGTGCCGGCGTTGAAGACGGTCCCCGCGCCGAGGCGGTGTACGCCCATCGTGGCCGCGCCGCCCTTCCCGTACCGGCGCCAGTGGCTCAGGTCGGCCGTGGCGAGTACGACGAACGACGGTGGTGTGCCGTCGCGGCCCGTCGCCCTTGGCACCCCGTCCACCCATTCGAGGTCGGCGGCGTCCGTCTCGTAGCCGAGCGCGCCCCTGCCGAAGGTGTCGCCGTCGGCCAGTCCGGTGCCGTCGAACACCCAGTGGCCGGAGAAGCGGGCCGTGTACGACTCGTGGGCCATCACCCGTGAGTCGACCCAGCAGCCCGCGCCGTTCCGGAAGGTGAGGCCGGTCAGGGTGTTCTCCGGGCGGTTGACGGGTTCGCTGGGCCATTCGACGGTGGCGCGGCCGGGGTCGGTGGTGGCGAGGGGGTCGATGACGGCGTCGCGGTAGCAGACCATCGTGCGGAGGTCGTCCTCGAAGCGGACCTGCCACCAGCAGGTGTTGCCAGAGAATATGGCGATATTTCCACCGGCCCGCGCGAACGCCTCCACCGCGTCCCGCATCTCCCACGACCAGTACTCGTCGTGCCCGTTGATCACCAGCAGCCGGTAACGGCTCAGCAGGTCGAGACCGTCGTGCAGGTCCAGCCCCGAGCAGTAGTCGACCGGATGGCCCGAGGGCCCGAGCCACCGCAGCAGCCCCAGCTCCCATTCCTCGATCTGCGGCCCCGCGCCCGGCCGGTCGAAGCTGACCTTGACCGCCCGGTCGGGCTGCTCGGCCTGGTAGAGCCCTTCACCGGGTACGCCGGGCCGGTTGTACGCCTCCCAGGTGGGAAAGGGAATCGCCACCACAACCGGCGAAGCGGGCACAGCCGCACGTACGACGAAATATGCGGATGTGTCGCCCAAGATGGCGCGGTAGAGGGAGCTGGGCCAGTCCGTGCCCACCTTCAGCGTCCAGGTGTCGCCCTCGGCCGTGTCCTGAAGCACGACCCGACCCGACGGCACGTCCTCGATGGTGATCGGACCGCCGCCCCCGAGCAGGTGGAACCGGAGCGACTCGCCCTGCGCGCACGATGTGGCCGCCGCGTACAGGCTCATGCGAACGCCGCCTCGACCAGCGTCGACTCCATGTCGTACAGGAAGCGTTCGATCCCCGGCGGCGCGAGCAGCCCGGTGTCGGCGTACAGCGACACCTCCATCCGCCCCGGCTCGCCGCCGACGTGCAGCCGGAAGTCGCAGATGTTGCGGTCCATGGTGTCCGTCCAGACCAGGTCGGTCCGCTCCATCGAGGCGCGTACGGCCCGTTCGTCCAGACCTGTCGCCTCGTCGCGCTGCACCAGCCGCTGGTCGTTGAAGCAGCCGAACGACCTGATCCCCGGCCCCATGCCCGACACCGCCTCCTCCATCGCGTACGGGTCGAACTGGGCCTGCCGGTAGGCCCGTAAGGCCACCTGCCAGCCCTGCCGTACCAACTGCCCGAAGTCCGGCGTATCCAGGTCGAGCAGGACGAGCCCCTCCTGCGAGATCGTGGAGACCACGTCGCGGCGCTCAGCCGCGAACCGGTTGTTGACGATCACCCGCATGCCGCAGAACCGCTGGCCCGTGAGCCGTCCGGCGAGCCGGATCGCGGCCGTGAGCAGCACCGTCGAGGAGCTCACCCGCTCGCGGGCGGCCACGGCCTGCGCCGCCGCGGCGATGGCCGCAGAGGTCATCGTGGCCTCCCAGAACCGGGGGCGGCGCGGGACGTCCGCCAGGGTCACCGGATCCATCCGCCGGTATTCGGCCGTCCAGAAGGCCAGAGCCTCGTCGGACGTGCGCTTGCCCTCGGCCGAGCGCTGCCACTCGGCCAGTTCGCGCGGCGTGGCGCTCTCCGGCGGTGGCAGCGAGTCGCGCAGCAGGAGCAGCCGGAAGTCCTTCACCAGGAGATCGGCCGCGTGCCCGTCGGCGGCCAGATGGCAGAGCACCAGCACGACATGCCGGACATAGTCGCCGGTCACGAGGAACGCCACCCGCAGCGGCCACTCCTCCCAGTAGTCGAACGGCTCACCCGACAGCCGGTCGCACACCACCTGAGCGGATTCGTCCGTCACCTCGACGTACGGCCGGGCGATCGGCGAGATTCGCTGCCGGGGGCAGTCGCGCGGCCCGCTGAGCCGGGTGCGCAGTGCCTCGTGCCGGGCGACGAGGTCGTCCAGGGCCTTGACGGCGCGTTCGACGGTGACGGGCCGCTTCGGCGCGGCGAAGATCCGGCCGATGTTGAGATAGTGCTCCTGGGGCCGCGCCGCCACCACGGCCCGCCAGATGTCCTGCTGCCCCCAGGTCAGCGGCGACTCAAGCATGGAGCCGTAAGTAGTCCACCAGCTCGTCCAGGCTGTCGGCCGAGGTCATGTCGAGCTCGATGCCGAACTCCGCCTCCACCGCGTCGATCAGCCTGAGATAGCCGAGCGAGGTGACGCCGAGATCGGCCAGCCTGGCCTCCCCGGCCAGCACCTCGGCGGCCTCGACCGCGCCGTCGGTGGCCTCGGCCACCATGTCCGCGAGGCGTCCGCGTAGATCCCCGTCCGTCTGCACCTGGCGAAGCCCTCCCGTTTCCAGGGAAATCCGGGGCGAGTGTGTCACGCGGGGCCTGACGGCGGCAAGCGTCTGGCGGTAAGGGGTTGACGCAATTGTGCATTTTTTCTAGCGTCTTGCGACATCCCGATAATAATTTTGGGGGTGGTTCAGTCGGCCCGTCCTGTCCCTGTTCTGCTGAGCTCACGAGCCGCCACCGACCCCGACCACGAGGCCCTCATCGTCGCCGGAACGGGCGGCCTGACACTCGGCGAGTGGGACGAGCGCTCTGACGCCGCCGCCCACCGCCTGCTCGACCAGGGAGTACGGCCAGGAGACAGAGTCGCGCTGGTGTTCGGCGGCCGTGACTGGCTCGACTACGCGGTGAGCTGGATGGCGGTGTTGAAGGCGGGCGCGGTCGCGGTCCCGCTGTCGGACCGCTTGGCCGAGCCCGAGTTGGCCCGCCTGATCAAGCACTGCGGGGCGACGACGATGATCCGGAGCGGCGACGAGCTCAGCGGCCCGACCGGCCCGGTCCCGGTCCAGGTCGATCCGCTCGGCTACGCCCAGATCCTCTACACCTCCGGCACCACCGGGCAGCCCAAGGGCGTGGCGGCCAGCCACGCGAACCTCACCTCCCCGCCCGTACACCCCAAACGCCGCCCGTTCGCTCACTCCAGGCATCTCGTGCACGCCTTCCCCATCGGCACGAACGCCGGCCAGGTCATGCTGCTCCACGCGCTGAGCGCCGCGCCCACCGTGGTCACGCTGCCGCTGTTCACGCCGGCCCGCTTCGCGGCGCTCATCGAGTCGTACGCGGCCGGGACCGTGTTCGTGGTGCCCGCGATGGCCATCGAACTGCTCGGCGCGCGCGTCCAGGACCGTCACGACCTGTCGAGCGTGCTGCTGCTCGGCTCGGCCGCCGCCGCGCTACCGCCGAGGGTCGCCGCCGAGCTGACCGAGGCGTTCCCGAACGCGACGGTCGCGAACTACTACACCTCGACCGAGGCGGCCCCCGCCCAGACCGTCATGATCTACGACCCCGACCGGCCGGGCGCGCTCGGGCACGCCGCCGGCAGCCTGCGGATCGTGACCGCCGACGGCGACCCGGCCCCGCCCGGCGAGACCGGCGAGGTGTGGCTGCGCGCCGCCGCGCACTCCCGCTCCTACTACCGCGAGCAGCGGCAGGACACCTTCCAGGACGGCTGGGTACGCATGGGCGACCTCGGCTACCTGGACGACGACGGCTACCTGTACCTGGTCGACCGGGAGAGCGACGTGATCAAGTCGGGCGCCTTCAAGGTCTCGACGCTCCAGGTCGAGGCCGCGCTGCACGAGCATCCGGCCGTCTCCGAGGCGGCGGCGTTCGGCGTGCCGCACCCGGTCATGGGCATGGTGGTGGCGGCGGCGGTGGTGTCCCGCGAGCCGGTGACGCTGGCCGGCGTACGCGCCTTCCTGGCCGAGCGGCTCGCCCAGCACGAGCTCCCCACCCGGCTGCTGTGCGTGAACGCGCTGCCCAGGAACGCCGCCGGAAAAGTGATCAAGCGAGAACTGCGCAGTATGGCAGAGGAGTGAGCATGGTCCTGGCCTCACAGGCCCAGCACGGGATGTGGATCACCGAGGTGCTGCACGGCACCGGCACGGCGTACCACATGCCGTTCGCCATGTGGTTCGACGGACCGCTGGAGCGGGAGGCGATGCTGGCGGCGTGCCGGGCGGTGCTCGCGCGGCACCCGGTGCTGGGCCGCGCCTTCGAGGAGCGCGACGGCGTGCTGCACCTGGTGCCCGCCAGGGAGCTTCCGCCGGTGGCGTTCGTCGTGGAGCCGGACCCGGAGGCGCTGATCGAGCGGGAGATCGCGCGGCCCTTCGAGCTGTCCGCCGGGCCGCTGGCCCGGTTCACGCTGGCGGAGGTCTCGTCGTCGCGGCATCTGCTGCTGTTCGTGGCTCATCACCTGGTCTTCGATGGCATGTCCAAGGATCTGCTCGTACGAGATCTCGCGGCCGCCTACTCCGGGGCGCCGCTTCCGCCGCTGCCCATGCCGTACGGGGCGGAGGAGAAGCCGTCGCCGGAGGCGGAGGCGTACTGGCGGGCGCGCTGGCGCGAGGTGCCGCAGGTGGTGATCAACGGGGTGACGCGATCGCCGCGGCTGGCCGAGCGCGGTGAGACCGTCCTGCTCACCCTGACCGATGACATGCCCGACTTATCCGGCCTGACGAGATTCGAGGTCTTCCTCGCCGCCGTGCACGCCCTCCTTCACCGATACGGCAACGCCGAGACGGCTGTGGCCGTGGCCATGTCGACCCGGACCGATGAGACCCGCGACGACATCGGCCTGTTCGCCACCGAGCTGCCGGTGTTCGCGTCGTTCTCGGCCGAGGGCTCCTTCCGTGAGCTGGCCCTGGGCGTCCGGAGCGAGCTGCGCGAGCTGAACGCCTTCCGCGAGGTGCCCGTGGCCAGGGCGGTGGGCGGGATCAAGCCGAGAGTGGCGCTGGCGCCGGTGTCCATCAGCTTCCGGCGGCGCGCGCCCGAACAGGTCTTCCCCGGGCTGAAGCTGTCGGTGGAGTGGAAGATGTCCAGCCATACGGTCAGGAACGCGCTCCACCTCCAGGCCGTCGACGGCGACGACGGGCTGCACCTGACGCTGCACTACAGCCCGGACGTCATTCCCCGGCGGGATGTCGAGCTGGCCGGGGACCACCTCAGGGCTGTACTGCGCGCGGTCGCCGCTGATCCGGACGTACGGCTCGCCGATCTGCTCCCGGCCGTCCCCCAGGTCATTCCCCAGATCGCTCTGGAGGCGCCGCCGGATGCCGGGCCCGCGCATGACGAGGTCGACGCGGAGTTGGTCGAGCAGGTGCGGCTGATCTGGATGGAGGTCCTGCGGATGGACCACATCGCGCCGGACGAGGACCTCTACGACCTCGGCGGGCACTCGCTGACCATCACGCAGATCAGCGCGCGGATCAGGAAACGGCTCGGGGTGGAGGTGCCGTTCGACGTGTTCCTCGACGATCCGACGATCGCCGGGGTGGCGGCGGCCATCGGCGGGCTGCGGCCATGATCTCCCTGGGCCAGGAGCGGCTCTGGTTCCTGCAGCGGCTCGATCCGTCGGACGCGGCCTATCGGGTGGCGGCGGTGCGGCGGTTGCGGGGGGCGCTCGACGTCGGGGCGCTGACCGGGGCGTTCGGGGATGTGGTGGCGCGGCATGAGTCGCTGCGTACGAGGTTTCCCGACCAGGACGGGCTGCCGATCGCGGTGATCGACCCGCCGGGGGCGGAGGTGCCGGTGGAGTTCGTGGTCCTCGATCCGGTAGTCCCCGGCAACCCCTCAGGCGTCGAGCCGGACGAGTCTGAGGTCGTGCGGTTGCTGGAGGAGCGGGTCAACACGCCCTTCGACCTGGCCGCCGCCCCGCCCTTGCGGATCACGCTGGTCCGGCTGGCGGACGACCACCACGTGCTGTGCGTGGTGCTGCACCACATCATCGGCGACGGCTGGTCCCTGAACGTGCTGTTGAGCGACCTGGCCGCCTACTACCTCGCCCGCACGGAGGGCGAACCGGCCGCGCTGCCCGACCTGCCCGTCAGCTACGCCGAGTACGCCGGCACCCAGCGGGTCTCCCACACCGACGCCGACTACTGGACGGCCAAGCTGGCCGGGGCGACGCCGCTGGAGCTGCCCACGGACCGGCCGCGTCCCGCGCAGCGCGGCAGCGCGGGCGGCGAAGTGCACTTCGACCTGCCGCCCGAACTCGCCGGCGCGCTGTCCCGGCTGGCCAGGGCCGAGCGTTCGACGGTGTTCATGGTGCTGCTGGCCGCCTACCAGGTGCTGCTGGCCCGGCATGCCGGGCAGGACGACATCGTGGTCGGCTCGCCCACCGCCGGACGCGACCGGCCGGAGCTGGAGCCGATGGTCGGGCTGTTCGCCTCCACGCTGGTGCTCCGGGGGGATCTGTCGGGGGATCCGCCGTTCAGCGAGCTGCTGCGCCGTACCCGCCGGACCGTCCTGGAGGCGATGGCGCACCGCGAGGTGCCGATCGAGCGGGTGCTGTCCGCGCTCGACATCGAGCGGGACCTGTCGCGTACGCCGCTGTTCCAGGCGATGCTGGCGCTGCACAACTCGGCTGTCGGATACGCGGAGGCGGAGTCGTTCGCCGGGATGGAGAGCCTGCCGTTCCCGCACGGGGCGCCGCCGGCCATGGTGGATGTGCGGATGGATCTCTGGCCGTCGGGCAGGGGCTGGCACGGGGCACTCTTCTACAGCGCCGAGCTGTTCGGCCGGGAGACGGTGACCCGGCTCGTGGCCCGCTTCCAGACTCTGCTCGCCTCGATCGTCGCCGCTCCCGAGGCTCGTCTGTCGGAACTGGACCTGCTACCCGCCGCCGAACGCGAGCTGCTCGACCGGACCTGGAACAGCACCGCCCTGGACGTGCCGGCCGCGACCGTGGTGGACCTGGTCATGCGGCGGGCGGAGCTGCGGCCGGACGCGATCGCCGTCTCGTGCGGCGACCGCCGCCTGTCCTACGCGGAGCTCGTCGCCCAGGCCGTACGGGTGGCGGGGGAACTGCGGGAGCGCGGCGCGGGGCCCGGATCCGTGGTCGCGGTCCGTGGACGGCGGTCGGTGGAGCTGCCCGGGACCCTGCTCGGTGTGTTGTTGGCGGGGGCCGCCTACCTGCCGATCGACCCGGCGCTGCCGGCCGACCGGGTGGCCTACATGCTGGCGGACTCGGGCGCCCGGTTCACGCTGGACAATTCCCGGCTCCCGACTGCCGACCCCGGCCCCGTCGCCGCCGGGCCCGATGGCGGGTCGGCCGCCTATGTGCTCTACACCTCCGGCTCGACCGGCCGCCCGAAAGGGGTGGTCGTGCCTCACTCGGCGCTGGTGAACCTGCTGGCCGGGATGGAGCACCTGCTCGGCTCCGGCCCGGCGGACGTGTGGCTGGGCAGCACCTCGTTGTCCTTCGACATCGCGGGCCTGGAGCTGTACCTGCCGCTGGTGACCGGCGGTCGGCTGGTGCTGGCCGACGACGAGACCGTACGGGACGGCGCCGCGCTCGCCGACCTGATCTCCGCGTCGGGCGTCACGCACGTCCAGGCCACCCCCTCGGGCTGGAACATGCTGCTCACCGCCGGGCTCGACGCCTCCGGGCTGGTGGCGCTGGCGGGCGGCGAGGCGCTGCCGCTCGCCCTGGCCAGGCGGCTGCGGCGGCGGGTGGCGCGGTTGTTCAACATGTACGGGCCGACGGAGACCACGATCTGGTCCACCGCCTGGGAGGTCCCCGCCGAGCCCGGCCGGGTGAGCATCGGGCGGCCGATCGCCAACACCCGCGTCCACGTGCTCGACGGCTCCGGCCGACCGGTGCCGATCGGCGTACCCGGTGACCTCGCGATCGGCGGGGCCGGGCTCGCGCTCGGCTACCTGGGCCGGCCGGAAGCGACCGCCGAGCGCTTCGCGGACGGGCTCTACCGGACCGGCGACCGGGTCAGGTGGCTCGGGGACGGCACCCTGGAGTTCCTGGGCCGGGGCGACGGACAGGTGAAGCTGCGCGGGCACCGGATCGAGCTGGGCGAGATCGAGGCCGCGCTGGAGTCACATCCGGGCGTACGGCGGGCGGCCGTCGTCGTCCGCGGGGACGAACTGGTCGCCTACGTGGAGACCACGCCGGACCAGGCGACCACGCCGGAGGTGGCGACCACCCCGGACCGCCCCACCGACTTGCTCGAACACGCGGCCGGGTGGTTGCCCGCCTACATGGTCCCCGGCGTCGTGGTGGTGCTGGACGCGTTGCCGATGACGCCCAACGGCAAGGTCGATCGGCTGTCGCTGCCCGAGCCGGCCGGGCCGGTGGGCGGGCGGGGCGGCCCGCCGCGTACCGCGCGGGAGCGGCAGGTGGCCAGGATCTTCGGCGACGTGCTCAGGATCGGCGACGTCGGCGCGGACGACGACTTCTTCGCCCTGGGCGGGCACTCGCTGCTGGCCACCCAGGTCATCGCCAAGCTGGCGGCGGCGGGGACGACGGTGCCGTTGCGGACGTTGTTCGGGCAGCCGACGGTGGCCGGGTTCGCGGCGACGCTGGAGGGGCTGCCGGAGGCCCCTGGCCTCTCGCTCGCCCCGCGCCCGCCCGGAACGCTGCCCCCGCTGTCGGCGGGCCAGGAACGGCTGTGGTTCCTGCACCGGCTGGATCCGGATGACGCCTCGTACAACATGTACATCGTGCGCCGGCTTCGCGGCCCCCTCGATCCCGAGGCGCTGCGGCGGGCGCTGACCGCGTTGCTCGCCCGGCACGAGTCGCTGCGCACACGCTTTCCCGAGGTGGACGGGCGCCCGGTCGCCGTCGTGGAGCACGCCGGACGGCCCGCCGACGTCGAACTGCTCGACGCGGGTGACGAGGCGGAGGCCAGCGCGCTGGTCGCCGCCCGCACCAACGCTCCCCTGGACCTCGGTGTGGCACCGCCGCTCCGGATCACGCTGATCCGCCTGGGCGGGGACGACCACGTGCTGTGCGTGGTGCTGCACCACATCATCGCCGACGGCTGGTCGATCACCGTCCTCCTGGACGACCTGGCCAGGCTGTACGCCGGGTCGGAGGGCCTGGCGCCGCTGGCCGTACAGCATGGGGACGTCGCGCGCTGGCAGCGGGAGCAGGACGGGAGCGCGGCACTGGAGTACTGGCGGGAACGCCTCGCCGACCCGCCCACGCTGGCGCTGCACACCGACCGCCCGCGCACGCCGGGGCCGGCGCGCGGCGACTTCCACCTGCTGGACATCCCCGACGACCTGGCCAAGGCGCTGGACGCGACGGCGCGGCGGCAGCGGAGCACGCTGTTCATGGTGCTGCTGGCGGCCTACCAGGTGCTGCTGGCGCGGCACACCGGGCAGACGGACATCATGGTCGGCTCGCCCACCGCCGGGCGGGATCGGGTGGAGCTGGGGCCGATCGTCGGCTACCTCAGCACCACGCTGGTGCTGCGCGGCGACCTGTCGGGCGATCCGACGCTGGACGAGCTGCTGACCAGGACGCGGCGGACGGTGCTGGAGGCGATGGCGCATCAGGACGTGCCGTTCGAGCGGCTGCTGGCGGAGCTGGACATCGAGCGGGACATCACCAGGAAGCCGATGTTCCAGACCATGCTGACGCTGAACAGCCAGCCGGCCGACGGGGAGCGGGATCGGCTCGCCGACGGTCTGGAAATGTCGTACTTCGACGATGGGTATCGGCAGGCCAAGTTCGACCTGGTGGTGGAGGCGTGGCAGGCGCCGGGGCGGCTGCGGGTGGCGTTCGGGTACGATGCGGGGCTGTTCGACGCGGAGACGGTGGCGGGGCTGGCGGAGCGGTTCGCGGTGCTGTTACGCGGGATCGCCGACCCGGACAACCGGCACGCCCCCGTGTCGGCCCTGCCGACGCTCACTGTGGCCGATTCGGCGCTGATCGCCTCGGCTGGGGGCGACGTTGGCAACGGGATGATCGAAGCGGGTGGCGAGGGGGCCATCGAGCCGGGCGTGCCGGAGATGATCGCGGCGGCCGTCGCCGCACATTCCGGTGAGACGGCCGTCGTCTGCGGGTCCGAGAGCGTGACCTACGGCGAGCTGGCCGAGCGGGTGGCCCGGCTGTCCACCGAACTGGCCCAGCGCGGCGCGGGCCCTGGCGACATAGTCGGGCTCCGTCTCGGCCGGTCGGTCGACGCGGTGGTGGCGATGCTGGCGATCTGGCGCGTGGGAGCCGCCTACCTGCCGCTCGACCCCGCCTATCCGTCCGTCCGTCTGCAGCACATGATCGCCATGAGCGGCGCCCGCCTGATCGTCCCGGACGACCTGACCACCACGAGCAGCACCGGGCCGGTCGTCTCGGACGCCCGGAGAGCCGCGGACGACCTGGCAGCCGCATACGGCCTGACCGCCGTGGACGACCCCCGCGCCCAGGCGCCGGGCCTCGCCTACGTCATCTACACCTCCGGCTCCACCGGCACCCCCAAGGGCGTGGCGGTCGAGCACGCCGGGCTGGCCGTCCGGGTCCGGTGGATGCGTGACGAGTACGGCCTGGGCCCCGGCGACCAGGTCGTCCAGCTGGCCTCCCTCAGCTTCGACACCCACGCCGAGGAGCTCTACCCCGCCCTGACCACCGGCGCCACAGTCGTGCTGGTGCCCGACGGCGGCGCCACCCTCCCCGACCTGCTCGCCGAACGGCCCGACGTCACCGTGCTCGACCTGCCGACGGCGTACTTCCACCACCTCGTGGACCTGATCGACGAGATCGCCTGGCCGACTGCCCTCCGCCTGGTCGTCATCGGCGGCGAGCAGGTGCACGCCACCGCCGTGGCCCGCTGGCGGCGGCGGTTCGGCGACCGGGTACGCCTGGTCAACACCTACGGCCCCACCGAGACCACGATCGTCGCGACCGCCGCCGACCTGACCGGCGACGAGCCGCACCCGCCGATCGGCCGCCCCATCCAGGCCACCACGGTCCGGATCCTCGACCCGCACGGCACGCCCACTCCCCCCGGCGCCCCCGGCGAGCTGTACATCGGCGGACCCGGCGTCGCCCGTGGCTACCTCGGCGCGCCCGAGCTGACGGCCCAGCGCTTCGTCCGGCTGCCCGACGGTGGCCGGTACTTCCGTACCGGAGACCGGGTGCGGCTGCGTCCCGACGGGCTGCTGGAGTTCCTCGGGCGCGTCGACGAGCAGGTCAAGGTGCGGGGCTTCCGCATCGAGCCGGGCGAGGTGGAGCACTGCCTGCGTACGCATCCGGACGTACGGCAGGCCGTGGTGGTCGCCAGGGACGGCGAGCTCGTCGCCTATGTCGTGGGCGAGACGGCCGAGCTGGCCGACCACGTGGCCGGGCGGCTCCCGCCGTACATGGTCCCCGCTCATTGGGTGGTGCTCGACGCGCTGCCGCTCACCGCGAACGGCAAGCTCGACCGGGGCGCGCTGCCGGATCCGGGCCGCGCAGCGGCCACCGACGCCACGCCACCGCGTTCGGACGCTGAAGAGCTGGTCGCCGATGTCTGGGCCGAGGTGCTCGGCGCGGACAAGGTCGGCGCGTTCGACGACTTCTTCGCGCTCGGCGGGCACTCGCTGCTCGCCATCAGGGTGGCGGCCCGGCTGCGGGCGATCGCGGGTGTGGAGTTGCCGATCCGTACGCTGTTCGCCCGCCGTACCGTCGCCGAGCTGGCGCGCGCCGTCGAGGAGGCGCTGGTGGCGGAGGTGGCCGGGCTGTCCGACGAACAGGCGCGCAGCATGCTCGACCCGGAGGACGCGTTGTGACCGAGCTGACCGAGGCCCAGCGGGCGCTGCTGACCCAGCGGTTACGGCGGCGCAAGAGCGGGCCGACGATTCCGGCGCTGCCGGACGGTCAGGCGCCGCCGCTGTCGTACGCGCAGGAGCGGCTGTGGTTCATGGAGCAGTACGCGCCGGGGAACCCCGCGCACACGGTCCCGTTCGTGCGGCGGCTGCGCGGCCCGCTCGTCGCCTCCCTGCTGGCCGGTGCGCTGAACCAGGTCGCCGCCCGGCACCAGGCGTTGCGGACCCGCTTCCCGGTCGGCGACGACGGACAGCCCACGGTGACGGTCTCGGCCTCCGACGTCCCGCTCACTGTGGCCGCCGCCGACGACGTGGACGAGGCACGGGCGTTGGTCGACAGCTTCCTCGCCGAGCCGTTCGACCTGGTGACCGGGCCGGTGATCAGGGCTCTGCTGGTACGGCTGAGCGCCGACGACCACGTGCTGGCCATCGCCGTCCACCACATCGCCGCCGACGGCTGGTCGGCGAACATCCTGCTCCGCGAGCTCCTGACCGGCTACGACCGGAACCCCCTGCCCGACCTGCCCGTCACCTACGGCGACTTCGCCGCCTGGCAGCGCGAGCGGCCCGGCGAGGCGGCCGACGTGGCCTACTGGCGGGAACGGCTGGCCGGGCTGTCGCCGCTGGAGCTGCCCACGGACTTCCCCCGACCGCCCGAGCTGACCTACCTCGGCGCGGCGCACTCGTTCACCATCGACCCCGCGCTGGTCGCGCGGCTGGAGCGGCTGGGGCGGGAGCATGGCGCCACGCCGTACATGGTGCTGCTGGCCGCCTTCGCGGCACTTCTCGGCCGGTACGCCGGGCAGGAGGACGTGGCCATCGGCTCCCCCGTGGCCGGTCGGTCGCTGCCGGAGCTGGACGGGCTGATCGGTTGCTTCATCAACATGCTCGCGATGCGGGTGGATCTGTCGGGGGATCCGTCGTTCCTGGGGTTGCTGCACCGGGTGCGTGACCTGGCCATGGACGCGTACGCGCATCAGGAGCTGCCGTTCGAGCGGCTGGTGTCGGAGCTGAACGTGCCTCGGGAGGTGTCGCGGTCGCCGCTGTTCCAGGTCCTGTTCGCGATGCAGAACTACGGCGGCGAGCCGTCGTCCGGTGGGCTGGCCGTGGAGGGGTTCTCGCCGGGGGTGTGGGCCACCCGGTTCGATCTGGAGCTGTACACCGGGGGCGATGGTTCGTTCCTGTTCGTGTACAACGTCGCGTTGTTCGGGGCCGAGCGGATCTCGCGCATGGCCGGGCATTTCGCCGCCCTGCTCGACGGGATCGTGGCCGACCCGTCGGCCCCCGTCTCCACGATCGAGCTGCTCACCGCGCCGGAGCGAGAGGAGCGGGAGCGGTGGAACGACACCGGGCTCGACCTCGGCGACCCCGGTCTCCTGCACCGCCCGTTCGAGGAGCGGGTGCCGCATTCACCCGACGCCGTCGCGGTGGCCCATCCCGGCGGCGAGATCAGCTACGCGGAGCTGGCCCGCCGGGCCGGGCTGCTGGCCGCCGAGCTGACGTCGGCGGGCGTCGGGCGCGGGGAGCTGGTCGCGGTCGTGATGGAGCGGGGGTGGGAGCAGGTCGTGGCGGTGCTGGGCATCAACATGGCCGGGGCGGCGTACCTGCCGATCGACGCCGATCTGCCGGACCAGCGGCGCTTCGAGCTGATGGCACGCGGCGAGTGCCGGGTCGCGGTGACCCAGCCGTGGCTGGACCTGACCCAGCCGGGGCTGGGCCTGACCTGGCCCGCCGACGTGACCCGCCTTTCGGTGACTCCCCTGCCTTCCCCTTCGTCGGCCCTCCTGACTCGCCCGCCTACCCCCCTGACGCTTCCCGACTGCCCGGCCGCGCCCGACGACCTCGCGTACGTGATCTTCACCTCGGGCTCGACCGGCGCCCCGAAGGGCGTGATGATCGAGCACCAGGCCGCCCTGAACACCGTCCGCGACCTCAACCACCGCTTCCACGTCGGCCCGCACGACCGGATCCTCGCCCTGTCGGCCCTCAGCTTCGACCTGTCCGTGTACGACGTCTACGGCGCCCTGGCCACCGGCGCCACCCTCGTCATGGGCGAGCCGTCGGCCGACAAGGACCCCGCCGCGTGGGCCCGCCTGGTCACCGAGCACCGCGTCACCGTCTGGAACTCGGTCCCCGCCCTCATGGAGCTCCTGGTCGACCACGCCGAGCACGAAGGCACCGACCTGAGCTCGCTGCGCCTGGTGCTGCTGTCCGGCGACTGGATCCCGCTGACGCTCCCCGACCGGATCCGCGCCCTCGCCCCGGCGGCCGAGATCATCAGCCTGGGCGGCGCCACCGAAGGCTCGATCTGGTCCATCAGCTATCCGATCGGCGAGGTGGAGCCGGGCTGGTCGTCCATCCCGTACGGCCGTCCGCTGGCCAACCAGTCCTTCCACATCCTGGACCGCGGCCGGTGTGACGTGCCCATCGGCGTACCCGGTGACCTGTACATCGGCGGCGTCGGCGTGGCCACCGGCTACTGGCGTGACCCGGAACGCACCGCCGCCGCCTTCATCAGCCACCCCCGCACCGGCGAGCGCCTCTACCGAACGGGCGACCTGGGCCGCTACACCGCGGACGGCACGATCGAGTTCCTCGGCCGCGCCGACGCGCAGGTGAAGATCCGCGGCTACCGCATCGAACTGGGCGAGATCGAGAACCACCTCGCCCGCCACCCGGACGTGACCGAGTGCGTGGTCACCACCCACGGCTCGGGCACGCAGGCGCAGCTGGTGGCGTACGTGGTGGGCCAGGCGGATCCGACCCGCCTGCGCGGCCACCTCGCCGAGACCCTGCCCGCGTACATGATCCCCACCCGTTTCGTCCCCCTCCCCCAGCTGCCCCTGACCGCCAACGGCAAGGTGGACCGGCGCCGCCTGCCCGCCCCCACGTCATCGGCGGACGGCGCGGAACCGGGCCGGCGCGTCCCCCCGGCCACAGAGGCGGAGCGCCTGGTCGCCGCGGTCTGGGCCGAGGCGCTCGACATGGCCGATCTCGGAGTGGACGACGACTTCTTCGACATGGGTGGGCACTCGCTGCTGGCGATCAAGGTGGTGGCCAGGCTGCGCAGGGCGCTGCCGCCCGGTGCCACGCCGATCGCCGTGGTGGACCTGTTCAAGCACCCGACCGTCCGCGAGCTGGCCACGCTCGTCGACGGCACCGCCACCGCCTCGCGCGGGCTCCTGCACGAGCTGACGCCGCGCCGTACCTCTCCCGCCGAGCTCACCTACGTGTGCGTGCCGTACGGCGGCGGCGCGGCGGTGGTCTACCAGCCGCTCGCCGACGCCCTGCCCGCGACCTACGCCCTGTGGTCGGTGGCCATCCCCGGGCACGATGTCGGCCTGGACGAGGAGCGGCTGCCCCTGGACGAGGTGGCGGCCCGGTGCGTGAGCGAGATCCAGGAGAAGGTACGCGGACCGGTGGCGCTGTACGGGCACTGCGGCGTGGGGTCGGCCCTGGTCGTCGAGATCGCGCGACGGCTGGAGGCGGCGGGCCGCGAGCTCGAAGCGGTGTACATCGGGGCGATCTACCCCTTCGCCCGCCCTGGTAAGGGGCCCATGGCGCTGCTGTCCAAGCTGGCCAGGCGCGAGTTCCTCCGTAGCGACCGGAGCTACGCCAACTGGCTGATGTCCATGGGGCTCGACATGGGCGACCTGGAGCCGGGGCAGGCTCGGCACATCATCAGGAACATGCGGCGCGACAGCGAGGCCGCGGAGGAGTACTTCACCGGGCTGTTCGCGAGCTCGGTGGAGCGGCTGCGGGCGCCGATCGTCAGCGTGGCGGGAGAGCACGATCCGGCGACCGAGTACTTCGAGGAGCGATACCGCGAGTGGCACTTCCTCGCGCCCACGGCCGCCGTGGTGGAGCTGGACGAGGCCGGACACTTTTTCCTGAAATATCGGGCGGCGGAGCTCGCCGAGATCGTCACCCGAACCCACGTCGCCATCGCGTCAGGCGGTGCGGAGGCAGCGAGTTCAGGCGACGCGGAGGCAGCGAGCCCGGGTGATGCGGAGGCGGTGAGCTCAGGCGGCGCGGCGGCGGTGAGTGGGGCCAGTTGGCGGGTGCGGGAGGTGTCGCGGGGCGGGGTGTCGGCCGTCGCGACCGGCCCGCAGCCGAGCATGAAGCGGTTCACGGCCGTCGCCAGTGGTCAGCTGGTGTCCCTTCTGGGGTCGGCGCTGACCGGGTTCGCCATCCCCATCTGGATCTATCTGACCACGGGCTCGCTGGCGCAGTTCGCCCTGCTGTCGGTGGTCGGGCTGGTCCCGGGGATGGTGGTGGCGCCGCTGGCGGGGGCGATCGTCGATCGCGGGAACCGGCGGGCCGTCATGCTCGGCGGTGACGCCGCCGCCGTCGGCACCCAGCTCGTCTTCGGAACACTGCTCTGGACCGGGAACCTGCAGACCTGGCACGTCTATCCGCTCCTCGCGCTGCTGTCGGTGGCGCTGACGTTCCAGCGGCTGGCCTACACCTCGGCGGTGCCGCAACTGGTCCCCAAGCGGTACCTCGGGCACGCCAACGGCATCGTCCAGATGGCCGGTGGCATGACACAGCTGCTCGTCCCCCTCGCGGCCGTCGGGCTGATGGCCGTGATCGGGCTGGAGGGGATCCTGGTGCTCGACGTGGCCAGTTACGTGTTCGCGATCGGGGTGACACTGCTGGTGCGCTTCCCCGCCGCGATGGCCTGGCGCCGGAAGGAGCCGGTCCTGGCGGAGATGGCGGCCGGGTTCCGCTACTCCTGGGGCAACCTGGGCTTCCGTCAGATGCTCCTCTACTTCGCGGTGCTGAACGTCTTCCTGTCCCCCCTGTTCCTGCTGATCTCGCCGCTGGTGCTCTCCTTCGGCACGCTGCAGGACGTGGGCCGGATCTCGTTCGTGTCCGGGCTGGGGGTCTTCCTCGGCGGTCTGACCATGACGGCCTGGGGCGGGCCGAGCCGGGGGCGGATGCGAGCGGTGCTGTGGTGCACGCTGGCGCTGGCGGCGTTCTGCCTGGTCACGGGGTTGCGGGCGGATCTGGTGACGATCGGGATCGGGGCGTTCGGGATGTCGCTGTGGCTGACGCTGCTGAACGGTGTCTACGCCACGATCGTGCAGGTGAAGGTGCCGCAGCGGTTCCACGGGCGGGTGTTCGCGCTGAACACACTGATCGCCTGGTCCACACTGCCGCTCGGCTTCGGGCTCGTGGCACCGTACGGGGCGGCGGTGTTCGACCCGCTGCTCGCCCCCCACGGCCCGCTCGCCTCCACCGTCGGCGCGCTCATCGGCACCGGCGCCGGACGTGGGGTGGGGCTGATGTACGTGCTGTTCGCCGTGGCGATGGCGGCGCTCGCGGCGGTGTCGCTGCGGTCGCGGCTGCCGGGCCTGCTCGACCGGAGCGCCGACGCGACCCCGGACGACCTGGTCGGACTACAGGCTCTCGGGCGCAGTCTCTAGGATCTCCTTCAACGCCTGCAGGAACAGGACGACGTCCCTGCCGTTGATCAGCCGGTGGTCGTAGGCCAGGCCGATCGCCGCTGCCATCCGCTCGCCGTCCGACTGCGGTGAGGTGAGGGCGATGGCGCAGGTCTGGCCGGGGAAGATGATCGGAATGGCCATGATGATGTCGGCGTCGTGGTGGAGGGTGACGACGATGTTCCCGCCGGTGAGGTGGGCCTCGGTGAAACCGCCGTGCTGGGCGAGTCCGCGGAATTCGGCCAGGCGGTCGGCGATGTCCGGTACGGCCAGACGGTCGCGGATCACCGGCACGTAGAGGCCGGCGCCCATGTCGATCGTGACGCCTACGCGTGGCTGGTCAGGGATGCGGGCAGTCCTGTCGTCGATGAGTTCGGCGAAGAACATCGGGAAGTCGGCGTGCAGCCGGGCGACGGCGGCGACGAGCAGGTCGGGCAGGCCGATCAGCTTGCGTAGCCGTCTGGTCAGGGCCCGGGCCGTCTTCTGGGCCGGGGTCACGTCTACTTTTATCGCGGTGTATCCGGCGGGGATGGTCTGGTGCGACAGGGTCACGGTCCTGGCGACTGCGCGCTGGTGGTTGGAGAGCGTGTGGGCCTGGCCGCTTTTGGGAGGTGCTGCCGCGAGCCGTTCCACGTCGGCTCGGCGTACCACCTTGACCTCCAGCCCGGCCACCAGCGCGGGGTCGAGGCCGAGTTCGTCCAGCAGCGCGCGGGCCGGTGCCGTGATGATCGGCCCGCCTTCGACGGCGGGCACCGGCTCCTCCGCCTCGGGCAGGGTCGGCTTCGGGCCGATTCGGGCGATCAGCTGGCCGGGGGCGCATGACGCGCCGGCCCCTACGAGTTGGGTGAGCACCCCGTCCTGCTCGCTGACCAGCTCCTCCACCGCCTTGGACGTCTCCAGCGTCACCAGCGGGTCATTTCGCCACACCCGCGCGCCGTCGGCCGCCAGCCACTCCAGCAGCGTGTACTCCGAGTCGTTGTTGTTCAGTTTCGGGACCCGGATCTCATCCATCGAGCGCCTCCAGTACGGCCCTGCTGATCGTGCTGTCCTGCAGTACCACGGCACGCTCCAGGTGCGAGGCGGTGGGGATCACGCTGTCGGCCGAGCTGACCAGGCGGATCGGCCGCCGGAGCGAGCCCCACAGCCTGGTGTGCAGGTCGGCGGCCAGGTGGCTGCCCCAGGTGCCGCCCGCGCTGCCGTCCTCCGCCACACAGACCAGCCCCACCTGTCCGAGCAGCGGCAGCACGGCGGTGGGGTCGAACGGGTACAGGCGCGACGGGACGAGCAGCGCCCCGGCGAGGTCGTGGGAGAGCAGCAGCGTACGCATGGCGGCGATGGCCCGGTGCGCCACGCCGCCGGGGGCGATCACCGCGTAGTCGAGGTCGCCGTCGAATCGCACCACGGCCACGTCCTCGACCAGGTCCCAGGAGAACAGCTCGTCCACCTCGTACATCCGGCGGGTGTAGAGGACCTTGTCCTCGAAGAGCAGGCAGGGCTCTTCCAGGGCGAGCATGCGGTCGAGAACGGCGCGGTTGTCGTGGAACGGCGACATCTCGAACAGCGAGAGGCCGGGCACGCCGATGAAGTGCTTCTGGAGGTTCTGGCTGTGGGTGGGACCGTAGCCGCGGTTGCCGCCCGAGGGGCAGCGGATGACCAGCGGCAGCGGGACGCGGTGGCCGTACATGGAGACCGATTTGCCGGCGAAGTTCACGATCTGGTCGAAGGCGAGCGCGGCGAAGTCGCCGAACATCATCTCGACGACGGCCTTCTCCCCCGCCAGCGCGAGGCCGGAGGCGGCGCCGACGATCGCGCCCTCGCTCAGCGGCGTCGTCAGGACGCGGTCGGGGAAGCGGGTGGACAGGCCACGGGTGATCTTGAAGGCGCCGCCGTAGGGGTCCAGAAGGTCCTCGCCAAGCATGTAGACGGCGGGGTCGTCGCCGAGCAGACCGTGCAGGGCCTGGTTGAGGTTCTCACCGACCCTCACGCGGACGTCCAGACGGCTGGGGGTCTGGCAGCCACTTCGTCGGCGATCACGTCGATGCGGGCGCGGGCCGCCGCTTCGAGGCGGGCCGACTGGTCGGCGTGTTCGGTCTGGTAGGCGGCGTACCAGTCGGGGCGTACGGCGTCCGGCGGGCGGGTGTCGTCGCCCTTGCTGTGCGGTCCGAGGCGGTGCGTGGCGAACTCCACCACCAACGGTGCACCACCCCTGACCGTCTCCACCAACGGTGCTAGATGACGCCTTATTTCGGAAATATCCAAGCTAGTCACCCGGGTGTGCTCGATCCCGAAGGCCGCCGCCCGCCCCGCGATGGTTCCCGCCATCTGGAGCTCCGTCGGCGTGGACTGGGCGATGCCGTTGTGCTCGACCACCACGAGCAGCGGCAGCCGCCAGAGCTGCGCCATGTTCAGCGCCTCGTACACCGCCCCCTCGCCCCACGTACCGTCACCGATGTAGACGCAGGCGAGCCCGCCGGGCTCGCGCCGCTTCAGGTGCAGGGCGACCCCGGTGGCCACCGGCATGCTCTGCCCCTGTACGCCGGTCGACAGGTAGCGGTCGCGGCGCAGATGCTGGCTGCCGCCCACCCCATCGCACACGGCGCCCTTCCGGCCCATGATCTCGGCCAGCAGCCCTTCGGGATCCTCGAACCGGGCCAGATAGTGGCCGTGACCGCGATGGTTGCTGAAGACCCAGTCACCGTCACGGAGCAACGGGCGCAGGGAGACGGGGACGTACTCCTGCCCGAGGCAGGTGTGGGTGGTGCCGTTGAGCTCGCCCCGCTCGAAGAGCGCGAGCAGCTTCCGTTCGAAGGACCGGATCAGCAGCAGCAGCGCCAAGTCCTCGTCAGCCAGCCTGTTCATAGGCCCCTTGAGTCCCGGGAGAACCTCCAGAAAGGCTATACAACACCGACATATCACGTCTACGGCTACTCAGTGGCGAACCGAAAGGCCGTAGACGTCAAAGCTCGGGCATATCCCCGATGACGGCGGCCGGCGCGCCCTGGGCCGCCAGGCCGGCCCGACCGCAGCCACACCACCTAGCGGGCTGGGGCGTACTCCGGCAGAGGCCGGGCGTTCCTGGCCTGCACCCGGCGCTCCACCGCGCCGATCGCCTTCATCAACGGCAGGCGGGCGACGACGTCGCGGACGCACCGGCCGCCTTCGGTCTTGGGCACCATGAGGCGGACGTTAGGACCGATCTGCTGCTTCTTGACGACCAGCGGACGGTGGGCGAGGTCGTAGCGGGTGAAGGCGATGCGGTGGTCGCCGCCTGCGGCGGCGAGTTCTCCGGCGAGGCGGTAGGCACCGACCAGAGCCAGTTCCGCGCCCGCGCCCGAGGCGGGGGACGCGCACCAGGCGGCGTCGCCGACGAGCGTGATGCGGCCGCTGGACCAGGAGTCCATCCGCACCTGGCCAAGGGCGTCGAAGTAGAAGTCGGGGTCGGCCAGGGCCGTGTCGAGCAGTTCCGCGGCCCGCCAGGACGGGTCGTCCCCGAACGCCTCGCCGATCAGTCGCTTGTGCTCGGCGACGTCCCGGTGGTCGAACTTCAGCGGCGCGGAGCGGAAGATGAAGTACGCCTTGGCCTGAGCGTGGTTGCCGGATCGGTAGATTCCGGTCATCTTGCCCGGCGTGTTGAACATCGTCACCCAGCGGTCCTCACCGAGCGAGGCGTCGGCATCGGCGAAGGCGAAGTAGTGGTCCTTGAACTGGACGAACTGCTCTTCGGTGCCGAAGGCGAGACGGCGGACGTTGGAGTGCATGCCGTCGGCGCCGACGACCAGGTCGAAGCGGCGGGCAGGCGCGTGCTCGAAGGTGACCGTCACCCCGTCGTCGTCCTGCCGCAGGCCGAGGATGGAGTCGCCGAACAAGTACTCGGCGTCGGTCACCTCGTGCAGCAGGGCCACCAGGTCACCGCGCATGATCTCGACGGAGGCCGGGTCCCGGGTGTCGATCCGGGCGACGGCCCGGTCGTCGGCGTCGACGAACTTCATGCCGTGTACATCGGTGGCGAGCTCGCGGACCCGTGACAGGAGTCCCATCCGCTCGATCACCTCGACGGCGTTGTCGCGCACGTCCACCCCGTTGCCGCCGGAACGCAGCGCCGGGGCGCGCTCGACCACGGTGGGCTTGAAGCCGTGCCGGGCCAGCCAGTGGGCCAGGGTCAGGCCGGCGATGCTCGCGCCGGAGATCAGGATCCGCTCGTTCATGGGGACTCCTTCGCGCTACGATAACTGAAATGGACGTTCCAGTTGATTATGTGAAATGAGCATTCCAGTTGTCAACATCCGCTGAACCCCCGCGCCGGGCCGACGCCGTTCGCAATCGCCGGCTCGCCCTGGACGCGGCCACCGCGCTACTGACCGAGCCGGGCGTATCCCTTACTGTCGAGGCCATCGCCAAGAAGGCGGGCCTGGGGGCGGCGACTGTCGTGCGCGCCTTCGGCGGCAAGGACGCACTCCTGGACGCCGCTGTGTCCCGGCTCCTTGAACCGGTGGTGCAGCATGCCCGCGACCTCCTCGCCGAGACCACGCCCACGCAGGCCCTGCGGATCTTCCTCCGCGAGCTGATCGCCTTCCAGGCCGCGCACTACGCCATCAACGACCAGCTAGGCGGCCTGGACCTACCCGCCACCACGGCCCTGCGCGCCGACCTCGTCCGCGCCGTCGAGGAGATGATCGACGGGGCACGCCGCGACGGCGCGGTCCGCACCGACATCGACCCCGCCATCATCACGACTCTGATCGGCCAGACCGCCCTAGCGGTCGCTCGTATTCAGCCGCCGTCCCGGGAACTCACCGACGCCTACCTCACCGTCCTGCTGGACGGACTCCGCCCTTGACGGCCTCGCCCTCACCGTTCACGACCGCCATCATCAACAGCGCCGTGAACGCGAGCGTTTGAGACGAGCCACCGCCAGCGCGGCAGCTCCAGCACCACGGTTACCACGGCCAGCACGGACACCAGCACGGCGGCGAACACGTGCCAGGCGGCCCACGCCGCCACCACGGCGGCCACGACCTGCAGAACGACCAGCGCGATCGTCACCGCCCCAGGCACCGCGACGATCACATTCCGCTTGTCACCCGGAGTGGAGAACAGCGTCGGCAACCCGATCAGCACCACCACCGACAGCACGGCCAGCGGCACGGAATGGGCGGCCAGGGCCCACGGAGTCGCGACCCAGGCGACCAGCTCGGTGGCGAATCGGAAGGCGGATGCGACGCGGTCGTCCGGACGCGGTGTGGAGAGCACGCGCGTAACATACCGTCCCCGTCCATGCCTGCGAACGTGCGGGCATCGGTATGCCCAAAGGTCCGAAAACCGCTGACTTTCTGGCTGGTGGCGGTGTTGTAGAGAGTATGAGCATCTACACAACGATCGACAGCCCACTGGGCGAGATCCTGCTCGTAGGCGACCCCGTACTGACCCGTGTGGCGTTCGGTGGTGCCGTGCGCCCCGAGTGGCGGCGGGACCCTGGCGCGTTCGCCGAGGCCGAGCGTCAGCTCCGCGAGTACTTCGCGGGCGAGCGGACGGCCTTCGACCTGGACCGCGTCTCGGGCGGCACCGCCTTCCAGGAGCGGGTCTGGGCCGCCGTGGACGCCGTCCCGTACGGGACCACCACGACGTACGGCGAGCTCGCCGCGAGCATCGGCGTGGCACGCGACCGGATCCGCGCGGTCGGCGCGGCCATCGGCGCGAACCCGCTGCTCGTCATCCGCGCCTGCCACCGCGTCGTCGGCGCGAACGGCTCCCTGACCGGCTACGCGGCCGGCGTCGAACGCAAGCACGCGCTGCTCACGCTCGAAGGCGCGCTGCAGCCGCAGCTCATCTGATGGAGGACATCATGAAGGCCGACTGGACGGCCCTGACCGAGGAGGTCAACGCGTACGGCTGCGCGCTGACGCCGCCGGTCCTCTCTCCGGCCGACTGCAAGGAGATCGCGAACCTGTACGGCGAGGTCGGCCGGTTCCGTTCCACGATCGACATGGAGCGCTACCGGTTCGGCCGCGGGCAGTACCGCTACTTCCGCGAGCCCTTCCCGCCGCTGGTGGCGGAGCTGCGGGCGGCGTTCTACCCGCACCTGCTGCCCATCGCCCGCGACTGGGCCGCCCGCCTGGGGCAGCCCGCGCCCTGGCCGGACGACTTCGCCGAGTGGCTGGACATGTGCCACGAAGCCGGGCAGACCAAGCCGACGCCCATCCTGCTGCGTTACCAGGAGGGCGACTGGAACGCCCTGCACCGCGACCTGTACGGGGACCTGGTGTTCCCGCTGCAGGTGGTCATCGGGCTCGACAAGCCGGGCGACGACTACACCGGGGGCGAGTTCCTGCTGGTGGAACAGCGCCCTCGGGCGCAGTCGCGCGGGACGGTGACCCTGCTGCCGCAGGGGCACGGGCTGATCTTCACCACCCGGGACCGGCCCGTGCGGTCCTCGCGCGGGTGGTCGGCGTCGCCGGTGCGGCACGGGGTCAGCACGGTCCGCTCGGGGTTGCGGCACACGCTGGGCCTCGTCTTCCACGACGCCTCGTGACGTACACGCTGATCGGGGCCGACGGCTGGCCGTACGTCAGCGTGCTGCCCGGGACACTGGGCGGGCATCGGCGGGCACGGCTGTACGGGCGGCTGGACTGCCCGTCGGCCCGGCGGGCGATCTCGCGTGGGGGGTATGTGCGGGAACGGGTGTTCTTCGCGGACGAGGTGACGGCCATCGCGGCTGGATACCGGCCGTGCGCGGTGTGTTTGCCGCAGGCGTACCAGATATGGAAGACGGAACAGGCGGCGGCCGAACGGGCGATGGCTGGGCATACGGCGGCTGAGCTGGGCGGACTGCTCGGCCTGCTGGCCGCGGCCCGGCCGCGCGTGACGGCTGTCGTGATCGGTCACGGCCGCGACGCCGCCCTCTCCGCGAAGGCGTTCGCCGCCGCGTGGGAAAGCGGCCCTCAGGCGGACAGCGCGTGGGAAGGGATTGTGCTGGGCGTTGTCGACTGGCCGGAGGAGGCGGCGTCGTGGCTCCGGCAGGCCAGGCGGTTCGTGGCGGGCCCGCCGGACGCGTGGGTGGTGGCGGGGGCGCCACTGGGCTGGGCCCGGATGAGCGAACGCCTCCGGCAGAGCACCGACTGGGACCCCGGCCGTACGTTCGGCTTCGCCTCCACCGCGCAAGCCGTCGCCCTGGCCCCGCCTGGAACACTGGAGGGCATGCGCGGAGCGGACATCGACGGCACCACCTGGCGAATCAGCCGCAACCTGATCCATCGGGACCCGGCATGATCCCACTCCCGACACGAGAGATCGCTCCAGGCGCCGTGCACGCGCCGAGCTGGCTGACGCTCGACGAGCAGCGTCATCTGGTACGGGCGTGCCGCGAGTGGGCGGCGGGCCCGGTGCCGATCCGGCACACCGTACTGCCCCGAGGCGGCGTCATGTCAGTGCAGACGGTGTGCGTCGGCTGGCACTGGCACCAGTACTGGACACTTACCCGCGTGTAGTCTACCACGCAAGATCCGTCAGCGGGAAGATCCACGTTGCCACCCGCGAGGGCGGAAGCCCAGCTCAGGTCATGTGACGAAGGTCACAGCCCGGAAACCCGGCGGGATCTGGGATCCGCCGGGGGATATACACATAGGGAAGGGGAAAGAGGGAGCAGCGCAGATACCAAGCGTGCTCTCCTCCCTTCCCCCCCGTGGGGGGACTACAAGGGGGTACTTACCTACTCCTTAAAGAGGCCCCCTTAAAGGGGCCTACTTACTTAGTTACCCCTTACTACTGGTCGGGCCTTGAAGCCCGACCTAGGGAGTTCTTTCTTCTTCATCACCTCCAGTTCTGAGTCCGATCTCCTGGAGGTGATCTCCCTGCCACGAGCACCCTCCAAGTGCCTTGAGAAGGGCTGCCGGAAGGCAGCCACCAAGAAGGGTCGATGTGAAGCCTGTTACCAGCCATGGGCTCACCAGAGTCCACGGAACAGGGACCGGCCATCCAACGCCGCGACGCTAGTACGTCGTGTCAGACGGCGAGACAGAGACCGGTGCTACCTCTGCGGATCCCACGGCCAGATCGTTGACCACATCCGCTCAGTCGCCGAAGGCGGCTCCTGGGACCTTTCCAACCTGGCCTGCATCTGCGGGCCATGCCACCACGAGAAGACCCAGGGGGAGGCAGCGCGAGGGAGGGCGCGACGCACATGACCTATGACAACTTCACCGAGAGCTGTAGCCCAGGAAGCTGGTGTGGCTCATGTCCCACTCCTTGCTTCCTTGACGGTGAAGGCGACACCGCCTTCGACACCCTTGCCGATCGCGGCCCAGACCCCGAGCCCGAGTACCCGGACCTCGCCGAGGCCGTCGGCGACACCGACACCTTCGCCCTCGGCTGTGGCCGATGGGACGACTCGGCCGCCCCGTGCAACTCATGCGCCGGCAACTACTTCTGCTTCTACTCCTTCCAAGCATCGGCCTAAGCCGAGGAAGGATCCCGTCAACTCGTCGGCTACGGCTACTGGGCCTGAGGGCCCATCTCGGGACGCCAGCAACGATCCGGCTAAGGGCTGGGGGGCTGGCAGGCATGCGGACGGTGGGGGCCCATGCCAACCTCTTTACTTCTTTCTTCTACATGGAGGGTGATGCACATGGCAGCTCCGAGGCGTACGCCGGCCAAGGCTGGCAAGCCCGTCGAGACCAAGCCGACCACCAAGGCTGCACAGAAGCCTGGCGCCAAGGGTGCCAAGCCGGTCCCTCCGGGCCAGGACAACCCCCAGCGCGGTGCCCGCGCTCGTAACTCCCGAGGTAAGTGAGCGTGGCGGGACGAGGTCCCGCCCCCAAGGAGAACGCCGTCCGTCGCAACGCGGTGGACTTAAGCCACCTTGAGGGCGACGAGGACGTACCAGACAAGCTGAAGAAGCTGTTCAAGAGGGACTCCTACAGCGTGGCCACCCTTCGCTGGTGGGACACCTGGGCTGAGTCCGAGCAGTCGGAGAGCTTCAAGGCGACCGACTGGCAGCGCTTGCAGATGCTGGCCCCGCTCGTCGAGGCGTACTACCGCCGGCCAGGCCACAACGCCCTGGCCGAGATCAGACAGAACGAGAGCCTCCTCGGTGCCACCGTCACTGACCGCATGCGCCTGCGGATGGGCAAGCCCGAGAAGAAGGGCGATGACAAGCCCGATTCGCAGCCTGAGAACGTCGCCGACTTCGAGCTGTACCGGCAGCTAGGGGGCGCGTGACCCCGGAATTCTTACCGACCCGCGTGGTACTCGGTCGAGTGATCTTCGGACCCGCAAAGCTGGCATGCCCAAGCAAAACGACCAATGAGGTAAGGGTTCACGGGCTTGTCGGGTTTATCGGGTTTGTCCGATATCGCATTCACCCAGATGGCCGAGATGATGTTGAACAGCAATAGCCAGACCCAGGAGCCATCGGGCAAGTGTGGCAGTAGGAATCCGGTGCCCTTGAAGCCCCACAGGCACAGTTCGATGAGTCCCCAGATCCAGGCCAAGATGCTTATAAGCATGAAGATGATGCCGACGGTCGCTCTGAGACATCCCATGATGGCGCCTCTCCATCGCAGCATCTGACCGCCTCCGCAGCCAACCGATGGCGCGGTAACCCACGCACAAGCGTCTTTACCCAGCGCATAGATCCTTACGACCTTCAACTTCATAACGCCAGGGGTGATGCCTGTGCAAACAGGCAAGCTCTGTTGCGACATGGAGCTGTGGAGACAACTCGGGGGCGCGTGAGCGGCCAAGCAGTCACCAAATCCAGATGTCGAACGCCTTGGCAACCATAGCTCCGGCCACTGCACCGAATAGCACTCCCAGCAGCCACAGCAATGCCTTCCACCCTGGCTGACGAAGCCCCACGACAAGCGATCGATGATGCTTCCCGCGCACGATCGGGCGTCGGAGTACCTCCCCGCCGAGAACCACAAAGCGTGTAAGCGCGCAAGCTGCGCAGACAAAAAAGAAGCCCGCCAGCCAACTATCAATTTGCGGTACAATTGGCCCTGTCATTGAGACGGTGCCACAGGTGGCCGCCCCGACGCCCCACATGCCGGTGAAAGCCCAGAGCTCCGCTCGCCTTCTCCTGCGCGTTTCCATGCGGCTCACGCATTCGCGCTCGTCATCGCGCTCGGCCTGGTCCGCGCTCGGGAGCGCTATGACGCCTACTCCAGGAATCACAACTTAATCGTAGCTCCCCAGGGGGCCGGGAGGTGATGCCGCATGCAAACCGGCAACCTCCCCGAGGGAGTCCCCCACCCGACACGGAGCCTGGGCTACCAGATCCTGCGCTGGGGTGAGCGCTACCTGGTCCAGCCGGACGGCGAGAACGCCGGCCAGCCGTGGCAGTTCAGCGTCGAGCAGAAGCGCTTCATCCTGTGGCTCTACGCCATCGACGACAAGGGCAAGTGGCTCTACGACACGGCAGCCCTCAGGCGGTCGAAGGGCTGGGGCAAGACCCCCGTCCTCGCTGCCCTGGCCATCATCGAGTTCATCGGCCCCTGTCGATTCAGCCACTTCGACGAGGCAGGCTTCCCCGTCGGCAAGGCCGTTGGCCTGCCGCTGGTGCAGATCGCTGCCACCTCGATCGACCAGACCGCGAACACGCGAGACATGATCCGCGGAATGCTGGCGAACTCGCCGGCAGAGGTCGAGTTCGATCTGGAGCTCGGCAAGGAGCGGATCCAGTTCCGCTCCGGTCGACCCGGTCGTATCGAGCCCGTCACGAGCTCCAGCCGTGGCTTGGAGGGCGCGAGGCCCACATTCGTGGTGGCCGACGAGACGCACCACTGGGTGCCGAACAACGGCGGCACCGCCGTGTTCGAGGTACTGGACCGCAACATCCGCAAGACAGCCGGCGCGGGCTCTCGCTTTGTCGAGAGCACGAATGCGTTCAATCCGAACGAAGACAGCGTGGCTCAGCGGACCTACGAGGCGTACCAGAAGAAGCCCAACGGCAAGCTGCTCTACGACTGCGTAGAGGCCGACTCCGATGAGATCGACCTCAAGGACGAGGACGCCGTCAGGCTCGGCCTGAAGCAGGCGTACGGCGACTCGCACTGGGTGGACATTGAGGGCCTGATCGAAGCGATTCAGGACCCGCGTACGAGCGTGGCCCAGGCGTACCGCTTCTACCTGAACAAGATCCAAGAATCGGCGGAGAACTGGATTGCCAAGCCCATCTGGGACGGGCTCCGGAACGATGATGACCCGATCAAGGCCGGCGATCAGATCGCGATTGGCTTCGACGGCTCGCTCTACAGCGACGCCACGGCGATCGTGGGCTGCCGTCTCCGTGACGGCAAGCTGTTCATCATCCACCTGGACGAGGACCCCAACGATCCTCTCCGTGAGTGGCAGGTGGACACGCTCCTGGTGGACAAGAGGATGCGCCAGGCGCGGGAGACCTTCAAAGTCGAGTGGGTCTACGCGGACCCCTCCTACTGGCAAAACGTCGTCGGCACCTGGGCCTTGGACTTCAAGGAGGCCGACCGCGACGGCCGGGACATCGTCTACGAGTTCTCACCGCAGCGAGCCCGCCAGATGGTCGAGGCCATCGAGCGCTTCCACTCTGCGGCTCATCTGGCCGAGGAGATCTGCCACGACGGCAACCCCGACCTCGGCCGACACATCACCAACGCGGTGACCTACGAGGTCCCTCAGGGGCTCCTGATCCGCAAGGAGTCGAAGAAGTCCCGGAAGAAGATCGACGCCGCGATTGCGGCAGTCCTGGCCTACGAAGCCCGAGGCGAGGCCATAGCTGACGGGCGCATGAAGGTTCGCCGACGCGCACGCATCCGCACCTACTAAGGGCGTAGATCGGCTCATCTCTCTTTTTTTGCCCAGATTCATGAGGTTGGCAATTAACTGCCCGCTTCTCTCTTTTTTTGCCTCGATATAAGAGGCTGGCAGTCAGGAGGATGGCAGTGCCAGGACGGCTTGGAGGCCGACCCCAGAGTCCGCTGGAATGGATCAACTACCTCGAAGGCAAGCTGAGCTCACAGCGCTCTGACGTGCGGAAGTACTCGACGTACTACGACTCCGAGAACAAGATCCTGAGCTATGCCCAGAAGAAGTTCTCCGAGATCTTCGGTGATCTCTTCGTCGGCTGGCGGGACAACTTCTGCCCGCTGGTCGTGGACAGCGTCAGCGAGCGTCTCCGCATCCAGGGCTTCCGCATGGAGGCCGAGGAGCCTGCGGACAAAGACGCCAACGAGATCTGGCAGCGGAACTACCTCGACGCCGAGAGCAACGGGGCCCACATCGACGCCCTGATGGGCGGCTCGGCCTACCTGACGGTGTGGGGTGACGACGAGGACAAGGCGCTCATCGTGCCTGAGTCCGCCGAGGAAGTCACCGTTCAGTACGAGCCTGGCTCGCGCCGCAAGCGCGCGGCTGCGCTGAAGTGGTACATCGACGACTGGGGCACCGAGCACTCCACGCTCTGGCTGCCTGACGGCGTCTGGAGATCCAATCGCGAAGGTGACGGTGAGGGCCGCTTCTGGACTGAGCCTGTAGGCGAGTCCAACCCCCTCGGCGTAGTCCCGGTCATCCCGCTGCTCAACAGGACCCGGCTGAAGCTGACTCCGTTCTCGGAGCTTGCGGCGATCATCCCGGTGCAGGACGCCATCAACAAGGTCGCCGCGGATGCCCTTGTGGCGAGTGAGTTCGCTGCCTTCCCACAGAGGGTCCTGAGCGGCGTCGAGCCGCTTCCGGAGAACCCCACGGCTGACGAGATTGAGGGCGCCCGCCAGGAAGCGATCAAGGCTTACATCGACCGCATCCTGACCTTGGACAACCCTGACGCCAAGTGGGGGCAGTTCGAGGCAGCGGACCTGTCGAACTACGTAGTGCTCATCGACATGCTGGTCCAGCACATGGCCAGCCAGTCGAGGGTGCCATTTCATTACTTCTTGTTGAACGGCGGTCAAGCGCCGTCCGGCGAGAGCATCACCGCAGCCGAGGCCGGCCTAGTGGCCAAGGCTCGCGAGCGGATGCTGCACTTCGGAGAGTCCTGGGAAGAGGCTCTGCGACTGGCTTTCCTGGTTGAGGGCGACACGTCCAAGGCCGAGGCGTACAGCGCAGAGGTCATCTGGGAGGACCCCGAGTACCGCAGCAAGGCGCAGCTAGCCGACTCCCTGCTGAAGATGAAGGAACTGGGCGTTCCTGACAAGCAGCTCCAGGAGGAGTACGGCTACACCCCCACGCAGATCGAGCGTTTCGACTCGATGCGTGAGGAGCAGATGAAGCGTCAGAAGGAGCTGGACGACAAGTACGGCCCTAAGGACGTGGACCCTCTCACCGGTAAGCCCATTCAACCGGGCTCGGCCGGCAGCAAGCCTCCCGCTCGTGGCGAGGCCAAGGCACCGACCGCTCAGGACAAGAGCGCCTCGGTCGAGCGCCAGAAGCGCGCCGCGTAATACCCGCACCACCCGAGCCCTAGCCGACATGGCGGGGGCTTCTTTTATGCCCCCGATCCGACATGGAGAAGGAACCTGATGGACACGAACACCCCTGCCAACGACCAGACCACTCCCCCGGCCGACGCCAATCCGCCTGTCCAAATTCAGGAGGATGGCAACTCGGGCGACCTCGACTACTGGAAGTCCGAGGCCGAGAAGTGGAAGGGATTCTCCCGCAAGCACGAGAGCAACTGGGAGAAGGCCACCAGGGAGTTGGACGGCCTTCGCAAGGCCGGTATGACCGACGCTGAGCGAGCCATTGAAGAGGCTCGTGAGCAGGGTCGTCAGGAAGTTCGCACGTCCAGCGTTACCGAGCGAGCGCAGCTCAAGCTGGAGGCCGCGGCAGCCCGAGCTGGCGTGGATCTCACGCCTGTTCAGGCGCTGCTCGACACCTCCAAGTTCATCGCGAACGGCGATGTGAACGACGCCGCGATCAACGAGTTCGTCACCGGTTATGCCGGCGGCCAGCCGAAGGCCCCCAAGTTCGCTCAGGGGCTCGGCATCGGTCCGCAGAGCGACTCGCGCACACCGGGCCAGCTCACCCGGGAGGAGTTCGCGCGGCTGAGCCCCCGTGAGCGTGTCCAGGCCCGCAAGGACGGCCGAGCGGACGCGCTGCTTCGCGGCGAAATCTGACACCCCCGCATACCAGGCCCTTGGCACTCGCCGAGGGCCTTTCGTATGTCCATAACGAAGGACTTCTCCATTGGCTACCACCTTCACTAACGGCCTCTACAAGGACTCCGGCGCACGTCTGACCGCCAACGTCCAGGGCACCTTCATCCCCGAGATGTGGTCTGCCCAGCTCCTGGTGGACACCGAGGACCAGCTTGTCCTCGGCAACCTCTTCGGGACGAGCGTCTACGAGGGCGAGTTCAAGAAGGAGGGGGACACCATCAGGATCCCCCACTTCGTTGACACCGTGACGGACAAGGGTGTCGTGCCGGCGTACGGCACTGTCGGCACGCGCGACCGCGCGCAGCTCGACTTCATCAAGATGCAGGTCGCGAAGGGTTCGAGCTTCAACTTCGAGGTTGACTCGCTCCACCAGATGCAGACCAAGCAGGGCATCAGCCTGATGGACGAGCTGGTCCGTCAGCGCGCCCGCAAGACCGCTCTGGCCCTCGACGCCCTGGTGGCTACGGCCATCGTTCAGGGTTCGATCGAGACCGCCGCGAACTCTGGCCTGGGCAAGGACGCCAACAGCGACGGCGGCACCGCGGCGCTGCATGGCCTGGTCGAGCGCGTCCCCCTGGTTGCCGGCGCGGCTGGTCGCTACAACCAGATCGTGGACATGATCGCCCTTCTGGACGACATCAACTCGGAGAAGGAGCGCTTCCTGGTCATCGGCACCTCGCTTCGTAGCGAGCTGCTGAAGATGAAGGAGTTCATCGACGCGTCTCACTGGGGTGGGTCGCCGATCATGGTGTCCGGCTTCATCGGCTCCGTTGCTGGTGTCCCGGTCATCGTGTCCAACACGGTCGGTCCGCGCGTGACCCGGCGAGGCAAGCAGGCGCTGGTGGGCCCGACCCACACCGCCGCGACGTCCATCGACATGGTCCTCGGTACTCGGGGTTCGGTGGCCGCGGTCATCCCGAACATCGACATGAAGACCTACGAGCCGGAGGACAGCTTCACCGAGGCCGTCAAGGCGCGTATCCACTACGACGCCAAGGTGATCGCCCCGCAGGAGATCGTCGTCGGCACGCCCGCTACCCCCTGATCCTCGCTCACCCGGTGAGCCCCCGGCTTCGGCCGGGGGCTTTGCCCTGCTCGAAAGGAGTCTGCGTGATCCTCACGGTCGCGGACATCGAGGCTCGTACAGGGCAGGTGTACGAGGACACACAACTGGATCAGGTCAACGCCTTCATCACTGACGTGACAGCGCTGGTGGAGGACTTCCTGGGGCGCGTGTTCACCCCTACCAGCCCTGCGCCCGCAGGTGTGCGGGGTATCACTGCTCGCGAGGTCATCCGCTATCTCAACGAGGACCCGGGTGTCGCTGCCGACCGAGTCGGTGACCTGTCCACCAGCTACGCCCACCAGGGCGCTGTGGTGGTGCTGTCGGCCGATACGGTGACCCAGCTTCGTCGCTATAAGCGCCGCAGCGGCATCGGTTCTATCCAGCTCGTCAGCCGCTACATCCCCGATACCACTGTGGACGACGGGAGTGGTGCCTGATGCTCCTGGACAGAGCCCCCGAGGTCGTCAAGATCTTCGACACCAAGTGGGTGGATGACGGCTACGGCGCGGGGCAATCGCCCGTGGCGGCCGAGACCGCCAAGGAGTACAAGGCGTTCATCCTGCCAACCGGTTTTGCCGGTGCCGGCTGGGCGATCAACATGAGGTTCGCTGGTCAGGGCTGGGCGGATGCCGCCCGAATCACCGTGATCATCAAGTGGACCCCCGCGCTGGATGAGGTTCGGCAGTGGACTCGGCTTGAGGCCCAGGGCCAGACCTGGACGGTGGTCCAGGCCCCACGGCAATGGAGGACTCGGCGAATCCGCTACGTCTGGCTCCTGGCCGAGCTGAAGGGGGACGCCGAGTGAGTGTCTGGGTGAATCCTGACGTCGAGGAGATCGTGGCTGGTCTGGAGGGTGTCACCGCTGAGGTGGTCAAGACCGCCAACCGAGGCGCACGCAAGCTGAAGGCCAACATCGCCAAGCGAACCGGCCGGATGGCCGGCAGCGTGTCTGCCGAACGTGTGGGATCCAAGGACGCCTTCTTCGGCATCTCCGACGAGGGAGCGCTGGGTTACAACTACGGCCACCACAACAGCTGGGCGGACGAGCAAGTTCAGGGCTCCTACGTGATCGAGCAGACCGTCAGGGAAATGTGATGATCCCTGATCCGGAGAAGGCGATCATGGCGGCCCTGACTCACTACATGCCCGAGCTGGTCACCAACGGCCGGTCTCGCATCTACAGCCAGGCGCCGCAGGGCTGGGACAGGCTGGACTTCCTGGTCGTGCGGGCAACTCCTGGTGGGGCTTCTCGACATCCGAACCTCTACAGCGTCTGCTTCTTCGAGATCGAGGCGTTTGCCTCCACTCGTGGCGATGCATCGACGCTGGGCCGGCGTGCAGCCGCGGCCATGACCACGGCGGGCCGTGAGAACTACCGCTACATCAGCGACAACGAAGCCGGATACCTGTTCGGCTTCCGCGAGGTGAACGCCCCCTCGCTGGTCTACGACGGCTTGAGCAGCAAGCACGGCGACACCTTCATGTTCCAGGGGACCTACCAGATCTCCGTGCGAGGGCTGCGCTAACTCCCCTCCCCTGTGACCTCCCTTCCTTTCCGCATGCCCTCAATCAAGAGGTTGGTAGCAATGGCTCCTACGTATCTGACCAAGGACCCGGTGCTGGTCCCGAACACCGGCTATGTCTTTTGCGCGCCCGAAGGCACGCCCAAGCCCACCCTGCCGCTGGACATCCGCAACCTGCGCACCCTGCGCGAGAGCGTCGGCTTCCCGTGGGAGTCGATCGGCAACACCTCGCTGGAGAACGGCATCGCCCACGAGAGTGAAGGCGACGACCCGGAGGTGTTGGGTACCTGGCAAAACCCGTCCCTGCGGACGACCAACCCGCCGAAGGTCTACACGGTCACGCTGAACCTGGCGGACTTCACGGTGGAGACCTACAAGCTCTACTACGGCGGTGGCCAGGTCGCCGCGGATGGCTCCTTCGTCATCCCGAACGTGCCGGCCGCGAGCACCAAGGCGATGCTCATCGTCGCCGTGGACGGCGACCGCCATGTGGTCGAGTACTACGAGCGAGTGGCTCTGATCGGTGCTGAGGGCGTCACCTACGACCCGTCGGCGCTGACGGAGATGCCGGTCAAGGCCACCGTCCTGGGCGGTGTGGCCGGTCTCGGTGAGATCTCGCCCGTCATGTGGGGCAAGGCCGTGGTCGTCACCCCGCCGACCGTGACCGCGATCAACCCCGCCTCCAGCGCCCCGGGCACTCGGGTCACGCTGACCGGTACCAACCTCCATGCTCCGGTGACCATCTGGTTCGGCATCTACGAGGGGACCGAGGTGACCACCACGCCGACCGGCACGCAGGTCACCGTCACCGTCCCCACGCCCGTGGAGACGGGCGACCTGTCCGTCCAGGTCAAGGCGGAGACCAACTTCGGCGAGAGCACGGGCCAGGCGTTCACGATCGACCAGGCCCCCTGATCCTTCTTCCTTCTTTCTCCAGCTCAGGCGTGGTGTCGAAGCCCGCCTGAGCACCGAGCCCTGCCGTGCGTCTGGGGATGGCCGCGCGGCGGGGCTTCGCCATCCCTACATCCCCAGAAGAAAGAAGAAAGGAAGCCTCATGGCTCTCAACTATGCGGACCTGGTCGCCGAGGCCGAGCTGGAGATGGCTGAGAAGTCTCTGGAGTTCATCGCCAAGGACGGCAAGACGGTCATGCTTCGCCCGCTGCTTCTGCTCAGCAAGGACGAGCTGAAGACCGTGCAGGTGCTGCTGAAGAAGGTGGCTGACCAGGAGGCGGACTCCCTCGATCGCCTGGCCGCGATCGACAACATCCTCGTGGCGGTCTCTGACCGGAAGGACTCGCTGAAGAAGTCCTTGGCCGACCTGCCCCCCGCCATGCACGCTCGCGTCTTCAACGAGTGGAACGCGGCTGGTAGCCCGGGGGAAGCCTCTGCCTGATCGAGCTCCTAGACAGCCACGGGGACGAGCTGGTCGCCGACTTCCGTCGGATCTACCAGATCGACTTGTGCGACCTGGCCCGCGGCCGGCTCTCCCCCAAGCTCGTCCTGGCGCTCATCAGGCAACTACCCCCAGAGTCCGCGTACATCTCGGCAGTGCGAGGCCCCGAGTACGCCGGCTGGGACCGTCACGCCTACATGGTCGCGGACCTCTTCGACGCCGTACAGCGACTCACCTTCCTCTTCGCGGCCTCCAAGGCGAAGGACCCGAAGAAGCTCAAGCCGCCTCCTCCGTACCCGAGGCCCGGCGTGGAGACCAAGCCCGAACCCACGAAGACCACACCACTGCTTTCCCGTCTACGGGGTGAGGGTGCTCCTGCGCACCTCGGACCAGGGTCGGCTATCCCTCTGCCTCCTCCTCGCCCCATTGAGCGGGCCTAGGAGGATCTCATGGCGGCCAGTCCCGCACGCAAGGAAGTCGCACGAGTTGGCGTCAAGGTCGTCCCGGACACCTCCGGGTTCGGCTCCGATCTCAAGTCGGAGCTGGCCCGGTACGCCAACGAGTCACTGGACATCAAGATCGAGGCGGACTTCGCGAAGTTCGAGGCCGATCTCAAGCGGATCACCTCGGGCAAGCACTCGGTCAACATCGAGGTCAATGCCGACGTTGCCGCCGCCGAGGCGGCCATCGCTCGCGCAGCTCAGGATCGGACCGCGAAGCTGCGGCTCGATGTCGAAACCAGCGCTATCGACGGTGCCATTGCCAAGGCGCAGGAGCGGCTTGCCGGCCTGAACGGGCGCAAGCTCACGATCAATGTGGATCTGGACGCCGCGGCGGCCGAGGCCAAGCTGAAGCTGCTGACGCGGACCGAGACCAAGAAGATCAAGGTCGATATCGACGTCAGCTCCTTCGATAAGGCCAAGCAGGTACTCGGTGACTTCGGGGCTCTGCTTACCAACGCACTGTCGGGGGCTACCTCGATGCTGTCGGGGCTGACTAGCGCGTTCAGCGCGGTTGGCAGTGCGGCCGGAAGTGCGGCCTCCAGTGTCTCCACGGCTGGGTCAGGGATGTCCTCGGTGCTCAGCAGCGTTGGCTCCACAGCCCTGTCTGTCGTCGGCACCGTCGCCCAACTGGGCGGCACGGCAATCGTGATCACCGGCTTGGTCGCTCTGCTGGGTTCTGTGGTAGTCGCGGCTGGCGCAGCCGCCATCGCGATCGGTGGTGTGGCCGTTGCGGCACTGGCGCTGATCGCGCTGCCGGCCATCTTCGCAGGGCTGGTCTACAGCTTCATGCAGTCCTCGAAGGAGCTGCGTGAGGAGTGGGACGCCACCGTCAGCGCGTTCACGGATCGCTTCCGTGAGTCCCTTCAGCCGATGCTGGAGAAGTTCGCCGAAATGGCCACGAAGGCAGCCGACGCGATGCGCGAAGGCCAGCCCTTCTACGACGCCTTCGTCCTGGCGCTCCAAGCATCCGCAGAGGCCATTGAGCCCCTGGCCAAGGCCATGGCCGACTTCGCTACAAATGCGTTGGTCGGCATGGCCAACGCCATGGAGGACCTGGCGGCCTCCGGGTTCTGGGATCAGATCCAGTCCGGGATGGCGACCCTCGGTCAGGCGATAGGCGACTTCTTCACCAGCATGTCGGCCTGGGCGCCAGAGATCGGCGCGGGGTTCCAGGCCATCGCCGATGCGGCACTCCTTCTGCTGCCCTCGATCGGCAACCTGGCGGGAGCGTTTTCCTCTTTTGCTCCTGACGTGATCATGGGCATCGCTGAGGCGTTCAAGAGCCTTTTCGATGCTTTCGCCGCCAACAAGGAGATCTACGGCACCGCGGCCAAGGCACTCGCCGACGGCCTGGCGGCCATGGCCCCCGCCCTGGAGCAGGTCGCAGCCGCCTTCGCCCAGATGGCACCGGCAGTGATCACCGCATTCGCTTCAGGGGTAGACCAGCTCGCCAAGGCGCTCTCTGACCCCGGCACGATCGAGGGGCTGACCAACTTCGCCGTGGCCCTCGTTGACCTGGGCACGAAGGCCGCCGAGGTGGCCGTGTCGATGACGTCGAGCATCGGCAACGCGGTGGAGAACACCGTCAACTTCATGGACCTGCTGAGCGGCAAGATCACCGACTCAGTCACCGTCTCCAATGAGCACCTGAAGGGGCTCATGGACCAGGCCGACAACACGGCCGAGAAGGCGTCCAACCTGGCCAAGCAGCTCTCAGCATCACTGGCGGCTGCGGTCGGTGAGGCCGCAAGCCAGATGACTCAGATCAAGCAGGCGTGGTCCTCCGGCCTCGACCAGATGATTGCCGACGGCGACAGCAAGGGAGCCCAGCTCAGCCAGGGTTTCTACACCCGGTTCCTTGAGCTGAAGAACACGATTTCCGTGGAAGGCGGACAAATCTCGCAGTCCTGGGTCGATCAGATGCAGAAGCTGATCGACGAGACCAGGACTGCCGGCGGCGGATTGAACACCGCCATGGCCGACAACATGCAGAAGGTCCTCAGCGCGGTCACGTCAGCCGGCCCTAAGAACATCGAGCAGATCAGGGCCATGCTCCAGGGCATGGAGAACCAGGTCCAGGCGTCTCAGATCGCCTCGATGCTGGGCATCAAGATGGACGAATCCGCCTCCAAGGTTTCCACCAGCGGTCAGGCGATCCAGTCCAGCTTCGCAGCGGTGATGAACGCGCTGCCGGAGATGGTCCGCAACGCCAAGACCCCTGAGGAGCTCCAGACCAAGCTCGACCAGATGTCCACCATCGTCTCGGCGGCGGCCCCAAAGATGGGCGAGGCGTTCACCCAGCTCGGGCAGAGCATGACCAAGGGTCTCGAAAGCGCCGACGTGTCCAAGTCGGTCACCACGCTGATGACGGCCATCGCCACGGCGGTGACAGCCGGCGTGCCGGCCATCGTGACAGCTTTCCAGCAACTCCCCACACAGCTCGCGTCAGCGATGGCCACCGGATCGACCGGGGTGACAGCCGCCGTCACCACCCAGATGACCAACATCGCTCAGGCAGTGACGACGGGCGTGACCAACGCGGTCACCGCGTACAAGAAGCTCCCGACCGACATGGCCGCGGCCTCCGACTTCTCGGGCACGACCAAGAAGGTCGAAGAGGCCATGAAGGACGCGCAGCAGAAGGTCACCGACGGCTGCAAGAAGATGATCGACGAGTTCAACAAGCTCCCGCCGGCCGCTGAGAAGGCCGGCAAGCTCGGTGGATTCGCCGCGAACATCAAGTCGGAGATGAACGAGGCCGAGCAGGCGGTTTCTGGCGCGGTATCGCGCATCATCAGCCAGCTTGAGCAGCTCGACCGGACATTCACGACGAACATCGTGGTGAACATCCAGGAGAACCATTCGAGCGACGGCGAGGGTGACGGCGGCGGCAACTTCGGCCCTGAGCCGTCGCTGATGAGTGCGGAGACGGCCGAGCCCATGGCGCTGGTCACTCCCTTCGAGCAACAGGCCGAGGCCGCCGAGGCGATCAGGTCCTACGCGCGGGCGCTCGGAGGCAGGCCGGCGTCTGTGGAGGCCGGCGGCTCTGAGCCCCAGCGGGTCTACCACATCACCATCAACGCGGCTCCGAACGTCCCGACCGAGGAGCAGCTTCGGCGACAGCTCGCCTACGCCGACGCCCTCTACGAGTAATCCGCCCTTCGAGCTAGGCCCCGGCCCTTTGGTCGGGGCCTTCTTGCTGTGCCCCAAGGAGTGTGAGTGGAGATCTTCAAGCCCACAGTCGTACAACTACGCGGCGTGGACGGCCGGCTCTACACCTTGGCTGGCGAGGGTGCGACCTCGGCAGCGGTGCTACTCCAGCCGGGCGCGAAGGGCCTCGACGCCCCCAGCTACACCATCTACGCCGACGAGTATCCCGCCATCGACGGCGGCTTCGTGAGATCCGCCCGAGCAGGCATCCGCGAAGTGTTCCTCCCCCTCAAGATCATCGCACCCACCAGGCCCGCGATGATGAAGCTCAAGCGGGAGCTCATCACCTCCCTCAACCCCACCAAGGGCTTCGTCCAGCTCCTCGTGACCGAATACGGGCAGCCGGCCTCTGGAGGTCCACTCGAAGCCGAGCCCACCAAGCAGCTCACCTGCTACTACGTCTCAGGCGTGGAAGGTGGCGATGGATCTTCACAGGGCGTGACCTGGTCAAGCTACGGCCTCATTCTGCGGGCCCCCGACCCGTACTTCCGCAGCCTGTTCCGGACCGAGGCATCCTTCGTCCAGTACGACGTGCTGCGCCCGTTCATCCCAGCCGAGGGAGCCAACCCCTTCCTCAGTGTCGATGGAGTGGCCCCGGGCCAGGGCCTGACGCTCTCGTCCAATCCTGAGTGGATCACTACCCAGCTCCTGTCCAGCGTCGGCGACGCTGCGGTCCAGCCTCGCTGGACGATCCAGGGCCCTCTGAACTCAACCTTCAGCCTTCGCCTCCATGACGCAGACGGCGAAGTGGTCAAGAGCCTGCGCTTCAACAGGGCCGTCAGCTTGCCCCATGGCCAGACCCTCACCATCGAGACGACCCGCGGCGAGCCCGACATCTACCAGCAGGCCAGTGACGGCACCGGCCCCCGCACCCCGATGTGGAGCCGCTTCGACATCACATCCGACATGTGGGCGCTTGAGCCCGGCCCGAACCAGATCTCGTTGCAGATCGATCAGCCTGCCGGCCTCACTCCTGAGGAGTTGGAGGCATGGCTTGCCGACAACAGGCCCGTGATTGGCCTGTCTTACCTTCCGGCCTACCTAGGGATCTGATCCGTGGACAGCTTCAGAATCTTCATCCGCGAGTCACCCTTTCCGCAGAACAGCCTGATCGAGCCGCTGGCCATCCTCGGAGAGGTGACCGCCTTCACCAACTTCGAGGCCATCGTCAGGCACAACGAGGTCGGGTCCTGGACGCTGGACGTTCCAGCTCAGCATCCGCAGGCCCGGCTACTTCAGCCGGGCCGTGGGTTCGTCGTGTTCCGCGACGACAGCGAGGTACCAGTCACGTCTGGCCCCATTCAGAAGATCGTCCGCAAGTGGAGCGCCACCGCGGACTCCGGGGCCGGAACGATCACAGTGACCGGCGTTGACGACAACAACATCCTTGCCGAGCGCCTTGCCTGGACCCGGCCGGATGCCGACATCCGGCTCCAGGGCGCAACGACCTACTGGCCGGCAGACCGAGCGTGGAAGAACGCGGGAGAGCTGCTGCACCACCTGATCACGCAGAATACGCAGTACGCCGGTCCGCGGCGCCTGCCGTACCTGTTCGTCGCCCCGCCATCACCGGACCTGCGGCCCGACGACTCAGCGCATGGCGCTCGACTCAAGTTCGACCGCATTGACGAGCTGACCAGGCTGCTGGCTTCCGTCCATGGTCTAGTCGTGCGCTGCCTGTGGCACCCCAACCCGGCCAGCGTGGGCAGCAACGGTGACCCCGAGGCGAGCGGCCCCGGCCTACTCGTGACCTTCGCACCGGCCCGTGACCGCAGTGACGCGGTCCACTTCTCCGTGGAGTCCGGCAACCTCCAGAGCTACGACTACACGCTGGCAGCGCCGGACGCTACGCGCCTGGTGATCGGCACCCAGAACCGCACCTGGCAGGAGCTTGAGCACCGCGACACCTTTGACGATCTGGGCAACGTGAATGGCTTCACCCGAGACTTCGTCGAGAAGCAGGGCCCAGAGCGCTGGTTCGGCCTCTACAGCAACCGCTCCCGCGACCCCTGGTGGTGGGGTAATGAGGCCACGACCCCCGCTGAGTTCGCCTACACGATTCCGCTCGCCCAGCAGGGCCTGAGCTCTATCGAAGTCGAATGGGGCAGTACCCGCGAAGCATTCAAGGATCGCCGAGACATCCCGTGGCAGTGGGCTCAGGACACCATCCAGCCCGCCGGCTGGCAGCTCGACCCACCCAGTTGGTCGGCTTACTACCGGGCCCTGGCCGACGAGGTGGACTCTTTCAACCGCACAGCCGGACCCAAGGCAGCGATCACCATTGATCCGGTGGAGTCTCCGAGGCTGCGCTACCACACCCACTATCAGGTGGGCGACTTCATCAGCGCCCACATCGATGGTGCGACCCGCCGAGAGCTGGTGAGCGAAGTCCGTCTGTCGCTGACCGTCAGCGACGGCCCCAAGGTCACACCGACCCTGGGCTCCTACGGAACCTCGGAATCGCCGTACCTCTACAAGGCGGTCAAGGGCCTGTGGGACAGAGTCAACACCTTGTCCTCTCGTGAGATGCCGGAGATCTCGGCTGATGAGGTCCCCACGGTTCCTTTCGTCTTGAGAAAGGCGGCGTAAGTATGTCGATCAGCATCAAGAACGTCGAGTTCTTGAACGCCTGCGCGATCTTGCAGGATCTGGACACCGGACTGAACTACCCGATCCCCTCCGGGGATTGCTGGATCGACTACTCGGCTTCCGGAACGGCGCACAACACGAGGGTGCATCTGGACGGTGTCGCCATCACAGTCAGCGACCCCATAGACGCGGACACCCCGGCGGGTGAACGGCTCTACTGGATTCCCAACGACGGCCTCAAGCACACGGTCACCGTCATCGACGACGGCACCAAGGGAACGACGGCTGCCCGCTCAACCGAGACGATCGTCCCGATCATCCCCTGTGATGGGCTTCTGGCCTTCGACGTGCTGGGTGAGTCCACGCATCCGATCACGCGGGAGAAGTACGTCCACGTCTCGGTGACTCACACGCAGATGGCCAACAAGCCACTGTGGGTGGAGTTCTACCGCACGCTGGACTACTCCTCGGGCCCGCAGGTCGAGATCATGGACTTTTGGATCTCTCCGGGTGAGCGCAGGATCGTCAAGGTTGTCATTCCGGCAGACGCCAAGAGGCACGCCGTCTATACCAAGTTCCGGTTCGGCAACAGCTACGACGGCCAGGGCCTTTGGTACACCACACAGGCCAACTACCCGCCGCCGCCCGTTGAGGACCCCAGCAAGATTCCGGCTGTCTTCCTGCCCGGCGAGACGATCGTCGTGGATAGCTCCCCGACAGGGACGCCGCTGGCGACGGACGGCTCGGAGTGGGTCATGCTGGAGATCTCGTCCCGGGACGCCGACACCTGGACCCCGGTAGGTACCGAGGGCGGGTTCATCACTCCGCAGCAGGACGGCACCTGGACGGCGTCCATCCCTACCGACTCCGTGACCTTCCCGAAGGGCTCGAAGTGGGATCTGCGAGCCCGGCGATTCCGGGAGTTCCGTCCATCGGAAGAGGTCATCCGCCAGTTCGACATAGACACCTCGGACGTACCCACTCCGCCACCGCCGGCCAGGCCGCTGATTCTCGGCGAATCCGACCTTCCCAAGCTGGGGACGTGGCTGAATCTCGTCGGCACGGGAACGCCCAGCTCGGTCATCGAGTTCGAGGCCGTCTCCACCGATCCTGGCGGTAGCGAGGCTCAAATCTCCGTTCCGCCATCAACCACCGTGGGCCCGGACGGCACGTGGAAGACACGCATCCGGCAGTCAACGCCGACCAACTCGCTGGGTTCAGCGCCAGTTGCATACCGTGCGCGAGCCAGGCTCAACGGCGCGACCTCGGAGTGGTCCCCGGCATACGGGGTTACCTGGCAGAACGCCGACTGGTGAACATAAGGAGAGACAGACTTGGCCACCTACGATCTTGCACCCAACCCATCTGAGCATGGCTGGCCGTTCGCCACTGGCCCCGGCCAGGTCGTCACTCAGGGCCACTGGCAGACCATGACCAAGACCTGGCAGTCCAACGGCGTAATCGCCATGCCGGAGCAAGGTCCGCCCTCGGCCGGCAACGCCGGCCTGACGGCAGTCCGGGCTTCCGAGGCGGTTGTCACCGTCCAGCCCGGCTCTGCCACCATCAACGGCTTTTACTACGACCTCAAGAGCCCGAAGGACTTCTCACTCGACATCACCGGCGCCGACTTCACAGATGACGGCACAGGCAAGATGATCCGCCGGGACCTGGTTGTGCTCAAGGTGGACGCCGGCCTCGGCGAATTCCGGTTCGTGCAGATCAAGAACGGGGTGAACAACCTCTCAGGCTCGTGGAGGGTCAACCTCACCGACCCGGGAACCGAGATCCCGCTTGTCCAGGTGGACATCGAGCAGGGCGTAGGAGTCGCCCAAGTGGTGGATCGGCGCTGGTTCATCAGCCGGAGCGTCAAGCCGCTCAAGTTCGAGCAGCCGGGCTATGAGCCCGTTCCCCGCGATGGGGAGCTGGGCGTGGACGTCACCGGCTCCCGGCTGGTCATCGGCAAGAACGGCGCATGGGTGTCGGCCCGTGAGGTGTTCACCAACGACATCCCCACCGAGCTGACCACTCGCCTGAGCACCGTGGAGACCACGGTTGCCAGCCATACCACGCAGCTCTCTACGATCACGACCAACTACACCAGCGCTGACACCGCGATCAAGGCCAAGCTCACCAGTACGCCCGTAACTCTGGCCGCTCCGGTGGACAACTCCTGGATCAACACCGGAACGACCGCGTACGTGTTCGGCCCCACCCTCTACATCAACCTCGTGATCACTAGGAAGAACTCCGACTTTGCCGGCAACTCAAGCGCAGGCACGAAGCTGGCCACGTTCTCGGACTTCTTCACCCTGCCCAGCGGGCTGACCATCGCAGCGGACACCTACGCACACGCCTACGTGTCCACCGTCGTGACCGTCGCCAACCAGCACGACATCTGGGTCAGGCTGGACACCCTCAAAGAGCTTGTGCTGTGGAAGTGCCCGCCCGGTATCAAGCTCAACGGTGTCCTGCGAGCGTCGCTGGCAGTTCCTCTCGCCGGATTCACCTGGTGAGCACAGATAACCCACACGGAGGGGGAGGCACTGCACGAATGAGCGACAAGACCGACCCCAACCTCGGCGGAGTCTTCATCAGCACTGGCCAGATCTACAGCCTCCTGCTGGAGCTGAAGTACGACGTGAGGGACATGGCAGTGAAGATCGATCGCTCGGCCGAGGCCAGCGATGACCACGAGACCCGCATCAGGGGTCTGGAGAAGTGGAAGTACGCCATCTCAGCGTCGGTCATCTCCTCGATCGCCGCTCTCATCATGGCGGCGATCAAGGTGTTCAGCCCTTGAGCAAGAAGTAAGAAGTCCATCCCCTCGGGGCCCTGCCGTAAGGCGGGGCCCTTTCCTTTGGGAGGTCCTTTGACGACCCCTACACGGGTAATTGCCGAAGCCACTGCCGATCTGGGCATGCGCGAGAACCCTTCCGGCTCCAACGTCACGCCCATCACCAAGGAGTTCGGGAAGATCCCCGGCTACCCCCACGGCGGCTACGGGTACCCCTGGTGCGCAGCCTCCACCTCCGTCTGGCTCAAGGCCGCCGGCCTACGGCCCGGGACCGACTACCCGCACACCGCCTCGACCATCACCCAGTACAACTGGGCCAAGTCCAAGGGTCGCTGGTACAAGACGCCCAAGGTCGGGGACCTGGTGCTCTACAGCTCCAACAGCACCAGCGGCGGCATCTACCACGTCGAGCTCGTCACCAAGGTCAGCGTCACCTCGATCTCCACCATCGGCGGCAACACTTCCGGCTCGGACAAGAACGGCATCCAGGGCAACGGCGACGGCTGTTACAAGAAGACGATCAGCCGCGGTACCAGCCGAATCTACGGCTACGTCAGGCCGAAGTACTCGGGGACCTCCGACGAGCCTGAGAAGCCTTGGGACGGTAAGTCCTACCCGGGCCACCTGATCCGGCTCGGGGACCACGGTCCCGAGGTCAAGAAGGTCCAGCAGATGCTCCGAGCCTTCGGCTGGGACATCGCCGCGGATGCGGACTTCGGACCCTCGACCCACCACGCGGTCATGGTGTTCCAGCAGAACCGCGGCCTGGAGAACGATGGCGTCGTTGGCAAGGACACCTGGGCCAAGCTCGTCGCCCCCAAGCCCCCCGCCGCGCCGCCCAAGGCGGCCACCAAGCCCGCCGCCCGAGCGATGAAGCTCGGGGACGAGGGAGCCGACGTCAAGCGCCTTCGAGACCGGCTAATCGCCAAGGGCTACACCTACCTCAAGCCCGGCTCGAAGTGGGGCTCGTACATGACGGTCGCCGTCATGGACACCCAGGCCCGCCACAAGCTCAAGGTCGATGGCGTGGCCGGTGAAGACACCCTCAAGGCCCTCGGCCTGTAAGGAGCCATCCCTTGGACACCTCCGAGTTCGCCGCATCCTTCCAGCGGCTGATGGACGAGCAGAGCAAGCCGTCCACCCCAGATCCCCAGCAGGACGTGCTGCTGGTATCGGCTCCCCCGGAGCCTGAGCCCGACCCGTTCTTCGACCGGTACTTCGTGCCCGAGAACCGCACAGCCGACCTTCCCACCTACACCCCCGAACCCGAGGACCCGTACGGGGTCTTCGACGATCACCTGCTCGACGAGACAGAGGAGACCAAAGACGTGGCTGTTACCAACCCCGCCAACGCCAAGTACCGCGCCACCCGCACCGGCTACCAGGGCCTGATCGCGTCCGTGCTGATCGCCGTCGGTGGAGTCCTGGCCTCGCTGACCGTTGGCGCGGCCATTGACTGGCGCCTGCTCGGCCTGTCCGTGGGCCAGGCGGTCCTGACCGCTGTCGTGTCCTACCTCCACAACGACAAGAGCGCCGAGACCAGCGAGTAACCGTCCCAGCAGCAAGAGACAACCGGCCCCCGCTTCGGCGGGGGCCTTCTCACGTCCGAGGGAGTATGGATGGCAGGCGTCTACCGCTTGAAGATCGACCAGGGCACGACCGTACGCCGCGGCTTCCGGTGGCTGCGCAACACCACACCTGTGGACCTCACGGGCTGCCGAGCCCGGATGGAGATCCGTACCGCCGTCGGCGGAGCGCTCATACACCGCCTCGACACCGACGAGGGAGACGGCCTGACCATCGACGGCCCCGCAGGCATGATCACCCTTTCCATCCCGCCATCGGTCTCCTCGGCCTGGACCTCCCTCACGGGGGTCTACGACCTGGAGGTGGTCTTCCCCGACGGCACGGTGACGCGGCTCGTCCAGGGTCCGATCTCGGTCTCTGCGGAGGTGACCACGGGTGAGTGACACCATCGAGATCACAGCAGACGGCAGCGTCGTCCAGATCAACGAAGACGCCGCAGTTGTCTCGATCGCTGAGGCCAGCGATGTCGAGGTCATCGAGGCCGGCTACCTAACCGGAGGAGAGTCTGGAGGGCCTGGCCCTCAGGGTCCGCGTGGTTACAGCGCCTACGAGGTGGCCGTCCAGGCGGGATACCCGGGCACCGAGGCGCAGTGGCTTGCCTCCCTGACCGGACTTCAAGGCCCTAAGGGCGACACGGGCAGCGCTGGACCTCCTGGCGCTACCGGCGCCACCGGTCCGAAGGGCGACCAGGGGCCAACCGGTCCCAAGGGTGATACCGGCGCGTCAGGTCCTACTGGCGCCCAAGGCCCCAAGGGAGATCCCGGTGCCGTGGGTCCCGCTGGTGAGACTGGCCCGCAGGGCGTGCAGGGTGTCCCGGGAACCAATGGCGCAAACGGTGCTAGCGCCTACGAGCGGGCCGTTGCTGGTGGGTTCGTGGGGACCGAGCCTCAGTGGCTCGCATCCCTAGTCGGCCCTAAAGGGCCACGAGGTCCGGAAGGTCCTCAGGGTCCGCAGGGCCTACAGGGCTCACCCGGCACGCCCGGCAATACTGGACCCGAGGGTCTCCAAGGCATTCAGGGAGTGCAGGGGCCTCAAGGCCCGAAGGGTGACCAGGGTATTCAGGGGCCTGCCGGAAACCCAGGCGGCACCGGCCCTACCGGACCCATGGGGCCCGGCACCCTGCCGTACTCCATCGGTGGCAATGTGACTGTGGGCGTCGGGACGTTCCGCATCTACAACGACACGGCTACCGCGTGGACCATTACCGGGGTCCGAGCGACCGTTGGCACGGCACCCACAGGCGCGGCTCTAACAATCGACGTGAACAAGAGCGGAACCACGATCTTCGGCACGCAGGCCAACCGCCCGTCGATCCCTGCCGGACAGAACACGTCGGGCAGGGCAACCGGCATGACGGTTACGAGCGTCGCGCCTGGCGAGTACCTCACGGTTGATGTGGACACGATCGGCTCGACCGTTGCGGGAGCAAATCTGACCGTCCAAATCACGATTGCCTAGGCGGGTCTGATGCTCTCGATTCATCCATCGACGCCGGCCATGGTCATGGCAGCCAATGTGCCCGACGCGACTACAGCCCCCTTCTCACCCCCTGCTGGTTCCCTGCTGGTGGCATGCACCGGGCGAGACACTACAGACACGTTCTCCATGCGTAGTAACGTTGCCGGACTCATCTGGACAGAGCAGGCCATCAACTGGAATGAGAGCAGCGGTGCTGCTCTGGGAACTGCTGCGATCTTCACGACATACCTCGCCACGGCACAAACCGACATGACGGTCAACGCCCGGTCCGGATATTTCGATAGTGGCGGCTTGCAGGTGTACGTAGTCACCGGAGCCGATCCGACAACACCTGTGGGGAAGGTGGCCACAGGCAGTACCCAGCAGACCGGCACCACAGTTCACAACGCGTTCACGACAACCAAGGCCGGGACGCTCACAATTGGCGTGGTGAATGACTGGAACGCCCGGAGCACGCCAGCCGTAGATAGCTCGGCGACGAGCTCCCCGTGGTTCATGCAGCTCAAGGACTCCGGATCGGCGTTCTACAAGAACGCGCTTGCGGCAGCTCCTAACCAAGCGATCAGCTTTGAGCTGACGACCGGCGCAAACCCTGCGCACCTGCGTTGGGCCGCGGTTGAAATTCTGCCAGGCCCTGACGTTCTCCCGTTCTCCGGATGGGGTATCCCCATCTTCTGACGCGACGACGTAGAGAGATGTAAGAAGCCCCCGCCTCACGGTGGGGGCTTTTTTTGTGCCTCTACGGCCGGCTCAACGACGGCGTACTCGCCGCCGCAGCCAGCGCAGGCCGTTGGAAAGAGGCTCGGTGCATAAGACCCCTGCGACGATGGCCAGCAGGGAGCCGACGATGAAGCTCCCCCAGATCAGCACTTGTGCACCCATGAAGTCTCCAGATAGTGGATGGGCCCCGCACCAAGTTTCCCTCCAAGGTGCGAGGCCCGGTGGTGCCCGGCGCGCTGTTATAACACCGGGACTTGAGGGCCCGGCTTCCGCGACCAATGCCGAGGGAAGTGGAAGCCGGGCTGTCTATGGGGCCCGCTCGGGCCGCAGATCCCGCACGTGGACGATGAGAGCCCTGGCGAGGGTGTACTCCAGCGTGAATGGGTCGTTCAGCTGGACGTCCTGGCGAGTCGGCTGGCTGCCAGGGGAGAGGACGATCCCTTTTACGCCCCACGGCTCGTAGCCGCCCGAGGAGTACACGCGGGCGTCCTGCTGGAGATGCGGGCACGAGGCTAGAGCCTCCGGGATGCACCTCAGGCACGTCGGCGGCTTGCTGACCCGGCCGGATGCGGCGGGTTGCTCCTCGTGGAACACCCAGGAGATGCGCCCGGTGCCGGGGTTCAGCGCGGGACCCTCGCACACCTGGCAGAGCCGGTGCAGCATGCACTTCCGCTGCCGGAGGGTGTGCATCTCCTTGTAGCTGACCTTCCCGCGCCGATCGCACTTCTGCCGGGCCCACAGCACGCCCATAACCCAGTCACTCGCCACGGGGTCGGTGTAGGACAGCCGACGCCCGCTCAGCGCCCACACGTCATGGATGGTGGCAAGGTTGAGCGCGACGGTTTCGACCTCGTAGGCGACGACGTACGGCACCCGGACGGCGGTCGTGGTCACGTCGGCTCCCCCGTCCGGAACGGCAGCTCCCTCGGGGACGTGATCCATGGCAGAGGCAGCGGCTTCGGTCTGCTGCTGTGCCGCTGAGCCTCATCTCCGTCCTCCACCGCCCCTACCAGCCCTGCATGGTCAGTCCGCACTTGTCGCATGTCGAGATGGTGACGCCGTTGACGATCTTTTGGGTGAATGGGCCGCACGGCGGACAGTCGTCCGGCGGTGGGTCTTCTGGCACGGCTCTCCTTACGGTCGAGGGCCGGGGTCCCGTGCGGTGGATACGGGCCCCGGCCAGTCCCTGCCGGTCCGGAACGGGCAGGGACGCATCCGGCAACGAGCCATGCGGTCCAGGCGGGCCCGCTGTACCGGAAGCCTTGATGGTGGTCCCGCGCCGTCCCTCCGACCGCCGCCATCTGGGCTGCGGACCAATGAGTCGCGGGACCACCCACCCGGCGCACCGTGACAGAGGCGACGCGGCAGGCCGGGGAGTTCTTAAGCTCGATCGTCATCAGAGTGCCGCCCCGGATGTGTGCAACGAGTAAAGGATGCGCACCTTCAGGGCCTCGATGTACTCCAGGCGCCTGAGACTCGGGGCAGTGATCACCCGGCCGCTGTCGTGGACGGCGATCCAAATCCCGTCATCGCGCTGGCGGATGTCGTGGAACTCAGCGATCTCGACAGGACCAGAGACACGTCGGGGAGGCGGGGGCAGGTGGTCGGCCTGCCGACGCCGCGTCACGTCGCCGTCGGCAGACCTGCTCGTGGCGCCCGAGACGGGCGATGGTGTGGGGGCTGCGGACCCGTGACTGTCCATGCCCAGGACGGTAAAGACGACCGATCTACATGGGAAGCAAATTGCTCAATATTTCTTCAAGATCGTTAGCTCAAAGTTGCGGCTAGGTCGCTCAAAGCCTTTGTGATGATCTGCCTGGCGTCGCTGCCGTAGTGAGCAACTCCTGAGACGGCGTCAAAAACGCGCCGATAATGCTCGATCTCGTCCGGCTGGGTGAGATGCAACTCGGCGGTCACCGTCTCCGCCGTGGCGAGCCGGTCATCGTAGATCCAGAACCCATGCTTCGGGCTGATCGGCAGAACCGTGGTGAAGGGGATGATGCCCACCTTCAACGTCTGCGACAGCGACAAGGCGATCAGCCGTTCGAGCTGGCCAGCCATCACCTGCGGGGGGCACAGCAGTGTCCGCAGTGCCGCCTCCGACAGGACGAAATAGAACCGGCGGCTGGAGTCGTAGAGGATCTCCTGTCGGCGCATACGCTGCCGTACACCCTCGTCCAGATCGTTGACGCCGCCCCATAGCTCGATGTTCTCGGCCAGGCGGACCCGCGCATAATCTGGCGTCTGTAGCAGGCCAGGGATCAGCAGCGACTCGAAGACCCGCAGCGTGCGGGTACTCGCCTCGATCTCCTGGTAGGTCTGCTGCCGCTTGCCGGTGCCGGCGCGGAGGATCCGTTGCCATTCGGCGTACAGCGTTTCCAGGTTGCCGAGCAGGCTCAGCAGTTCGCTCGGGCTATCCTCTGCGCCGCAGGCCCGCGCCCAGGCAGTGATGTCCTCGGCAGTCGGGGTCTGCTTTCCGTGCTCGATCTTGGAGACCTTCGACGATGGCCAGCCCAACGACTCCGCGAGACTCTTTCCGGACAAACCGGCGCCGGTACGGAGACCGCGGAGTCGTTGGCCTAGGGCTGTACGGACCTGGTGGACGTCGGACACGTGCTGCTTTCTATCGGATGTAGTCGTCATACGGAGTGGCATGCTGCCACGCCGTCACCTGCCACTGCATGTGCTGCTCCACAATGTCAGGGTCTTCCACCAGTTCAGCGCCCAGCAACGCGTCTTCGTCGTCGAAGTGCAACCAGGCGACGAGCCTTTCGTCGAACAGCCAGAAGTCGTGCTCCGGCAGACCGAGCGAGACCGCCCGGTCGCGCCCCATGTAGCGGATGTCTTCCCCGCCGTCGATGTTGATGCGGGCTCCGGCCAGCGCGTATCGGCTGTAGTCGCCGAGCGGTTCGGTCACTACACGGACCCGTTGGACACGTTTGCCGCCTGCGGTGGCGTCACGGATCATCTGCCACCAAGGGGCGGCCAGCCGTGAGGCAACATCGTAGCCTTCCCCTGCGAGGAACTTCCTGAGCCGCTCCCGCTCATCAGGCGCGTAGTACCTGTCCCGGCCCTCCAACCGGAACGCCGAACGCTTGAACTCGGCGAACAGGGCGTGGAAGTCGGATCCCGTGACGAGATTCATGCTCCGCTCTCGCCAGGCGTCGCGAAGCGGAGTAGCTCTTTCGGGATCTCCACGAAGCTTTCGCCCGGGAGCACATTGCGCAGCTCGGCCAGCGCCTCCGGGTCGGTGACCTCGTCCCCCTGGACAACGAATGTGCCGCGATCGGTTTCGTACAGCGTCGGGCATGCGCCGCCGTCCGAGGTACTGCCGAGGAAACGTAGCTTCATTTGCTTGATCCCTTCGGAAAATTTCTTGGATTTCTCGATGGTCTGCCGGATGTGGGGCTTTGGTCAAGGGGGGATGAAGAAGAAAGAAGCCCCCAGCCTTCGCCGGCTGGGGGCTTCTCGTCGTTTCTGAGGTCAGCCGTACGCCAGGTGCTCGAAGCACTTCGTGGCCGTACGACGGTTCGGGAAGTACCGGGTTCGATGAGGCTCCGGGCTGGAGCCGAAGTGAGACCTCTGGACGAACCATCGGCCGGCACCGCCGGCCACAGTGAAAGTCACGTCCCCGGCCCCCTCGATGAAGCGGTCGGCCTGCTCGTAGTGGCGGACTCGGGCACCCCTGCGGTCCTTCGGGATGTCCCGCTTCCAGGCCAGGCCGTCGGGCACGTACTCGCTCAATCGAGCCGGTACTTCGTGGTGTCCACGACGCCCGCGTCCACCCACCCGTTGTAGGTGTAGATCAGGAAGTCGATGAGCTGTGTCAGCTCCTCGGGGGCGACCTCCACCGAGGCCACCGACGTGATCCCGGGCGCCGTCTTACGCATCACGAGCTCGACGTACTTGGAGAAGCCGAAGACCGTCAAAGCGGTCGCCACCTCGACGCCCGTGTCCTGCGTTCGGATGGTGTGCATCTTCCTCCTTGCAGAGAGAAGGGCCCGTGGGGACATCCCACGGACCCCAGGCCGGCCGACCCAGCTAGGCCAGGTCCACCTCCGTACCGATGGGCACGACCAACCAGGCCCACTCGACTTCTTCGGACTTGATTCGGACCTCGCCGTCCTTCTCGCGAACATCGATCTCGCGCACCTTGACGTCGTTGCTGCCCCAGAGACTGGACCACAGCGTGATCCACGTACCGGGTCCCAGCTTCTCGGCCTCCATCAGCCGTTCCTCCGAACCGCGATCTCACGGGTAGCGATGGGGTTCTCGACGCCGGTCTCCTCGCCGTGCGGCGTCACCAGAACGTCGCCGCTCACACCGCCGCCGAGTGTGTGCGAGTCCACCCATGCCCACATGCCCTTAGGCTCTGGGACACCCCAGAGCGGGCAACTCTCAGCAAAGATCCACTTCCCGTTCCAGCCCTCGGGCATCGGCTCGTCTGCCGACTCTCGGGGGACAACCGTCAGCGTGTAGCGATCCAGACCCTCGTACAGATCGAAGGAGAACCCCAGGGCCGTGCCGTCCACAAGGTAAGGAACGCCGTTGGGGGTGTCGTAGTCGTAGTTGTGCCAGCGCACGTGGACGGTCTCGTCGTCGTGCTCGTTGGCCTCCAGCCCGACCAATACCAGGTCGGTGGAGCCTGCCTCCTTGATGTAGAACTCCGTACCGGACCAGTCGGCGAACTCAGGGTCGAGCCGACCTTCGGCGATGCCCCGATGAACGCTGATGAAGTTCTTCACCCAGTGGTCGTAGTCGTGGACGCTCATCCCGTTCTCGTAGACCTCGACGACCGCGCGCCCCTTCAGGCCACACCCGGACATGTGTCTCCTTCTCAGATGGAAGCCCCGGCCGAGGCCGGCCGGGGCGGAGTCCTACGGCTGGGTCAGGCGTTGACGACGTTCTTCTTGAAGTCCTCCCAGACGTCCATCGGGATGGATACGGTCACCTGCTCGAACAGACCATCGGCGTAGCCTTCGAACTCGATCTCGTAGCTGTCCGAGACCTTGAACGGCTCGGGGATCGAAGTATCGTCCTGATCGATGTACACGCGCTCTCCTTGGGGATGGCCAGGTCCTCCAGACGGAGGCCCCACCCACCGGACAGAGCCCGGTGAGCAGAGTCAGCGTCAGGCGGCGATGTCGGCCAGCTCGTCCTCGGAGACCTCGTCCGAGGCGCTCTCAACCCAGACGTAGAGCGTCGCCGGGCGCCCACCCTCGGACCGCATACGACGGGCCTGGATCGATGGGCAGCTATCAACGATCGCCTTGACCTCGGCCGCAGGCGTCCGCTGGAACTTCCGCTTGACCTCGGACGAGGTCACACCCTCGTCTCCGGCTTCCTGGATGAACGCGATGACCCGGGCGGGGATGTCGTTGCCGGTGGCCTCGGCCTCGGGCAATGTGTAGGTGACCGTCTCGACCATGTACTGCACCAGGGCCAGAGCGGCATCGAAGTCCTGGACCTTGAGGACCTCGCGCTTGTCCGCGAGGCAGTACAACCCCGCGATCCGGATCATGTACGCCATGGCCCTCTCGGTGTACTGGCCGAGTTCCTCCGAGCCAGTGGTCAACGCATCACAGATCTCGCGGTGCTTGGCCTCGAAGATCTTGGCTACGTCATCCGGGACCGTGAGGTCCGAAACCTCGCTGGCGTAGTTGACGATCTGCCGGAGGCGGTTGCCCAGCTTCTCGATCAGCTCGCTGGGGTCTACCAGGGCAAAGACGGGCAGCTTCTTCGACTGCTCGACCCAGACCGGGAAGAAACGGTTGTACGTGCCGCCCGTGGCGTCCTTAGATCCGCTGATGGCCCCCCAGTTCTTGGGCTGGATGTGGCCGACGATGGCCACGTGGGGCTTCTTGACCATGAGGTCCGTCTGGCTGGTGCGGTGGCTGATGTTCGCGCCATCCCATGCCTTGCGGAGGTAGACACCTACCTTGGTGTCCCTCTTCGCATTGGTGACGAAGGTGTCCATCTCCTCTTCGACGAACATCGTCGGCAAGGCCACGCCGCGGACGCTCCGCTCGTGCAACTCGTTGGCGAAACCCAGGCCAGTGGCGGGCAGCCCGTAGACCAAGCTGTGCTCAGCGAAGTCCCCAAGCCCAGACTCAATGACCTTCATGGCAATCGCCGTGGCGGTGCCCTTACGGCCCCGGCCGGTAGCCCCGACGAGCACCGGCCAGAAGCTCATAGGCATCTTCCTGGTGCCCGTGCCAACGCGCGGCAAGGTGCCTACCGCTGCCGAGAGGCCAGCGAACAGTGTCACCAGGACACCGACCTTCGAGCCCTCGGTGTACTGGTCCAGCTCGTCAACCATCTTGCCGATCGGGCCGGTGAACATCACCGGATCGGCGACCGGTGCCCGGTTACTCATGACTTCAGACATGGTGAATAGACCTCCGTGCTTGTATGAAGAAGAAAGAAGTAGAAGCTCGGCAGAGGGCCCCGAAGGGCCCCGAACCCAACCGCTACCTAGCCGAGTTCTGAATGGTCGAGCTGGTGAAAGTGCATCTCCTCCTTGATCTTCCGCTTGAACTCAGGCGCCGCATCGAGGATGTCCCAGACCTTGACCTCGTCTCTGCGCTGGATGTATTCGATTCGGTGAGTAGTGCGCGGTACGTTGTGCTCGCGGGCGAGCCGGATCTGATCCACAGTCCAGTACTCATACGAGCCGTAGTAGAGGCTGTTCGCGATGATGTACGGGTAGTCCTGGCGGTCCTTCTCAGTGATAGTCATGCGCCCCTCATCCATCTCGGCGATCGTTGGGTAAACCGGCTCGTCATACGAGGCGTACGTCCCGTCATCGAGATCTCGTTGGATCACAGCTCTCTCTCCTCCTCGACGCCGGAATCGGCGCACAGCGCAGGGCAGGCGAAATCCTCGTCGTGCAGGTCGTCCTCGGTGGCCGCTGTACCGGACCAGGGACACCAGTCCCCGATGTCGTTGCTGTGCTCGTTGATCTTGATGCTGAAGGGCATACCTCTCCCTTGGTCGCCGGCTGATTTGTAGAAGCTCGGTAAGGCCCTCCGAAGAGGGCCAGGCCCAACCGCTACTGGGTCCGCATGTCATTCCAGTGGTAGCCGCAGTTTTCAGGCGGTAGGCCCATCAAGAGCTCCTCGACCACGAGGTTCTCCAATTCCTCTTCCTGACTGTCCGCGTGAATCTCCTTGGCCTTGCACAGGGCCTGCCAAGGCGTCTCCGCACTCACGGCCCAGACGTAAGGCGCTTCTCCGTCTTCACGCTCGGACCCGGAAACCGTCACCGTGAACGTCTTGAGCTCACCCTGCATTGCGATCTCCTATTCGCTCTCAGGCCACGAGGGCATCGACGTACGCGGGGATGTCGATATCCACGCCCTCGTCTACGTCCAAGTGCAGGTCGTCCGCCTCATCGGCTATCACGTGGCCCTCAAGCCACGTGATAGCCGCATCCCGATACCCGGCAGCCACAAGCACTGCCGCCAGGGAGTCAGCCTCATTGCAGGTGAAGCGACAGCCGGTGTCGTGGGCGACGTGGACGTTACCGAATACGTTGGCCAGGCCCGCCAGGGCCGAGGGGAGCTCGTTCAGGTTGGTGGTGGTGATGGTCATGTCGCACATTCCCTTTCCGTCACAGCGGTTGTTGTCATCAGCCTTGGAGCACTTACTGAACCCGCAGTAGTCGCAGGTGCCGGGGCAGTCCGTCTTGTCGCAGCATTCGATGTCGAGGAAGTCAGGCTCGTCGAATGGGTAGCCTTCGATCATGCCGCCACCACGTAGTCGGACCAGAATTCGATAGCGACCGTCTTGGTGTTGTCGAGGAGCTCGTACAGTTCACGACACTCGGCCAGCACGGCGCGGATGTACTCGTCCTCCTGGTTCAGGCTCTCCAGGTGATTGATACGCGCCTTCAGAGCCAGGCTCAGCGAGATCTTCTGGTTAACCGTGAGTTCCATTCAGACAGCCTTTCCAGGGGTGTAATTGAGGTCAAAGTCGGCAACGTACAACTCGGAGGCGCAATCCTCGGCAAAGAGAGCTTGGCCGTTCTTGCCGACGCGAACGGCCTCGCGGGCTACGTCGTACACGTAGATGCGGAAACCGCACTCGTGAAGGTCCTCGGTGAAGTGCTCGAACCAGCGGTAAAGGTTGTCGAGGGAGTCGAATCCGCAGCGCTCCCAGGAGAAGATCGTGTATTGCAGGAGCGGGTCATTTTGGGGCCCAGAATGGCTGCTGCCCGCGTGGAGGTCATACATCCACTCCAGACGCTTCACGATGTCCGCGCCGAGAATGGCGTAGCGCCTGACGTACGGACCGGCGGGAAGCTTCCCGTTCATGTGCGTCTTGTGCGCCACTCTGTAAATGTGCATGGTGAGTCCTTGGAGATGTAGAAGGAAGTAACTAGCCAGGCTCGATAGGACGGGCAGACGAGCTGCCCGCCGTATCCAAACGGACTAGCTGCTGAATACGTGGCCGTTATCAGAGCGCCAGTGGTCGCACTCCCATGCGACGGTGTCGATTTCAACCCTGAAGCCCGGAGGCACCTTCGCAAGGTCGGGATATGCGTCCTCGGCGTAATCCCAGGCGTAATCCTCGATGGAATCCCACCGCCCGCAGTAGTGGTCATCGAAATCCCGCATAGCCTGGTCTAGATAATCCAGACCGCCGTAGTAAGCGAGATAGTCACCGAATGCCTCACGATTGTTCTCGCCGATTTCGGAGAGCATCTGATGCGCATACCAGATATCAGCAAGGCTCATGAACTGGGGAATTTTGATCCCGAAATCCGACTCCTGCTCGGAGACCATCACCTCCTCGGCGTTCAGCGTGACCTTGTCCACTTGCTGAGTGAATTCGTCGTAGTCGGCGCATGCGTCCAGGTCAACCCAGTCGCCAACCAGGCGTCCGTTGACGTACGCCGCGAGGTTCCAGAAGTGAACCGTGAGAGTGGATTCCTTGAGAATGGTCGCAGTGGTCATTCATAGCCCCTTCTCGTGCGAGCAGAATTGCTCGGTAAGACACCCCGAAGGGCGCCAAGCCCAACCTTTCCGATCAGAAAATGTCTCCGGCTGCGAGTGCCTCTAGCACGGCTTTCGCTAGTTTCTCGCTCTTGAATGAGTTGGTGATGCAGACGTTTCCGCTCGGGTGGCTCCGACGCAGGAAGTAATACGCCGCCTTCTCAATCTCGAATAATGGGAGCGCCTCAACGGTGTACGTACGCAGAGAGTATGTGTAGTCGCCGTTCCGGCTCCGTCCGAGCTCGTCGATTGCGATCGACGGGTTCTGATCTCCGTCGATCCATTCGATTTTCGCCAGCTTCATTTCGACTCCGCGCACTTGTGATCGAACGCCTTTGCGACCATGCATTCAAGCCAGTCTTGGTCCTCGATTTCGTAGAGCACCGCGCTGCATATGGCGCAGCGCATTTCGTTTCCGCAGGCGTATGTGCTGCATTCCTCACGGAATACGACGTCTTGAATGCGGTTGAGCACCAGACAAAGCGCCTCGTCGGGGAATTGCTTAATGAGAATCCTGGCGATACGCGAGATAAGTTTGCGCATTTTCACTTCACTCCGATCATGCTCTTGAGCTCGGCCTTGATTTCCTTGGCACGTGGGCCACGGAAAGTGGCCGCGTTGGACAGGAAATAGCGGATGATGGAATCCGCATCGTCGGCGTAGTACATATCCGTGACCTCCTTCAGCTCCGACATGGCGTCCAGGTAGGGCGCCGCGCCGAAGTAGACCTTTTTCCACTCGGCCCGAATGTCCGACGCGATCTCGTAAATGGGGCGTACGGTGGTGGTAGCCATTTCAGTTCTCCCTGCTTTCGATCCAGGTAACCCAGGTCACGGCCTGTATCTCTTGCGGGAGATACCCGACCCAATCGGCGGCCTTGCGATAAACGCTCGCGAGCATGGCGTAGCGGTTGCGCGAGGAAAGGCCACGGGCGCTGTCCCCATACCGCATACCAACCGCGATGTCATGGGCGTGCCGGTCAATGCAAACCGCCCACGAATCACGCGGATTGGCGATGCACTTGAAGAACTGGCCAGTCTTGATATCCATCGGGAGAACCGATTCCGGATCCTCACCGGCCATGATGCGATCGGCCTTATCAAGCGCATCGTTGAAGTGCCCCGACGGCTTACCCGATTCGAATGCCCTCGTGGCCAGAGCCACATTCGTGGACCAGCGCTTATTCGCGCTGAGTGCGGCGATGACACCTGCACCCTTACGGACGTGACCGTCTGAGATCATGTAAGCGAGTTGGTTCGCTGAGCGATACCAGTGCAAGCCTTGGTTGAGCTGTTCCGAAGTCGCAGAATCCCAGACCGCGACCACATTGCGTACGTATCGCTGGAAGGTCTCAGGATCAGGGTTGATGGAAATGAGCACGGCAACGCCGCCTTTCGTGCTGTGAATGTGGAGACGAATGCGAGTGCCCCTAGTCGCGTTTGAAGCGCTACTCCCCTGTCAAAGCGGGCTAGGAGCTACCAACCTCTTGAATCTGGGCAGCGTTAAGCCGTCACAGCGGCGAAGATGATTCCCCGAGTGATGTCGTCGGTGTCGTGGATACGGACCGTGGTCTCCAGTTCGGTGTTCTCGTAGGGGTGCTCGTACCGGCCCGTGAGCCAGTCCCATTCCCTTACGTGAGTTGACACGGGGTGAATGGACGACTCGAAGCTCTCCATTCGCCGCAAGTGCTGAATGGCGTCGATCATCCCTCGGTCGTCATCCACGAGCGTGAAGTCTGGGACGCACTCTTCCTCGATCAGACGGGAATCCCCGTCCATCCATTCGCCGTTCTCGTCGTAGTAGCTGATGGTGCGCTTGTTGGCCTCGATCAGCATGGCTAGACCCTCTCGCTCAGTAGCTCGCAGAAGATGCACTCTGTGTCCCATGGACGGCCGGTGCAGAAGCATTCCGATTCGCATCGGAAGCAGTCGTAGAGCCGACCAGCCTCGTGTGGGTAGTCGGCGTGGGGAATCTCGTCCAGCGGCGTACCGTTCAGCATGTCCGTACCTCTCAGACGGTCCACGAGATGAGGTAGTCGGACGCGAGAGCCCTGGACTTGAAGCCGGGGAGCCACTCGATGTCCCCGGCCGGGGACATCTCCCAACCGTCCTCACCCTTGGCCACGGATCCGATGTGCTCCCATCGGATGACCTTGCGGCTCTCGCCACTACGCACGGCCTGCTGGACCTCGTACAGGCCCGAGTCGATGTGCTGGTAGCGGATGTTGCTGTGGTCGAAGAGGCAGCCCTTGGGCTTGATACCGAGCATGGATGTCTCCTTGTGCTTGTGGTTGTTGGTGAATCCGCGGTGGGTGCCCCTAGGTTCCTTCGATGGGTACGGACACAGCTCGTGGAGCTGTACCGGCCTAGAGGCTGGTGGTGTTAGAGGCCCAGCCCGTCAAGCTCAGCCAGGATGAACAGGGCTTCCGTGATCGTGTGGACCTCGTACCGGGCGGGGATCTCCAACGGCTGGCCCAGGTCCTCACGCCAGCGCCTGTCAATCTCGGCGCACAGCTCGGGGAGGTCTGCGGGCAGGTACCTCGTGATCATCAGATCGAGCGTCCTCGTGGAGATCTGGAACAGACCCCGGTTCGGGATCTGAGCCTTCAGGACGACGTCTGTACTCGTACCGATCATTGCCAACCTCCTAGATGTGGGCAGCCTAAACCGCGTGACGACGGGCCATGATCTTGCTGACTGCCTGCTTGTTCGTGTCGAACGTCCCGATGCCCGTCCAGTTCTTGCCCTTGACCTTGTACGCCGCGTAGTAACGCCCAGCCTTCACCGTGAACCCGATGATGACCTCGCCCTCGGTGATGGTCGTCCCACGCATGGCGTTGCTACCGAACCCGATCACGCCTACCCCTTTCAGTTACCAACCTCATGGATGAGGGCACACCTCACCCATGGGCGCCGGCCGATTGACCCGGTTGCGATCCAAGGGCTCGCCAGATGCGAACCCCAGGACCACCGCCGAAGCGGTGTCCTACCTAGCTCTTGATCTCTCCGCACTCACGCCAGCGCTTGAACGCGATGGGAATGCTGACCCGGCAGTGGTGCTTTTCGGTGGCGAAGTTCAGAGCGTGCTCCCAGTACGCCAGTCCGAAGAGCCATGACTCGTTAGTGTCCTGAGCCTCACCTGCACCGTCCTGGAAGCCCCAGACGTAGGTGGTCGCACCTTCCCAGAGCTGCTCTACCGCGTGCTTGGATGCCTGGGGCAGCGCCTGGTGGACCTTGTCCAGCTCCACATAGCTGATCACCTTGGCCTTAGCGTTGTCCATCGAACCTCCCGTTGCGATCAAGGGGCCACACCCACGTGTGACCCTGTGACCACCGCCGGGCGGCGGTGTTACCAACCTCATTAATCTGGTCAGGCGAACGCCTTGTAGTAGTTCTCCTGCGAGTCGTACCAGCGCTCGATCAGGGAGAACGCGGCCCACTTGTCCTCGGCGTTGCCCACGAACTTGTACTCGTCGCCGAGGATCGCAAAGGCTACGTGCGACCCTTCGATCACCACGGTCTTGCCTCGCATTGAACCCAGCCCGTCGAGCATCAGCAGCCCTTCACCATCTGGGTATGCGTTGTAGCTGAAGTCGAGCATGTGTACCTCCAGTTGTGACCCAGGGGCCCGCCCACTTGCGGGCCCCAAGGCCACCGCCTGGTGGCGGTGTTGGTGCTCTACCGGTTGCAGAGCTTGTCGTACTTCGTGTCGGCCGAACCGCCCCAGTAGTAGCCCAGCTTGCGATGAGCCTTGGCGTACTTCGCGATCTTGTAGACCGCCTCGGACTTGTCGCCCTTCTTGACGCAGATGATCACGTGGGGGTGGTTGTAGCTCTTGGCCCAGAACGCCTCTTGCTTGACCTTGCCATGAGCGGCGTAGGCCACCTTGAGACTGCCAACCTCTTGAATCTGGGCAGTCGAATCCGCAGATGACTTATCCGCGTGGCCCCCGAACAGCAGGCCCGCAAACCCCAGCACCATGACAGCCATCGTCTTGCGCATACCTACCTCCTTGGTTGTGACCCAAGGACCACGTTCCCGTGATCCCAGAGCCACCGCCGAAGCGGTGGTGTGTCCATTTCGAGATCTCTTGCCATTAGCTGGGGGTAGCATCCCCCATATCCCCTCTTGCTCGGACCTAAGGCGACGTATCTTTCAGCGCAGCCGTACCCGGCCCAAGGTGAGATCCATGCTGGGCAGGTCGCAAGTACCCCCAGACCTTGATCAGGATCCCACCGGCCTTTTTGTGTTGCCGGGCTTGGCCTCTCTCGGTTTCCGAACCGTTGAGTCAGGCTCAATCTCCACTATTGAGTTCTCAAGCAACGCTGACGAGCGGCCTCTGTGTCGAGGGCCTACCGTCGCCCCCTCCCGTCGCATTCGGGTGAGGCCGTGAGGGTCACCGGCGGGCAACTCTCGCCCGCCTGCCCCCCGTGAGGAGGGTCTTGGGTGGTGCTCCCCGCCCGGTTGTGCTGGGCGGTCCGTGCTGTGCTCCAGCCTGCCACACTCTTATGAGGTTGGCAATTTCCGCTTGTCGGGAACTTTGGGCCACTCCCCCACACTCTGGCAGGTTCGTCGTAGTCCGCCCCGGTGCTGCGGTGTTGCCAGCCCACAGGAGGTTGGCAGCTCTCGCAACGCCCCCCGCTCGGTTGGCCCGGTAGTGCGGCCCCTCTTGCGGTGCGTCCCCGCTGGTCGGGCCCCCCGTACTGGCGGTCCGTCCTGCGGTGTGCCACCAGTAGAACACGAGGTTGGCAGCTACGTCAAACACGAGGTTGGCAGAGACTGTAAATGGCGCTCTGAACTGGGCTTATGGCCCACTGGCACTACCCCTCACTGCCCTGCCAGATCGGGCAAGGACTGGTCTGCGTTAGTGCAGGTCAGGATAGGTAGGCACACACAACAGTGCTGGTCACAGGGCTAGGGCCTAGGGCACAGAGTGAGGCACAGTGCTGAGGCATTAGTGCAGGTCAAAGGCACAATGACTGGTGTTAGTGCAGGTCAAGGGCATGATGAGTGAGAGCGCGCGACATGTGCTGTGTAGTGAGAAAGAAGTAAGAACCCCCTGTGAGCTGGGCTTTCTTACTTCTTGCATTGGTGGCTCACATTTGGCCTGGTCACGGGCGTTTGCCCAGGTCAGGCAGGGGTGGGGGGATGCATACATGTGCCTGCGCGCGAGCCCGGGGGGTCTGGCTCCTCCGAGTAAGTACGAGTCTGAGACACCGTTAAGAGCCCTTCTAAGCCTATCGCGACCAGGTTGGCAGTTCCGGTCTTAGACGCCAAAAACCCCGCTCACAGGGCCCCTCTGGGGCCCCGGAACGGGGTCATGTGACGCTCCAGCCGGGGTCTTCACCGCGGACCCCGAAATTGCCCTCGAATTTTCAGCAGATCAGGCGACGAGAGAGCTTCGGCCAGCCCACTCAGTCGGCACCCAGACGCTGATGAAACTGATATTGCCCTCTTCATAGGCCCTGAGAACCCTTGCGCTGACGAATGGCGCGTCAGCCTGGATCCCTGATAGCCCCACGACGGCCCCTCTGGGCAGCCTGTACTCGTAGATGTAGCCGTCGGCGTACTGCTGACGCACCAACTCGATCCCTGGCGCGGGATCAGTCAAGGTTTCGATCTCCCCAAGAGGGTTGAGAGGGTCTTGTGGCCCGTGATGCTGCGGGCCACCCAAGGGGCTCATAGGCATACTTAGGAAGTTACAACGTTCCACCGACAGGATGAGCGAATCGCGTAGGTTTCTTCCCATTTTCTGCACAATTACCCCGGGAATGGACGGGTCAGCGCTCGACGGGGGCGTACTGGCTGCTATTGGAGACCCAGAACTTGCTCAGGAAGGCCGTGCCCGAGGACTCGATCGAGACAATCGGCGCCGTTCTGGTGGGCGTCAGAGAGGGAACCAGGAAGAAGCTCGGCCATGGGAAGCCAAGCTGTAGCTCGACGAGGTATACCCAGCCGCTGGAGTAACGCTCTCGGGCGACTCGTACGTGTGCATCCTCGTGGAGCACCTCAAGGTCGCCCGTTGGGCCGGCGTCGTACTCGAAATCAGGTAAGCCTACGGCCTTCTGGTATGCCTTCTCGTACACGCCGGCCTCCCTGTTGGGTACCCAGACAGCGATGAAGGTGAAGTCACCCTCTTCATAGGTCCTGAGGATTTTCGCAGTGGCGAATGGGATGGTGTGCTGCTCCCGAGGATCCAGTTCGAGGCCCTTGGGCATCATGTACTCGTAGATGTATCCATCCGAGTACTCCTGACGAATCACGTGAACGCCCGAGGAGGGGTGCGTCAGGACCTCAAGGTCTCCGGTGGGTCGGAGGGGGTCCCCTGGGCCGTGCTTTGACGGACCCTTCGGCATGTGCTTGGGGGTTTTGGTCATGTCCGTTTTTATACCTGGTTTAACACCTATCCCATATATCAGTTCGATCACAGATCGTTGGTGACCGATCACGCTGAGCGGCGACTCAGGATACGGGCGGCGCCTGCGGGTCCTCCAGGACGTTGGGACGTCCGGCGTTCTTCCACTCCAGCTCGATGTTGAACGGCACCCGGCCACCCGTGGCCACTTTGTACCCCTGCTGCTTGGCCCAAGCTTTGATGATCTGCTGCTCGCTCGGGCCGGCCTTGGCCTTGACCCTGACCGAGGGCCTCTTGCGAGGAGCCCTCGTGGAGATCTCTTCGACCTCGACTGGCCTGGAACCCCGCTCGACGGCTTCCCAAGCCGCGAGGAACTTCCTCTGGTGGTCGTCACAGAGGTCGTTCTTCCGACGCTTGCCGAGGTGGTTGGTCCACTCGTTGTGGTTGCCGGCCTCGACATCCTTACCGTCGTGCCAATCGCAGACGGTGATCACCTTCTCGGCCATCCAAGATCCCCTTTCGTGCCCCGGTGGAGTGTAACAACCACGCCGTGCAGCAGAAAGAAGAGAAAGCCCCCGCCACGAGGGCGGGGGCTTTCTCTTTTTACGAGGTGTAGAGGACGGTCACGGGGCCAGCCGCGTGGAGCAGCTCGCGCCAGGTGTAGTCCTGGAAGGTCGAGTCGATGCCGTCCCAGCCGTCTTCGCGGCTCTGCCACGCCTCCTTGTCGCGATCCAGAACGACGCTCTCCAAGGGAGGCTCTGCCGGGAAGGTCTCCTGCTTGCACGTGGGGCAGGTGCCCAGGGCAGTCGCGATTGCCATGCTCAGACCTCCTGGTCTTCGTCGAGGCCGGGGTAAATGAGCCTGAGAGGGCTCAGGCTCGGGTCAGAGACAAGGTCGTCCCAGACCCAGGCGCTCCCGTTATCTCCGTCGATGGCGCAGTGCCACGTGTCGCCGTCACCGCGCGCCCAGATGTCCCCCATGGAGTCGAGGACGACGGCCCTACTTCTCCGGCAAGCACCGGGTGCACGGCATGAACGTGCAGGTCATCGCTTCCCCGGACGGCACCATCCTGTGGACATCCGGAGCCTTGCCCGGCAAAGCCCATGATCTGAGTGCCGCCCGCATCTGGGGCATCCTGCGGGCGTTGGAGCAGGTGGGCATCGTCACCTTGGCGGATAAGGCGTATCAAGGGGCCGGTTCTCACCCCCCGTACAAGGGCAAGGACAAGCCCGAGTCCCAGAAGCGGGCCCACCGCGCCCACGCCAAGCTTCGCGGACCCGGCGAACGCGCGAACGCCCAGCTGAAGGACTGGAAGATTCTCCGCAAGCTACGCTGCAGCCCGTCCAAGGCCGGCCACCTCTGTAAGGCCATTGCCGTCCTTCAGAACCATCGCATCGTCCAGCCCGCACGAGGCTACATTGAGTTAGCAATACCGTACGGTATTGTTAACTCGAGTTTTGCACCAGTTGCACCTTTTTGCACCTTTTTTTCAACCGTTATGGGGCGTTTTTAGCCAACTGCGACCTTTGCGGTATTGGCCATCCCGGTTCCGACCTGTGAGGCTTTGAACTCGCAGCGCGCGCTAACCCAGAATCTCGCTCGTTCACTCGCTGACCTGCTGGTTCACGCAATCCTTCAGGCAGCCTCAACCGGGGCTTGCATCCATAGTTGGGCTCAGCTCTATGGTCGAGCCTCCTGAACGGCATGGATCTCAACGGAGGTAGAAGATGGGCGCGCTGATTGCAGGGCTGGCGGTTGCTGTGGGGCTCATCGCAGCCCTGGTTACGGGAATCGTGCTGGACCTGCTGGGGGCCGATGGGGTAACGGTCTTCTCCGCCAGCAGCCTTGCGCTGTTCAGCGCAGGAGGTGCCGTGATCGGCCTCGTTCAGTTCGTGAGGGAATTCGGGAAGAAGTCCTAGCCCAAGACGGGCAAGTAGCCGTCATCCACCTTGGGACTGATCGAGCGGCATGGGCCGCGGGAGAGGCTGTAGAAGTAGAGATTCACATTTCTCCTGGTTGCGGGCATGAAAAAGCCTCCGGCTAGCGGAGGCTCTGATTGGCGACTCAGGATTTCCAGGGATCGCCCAGCTTGACGACTCGGATGTCTTTCCATCCGGCAGCCTCGGCGGCCTTAGCACATACTCTGCTGGTGCAGATGACCTCCCATAAGGGAGCCTCACTGCCGCCGAGTGCTTCCGGAGTCCTGTTGCCGTAGTGCGGGTACTGGGCGAACTCCCGGGTGGTGTCTAACCAGCTCTGCTGGTAGTCCAGGACGTGGTCCCAGGTCTTGAAGTAGGCTGCGTGCGCCTCTCCGCAGCTAGCGGAGTACACCGTCTTCGACGGCTGATCCTGGCACTCGTAGCCCTCACTCTTCAGCGCCTCGATGAAGTCCTGCGCGCTAGACGGAGTAGAGGGCCAGGCGATGAACACAGCCACCCCGAGGACCAGCAGCGCGATTGCGCTGCCGGCCAGGGAGAGAAGCTTCTTCCGGGACATTTGACACCTTTCACGGAGTTTGTCCAAGAAAGGTACCGATCGTCCTGTCCGGAGTACAACTCCGGTCAGAAGACTGTCCTCAAGAAGAAAGCAATGCCGGCGACGAGGCCCGCAGTAATGAGGAGGAAGATGAGGAGGAGGGCGACCAGGGCTCCGACGGCCTTCGAGACTTTCTCCATGCGGCTGAACTCCTTCTCGTTGAAGAGGCTGGGGTACTGAGGAGGCTTCAAGTGGGGCCTTTCAGACTTCGAGCAGGGCTTCCAGCGCCTTGATGCGCTGGTCCATCACGGCCGCGGAGCTCCGGTCTCCCTTCCCCTCCGCCTGGAGGAGCTTCTTGCGGTAACGCTCCAGGTGACGCTTGGCCTTGGCATGGAGATCCCGCCTGTTGGTCAGTGCCGCCCTCGACTTCAGCTCTGCGTTCTCCAAATCCAGGGTCCTCACCTGGTTGACCAAGAGATCGAGGTGACCCTTGGCCTCGGCGGCGTTCTTCTTGGCCAGCTCAGCAGCCGTCGTCGGCTCCAACATGGGGCGGTATCCGTAGTAGGTCTGCACGAAGGGCTCCTCCTCGACGATGACGTATTTGGGGTATTCCGAGAGCAGCTCAAGCAGCGGCACGCCTGATCTCCTCGTTGCCGATCGGCTCGCGGTCGAAGTCCTGGAAGGAGAAGGGGGCCAGGGACTTGAGCCAGTTGAGCAGCTCGTGCGCCAGCTCCTGGATCTCGGCATCGGCCGCCACGTGATGGCGCTTGGCGATGATCTCTCGCCACGTTCGCATGTTGCCGGTGACGATCATGTCAACCGGCTGGGAGTTGAGCAGGAAGGCCCTGGCCGCTTCACGGGCCTTCTTACGGGGCATACCTTGCTCGGCCAGGTCGTTGCGCACCTGGACGTACAGCTCCTCGGCCTGTCTGTGGAAGTCCTCCAGGGCCTGTCGGTGGACGGTTCCCCGCAGGGCGGGCGGGATGACTACCTCGCGCCCCTCCTGGTGCACATAGCGCTGACTCTGAACGGAGCGGGACAAGAGCCGGTGAGTGTTCAACTCGGTCAGAAGTGTCCGGCTGACACCTCTAATGAGGAAGGTCGCACTCGCGTGCTCCAGCACGGAGTAGTGCTGGTGGTCGATGATGTTGGCCAGGTAGCCCTGGTTGGTGGACGTGGCCGGGTTTCTCCGCCCCCATGCTTCGTAACACTGACGGCCTGCGGCCTCAGCTAGGGCGTCCACGGACGTGGCCGCGGCCTCGGTCTGGAAGCCGGTCAGCCACTCGAACAGCTTGTCGTTGAACTTGGTGTACGCGATGAGATGGACGTCCAAGCGATTCTCCTAGTAGTCCGCCCCGTACAGAGAGCCCCATGAGCGGCCTCCGACTTCGGGGTCCGTGGGGATGTCCAGACCGTTGATGGTCTGGGTCATGAGCCGGCCTGCCTCATGGGCCAGCCTGTGCGCTTCCTTCTCGGGGAAGCTGAAGAGGATCTCGTCGTGGATGGGGAGTCGCATCGACGGTGTGAATCCGGCCTTGTCGAGCCGGATCATGGCGGCCCCTGTGATGTCCCGGGAGCTGCTCTGCACCACGTAGTTGAGCGCCGAGTAGGGGCGCTCCTTGTCCACGTAGAGCCGCCGGCCGGTGGCCGTCTCGATGTAGCCCCGCTCACGGGCCTGCTTCTGGAGCTTCTTCGAGAATTTCGTGACGCCCTTGTAGGTGTCGTCGAATGCCTTGACCACCGCTTCCGCGGCCTTCTGAGGGAGCCCGAACTGCTCGACGATGGCGTTTACTCCCCCGCCGAATGCCTTGGCAAAGTTGGCCCCCTTGCCGTACTTCCTCTCCTTGTCGTCCTTCGTAATGTGGCTGCCGAAGGCGGCCTGGGCCGTGAGGAGGTGGAGATCCAGACCCCGCTTGAATGCGTCGATCATGACCGGGTCGGGGGCCAGGGCCCCCATGACGCGGAGTTCCATGTTCGAGTAGTCCACGCTGGCGTTGACCTCGCCCTCGTCGGCGAGGAAGCATCTGCGGATCATCCAGTCCGAGGACGGGAGGGTCTGTGCTGGGATTCCGGTGATGCTCATGCGAGCCGTTCGGGCTTGCATGGTGTTGATCACAGCGTGGCAGCGGCCGTCCTCGTCGGCGTTGGCCAGGAACGCTTCAGGCCAGGTGGAGGACCACTTGATCGCCTTCTTGTACTCCTTGATGCCCCGGGCGAAGTCCATGCCCTTGTCGGCCAGGTACTCCAGGAGGGCATCGTCCACCTTGTCCTTGCCCGAGGGGGTCTTCTTGAACTCGGTGTGGCCTAGCCTGCGAAGGACCTCGGCCACCTGGTCATTCGAGCTGGGATTGAAGTCGTCGGGGTCGAGATCGAGAGCTTCGACCTCTGCCTCGATCGTCTGGAGAGCCTCCTCGGCATCGAGGCTCAGGTTGAAAATCAGCTCCTTGGTGTACTCCCTGTCCAGCAGGAAGCCCTTCTTGCTGATCTCCGTGCAGATGCGTGCCAGCTCGTGCTCGTAGCGGATGAGCTTGCGTGCAGAGCTGGGAATCTTCTTGTCGAGCGTCTTGGCCAGGACCCAGCCCAGTACCGGGTCCATGAGCGAGTACATCTGGAAGATCTCGTCGTCGAGTGAGACCTTCTCGAAGTACTCGGCCTTCTTGAGCTTGAGGTCCTTGCACTGCTGGCGGACCGAGCCCTTGATCTGCTCGGCCGCGACAGGGTCGATGTAGATCTCGACCAGCTCCTCCAGGGTGTGACCTGTCCCGCCCTCGCGGCGGGCCCTGGAGTCCACGAGCCGGCTCAAGACGCCGGTGTCGGTGGTCTTGGGGAACGTCTCCCCGAGGGGGACCCCAAGGCAGCGGTCAGCTACCTGGAGGTCGAACGGCGCGTTGTGGATGTAGAGCCTGTCGGCCCAGCGGAGCGTCTTTTCGGCGTACCAGGCAAACCGCGGATGCCTCTCCACCGGGAGGAACCAGCTCTCGGCTCCCGCCGAGAACTGGCTGACCCGGAGCCGGAAGCCCGGCTTATAGATGTCGAGACTCGTGGTCTCGTTATCGAAGCCGAACTCCTTGTGCTGGCTCGCCCAGTCGGCGAAGGCAGGCAGGTCCGCCTCAGTCTCGACGACGTGGCCAGTGACCTGCCTACCGGCGAGCTTCATGTGACGGACCTGCACTACCAACCTCCTGTATCAGGGCATGGCAAAGGGAGTAGAGGTCACTTCACCCAGACCGGCTTGCAGGCATTCGGGTCGCCCTTGTCCAGGGAGCAGAAGTACGCCTGCCACGGGCCCTTCTGGCTGTTGCCGGTGCGGTAGACCATCTCGCCGTGAGCGCAGGACTTGCTGGCAACGCCGGGCGGGGTGGGCTGCTGCTGGCGCTGGCCCCCGCCGTTGCCGTTGCTCCGCTGCCCAGCCGGCGCGGGGCCCGAGTCGAGCGTCTTGGCGTACTTGGCGACCTTCGCGGTCAGCTCCAGCAGGTCCTTGGCCTCGTTCAGCGTGTTCTTGGCGTCCTCGACGGAGTCCGAGTGGATCACGGTCCAAGGGGCGTCAAAGCCCGCGCCGTACTTGATGGTGGTGACGACCTTGCCCTCGGTGCCGTTGCTCACGTTGCTGGTCTCCTTCTTCGGGGGGGTGTTGGGGGTGTGGGTCTGGGCCTCATCGGCATCGGCCCAACCATGGGCGGTGTCGCGAGGGTCTTCCCGGCGGTTGTCGCCGATGTTGTCCACGGCCCAGGGGTCGTTGGAGTAGGGATCAGCCATGAGTTACCATCCTCTTGAATATGGGCATGAAGAAGTAAGAAGGGTCAGCGGATGGGGCAGGCGCCCGAGGCGCAGTCCTCATCGATACCGTCCTCGACATGAACCAGGCCGGTGGCCTTGACCCAGTCCTCGTAGTCCTGCTGGGTGATCCGCTCATAGGGTGCGAGCGCGTAGCCCCTTTCCGGGAAGATCGTGCTGCCCTTGAGCCGGGGCAGGTAATCCGCCAGGCCGTCAGCCAAGCTCCTGAAGTCGTAGAGGCTCGGGTCGATGTTCGCGGTGAAGGACACCGCGTTGTCGGCGAACTCCTCCTGGACCATGGCCTGGAAGTTCAGGAGCTGCTCCAGCGAGAGCTCATCGGCGGACTCCACGATGTCGGTTGACCAGCCGGCCGCCTCGACTCGCTCGACTACGGCTTCTTTCGTGGGGATCTCCACAACCCAGGTGTTGGCGGCCTGGGGATCAGGGACGGCGTTGTACCCCGCCTGCATGTAGGCGTCGATCTGCATGGCCTGGGCTGGATCAACGGTGGAGAACCTGATCCTCCTGATGTAGTAGCGGGCGAAGATCGGGTGGATGCCCTCCGTGGTGCCTGGGAGCTTGGCGATCGTCCCGGTGGGTGCCACGGTGGTCACCTTGACGGGCTCCGGGATCCTGAGCTGGAAGGCGTACTCCCGCGCCTCATCCCGGATGACCTCCTTCAGCTTGCGGAGGATGTCTCGGACGAAGGGCATGTCCGGGGCCAAGCTGTAGGGGATGCCGAGGAGGGCCAGGGCCTCCTGGACCCCGAACAGCCCGACGCCGATCCTCCTGTTCTTGGCGAGAATCGCGGCCTGCTTGGGGTCGTTGACGTCGCCGAAGGTTGCCCTGATCAGGAATCTGGTCATCAACCGCGCGGCCTTCTCCGCTTCGGCGTACATGAACTTGCGGTCGGAGTTGACGAAGCTCGCCAGGTTGAGGTGGCCGAGGTTGCAGTTCTCGAAGGGCTCCAGGGCGATCTCACCGCAGGGGTTCGTCGCGAAGACCTCTCCCACCTCGCCTACCTGGGACAGGCTCTGGTTCCAGACGCCGGGCTCCCCGTTGGCGAGCATGCCCTTGGCGATCAGCTCCAGGAGGTCCCACGCGATCTTGTGCATGGCGCCCGTGCGATGACCGTTCAGGGCTCTGATGAACTCGTCGTCGATGATGACCGAGATGTTGGTCGTCCAGTGATCATCCTCGGCCTTGCACTGGATGAAGTCCTGGATGAAGGGGTCATTCCAGGGCAGCATCGCCATCCTGGCCGAGCGCCGGTTGCCGCCGGCCACCACGCACTGGGCGATGGCGTGGTCAATCGCCATGGCGTCCAGCGGAGTGAGCCAGGCGTCACCATCCACGGGGTTGCCTGCCGACCGCCGCTTGTTCAGGACCTCGGCGACCTGCTGGAGCATTCGGGCCAACGGCGCCGGCCCTGAGGCCGTGCCCCCGAAAGTCTTCAACCGGCTGCCAGCGCAGCGCACGTTGGAGACGTCGAAGACGCGGTCGGCGTGTGCCGTGTCCAGGCGCTGGTAGGCGTCGAGTAGGTCCGAAAGGGCGTCGGCCCAGCCCTCCCGGGAATCGTCCACGACGAGGGGCCAGTCCCACTCATGGCTGAACTCCTCGGACAGGAGGCCCTCGGCCTTCATCGTCTCGTAGTCCGGGTGGCTTGGGTCGCACACGATGTGGACGGCCAGCTTGTGCTTCACCGGCCCGTACTGCCAGAGGTTCTCGGAGGCATAGTTCGAGCCAACTCCCCCGCCCTCCATGAGGCGGAGGAACGTGAACTCGAAGTGCTCGCTGAAGCGCTCCGTCCAGCCCGAGGTGTGGCAGTTGAAGAGGTACTGCCGCCCCTTCACACCCGAGGCCCAGAGGTGCCGGCCTGCCGGGAGGATGGAAAGGTTTCCCATCAGCTCGGTCAGCCCGTATAGCTCGCTGAGGTAGGCGTGGTGGTCTCGATCCTCCCACGGGATGAGGTTGAGGTTCCCTGCCACCACCCGATCTACGGTCTCGGACCAGACCTCCTTGGTGCCGTCGGCCTTGGTGCGGCTGTACGTGCGCTCGTACACGGTCTGGCCAGTGGGTCCGAAGGTGAAGTCGGTCAAGTCAGTGCCCCTCGTTCTTGATGGACTGGGAAGTGCTGTTGGTCATGGCTCGACGAGAGCCGGGGCCCTCGTTCGCGGACCGGCCTCGGTTGAGGTGGCGGTTGAGCTGCTCGGTTACCTTGTCCACCGCCTCGCCGACGCGGCGGTGATCGGGCTCAGGGAGTCCCAGGTCTTCCGGGCCGAAGGCGGCGAGGATGATGTCGTGGACCTTCGGCTTGACCTTGCTCAGGGCGTCCTTGAGGTCGCGCAGGTTCACCCAGACGCTCTTGGCCTCGACGCCCGTGCCGAAGTTTTCGTCCTTGCTGGGGGTCTCGTACGCCTCGGGGTTGTAGTAGAACTCCTTCAGCAATGCCCGGACTTCCATGGGCGTGTAGACGACCTCGGAGCTGGTGATCATGTAGGCGTAGCTCTCGCGTTCGCAGTACTCACTGGCCCTCTCAGAAAGAAGGAAGTGGAGTACGTCGTACTCGCTGCGGCCATGATCGGGCGCCTGGTCGAGCTTCTTGTTGAAGTGCTCCCAGCGCTCCATGGCCTTGGCGGTGACCTCGGATGCGAGGTTCTCCGCATCCACGACGGCGTAGGTCCGGGCGAACTTCTTGCCGACCGCCGCAGCGGCCTCCATCAGGAGGTCGATGCGCTCGGGCGTGATATCGATGTCGTTCACTACCATCCTCATAGATCTGGGCATGCTTAAGCCGTCGGGGCGAACTTGCCGTTCGGCCCTCGCTTGATGACGCCGTGCGTCTGCCCCTCAACCACGAAGGAGCCGTCCGGCCAGACATCGATGGCGACAGGGCTGACCATGTACTTGTCCACGTACAAGAGCCCGAAGCCCTGCTGCCAGTTGGCTACGCCGCCGGGGCCGAGGTACTGGGTCTGCTTGTTGTCCATGAGGCAGCCAACCTCGAAGCCCCAGCGCCTGGTGGGCTTACCCCCGATGTACTGGGAGGTGTGCCGCCTGATCCCGAGTCGATGGGTGTGTCCCATGACCACGTTGGTGCCCGCCTTCATGGCGTGGTTGAAGGCACTGGTGCCGGCGATCTGGGACATGCCCTTGATCTCGTGGCCGTGGATTAGGACGGTCTCCGGACCGATCTGGTGGAAGGGCTTGATGTGCTCGACGCCGAATCCGTCGAAGTCCAGCAGCTTCGAGAAGTGGAAGTCGTCCGAGAACTCGGCCAGGGCCGGGGCATTCTGCGCGAGGTAGACCCGCGGCCTCTCGTCGTGATTTCCCTCCAGGATGCCGATGGGCCCGCTGTAGACAGCTCGGAGGGGTTCAAGGAAGTTCTTCTTCCCGTACTCGGAGTGCTTCGTGACGAGCTGCTCGAACTCAAAGCGAGTGCCCCTGGACCACCTCGATGGCGTCGGGTAGTCCATGAGGTCGCCGATCTGGTAGACGGCGTCCGGCTGGTACTCACCGATGAACTGGATGACGTTCTTGAGGGCTCGCTTGTCCTCGAACGGCAGTTGCACGTCCGATATCACGCATATTCGTTGTGTCAGTCCCACAGGCCCTCCTTGGCCAGCTTGTCCACGGTGTCCACGTACATGAAGGTCCAGCCCCCGATGTGCGTAGCCCAGTGGGTCTCGGCCGTCTTCTGACGGTGGAAGGGGCAGCCCTTCTCGCACCACAAGCCGTGGCGCTGCCTCTTCTTGTGGAGCCTGAGCAGCGCCTGCTTGAGCTGAGGTGACAGGGTGGTGCTCATGCCGCCACGGATCCTTCGTCGTCCAGGGCGTCGTCATCCCAGACGAAGCCGATGTTCAGAAACAGGTCGTAGGAGTTGGGGAGCTCGGGGTCTTTCCAGACCATGAGGCGCCCGCCCTGGATGCCGATGGCCTCGCCATCGTCCAGAACTTCCGCGACCAGCCGAGTGAGAATGACCTCGATCTCTCCCTCGGTAGGGACCGTCAGCCCCCTGTCGGTGTGGTACTTCCAGCCTTTGGCCTCGAAGAGGCCGGACAGTTCCTCCGGGGTCAGGGCGAACTCGCCGGTGATCCTCACTTGAATGCCTTCCGGTTGGTGTGCATCAGGGCAATTCCGACGAGCTTGATGGCCTGGTCCTCGTCGAAGCCGAGGCCCCTCAGTTCGGAGAAGGCATCCCAGACGTCCTGGGCACTCTCAGCGATGTCGAGGTTCTTGATGATCAACGAAGCCCCCTGGCGGCGTCACGGATCGAGGTCCAGTCCGTAGGCGCGAAGTAGTCCGCGGGGGCGTTGGCTACAGGCGGGTCCACGAGAACCTGCTCAGGCTTGGAGTGCCGGCCTGCGTCCTGCTCGTATCCGGTGAAGGCCGCGTTCAGGGCCTTCTCCATGAGCCCGAGCTTGTAGCGCAGCATCACGTTGTAGGCGATGCCGTCCTCGACCTCCTCCCGGGCGTACTGGATCAGCTCCCGGAAGGACATCCGCTCGAACTTCTGCTCCGAGCCCTGGTCGTACTGCTCCTTGCCGACGCCCAGGATGCGGCTCTGGACCGCGACCACGGCTGCCATAACTTCCTTGGCGAGGTCCTCGCTGGTCATGCAGTTACCATCCTCTTGTATGTGGGCATGGCTAGGCCCCGAGCTTTGCTCGGAGTCCATCTCTGCCATGCAGGCTGAAGTAAGAAGTAACGTCCCCGCCCGTCATCGGGATCGGGCGGACATTGTCCAGGCCGCTGTTGGCGACCTTGGCCACCAGCTCGCGGCCGGCCTCGTCGTCATCGTGCAGGATGAAGACGGCGTCGAACTGAACGACGAGCCGGCGCCAGATCGGGTCCCAGGCGTTGGCACCGGGGATGCCTACGGCTGGTAGGCCGCACTGGATCGCCATGGCCCGATCGAACTCGCCTTCCGTGATGACGATGTTGCGTGTGCCCCACTCCAAGGCGTCCGTTCCGTACGGCCGGGGGATGTCCCCCGCGACGGATAGGTACTTGGGTCCGTTACCGTCCCCGAGCCTGCGGAAGCGGATGCTGATGCACTCTCCCGACGGGGTGAGATACGGGATCGAGAGATAGCCCCTCAGGTGCTCATGGCCGGGTTCAGGAGAACGGACGACGCCGAACCGGTGGCTTGCGATCGTCTCCTCGGTGAGGAGCCTCTCGGGCCCCGTCAGATACGCCAAAGCCTCGTCGTCGAGCTGGTCGGCGTACAGCCGTGATGTCATCTCCGTAAACGTCCTGGAGGACAGACTGGGGACTATCGCCTTCATCGAGATCTACCCTCCTTACCAGGGTGATTGCATTGCCCTTGACGCCGCACCCGTTGCAGTTGAACGCGCCGTAGCAGACCGAGGCCGATGCGTGTGAGTCGTCATGGAAAGGGGCAGCGCATCTTGCGCCACCTGCCGTTCTCCTCGACGTGGGGGACGTCCCCGCCGAAGTGCTCCAGGAGCGGGGTGATGGGGATCTCTTCCAGCGCTGCCAACCTCCTGTATTTGGGCGTGCGAAATCAACGCCTCTTCCTGCGCTGACGAGAGTTGTTGTTCGCCTCCTCCGATGCGTAGCGCCTGCCAATGGCGGTGATGGCGGGAGGATTCTCCAGGTAGTCGGCGGCCCGACGAAGGATGTCTGGGTTGTCCCGGGCAGCCGTTAGGAGCCTGGAGTTGCAGAGACGACACAGCAGGCCGCGGACGACGCTGTCTCGGTGGTCGTGATCGACGCTGAGGCGCTGACGCCGTGTGCCCTCGCAGATGGCACAGGCACCGGCCTGGTACGAGAAGAGGGTGTCGTACTCGCCAGGCAGCAGGCCGTACGTCTTGCCAACCCGCCTGCGGTGGGTGGCGTCGCTACGGGACTTCTTGCTACAGGTGGTGCAGATCTTCCCGCGAGGCCCGGAGAAGAACTTGGCCTGGCGCCTCTTCCCGCACTTACTGCATGGTCTCGACGAAGTCGCGCTGGAAGTCGTCCCAGACGTCATCAGATACTCCATAGGTTGACGCCGGCATCGGCTTCTCATCAAGATCGGTGATCAGCATGCGGTCCAGGTCAGCCTGGAGAGTGACGCTCAGGCCGCCCGAGGCGTCCGCTCTACCCGAGCGGTTCTTCAGCACGTAGGCCCCGAGGGGTCGTCCCGTGGTGAGGTAATCGTCGGTGTAGGCCAGCCCAATCACGAGCGTCTGGAGCTTGGTGATCTTTCCCCGGGTGTCCTTCAGCTTAAGTGGCTGATCACCGCTCTCTGCGTCCCCCACGACGTGGTGGAGGACTGTCACCTGAGCCTCTGTCTTCCTGGCCATATCGACCAGGAAGCTCATGGTGTTCTCCTGACCAGCGAAGCCCTCTCCCCCGCTCTCGTCGAAGACGTTGACCAGGTTGTCCAGAACGAGGATTTCCGGCCACTCTCCGTACATGTATGCGTACGCAAGTACCTCCTCCTCAATGTGCTGGAGGCTCGGCGAAGCGTCGAAGTCGAACCATACGTTGGTGAATTCACGCAGCGCGCGGTCGTACTTCTCGCCCTTTCCGGCCTTGTAGGCGTTCTCGATTTCCGCCACTGGGTCGCCAGTCAGGATGGCCGCAGCGCGGAATGCCTGCGTGACCTCGTCGCTGTCGGCGCTCATGTAGATGCCCTTGGCTCCAGAGCGGATGGCCAGGTTCAGCGTGAAGGCGCTCTTACCGACGCCCGGGGCGGCGACCACCATGGCGACCTGGCTGCGTCTGAAGTGGACGCCTAGGTCGGCCAGGGACTGCCAGACCGTGGGAATAGGCACGCCCGCGTCCTTGGCCTTACGCTTTGCGTGGCTAAGCAGCAGCAGAGCGGCCACCTCCCGTCAGCGGGCAGTAGGGAGACACGCCGCAGGTGCGGCAGGCGTCCCCAGGGTTGGGTAGGAAGTGCCTCCGCTCCTCCATCTCGACTGCTCGACGGAACCACCGACCAATCCACACCAGATCGAGAGTGGTTAGGTCGATGGGACTCGTCGGCTTGGCTTCCTTCGTCATGAAGAAGTCGCCCCAGGTGACGTCCTCACCGAAGATCTCGTTCACCGCCTGGCGGTAGACGATCAACTGGAAGGGAACCTGTGGCGCCTTGCTGCCGGTCTTGATGTCCCGTACGAGAATCTGGCCGGTCTCGACGTCTCTCAGGACCAGATCGATGTAGCCCCGGACGGTAACGCCCTCGAACTCGATCTCGAAGCCGACCTCGGCGGCCGGTGAGCCGTCGGGCAGTTCGTAGGGCACCAGGCGCTTGTCCAGCAGGTTGTGCCTGATGTAGTCGGCGACCTGTCCGATGCCTCCTTCGTAACGGTCCTCCAGGTCCTTCTGAACCTTCTTTCGACCTCCCACGAGCCACCTGGTGCGGTCGGGGAACTTCTCGTCGGCCTTGGCGATCTCGTGCCGCCAGCTCTCCTTGAAGACCTCGACGGCGTCCATGACGCCCATGGTCCGTCCGGACTTCTCCCAGGCATCGGCCGCCTCATGGACCGCGATGCCTCCGATGGTCCAGCCGGCCGGGAGGGAAGGGAGCTTCTCGATCCTCTCCAGCTCGAAGGCCGTTCCACATCGAGCGATGCTCGTGAGCCTCGACACGGATGTTCGTCTCACGTTGCCAACCTCCTATATGTAGGCATGCGTCAAGCCGCTTCCTTCCAGATGTTGATGTAGCAGTTCTCCTCGTCCTCGTCACCGAGGAAGACGTCCCTGAGCCGGGCGTCTTCCGGCAGGCGCTGGAGGGCTTTGATCAGTCCGGCCACGGTAGCCCGGCCCTGGTTGGCCTGAATCTCGTAGTAGTCCCCGTCCTGGTGGTTGGCCTGCGAGATGGTGATGTCCTCCGAGCCCCAGAGGGTCCTGGGCTCGCCGAGGGTGAGAAGGTTAGGGCCGATCAGCATGCAGTTACCATCCTCATGTTGAAGGGGATAGAAAAAGCGGCCTCCCCATTGAGGCCGCCACCAGGTACTACTTGTTGTTCTGTAGAGCCACTCGAACTTCCGCGAGAACCATGCCGATGTGCGAATCGCCATCGGCCGGCTTCTCGAAGAAGCCTTTGTCTCGGTCGTAGTCGATGTCTAGGTTGGCTTCGTCGAGGCGGGTGGCCCATCGCAGCGCAGTGTTGAGCTTGGCAAGCGGGATCGACTGGCCTTGGACGACCTTGGAGAGGTTCCTCAGGGCCGTGATGGGCCCCGTCTGGGAGTGCTCTCTCAGGACGGTCCATGGGACGTACTTCTTGTGGCTGAGGGTCTTCTTCTGCAAGCCGATCGCCTCGACGGCCTGCTGCACACCACCCACGGAGACTCTGAAGTGCGTCGCGATCGCTTGGTAGGTCTCGCCTGCCTCGATCATCTGCCTCAGGACCTGTCGATCGATCTGCCTATCCGCCATTTCATCTCCTCCATGCAGGTGAACAGAGTTAGCTAGTCAGCTTACCAACCTAGTATAACTTTCACTGCCACATACTGCAACGGATCCGGTGCTCGCGCCAGTACGTGGGCTACCACACTCCATGTACTCGAACAGAACCGGATCCCATGTGAGGTTCCAACCCAGTGCCGGTCTTGCCTGCGGGTGCAGGCCCACGGTTTTCGGTTGCATGTTCCACAGAACCTTGGGACGTGTTGACTGGGGCGCGGCGAATGACAGCCGTCTTTATATCTCCACCTCACGAGGACTAGACTCTCCCACCTTTCGATGAGAGCTACCTGCCCCGGACCGTTCTTCTGGCGACGGTGCCCACAGTTATCTGAAGTTACGTGCGCGTCTCCACCCTGAGTCCCGGGCTAGCCGTTCCTCGGTGGTGCGCTTACAGTTTACCATCCTCTTACGAGGATGGTAATTCAGTTCCTTCGGAGGCTGCGATGCCCCTCAGGGGGCTTACAACCGTCCGTCCCTCCCCGAATACCCAAGGAGGGACGTTCGTCCGTCTCCGTCGATCTCAGCCCCTTCTAGAGGCGTCCCTCGGTGGCGACATGGAAGAGACTACCAGACTCATGGACGAGCTGCCAACCTAGTACAAGCGACTACTTTCTGTGATCGAACGCAAGACAGCCCCCGGCCTGGGGGCGACCGGGGGCTATGGCGGCGAGATCAGGTGTGTGACTAGCTCTCGCTAGCTTGCTCGTCCACGAGGGCCGAGAGCTCCTTCGCCGGGATTCCCATGGCTTTGCTCACCAGCTCGGGCAAGATGCCGAGGTGAAGATGGAAGAAGGATTCGCCTTCCCTGCTGCGCGTGGGCGGGGGGTTCGCCGGCGGCTCGTACCGGACGATGGGAAGCCTGTTTGGATCTGAGGCGTCCACCCAGGCGCGACCGCCCGGCAGGACCTTGACGAACCGAGCGACGACCCCGGAGTCCCGGAGGAAGGCATTCCTCTCCACAACTTCCAGGCTGTCCCAGTACTCCCGCCACGTCTCGCCCGTGGGCACCCATTCGGTACGCGTGGGCAGTATGGGAAGTTGTTCGAGCTCTGCGATGCGCTCGTCCAACGCCTCCAGGCTGCGCTGGGCCGCCGTTCTGGCTGCACTTGACCGTGCGGTAGCCAGTTGGGCCGAGACAGCTTCGTAGTTGGCTTGGAGGTCCTTTAGCTCCTCGGTGTGATCCTCACCAGGGAGCCGCCTTTCTACCAAGCGTGGAAAATCCTCAAGCACTCCTAGCAGTTGGTCGATGACCAGGGGTTCGGCCTCTCGCGCCTTGACCATCCGGTTTCCGCAGGCCCGTGTTTGGATGGAGCCACACTTGTAATAGCTCACTCCACTGGAGTTGGCGTTCTCGTACATGGGTTGGCCACATATCGCGCAGAACAGCACCCTGAGCAGTAGGGAGGCGTTGGATCTGCTGCCGGACCTCTTCATTGAGCGACCGTCTAGAGCCTCCTGAAGCTGGTCCCAGTCGGACTGGGAGACAAGGGGCTGAGCTCGTCTGACCGGTAGGCCGTCTGCGCCTCTCACGACCTCCTCGGGACCTCTCCCGTCGCCTCCCTTGAAGACCTGCTGTCCCAGAAGATTCCGGGACCGGAGAATCTCGGTTAGGCCCGCAGGGTTCCAGGGGCGGAATGCCATTGGCGGGTGCCATTTGCCGTTCCGCATCCGGAGGAGGTCTTTGGAAGTGGGAACTCCCTGCATGGTGAGGTCGCGCGCTTGTGAGCGGATTGAGTGCCCTGCTAACACTCGACGGACAACACTCTGAATGATCGGAGCGTATACAGGATCGTGGGTCAGCCACCAGCCGGTGGGTGTCTCCACTGCCATGTAGCCAAAGGGTACGGGGCCGCCTGGATGGCGGCCGAGTTGGCGCATGTACTTCTTGGCCTCGGAGGTTCGATCGGAGATGGATTGCGCCTCCATCTGCGCAGCGAAGGCGAAGATCATCATGATCAGCTCCGACACGATGTCGGACGACAGATCGAAGGTGACTGGCCCGCCGCCAGGCCCCTCTACGAATGCCAGTACTTTGCGGTTCTGCTTGGCCCATTTCGCCAGTTCGGCCATGTCCGCCATGGAGCGGACAGCCCTGTCTTGCTTGGGCCAGAGGACGACGTCGAACTCGTGGGACCTCTCGTTGAGCCACGCGCCGAGGACCGGCCGCTCGAACGGACTGGTCTTGGTCGCAGATACGTCTAGGTCGATGGCCTCGCCTACGACGGTCCAACCTCGGCGTTCGGCCTCGATCCGGTCGGCGAGGAGTTGTCGTTCTGGGCTGGTCGTCTCGTCGGTGAGCACCGACAGGCGGACGGCGAGCAGCGCACGCATTGAACTACCCTTCGTAACAGGCTGCCTCGCAGGCAGCGTCCTATGCTACGGGTATCTGTCAAGTACTGGCAGCCGTACAAGTACACGCGCGTGGCGGGCGACGTGAACGGCCTCCCGGTCGCCGACTTCCCCGACTGGATGGTCGCCCTGGGCCGCCGCGCCTTCACAGCGGCGTACGGCGAGCCCGGCGACGACTACACACCCGACACGGCGTTGATCAACTTCTATGACGACCAGGCCAGAATGGGCATGCACCAGGACAAGGACGAACGATCCGCCGCCCCGGTGGTGTCGTTGAGCATCGGCGACGACTGCCTGTTCCGCTTCGGCAACACGGAGACGCGCGGCAGGCCGTACACCGACGTGCGACTCGGCAGCGGCGACCTGTTCGTCTTCGGCGGCCCTTCCCGCTTCGCCTACCACGGCGTCCCCAAGGTCTACCCGGGCACCGGAGACCCCGCCACCGGCCTGACCTCGGGCCGCCTCAACATCACCATGCGGGTGACCGGTCTGTGACGTAGTGTCGCCATAACCCGTCAGCGTCCTGTCAGTGGCAGCGCATGTCGAACCCGGCTTCGTGATATCCGTCGAAGAACTCCACGATGACGCCCTTATACCCGTCCCGCCATGATCCGCTCGGGTTGACGTACACGGTGCCGGAGAGCTCGCGACCCTCGACACCCTCGACCACAGCGGACTCGTAGTAGCGCGCGATCTCGGCGTCCGGCAGCTTGGTGAGCAGAGACATGCGGACCAGATAGTCGCAATGATTGCTGTTGCCGGACTGAATACCCACTGTGCCCTGCACGCTGGGATCGCCTTGCTCCGTGTCTGTTGGGAGCGGGAGCATGCTCACCCGCTCCTCCAGCCGGGCCAGCCTCTCGTCGTTGCGCCACTCGGGGACCTTGAACACCAGGGCGTAGGCGACGACGGAGGCGAGGAGCGCCAGGCACACGAAGAACGGCCACCTGCTTCGCTGTTTCGGTAACGCCTCTGGGGCCGCCTCGATCAGCACCATGCCATCCTCCAGAACGCTCGTCGGGTGATCACCATTCAACAACCCGCACCGGTGGTTGCGCGGATGCCGCAAGGACACGGCCGAGCCGGGGCGCCTGCCGACCACTGTCAATGAGTTCAACGGCGACGGCGAGCCGATCGAGACCGAGGAGCCCTGCGGCCAGCGACCCCAACCCGGCTATCGCCTGGCCGGGGTGCCGGACAGCCCGGCGGCGTAGTCGGGATGTCGTCGAGAAGCGCGCGATGAGCCGCTGAACCGAGCCTGAGCTGGGCTTTCGGAAGGGCTGAACCTGCTGGTCATCCAGGCCGACCTAAGCGCGTGCGTACCGGGGCGGCACGGGCGCGTACGGGTTCAAAGGGCGATGGGGCCGAGGTCACGGGCGGTCTCGGCGAAGTCCCTGATCAGGGTGGTCTCGGTGGCGGTGCGCCAGATGAGTGCCCAGCGGGCCAGGGGGGCGTCGCGGATGGGCACGTAGATGTGGTCGGGCCGGGCGTAGTAGCGAATGGAGTGTGCGAAACACGGTGAGACGGCCTCGCCGTTCGAGAGGAGGGGGATCATCTCGGCAGAGGTGGTGACGGTGGGGCCGACCCGAATCGGACGCCCACTGGGCGTGTGGGTGGGGACAAGCCAGTCGCGCCAGTAGTCCGGCCGGGCTCCGCCGAAGACGATCTCGTCGCCGAGGTCTTCGTACGACACCGATTCCCGCTCGGCCAGCCGGTGGCCGGGGCCGACCACGAGCACGACCGGTTCGGTGCAGACGACGGGGCCTACGGTGAGGTCGCTCTCCCGGACGGGTAACCAGGCGATCAGCAGGTCGATGTCTCCGGAGCGCAGCAGTCTGAAGGGATCGGCGAAGCCGGCGTAGCGGAGTTGGAGGTCGCATTCGGGGTTGCGGCTCTTGAAGGCGTCGAACAGCGGGCGCAGGTCCTGGGGGTTTTCGTTGACCATGCCCAGGCACAGCACGTTCGACTTGCCGCGGGCGGTCAGGGCGGCGCGTTCGATGCCGTCTAGCAGCCCGCGGTACATCGGCTTGATGTCGTCGAAGAGCTGCTGTCCGATGGGGGTGAGCGCCACGCGGCGGTTGTCGCGTTCGAACAGGGCGGCGCCGACGCGGCGTTCCTGCTTCTTGATCGCCTGGCTCACGCGGGCCGGCGTCACGTGCAACCGTTCCGCCGTACGGCCGAAGTGCAGCTCTTCGCAGAGGGTCAGGAAGATCTCGATATCGCGAAGTTCCACACGGCCCCGTTCGTTGTTTAGTGAGAGGTTAAGGCACGGTACCGAATCCGGCGTTGTCGTCGCGGATGGCCTGGCGGCACGCTGGTCGCGTGAACATCATCGCTTCCGCGGTGACGCTGAACGTTGACGACGTGGCGGCGTCCAGTGCTTTCTTCACCGCCCACCTGGGCTTTCACGAGTCGGTGGCGAATGGGGCATATGCCTGTCTTGTCCGGCCGGACACCACCGCCGACATCGTGCTGCAACTGCGAGAAGCCGGAGAGCGGCCCGCGACCGGGGTCGTGGTGACCTTCACCGTCACCGACGTCGCCGCCGAGCACGACCGGCTCGTGCGTGAGGGGGCCGCCGTCAGCGTGCCGCTGCGCAAGGAGCCCTGGGCGGAGCGGCTGTTCGAGTTGACCGACCCCAACGGCATCGTGGTCCGGCTCGTCGAATGGACGGCGCCGGCCGGCGCCTGAGCGCCATGGCCAGGCATGCGGCAGAGCCCGGCAAGACCAGTAGAGCAATCCACACCGGACTGAGTGCCATGTGCGCAGAGCAAGAACACATACCCGAAAGGACGTTGAGACATGTCAAAGATCGCCAGCTGGGACATGAAAGGCAACTGGCAAAGCACGGGCGCTTGGGAGACCCAGGGACGCTGGGAAGAGCACCAGCGCGCCCAGCTGTCCAAGGCGGGGCTGCAACGGATGCGTGAGGTGCTGAGCGGCCACGTCGCGTCCGGCGCGGTTCCCGGCCTGGTCGCGCTGGTCAGCCTCGGAGACGACACGCACATCGAGGCGATGGGCACGATGCACGTGGGCGGCGCCGAGCCGATGCGGCGGGACACGCTCTTCCGGATGGCGTCGCTGACCAAGCCGGTCACGGCCACGGCGGTGATGATCCTCGTCGAGGAATGCCGGCTGCGGCTGGACGACCCGGTCGACGAGTGGCTGCCCGAGCTCGCGAACCGCCAGGTGCTCGCCCGGATCGACGCCCCGCTGGACGAGACGGTGCCCGTGGCCCGGCCGATCACCGTACGCGATCTGCTGACCTTCACCTTCGGCTTCGGGGTCGTGCTGGCGCCGCCGGACACGTACCCGATCCAGACCGCGATCCGCGAGCTCGGCCTGGACACCACCTCGCCGGACTTCGGGCCGGAGGAGTGGATCCGGCGGCTCGGGACACTGCCGCTGATGCGTCAGCCGGGCGAGCTGTGGCAGTACCACGTCGGGTCCGACGTGCTCGGCGTGCTCGTCGGCAGGGTGACCGGGCAGTCATTGGAGGAGTTCGCGCGCGAGCGGCTGTTCGGGCCGCTCGGTATGAAGGACACCGGCTTCCATGTGCCCGCCGACCAGATCCACCGGCTGCCCACCAGCTACGCGCACGACCCCGAGACCGGCGAACCGGTGGTCTGGGACGAGGCCGCAGGCGGGAAGTACAGCCGCCCGCCGGTTTTCCAGGCCGGCGGCGACGGGCTGGTGTCGACCGTCGAGGATTACCACGCGCTTTACCGGATGCTGCTCAACAAGGGGACCTTGAACGGCGAGCGGATCCTTTCCCCGGCCTCGGTCGCGCTCATGACGATGGACCACCTGACGCCGGAACAGAAGGCTGAGAAGGACGCCTTCGGCGACCACTTCGGCCGGCACGGCGGCTTCGGCTTCGGCATGGCGGTCCGCACCCACCGCCGCGACCTGGCCTCGCCGGGCCAGTTCGGCTGGGACGGCGGCCTCGGCACCACCGCGTACGCCGACCCTGCCGAGGACCTCGTCGGCATCCTGCTGACGCAGAGCGCGATGGACTCCGTCCACACGCCCCGCCTCCACCGCGACTTCTGGACCACCGCCTACCAGACAACCGGGTAAAGCCCCGAATGTGATTCAGGTCATGGAATGAGTGTGCACTTCGGCCAGGAGCGTTATCGGCACGGTTCCTATCGTTGGTCCATCAGAGCAGTCATGACCATCGAAAAGGAAAACGTCATGTCGATTAAGCGCCGGATGTTAATCCTGGCCGCAGGCGCTGCCGCCGCCGGTACGATTCTCGCCGGATCTGCCACCGCCGCCAATGCCGCACCCTCGCACACCATTAAAACGTTGGCGAACATCTGCGTCAGCGCTCCCGTCATCGGGACCACGTGCGCCCCTCTCAGCCCGCCGCCGGTCAATGTGCTGGACTCCGGCCGACCCACTGCGGTCAATGTGCTCCAAGTAACGTCCGGCGCGTTCACCGGAAAGATCGAGCTCAAGGCCCAGATCGACGCGGCAGGCGTCGTCCGCCATCAGCTCGTTTCCGCGCGGCTGCTCCAGAACGGCAGCCTGGTGGCCAGCCCGCTCTCCACCTCGCCTACGATCGTCCAGCCCATCGGCGGCCCCACCAACCTTGCCGGAGGGACCATCAGCGGGTCGGGAGGCAGCATGGTTTTCGGGGCCAGCACCGAGATCCTCAATTGAAGCCCAGCCATACCGGCTGACGCAAAGGCTTGTCGGACGCGGTTCGACCCTCGCCGTCTGACCCTGGAAACGCCCGTGCGTCAGCGGGCGGCGAAGTCCTGCGTCCAGTAGAGCTGTCCCTGCGCGTCCTTGGCCGCGCCCACCCCGATGAGGGTGTACGAGCAGTTCATGATGTTCTGCCGGTGGCCAGCGCTGTTCATCCAGGTTTTGACCACCTCGGCCGCCGATCGCTGACCCATGGCGATGTTCTCGGCCCAGGCCGAGCCGGTGAAGCCGGTCGCGCGCATGCGGTCGACCATGTCGCGGCCGTCCTGAGAGTCGTGGTCGAAGTAGTCGTTCTTCGCCATGTCGGCTGAGTGCCCGAACGCGGCCTTGCGCAGCCGCGCGTCATGCTTGAGGGGGTGGCAGCCGCCCTTGGCCCGCTCGGCGTTGGCCAGCCGGACGACGTCGTTCTCCAGTGCCGTGCCGACGGACGTGATGGACGCCTTCCTCTCAGGAACCGTCGGCGCCTTCGTCTCCCGCGTTGCGCGGCTGGGGGTGACGCACGTCAGCCGTACGGCCTTGGACCTGGCGGTGCCGCCCCGGTAGTCCGTGGCGACCGCGTAGTACGTGCCCGGCGCGCAGGGCAGTTGCAGGGCGATGCGGCCCTTCCTGGTGGCGCCGCTCTTGACCACCGGATCGGCGCCGGGGACGGCGCGCATGACTCGGATGCGCAACAGCGCCGGGTGCACACAGCCTTGGCGGGTGGCCGAGGTCCGGATCCTGAGCGCGGAGACGTCCGGCCTGACCGCGTTCACGTGGCACTCGTCCGATCCAGGGGTCGGCCGGGGAGCCGGCTGTGCCGGCGTCGACGCCGGTGCCGCGCCGTCCGCAGGCGCGGTCGCCTCGGGCACCGCTCCGGCCGCTCCGCCCGGCGGCAGGTCGGCGGACGGGGTGCAGGCGGCGAGGCTGGCGACGGCGGCGAGTACCCCCAGGGGTCTCAGCATGGGTTCCTCCAGTGGCGGAGCGGCTGGTGGTCCCGCATTCTGTCGCCCCATTACCGGACTTGTCACGCAAAACTGGACATTTCCCCTTGTGATTAATGTCAAGCGATTGGCCAGCACCCGCACCGGTGCCGTCACGCCGTCAAGGCGCCCCACACTGCCTGCCCGATGCACATGACCAGGCTGACGACCACGACGAGACCGGTCAGGGAGAAGATCACTCCGGCCCTGGACGGTTTGCGGATCGGCAGGTCGTCGCCCAGCAGTTGAGCGATCCTGGCCTCGGCTGCGCCGTCGAAAGCCGCGGCTGTCGCCGGTGCGGGGCCAGCGCCGTCCATCCGGGTCAGCGCCCGTGCCACCGCCTTGGCGCCCAGCCGGTCGATCGCGGCCCGGTCGGCTGACAGCTCGGCCCGTTCGCTCTGCCGCCCGAACCACCATCCCGCCAAGGGCAGGAAGAACAGGACGTCAGCGGCGGCGCGGAGCATGAGACGGCGCAGCGGGTCACGGCGCCGCGCGTGTGCGGCCTCGTGGACGAGGATCGCGTCGAGCTCTTCGGCGGGGATCGCCTCGGCGGCCCCGGCGGTGAGGTAGAGGCGTGGCCGCAGCACTCCGGCGCAGAAGGCCGCCGGATTCGCACCGGCCAGACAGACGACACCTGGAACGCCGCTTCGCCGTATCGCGCCCTCAAGACCGGCCGGCTCGGCCGCCCGCGGGAGTGCGGCCAGACTGCGGGCGGCGGCGACGCCGAGCCAGGTGGCGCGGGCGGCGACAGCCAGCAGGCTCGCCCCGGCCACGACGGCGATGGAGACGAGCCAGCACTGGGCCATCGTCATCCCGGCGGAAACGCTGGGGTGCCATACCAGGCGGACGCCTATCAGTCCGGCCAGCACTGCCAGGCCGATGCGGTTGTGCCGCCACAGGTAGACGATCACTCGGTCAGCTCCCGCAGGCGGCGCCGCTGCTCGGGCGACAGGCCGTCGAGGTGTGCGGCGAAGGCGGCCAGTGCGGCGTCGCCGTACTTGTCCACGAAGCCCGCGGCGGCCTGACGGCTCGACTGGGAGAGGAACTGAGCGGGCGTGACCGCGGCCCGGTATTCATGGGCGCGGCGACCCGGCTCGGCGTGAGCCGCCAGCATTCCCTTGTCGGCCAGCCGTCGCAACGTGGTCATCACGGTGGTGTAGGCCAGCTCCGGCACCAACCCCTGCACGTCCCGGACCACGAACGGCTCAGTGACCGCTCCCGTCCACACGGCCCGCATGAGCCGCCCCTCCAGCGGGCCGAGAACGGCGACCGCCCGATCCAGTTCATCCTGCACGACGTCATACTACTATCCACTGTGAGTACTATCTTTAGATAGTAGATCGTCCGATTCGAGGAGCTTCTATGTCGCACACCGAACATGCGTCTGTCGCCAACCCCGAGCAGGCCAAGGCGTGGAACGAGGGCGACGGCCGGCACTGGGTCGCCCACCGGGATCGCTACGACGAGATGATGAAAAGGATCAGTCCCCACCTGTTCGAGGCGGCCGCCATCGCCCCCGAGGACCACGTGCTCGACATCGGGTGCGGAAGCGGCCAGACCACCTGCACGGCCGCTCGGGGCGCGCAGGACGGCCAGGCACTCGGCATCGACCTGTCCGCTCCCCTGCTGGAGGAGGCCCGGCGCCGAGCCAAGGGCGAGAACCTCGGCAACACGCGCTTCGAACAGGCCGACGCACAGGTTCACCCCTTCGCCGCGGCGAGCGTCGATGTGGCGATCAGCCGTTTCGGGGTGATGTTCTTCAACGATCCTGTGGCGGCCTTCACCAACATCGCACGGGCGACTCGCCCCGATGGGCGTCTGGCGTTCCTGTGCTGGCGGAAACCGCTCGACAACGAATGGATCACCGAACTGGGCGCGGTCCTGGCCTCGTACGTCCCCCTGTCCGGTTCCCTCGACAACGACGGCCCGGGGCCCTTCTCCCTGGCGGCATCCAGTCGGATCACCGATCTCCTGCGCACAGTCGGCTACACCCAGATCAGCGTGGACCCTGTGGACGAGCCCATGAGACTCGGGGACGACGTGAACGACGTGCTGGACTTCGTCTCCCAGATGGGCCTGGTCAGCGGCCTGCTCGAGAAGGCCGACGAAGAGACGAGAGTCAAGATGCTCGACGCCCTCCATGAGCGCCTCGCCTCGCACGAGACGGCGGCCGGAGTCTTCCTCAGGAGCGCGGCCTGGCTGGTCACCGCTCGACGTCCCAGATGAGCTCCCGGTATTGAGATCAGTGAGAGGTGAGACGGATGGAATCGAGGCCACGCGACGAACGGTTGCGCCGCTACTGGGACAAGCAGTCCGGCTCCTACGACAAACAGATGACCTTCCTCGACCGGAAGGTGTTCGGAGACACCCGTTCGTGGATCTGCGGGCAGGCCGGCGGCGACACCCTTGAGGTCGCCATCGGGACGGGCCTGAACCTCCCCCTCTACCCGGAGGACGTACGGCTGACCGGCATCGATTGGAGCCCGGCCATGCTGGACATCGCCCGGCGCCAGGCCGCCTCCCTGGGCCGGGAGGTGGACCTGCGTGAGGGGGATGCTCAGGCGCTCGACTTTCCGGACGAGAGCTTCGACACGGTTGTCGGCACCTTTTCCCTTTGTGCGATCCCTGATGATCGGCGAGCGATCGCCGAGATGGTGCGCGTACTCCGACCCGGCGGCGTTCTGCTGCTCGGTGACCATGTGGCCGCGTCAGCGTGGCCGGTCCGGGCGGCTCAACGCCTGATCGAACTGGTGACCGTGCCCCTGGGAGGCGAGCACTTCCTGCGCCGCCCCATCGAGCGGCTACCTGATCACGGCCTGACCGTTGAACGTCACGACCGGTTCAAGCTCGGCATCGTCGAACGGTTGGCCGCCCGGAAACCTCCCGGGTGACCAACGTACGGCTATGAGACGGCGGACACCGGGATGTCCGTAAATTTGGTGCCTTCGCAGGCCAACCACCACCAGAAGCTGTCAATTACCCCCTCCGATCAGGAGGGATGCAAAATTACCCCAGGGGGGTACTTGACGCTTCGGACATAATGGCCCACCGTATACGCCATGGACATGTAAGCCCCAACCTGGGGATGTCCACGGTTCACGGGGGTTTAGAGCCGGGCGACTGCTGCATGACAAGGAGCCCATGGTGGCGAAGAAGATACGTATTCAACCCCTGCTGGCGGCAGGCCTGTCCACCGCCCTAACGATCACCCTGTCGGCGTGCGGCCACAGCTCCGCGGACGCCGCCGACCTCCTGCAGCGGGTCAAGGAGTCCGGCACCCTCCGGGTGGCCCAGACGCAGGCCAATCCGCCGTGGAACTTCCTGGACGGCGGCAAGCCCGCGGGCTACGACGTCGACGTGGCCAACGAGCTCGCCAAGCGGCTCGGCATCGCCAAGGTCGAGTTCGTCGCCTCCAACTACCAGAGTTTCATCGCGGGCGTTCAGGCCGGCCGGTTCGACGCCGTCGTCGCCGGTCAGACCATCACCCCGGAACGTGCCAAGCAGGTGGACTTCTCCCGCCCGTACGAGGTCAACGGGATCTCGATCTTCGTGGCCGACGCCAATTCCGACATCACGGGGCTGACCGACCTCCAGGGCAAGAAGATCGCGGTGACGGCCGGAACCACACAGGCGGCCTTCGCCAAGAAGAGCATCGCCGACGCCGACATCAAGACCTACGACAACGCCACACTCGGGCTGACCGAGGTGGCGCGGGGGCGGGCCGACGCCGTGCTGGCGTCACGGTTCCAAGGGGCGTTCCTGGCGGCGAAGAACAACCTGAAGGTCAAGGCCGCAGGGCCGCTGCTCGAATCGGAGGTCAACGGGATCTCCTTCGCGAAGGGCTCGGTGAGCTTCAAGCAGGCCGTCGACAAGGCGCTCAACGACATGATCGCTGACGGCACCCTGACCGCCATCTCCCGCAAGTGGCTGGGCGGTCTCGACATGACGCAGGAACTCGCCAAGGTTCCGGCGAGCTGAGCAGGGAAGGTACTCATGGATCTGCTGGTCGACTCCTTTCCCGATCTCCTCACCGGCCTGGTGATCACCCTTCTCCTCGGTGTGGTCTCCTTCATCCTGGGCAGCCTCCTCGGGGCCGCGATCGTGCTGGCGAAAATCTCCGGCAACCGCGTCCTCTCCGCCGTGGCGACCGCGTACGTCTCGGTCTTCCGCGGCACGCCGCTGCTGATCCAGATCATGATCATCTACTTCGGGCTGCCACAGATCGGCCTGGAGATTCCGCCCATCCCGTCGGCGATCATCGCCTTCACCCTGTTCACCGCCGCCTACCTCAGTGAGAACTTCCGCGCGGGCATCCTCGGCGTCGACAAGGGACAGTGGGAGGCGGCGGCCTCGATGGCCATGCCATACGGGAAGACGCTGCGCCGCGTCATCTTCCCCCAGGCCATCAGGATCGCCCTGCCGCCCGTGGGCAGCCGGTTCATCGCCCTGATGAAGGACACCTCCCTGGCCTCCGCGGTCACCGTGGTGGAGCTGACCAGGGTGGCCGAGGGCATCGGCACCTCCACCTTCCGCTACATGGACGCGCTGCTGATCGTCGGACTCATGTACTGGATGATCAACACCCTCCTGCAGGTCGGCCAGCAGGCTCTCGAACGCCGGATGAGAAAGGCCTACGCATGACCAGCTCAGAACCCATCGTGAGCGTGCGCGGGCTGACCAAGCGCTTCGGCGACAACGAGGTGCTCAAGGGCATCGACCTCGACGTGCGGCCGGGCGAGGTCGTGGTGGTCATGGGCCCGTCCGGCTCCGGCAAGACCACCCTGATCCGCTGCCTCAACCTGCTGGAAGAGCCCGACTCCGGCACCGTCCGCCTGTGCGGCAACCACGTCGACTGCGGCACGCGCCAGGGCGGGCGTCGCGCCAGGGCCGCCCGGATCCGCGAGATCCGTCGGCATTCGGCGATGGTGTTCCAGCAGTTCAATCTCTTCCCGCACCTGACGGCGCTGCAGAACGTCATGGAAGGCCCGATCTCCGTACGGAACGTGCCCCGCGCCGAGGCGACCGAGCTCGCCCGGCGGCTGCTCGCGCTGGTGGGCCTCGGCGACAAGTGCGACTGCTACCCCGCCACGCTGTCCGGCGGTCAGAAGCAGCGCGTCGCCATCGCCCGTGCACTGGCGATGGAGCCGCAGGTCATCCTGTTCGACGAGCCCACCTCCGCGCTGGACCCCGAATTGCACGCCGAGGTCCTGCAGGTCATCCGTGACCTGGCCGGAAACGGGATGACCATGGTCATCGTGACGCACGAGACCGCCTTCGCCCGCGATGTGGCCGACCGGGTGGTGTTCATGGACGGCGGGAACGTCATCGAAGAGGCTCCCCCGCAGCGCTTCTTCACCGCGCCCGCACATCCCCGCGTACAGGCGTTCCTGCGCCTCATCGGCCCTTCGCACAACGGCCGCCCCTCACTCGAGAACGTGGAGCGAACATGATCGACCTCGCACGGGCCCGGGAGCTGACCCCGGGCACCGCGAACACCGTCCATCTCAACAACGCCGGAGCCTCGCTGCCCTCCACGGCCGTACTGGAAGCGACTGTCGGGCATCTGCGCCTGGAGGCGGAGATCGGCGGGTACGAGGCGGCCGACCGCGCCGCCGACTGCGTCGAGGCGGCCTACGACTCGGCCGCCCGGCTGCTGAACTGCTCCCGCGACGAGATCGCGATCGTCGACAGCGCGACCCGCGCCTGGGACCTGGCCTTCTACGCCATCCGGTTTCGCCCCGGCGACCGGATCCTCACCAGCAAGGCCGAGTACGCCAGCAACTTCATCGCCTACCTGCAGGTCGCTCGCCGCCATGGCGTGAGCGTCGAGGTGGTGCCCAACGACGGACTCGGCCAGCTCTCCGTCGACGCGCTGCGGGTGATGATGGACGAGCGCGTACGCCTCATCTCCGTCACCCACATCCCCACCAACGGCGGCCTGGTCAACCCGGCCGCGGAGATCGGCAAGATCGCGGCCGAGGCGGGCGTGCTGTACCTGCTCGACGCGTGCCAGTCGGTGGGCCATATCCCCGTCGACGTCGAGCAGATCCGCTGCGACATGCTGTCCACGACGGGGCGCAAGTACCTGCGTGCGCCCCGTGGGACTGGCCTGCTGTACGTCCGGCGGGCCGTACTCGACCAGCTCGATCCCCCCTTCCTCGATCTGCGGTCCGCCAAGTGGACGGCGCCCGGCCGGTTCGAGATCCAGCCGGGCGCCCGCAGATTCGAGAACTGGGAGTACGGCGTGGCGGGCCGGGTCGGCCTGGCGACCGCCGTCGAGGAAGCCCTCGCCTGGGGCCTGGACGACATCCGCGACAGCGTCTACCTGCTCGGCGAGACCCTGCGCGAACGGCTGGCGGCCGTTCCCGGCTGTACCGTGCGGGACGTCGGCGCCGAACGCTGCGGCATCGTGACCTTCACTCTTGACGGTGTCACGGCCGACACGATCAAGGCCTTCATGGCGGAGCGCCGGATCAATGTCAGCGTGTCGCGAGCTCCGTCGACGCTCCTCGACATGACCGACCGCGACATCTCCGAACTCGTCCGAGCGTCGGTCCACTACTACAACTCCGAGGAGGAACTGGACCTCTTATGCGAGGAACTGACCCGGCTCAGTGCATGACGTGAGACCGCCCGGGCACGCATGAAGATCCCTTCATCTGCTATGCCATCTAGTAGCGAATATTCAGCAGTTGCTAGATTTATGCAAAAGCGATGAAGGGCTCCCATGCAGACCAGCAGCCGACGATTCACCCGGACCGACGTCCTACGCCTGATCCCCCTGCTCGGCGTGGTCGCCGCTCTCCACGTCGCGGGGTTCGGGCTGTTCGCCTACTACAACGCCCAGCCCGCCTACCACAACCTGACCGACGGCCGCGGCCAGCTCGTCTTCGCCTCCGCCGCCGGGATCGTCTACCTGCTCGGCATGCGCCACGCCTTCGACGCCGACCACATCGCCGCCATCGACGACACCACCCGGCTCCTGCTGCAGAAGGGCCGGCCCTCGCAGGGCGTGGGGCTGTTCTTCTCGCTCGGCCACTCCACCGTCGTGCTGGCACTGTCGGTGGCGGTCGCGTTCGCCACGCAGGCGGCCGTGCGGTTCCAGAGCTCGTTCGCCGACATCGGTGGCATCATCGGCACGACCGTCTCAGGCGCCTTCCTCTACCTGGTGGCCGGGCTGAACCTGGTCATCTTCGCCGGCATCTGGAAGATGTGGCGACAGGTACGCCAAGGTGCCTACGAACCGGAGCGGCTCGAACGCCTGCTGGCCGAACGCGGCCTGCTGAACCGCCTGCTCAAAGGCCGCTACACCCGGCTGATCAGCGCCGGCTGGCACATCTACCCGGTCGGCCTGCTGTTCGGGCTCGGCTTCGACACCGCCACCCAGGTCGGCCTGATCGGCGTCTCCGCCGGAGCGGCCGCGGGCGGTCAACTCCCTCCGCTGGCCATCATCTCGCTGCCGTTGATCTTCGCCGCGGGCATGTCGCTGTGGGACACCCTCGACGGCGCGTTCATGGCCCACGCCTACAACTGGGCCTTCAGCAACCCGCTCCGCAAGATCTACTACAACCTCTCCACCACCGGCCTGTCCATCTTCGTCGCCTTCGCCGTCGGCACCGTCGAACTGCTCGGTATCCTCGCCGACCAACTCGGCCTGGCCGACCGTCAGCCGTGGGCCGCTCTTGCCGCCATCGACCTCAACACGATCGGGTACGGGATCGTCGGCGTCTTCCTCCTGACCTGGCTGGGCAGTGTCGCGTACTGGAAGCTCGCCAAGCTCGAACAGCGGTACGCCCAACCGGTGACCGCCGAAGCCGACCTCCGATGAACATCACGCGCGGCCTCGTCTGGCCAGGTACACGGTCAGTGACAGCATGACCAGCCCGGCCAGATACAAGCCGACGCCCGCCGCGATCTGCCCGCCGATCACTACCGCCCGACCTGCTGGAAGGTAGATGTCACGTCTCTGCCGCACGACCTTGCGGTCAATCGGGAGCCATGCCTCGACCACGCCGCCCCGATAACGCATCTCCGCGTACAGGAACCACCGGCCCTCCTGGTCGACCCGTACCTGGCCACGGCATCCACCAGGTGTCGAACCAAGCGGACCGGCTATCTCCTCTCCGGCCCGGCGAGCGACCACTCTGAGCGGCGTCATACCCCCACACCCCTCGACCGTGAGCGTCATCCCCCCAGAACCGTCCGAGGTGCCGGTCAGCACGGCCGTAGCGACAACCTGCCCCTGTCCGGGATCGTGCGCCGAAGCAGGCTCTGGATCCAGGACGGTCAGACCGAGCGGCAGCAGCAGTGCGACGACCGCGACCGCGCCACGCGTCCGGCGCTCGCCCAAGATCACAACCGCGCCGAGGGCGGCCACCACCAACGCGGGCACGAGCACGGCGTCGGGACTGACACTGCCGATGCCCAGCACGGAGGACAGGTAGGAAGTGACGGCGGCCCCCGCCGCTCCTGCCGCGTAAGCGGTCACGGGCCGCCGCCACGGCAGGTCGATCGCCGCCAGCCCGACGACGGCCAGCGGAAGGTCGGGGCTGGTACGCCCGAGGGCCGGCAGCAGCGCGGTGATCACCAGCCGCGCGAGCACGTAGACGCCGACCGCTCCCGCCACGAGATGTCGGCGCGGTGCCAGCGACCGCAGCAGCACGGCCGCGTACATCGAGCAGACCAGCAGCACGGGGAAGTACAGCACCTCGGAGAACTGCGGCACGTCCGTCTCGAACTCCATCACCGACGTGACAGCGCTGCCCAGCAGCAATGCCCCGCCGGCCCACCACAGCGGTCGAGGGCTGTCCGGCCGCATGCCCGCGAGCACCCCGCCGATCAGGGCCAGTGTGCTGAACACGGTCAGCATGTGACTCGGGCTCCACAGCACCGAATCCCGGCCGAAGGCGTCGTGCCAGAGTGCGTCGACGGGCGCGGAAGCCAGCGTGGCCACGCCGCCGACAGCGGCGATGAGCAGCGGAGGTTGTCTCAGCACGGCGATCAGCGATCGCGTACGCCACAGCGTGAGCAGACCCCAGCCCGCCACTGTCAGCCCCACGACGGCCACCGCTCCATACAGCAGCAGGTGCGGCGGTATCAGCGCGTCGTCCCTGCCGATATCGGTGTGCCAGGCATCGTCCCAATACGTGGCGAACAGCGAGATAAAGCCGGCCGCCACCACGAGGACGACCGCAGCGGGAGAAAGGCGCTGTGGCGCTCCGTCGTCCGGCATGTCATCAGTCATGCCGTCAGCCTGGCCCTGCCGCCTCCTCGATCGCTTGTACGGAGCGGCTGACCTTCACTTCCAGCTCATCCCGCGAGCCAGCACCGAGGGTGCCAGTCCGAACATGGCATGCGTCACCCGGGTCAGATGGGCGCTGTCGGTGAATCCGGCGGCATGCGCGGCATCCGTCAGCGAGCCACCTGCGCGTACGGTGTCCATCGCCGCGCGCAGCCGCGCCCACCGTACGTACGCCGTGAACGGCAACCCCCATTGCTCACTGAACAGATGCCCCAGCCTGCTCGGCGACAGGCCCACCCGCGCCGCCAGGTCGCGCAGCCGCAAAGGACCGGCGATGCCCCGCCCGACCAGCTCCATCACCTGCCGGACCACCCGATCCGGACAGGCGGCGCGCGACTCGCTCAGCAACGCCAGCGCCGCATCGGCGAACTTCTCATCAACCTGAAGCGCCAGCAGGCCGGCCACCAGGCTCTCCCCGTCGTCCTCCAGAAGAGCCGGATCGAGATAGACGGACGCTCCGAACGCGTCCTCGGCGCGCATGGCGTGCGGGACCCCGGCGGGTATCGCCACTGCCGACACGCTCCTCTCGGCTGCCCGCTCGTCGGTGAGGATGACGCGGCCGGAGCTGACGACAAGCAGTTGCACGGCGGCATGCGCGTGAGCGCGCGCGTCGCCGAGCCTGCCGATGTACACCAAAGCGCCCGGCCTCAGCCACACCGCTCCCGTCCATGACGCCATGTCTGACATGACTACGATGATAGATAGTAGGAACGGTCCAGGCGCAGCAATCCCACCAAAGGGGATTGACCACCATGAGTCGGTGAATTAAAACCAATTCACCGACTCATTCTCACGCTATGGACATCAAACCTGTGCGCCGCGAGCGGCGCGGACGACGGCGGCTGGCCACTGAGAACCCCGAGGTCCAGCGGCGGTTGCTCGCTGCCGCAGGGGAGATCATCGCCTCAGATGGCTGGCCGGCCCTACGCATCGAGGACCTCGTCCGGCGTGCCGGGCTGTCGGTCGGCACGTTCTACCTGTACTTCGACAACAAGGCCGACCTGTTCGTCCAGCTCGTCATCCAGCACACCGAACGGCTGCAGGCACGGCTGCGCGAGGCATACGACGCAGAAGGCACCGCGCAGGACCGCCTCGACCGGGCCCTGGACGCCTACCTCGACTTCGTCACCGACACCGGACCGGGCTTCCTGCACTTCCGCAACGCCGGCAACATCGAGACCACCATCGGCCCGCTGTCCACGTGGGCCTTCGAGCAACATGCGAGCGATCTGCGGCCCATCCTGGAGACGGCGATGGGTGAAGGGGCGGTCCGCCGCGACGACCCGGACCTTCTCGCGCAGGCCATGCTCGCCCTGAACCAGCACATCGCCGCCTTCTGGCTGGAGCACCCCGACCGGTACTCCCGCCGGCAGATCAAGCAGTTCCTCTCCGATTTCGTCGCCTTCGGCCTGAACGGCAACCGCTGAGCAGGCTCATACTTCCTGGCTGAAACAAGGGAGACGCACATGCGAAATCGCACCCTCGTCGTGCTGGTCGGCGCGCTCCTCCTGGTGGTGATGTCCGCGCCCGTCAGGGCCGGCGCGGCGTCGTACGAGCCCCCCGCCTGGAATCCGCCCGCCGGTCAGAACGTCACGACCGTCCGCTGGGGCCCCATCACCATTCCCGCCATGTCCGGCGGCAAGGTGGGCGAGATCAAGAACGAGATCGCGCTCGACGGCAACTGCAACCCGCTCATCGGCATCATCACCAGTTGCCGCAGCATGAAGATCGCCAAGCCGTGCGAGAACTGCTACATCACCGGCATCATGCCCGACCTCGTCTTCGCCGGGACGAACACCGGCGTCAACATGGACACCGGCGGCATGCTCCACCACGCCGTCAACGTCAACTTCAGCCGCTGGGACGCCACCTGCCCACCCGGCCTGGGAGACTCGATCAACCGACTCGGCCTGCTCCAAGGTGGCAACGAACGCTTCTTCGCGGCCGGCAACGAACGCACGCTCAACACCCTCTACACCACCGGCAACAACGGCTACTACGTCAAGGCCGGTGACAAGTGGGGTCTTATCTACGACCTGATGAACATGACCGAGCGGCCGATCACCGTCGAGTTCAAGTACACCTTCAGCTGGGTCCCGAACGCCACCCGGGTCGACCCGGTCTGGCTGGACATCGACCAGTGCGGCGACTCCGAGCGCTCCATCCCGGCCGGCTACTCCGACTCCCACTGGACCACGATCGCGGCGCGCGCCGGGACCCTGGTGGCGGTCGGCGGCCACGCCCACGACCACAGCATCAGCGTGTCCCTGGAGAACGCGACCAAGAACCGCTACTTCTGCACGTCAGTCGCGGGGTACGCGCCGGACTCCATGGACGTGCCGGCGGGACCGGGAGCCGGTACGGACGGGCATCCGGCGAGCGCGAACACCGTGACCACGGACGGGCATCCCAACGCACCGCTGATGGCATACATGGGATCGGTATCGGACTTCAGCCCCTGCGAACCGAACCTGTCCTTCTCTCTCGGCGACCGGATCCGGGTGCACACCCAGTACAACGAGCCGGCCGCCTATGACAGCGCCATGGGCATCATGGTGGCGTTCGTCCGCTGGCGGTGACCAGTTGAGACCGGCCCTGGCGCTTTGGCGCGCCCGGGCCGGTCACCAACGAGCCGAGGACGGTCCGATCAAACGGCGGTCAGTTCGTAGCCCGCCTCTTCGACGGCATCGCGAACGAGGGCCTCTTCTGCGGTTCCGGCCACGGTGACCGTGCCGCTGGTCAGGTCCACCTCAACGTCGGTGACCCCGTCCACCTTGGAGATCTCCGACTTCACCTTGCCCGCGCATCCGCCGCAGGTCATTCCGCTCACCTTGTACGTGCTGCTCATGACATCTCCTCCTGGTTCAGATAACTAACCCCCGAGGGGTATTTTGCATCATATACCCCCTGTGGGTATAGTCCGCGACCATGAGAACGCTGAACACCGTTGCCGTCGTCGGTGCCTCCCTGGCCGGCCTGCGTGCCGTGCAGACGCTCAGGCGGGAGGGCTTCGCGGGCGACATCACCCTGATCGGCGCCGAGCGCCACCTGCCCTACAACCGCCCGCCCCTGTCCAAGAGCATGCTGAGGGGCGACGACGAGATCACCCTCCCCGGCGCCGAGGAGCTCGGCGACCAGTGGCTGAAGGGCCGCCAAGCGGTGCGCCTGGACACCTCCGACCGGCGTCTTACCTTGGACGACGGCACCGAGCTCGGCTACGACGGGCTTGTCATCGCCACGGGCGCCCGCCCGCGCCGCCTGCCCGACCACCCCGACGGCGTCCGCACCCTTCGCACCATCGAAGACGCCTTGGCCCTGCGCGCCGAGCTACAGGCCGGGCACGAGCGCGTCGTGGTCATCGGCGGCGGTTTCATCGGCGGCGAGGTGGCCTCGACCGCCCGTGCCCTCGGCCTGGGCGTCACCCTCGTCGACGCCTCCCCGTACCCCATGACGAATGTCCTGGGTGCCGCGGCGGCGCGCTGGCTCGCGCGCCACCACCGCGACAACGGCGTCGAGCTGGTCAGCGACACGCGCGTGACCGGTTTCGAGAGCAATGGCCGGGTGACGGGCGTGCGGTTGGGCAACGGCCGGACGCTGCCCGCCGACCTGGTCATCGCGGGCATGGGCGTTACCCCGAACACCACCTGGCTGGAGGGCAGCGGCCTGACGCTCAGTGACGGCGTGGTGTGCGACGAGACCCTGTACGCCGCCGGCAACGTGGTGGCGGCGGGTGACGTCGCGCGCTGGCCGCACGGCCTGTTCGGCGGCGAACTCGTACGCGTCGAGCACTGGGCGAACGCCAACGACCAGGGCGCCCTCGCCGCCCTCAACCTCCTGGCCGGGCCGGAGAACGCCAAGCCGTACGCCGACCTCCCCTCCTTCGCGACCCACATGCACGGCGCCCGCATCCAGACCGCCGGGCTGCCGCACCTGGCCGACGAGAGCCGCCTGGTAACCGGGGAGCCGGACGAGAACCGATTCGCGATCGCCTTCGCCAGGAGCGGCGTGCTCGTCGGCGCCGTCACCGTCAATGCCCCCAAGGACCTGATCCGCCTCAAGCGCGCCACCGCCGCGGGTGACCACCTGGACGCTGTCGGGTGACCCAAGGACGCTATCTACGATAGTCAATAGTAGTATTTGGCCATGCAACATGTGGGTCGGCGGCTGCTGTCGGCAGCCGCACTGAGCTTCGCCTTGGTCGCGTGCGGACAGGCGGCCCCGGAGCACGGCGGAACGAGCGGGTCGCCGGACCTCGGGGTCGGCCACGTCCACGGCGTCGGCGTCGATCCGGCCGATGGCGTCCTCTACGTCGCCGGGCATTACGGGCTGTTCACGGTCACCTCCTCGACCACCGTCGCCCGCGTCGCCGACCGGGACCAGGACCACATGGGCTTCACGATCACCGGCCCCAAGACCTTCCTGGCCAGCGGCCATCCCGCTGCCGAGGACGTCTCCCCGGATCGCCCGCCGCACCTCGGACTGGTCCGCTCCACCGACGCGGGGCTCACCTGGAAGACGATCTCGCAGGACGGCTCCGCCGACTTCCACTCCCTCCAACTCGCCGGCGAGAACCTGTACGCCTTCGACAGCCAGACCTCGAAGGTCTGGCGCAGCGGAGACGGCGGCGCCACCTGGACCCAGGGCACCGAAGAGAAGGTCCTCGACCTGGGCGTGAGCGCCGAGAAGCCCACCCGCCTGTACGCCACCACCCCGGAAGGACTGAAGGTGAGCGAGGACGGCGGCGTGAACTTCGTCGAGATGCCGAAGGCACCACTGCTCAGTCATGTGGACGTTCTGGCCAATGGCCTGCTGGTGGGCGCGGGGGCCGACGGCCGCATCCACACCAGCCAGGACGACGGCAAGACCTGGACCAACGTCGGCAAGCTACCCGGCCAGGCCACCGCGTTCACGGCCGTGGACCGCCGGCGACTGCTGGCCGCCCTGGAAGACGGCACCATCCTGGAGTCCAAGGATGGCGGCAAGACCTTCACCACCGCCTTCGCCCCCGCGAACTGACCCACCACCCGGCCCTGGACGTCAGCGGGCGCCGCCCAGGGCGATGGCGGTCACCGGCTGTCTGACCCGAGCGGTCTTGCACCCCTTCCTCCTCCCGGTCGTCGGTGTGGGAGAAGTCGGGCAGGTCGGGGATCTCACCGAGCCGGCGCGGTCCTGCCGTCGCCGACGGTTGCCGAGCTCGAGTTCGTAGCTTGACATATACCCCCGCCTAGTATAGAAAACTCTCGATGTTAATACCCCCAGGGGGTATATAGCTTGATGGTGACTGCGGTTGCCCGGGAGGAGACGGACATGGGATTGTTCGCGATTCGCGACTACCGGCGGCTGTTCAGCGCTCAAGTCATCGCGTTGTTCGGTACCGGTCTGGCTACCGTCGCGCTGGGGCTGCTCGCGTACGAGCTCGCAGGTCCGCGCGCCGGTGCGGTTCTCGCCACCGCACTGACGATCAAGATGGTCGCGTACGTGATCGTCGCACCGCTCGCGGCCGCGTACGTCGATCGGCTGCCCAGACGTTGGTTTCTCACGATCCTCGACGCGGTGCGCGCTCTGGTGGTGATCGCGCTGCCGTTCGTCACCGAGGTGTGGCACATCTACGTCCTGATCGGGGTTCTCCAGACCGCGTCAGCGGCATTCACCCCGACGTTTCAGGCGGTCATCCCCGACATCGTGACCAAGGAGGCCGACTACACCCGCGCCCTGTCCGCATCGCAGGTGGCCTACACCATGGAGAGCCTGTTGAGCCCCGTGCTCGCGGCTGTGGCGCTCACCTTCATGTCGTTCAACCTGCTGTTCATCGGCACCTCCGTCGGGTTCGCCGTGTCCGCGCTGCTGGTCCTGTCCACGCGCATCCCCAACGCGCGCCCCAGTTCACACACGAACGCCTGGGACCGGGCCGTGGCGGGGATCCGCACCTTCGCGGCCACCCCGAGTCTGCGCGGCGTCATGGCACTGAACCTCGTAGTCGCCGCCGTCGGCTCCATCGTGGTCGTCAACACCGTGAACTACGTCCGCGACGTTCTCGGCGGAGCCCAGTCCGACGTGGCCTGGGTGCTCGCCGCGTCCGGAACGGGGACGCTGCTGGTGGCCCTCGTCCTCCCGCGCGTCCTGGACCGGGTGGCGGACCGGTTCGTGATGCTGATCGGTGCCGCCGTACTGATAGTCGCGGTCGGCGCGGCGGTCACGATGTCCGCGGCGAGCGTCGCCGCACCACTGCCGACCGGGGTGATCTGGGTAGCGATCGGCGGCGGGATGGCGCTGATCGTCACGCCGACCGGGCGGGTGCTTCGCCGGGCGGTCGATCCCACCGGAATTCCCGAGGTCTTCGCCGCCCAGTTCTCGCTGTCCCACCTGGCCTGGCTGGTCACCTATCCCATCGCCGGATGGGTCGCCACGAACGCGGGCTTCACGATCACCTGGACCGTGCTGGCGGGCCTGGCGGCAGTCGGAGCTGTAACGGCACTGGCGATCTGGCCGCGCGACGAGAAGGTCGAGGTCGGAGAGCGTACGGCAGCGGCGGTCCAGCCGCGCATCAGGAAGGCCGAGGCCGGAGGCCGCGTCGCAGCGGTGGTTGCTTCCGCCAGGACCGAAGGCGCCACGCGGGAAGTCGCAGAGGCTGCGGAGGGTACTCTCGCGGCATGCCAGTGCGCCTGCGTTCGCACCGTCTGAGTTCGCCGACCAACACCGCGTAGCGGCCGGCCCGCTCTCCACCTCGCCTACGATCGTCCAGCCGGTGGCCCCACCAACCTTCCCGGAGGGTCCATCAGCGGGTCGGGAGGCAGCATGGTTTTCGGAGCAAGCGCCACGACGGAACAAACGGGTCGTCGAGTGGCAGGCTTCCTAACTATCTACGGCTTGCGCTAGTAGGGCAGTTAGACTTCGCGCCATGTGCCATGTCGATCCACGATCTCGCGGGGCCTTGCGATGAGCCCGCGTGCCGCTCTGGCGCAGCAGGTGGCGCCCAGGAGCGGCCGCGCGGGAAGGCGCCGACGTCGCTGGATACTCGTCGTGGTCGCAGCGGTCGCCGTCCTGGCTGCGGCTTATGCCGTTCCCGCGATCGCCTTGGGGGGTCAGGTGCCGTCCGGCACCAGCATCGGCGGCGTGGACGTCGGCGGCCTGCCGGAGGCGGACGCTCGCGCCCGGCTGGAGCGTGAGCTCGGCAAGCGGGCCACCCGACCGATGGCGCTGTCCGTGGCAGGCAAGACGACCCGGCTCACCCCCGCCGAGCTCGGGCTGGGGTTCGACATCCCGGCGACACTCGAGGCGGCGCTGGCCGGCGCGGGCAGCCCGGCCGGAGTCGTCCGGTCGTTGTTCGGCGAAGACAGAGAGCTCCAGCCACGGATCACGGCCGACGAATCCCGCCTCACCACCCGACTCGCCGTTCTGGCCAAGACAATCGACCGCAAGCCTCGCGAGGGCGGCGTGCGCTACCAGGGCCTCGAACCGCAGGTGATCCCCGCCAAGTCGGGCCGCGCCCTCGACCGCGACGCCGCCGCACGGCTGCTCCGCGAGGCCTTCCTGGGAAACCGCGCTACGGTCGCGCTGCCCCTCCGCACGCTACCGCCCCGGATCTCGTCGGCCGAGGTGCGTCGCGTCGCGGGCTCCATGGCCACCACGGCGGTCGCCAGTCCGCTGACCTTGGTCAACGGCGACAGGAAAGCGAGCCTGACCCGCGCCCAGTTGGCCGCCGGGCTTCGCTTCGTCTCCGACGGCCAAGGCAGCTTGCGCCCCTCTTTCCGCAGCGGAGAACTCCTCCCTGACTTGCAGAAACAACTCGTCCCGGCAAGCCATCAGCCCCAAGACGCCTCCTTCAAGATCGTGAAGGGCAAGCCGCGCGTCCTCCCCGCCCGTCCCGGCCGAGGCATCGACGCGAAGGCTTTCGGCGGGGCCGTCTCCGCCGCCCTGGCGGCCGGCCAGCGTGAGGTGAAGGTACCGGTGGCCGAGGCGCAGCCCCGGTTGACCACCGAGCAGGCCAGGAAGCTGGGGGTCGAGAAGAAGGTCAGCACCTTCACCACCCGCCACCCGTGTTGCGCGCCACGAGTGACCAATATCCACCGCATCGCCGACATTGTGGACGGCCATGTCGTCATGCCCGGCGAGACGTTCTCGCTCAACGGCCTGGTCGGCAAGCGCGACAAGGCGCGCGGCTTCGTCGAGGCGCCGATGATCCTGAACAACCGGTTCGTCAACGACGTCGGCGGCGGGGTGTCGCAGTTCGCCACCACGATGTTCAACGCCGTGTTCTTCGGCGGATTCCAGGACGTGCAGCATATGGCGCACCAGTACTACATCTCCCGCTATCCGGCCGGCCGCGAGTCCACCGTCTCCTATCCGCAGCCGGACTTCCGCTGGCGCAACGACTCCCCGTACGGCGTGCTGATCAAGACCTCCTACACGAGCACGTCGATCACCGTGGACTTCTGGAGCACCAAACGCTACGACGTCACCGCCCAGAGTTCGGCCCGCTACGACGTCAAGACCGCCCCCTCCCTCACCGACTCCGGCAAGGACTGCATTCCCATGGGCGGCGCGGAGGGCTTCGCGATCGATGTCTGGCGCATCTTCAAGAAAGACGGCAAGGAAGTGCGCAGGCAGAAGTTCCACACCGTCTACGCCGCCGAGCCGCGTTTGACATGCAAGTGAGGCAGGCTCTCGGACCACGTGCACGGCTGGTTGCCGTCCCGTCGCCCCCCTCGACCGCCTGACACTCCTTCCCGCCACAGTCTCACACGGCAATCTACGACGAACCTTCGTAGATGCCTGCCCATGCGGGATGGTCACCACCCAGGAAAACCGCCCGGCAGGGCGGCCACATGGGCGATCAGTCCACCATATACGCAGCTCAGCCGACTGAACAGCTCCCCTGCGGGGAATTGTGGTGTTAACCGAACTGGCACTTGTATCTACGGAAAATGCCTATAGAGTCACCTGAAACCCCGCCCCTGACACCGAGGACGTCTCGACCTCTCATACCCCCCGGAGGTTTCTGTGCATCGCCGCTTTCTGAGTCTGATCGCTACGGCAGCAGCGCTGACGGCGCTGGCCGGCTGCGGCGCCGGCACCGCGCCACCCGCCGGCGGAAAGGCCCCGGCAGCGGCGAAGAGCCTCACCATCGCCATCTCGTCCGACGAAGGCACCTTGACCCCGTTCACCAACCAGACCGGCTACCCGGGCAACAACCTGGTGAAGCTGCTCTTCGACACGCTGGTCGTCGTCCAAGGTGACGGGGTGACGCCGCTGCTGGCCAGGGAGCTGCGGACCACCGACAACAAGGTGTTCACGATGCCGCTCCGCCAAGGCGTCACCTGGCACGACGGCAAACCGCTGACCGCCAAAGACGTCGCGTTCAGCGTCGACTTCTACAAGAAGCACATGGAGGGCGACTCCTCGATCGACCTGCGCCCGATCGACAACGTGACCGTGTCCGGCGACACGGTGACGATGACGCTCAAAGCGCCCGACCCCGAGTTCCCGCGGCGGATCCTGGCCGACATGGCGATCCTGCCCGAACACGTGTGGTCATCGGTGGCGAAGGTCAGCGAGGCCGGGACCGACAAGGCGATCGGCACGGGTCCGTACAAGCTGACCAAGTACGACAACGCCCGCGGCTACACCCTGACGGCCAACACCTCGTACCCCATGGGCAAGGCGAAGGCCGACACCGTGAAGATCGTGGTCATTCCGGAGGAGTCAACGCAGTTCGCCGCCCTGCGGACCGGTGAAGTGCACATGTCCACCAGGATCGTCCCGCCGCAGCAGCTCTCCGCACTGGAGAAGCAGCCGAACATCGGCGTGGTGAAGGGCACCGAGTTCGCCTCCACGCTGCTGGCCTTCAACACTGGCCGGGCTCCGTTCGACAAGCCCGAGGTACGCCGCGCGCTGGCCAAGGCGATCGACGTGACCGACCTGGTCAAAACCGCGCTGCTGGGTCAGGGCACGCCCGGCAACCCCGGCTTCATCCACGCGGATTCGCCCGTAAAGCCCGATCAGCTCGCTCCCCTCTACGACGTCGAGGCGGCCAAACGGGAGCTCGACGCCCTGGGCGCCAGGCCGGGCGCCGACGGGATCCGGGTGCTCGGCGGCAAGCCGATGTCGTACGAGCTGCTGGTCCAGAGCACCTCCACCGACCGGCTGCGCAGCGCGGAGCTGATCCGGGACATGCTCAAGGCGGTGGGCGTCGCGGTGAAGGTGACCGCGCTCGACCCCGACTCCCTGGACGCCAAGGTGTGGCCCGACTACGACGTGAGCAAGGGCCGCAACTATGACATGTCGATGTGGGGCTGGTCCGCGCCGGTCATGCTGAGCAGCGGATCGATCGCCCAGCTCCTCGCCTCCGATCCGGAGGACGGCTCGCTCAACGTGGTCGGGTTCAAGAACGACAAGGTGGACGAGATCATCCGGACGCTGACCTCGGCCCCCACCATGGAGGGCAGGACGGCGGCGGCCAAGCAGCTTCAGGCCCAGATCGCGGAGCAGCTGCCGTTCCTCACGCTGTACTACCGCAATGGCGCCTACGCCTTCCGCAAGGACGTCTACAGCGGCTGGACGTGGCAGAACGGCTCCGCGGCGCTCAACAAGTTCTCGCTCGTCGATTTCCAGCTCTCATGAGCTGGAGATACACGGCAGGCCGGTTCGGCGAGTACGCGGCGGTGCTCGGGGTGGCGCTCACGCTCAACTTCGCGCTGCCTCGGGCCCTGCCCGGCGGGCCGCTGAAGCTGTTCGGCAGCCCTGAGGCGCTGGCCCGGCTCACCGCCGACGAACGCGCCCAGCTCGCCACCCAGTACGGCTTCGGCAAGCCCCTGCCCGAACAGTTCCTCGACTACCTCACCGGCGTCTTCACCCTCAACCTGGGCACCTCGCTGTCCGACGGCCGCCCGGTCACCGAAGCGCTCGGTGAGGCGCTCCCCTGGACGCTGCTGCTGGTCGGCACCAGCACCGTGGTGACCGCGCTGCTCGGGGTCACCCTCGGTGTGGTGGGCGGGCTGCGCAGGCGCGAAGGCAAGGGCTCCGGCCTGCTGAGCACCGCGATCGTGCTGGACTCGCTCCCCCAGTTCTGGCTGGGCATGTTGCTCATCGTCCTGTTCGGGGTGCGGCTCCAGTGGCTGCCGACCTTCGGCGTGTCGGGAATCGAGGGTGTGACCGTCCAGGGTGTGCTGCTGCACCTGATCCTGCCGGTCAGTACGCTGACGCTGACCGGCCTCGGTTACCTGTTCCTGTACACCCGCTCTTCTCTGCTGACCGTGCTGACCAGCGAGCCCATCCAGCACGCGCAGGCCCGGGGCGTACCGTACGGGCGGCTCGTCCGGCGGCACGCGCTGCGTCCGGCGCTGCTTCCCGTGCACACGATTCTCATGATGGAGATCGGCTTCCTGGCCGCGGGCTCGATCGTGGTGGAGACGGTCTTCGCCTATCCCGGGCTCGGGCGGCTGACGTTCGGCGCGATCTCGGCCCGTGACTACCCGCTGATGCAGGGCGCGTTCCTGGTACTGACGCTGCTGGTCGTGCTCATGAACGCGCTGGCCGACGCCACGTACCCGTTCCTCGACCCCCGGGCCCGCCGATGATGTTCCTACGCGCACCACGCCGCCGGCTACTCGGAGTCCAGGGCCTGATCGGAGCGGGGATCCTCACGGTCGTCCTCGGGGTCGCCCTGTTCGGGACGACCCTTCCCGACGACGCGGGCCGGGCCCGAGTCGCGGAGCCGTACGCCCCTCCCGGGGGCGGGCTGCTCTTGGGCACGGACGACCTGGGCAGGAACCTGCTCGACCAGCTCATCGTGGGCGCGGGCACCTCGTTGAGCCTGGCGTTCATCGTCGCCGCGGCCACCACACTGCTCGCCGCGCTGGTCGGCGGCGCCGCCGGGATCGGGCCACGTTGGCTGTCGGCCACGCTGATGCGCGGCACCGACATCATGCTGGTGCTGCCCGAGCTGATCCTCTACATCCTCGCGGCGGCCTTCCTCGGCCAGTCGTTCGGCATGCGGGTGGCGATCTTGGCGCTGATTCTCTGGCCGGTCCCCGCCAGGGTGCTGCGCGCCGCCGTACTGACGGCGTGGTCACGAGGACATCTGGAGGTGGCCCGCGCCATGGGAGCGCCGCGCTGGTGGCTCCTCCTGCGGCACGGCTCCTACCTGATCGGCCCGCTGCTCATCCCCGTTTTCGTGCGTACGGCGATGCGGGCCGTCATCTACGACGCCACCCTGTCCTTCCTCGGGCTCGGCGACCCGACGGCGCCGAGCTGGGGCACCACGCTGTACTGGGTACAGACCAACGGCGTGTTCCTGTCGGACGCGTGGCTGTGGTGGGCGCTCCCGCCCGGCGCCGCGATCTCGCTCACCGTTCTCGCCCTCGCCCTCATCGGCACCGCCGTCGAGGAACGTCTCAACCCCGCGCTGAGAGAGGCCGCCCGATGACCCTGGCGCTGAAGGAGCTCACAGTCGGCTACGGCGGCCTGACCGCGGTGGACGGGATCAACCTCGACGTCGCGGACAGCGAGATCGTGGCGCTGGTGGGCGAGAGCGGCTGCGGCAAGACCTCGCTCGTCCGCGCGCTCCTCGGGCTGCTCCCCCGCACCGCCACGGTGACCGGCTCCGCCCTGCTCGACGGCGAGCACGAGCTGACCGGCCGCGTCGACTGGCGAGGCATACGCGGCAGCCGAGTGGCGATCGTGCCACAGGGCGCGATGACCGGCCTGAGCCCCGTCCACCGGATCGAAGCGCAGCTCACCGAGATGCTCACCTTGCACGGCGGCCAGGCGCAGCCCGGTGACCTGCTCGAACGCGTCGGTCTCAAGCACGGCATGCTGCGCCGCTACCCACACGAACTGTCCGGCGGGCAGCGGCAGCGGGTCGCGATCGCTCTGGCCCTGGCCGGCGAGCCCCGCCTGCTGATCGCCGACGAGCCCACCACCGGGCTGGACGCGATCACCCAGCGGCAGGTCCTCGCGCTGTTGTCCGGGCTCGGCATCAGCACGCTGATCGTGTCGCACGACCTGGCCGGGCTCATGCCGTACGCGGACCGGGCCGCGGTGATGTACGCGGGACGGCTGGCCGAGGTCCGCTCCGCCGGCACGCTGTCCCGCGAGCATGCCCACCCGTACACCACCGGCCTGCTCACCGCCACACCGGTCGCCGACCGGCAGGTGCCGTGGGGCAGCATCCCCGGCTCGGCACCCGCGCTCGACCTGCTGCCGGACGGCTGCAGGTTCGCCCCGCGCTGCCCGCTCGCCACCGACCGCTGCACCTCAGAACAACCGCACCTTCGTCCGCACGGCGAGGCGCAGGTCGCCTGCCATCACCCGGACGAAGCGGCCTATCCGGTGGTACCGCGGGCCGAGCATGCCCAGGGACCGCCGGTGGTGCGCGTCAACCAGGTCCGGCACGCGTACAGGACCCGTTCAAGAACCGTGGAAGCGCTGCGCGGCGTGGACCTCGACATCCACGCCGGGGAGATCGTCGGCTTGGTCGGCGAGAGCGGATCCGGCAAGAGCACCCTGGCCAGGATCATCCTCGGCCTGCTCCACCCCTCCGAGGGCCAGGTCGAGATCTCCGGAGAAGACCTGACCGCACGACGCGGCCGGGCGCTGCGCCGTCTCCAGCGGCGGATCGGCTTCGTGCACCAGGACCCGTACGACGCGCTCCATCCCGGCATGCGGGTCGCGAGCCTCGTAGCCGAACCGCTCGTACTGGCCGGTGTAAAAGGGGAACAACGGGTGCGGGACGCCATCACCGCTGCTGGACTGCCGGAAACCTCCGAGTTCCTCCAACGCTTCCCAGGTCAGCTGTCGGGCGGACAGCGGCAACGCGTGTCTATCGCGCGAGCACTCGCCGCCGACCCCATCCTCCTCATCGCCGACGAAGCCACCTCGATGCTGGACGTCTCCACCCGAGCAGGCATCGCCACCACGCTGCGCGCTCTGGCCACGGACCGCGGCTTGGCGGTCCTGTTCGTCACCCATGACCTCGGTGAGGCGGTGCAGTCCTGTGACCGGATCGTCGTGCTGCGCAACGGCACCGTCGTCGAGGACGGCGCCTCGGAGGACGTCTCCCGCACCCCTTCCCACCCGTACACCGTGCAGTTGCTCGAAGCGGCTCAGACATGAAAGACAAGGACGGCAAGTGACAGACGTCTTCACGCGACTGGAGTCCTTCGGCGAACGTTTCCGGCTCGAACAGGGGCTCGCGCCAGGAGAGGACTGGATCGCCTGTGACCGGCTGCTGGATCCGCGGTCGGCGGAGCTGGGCCGGATTCTCGAAGCCGAGCGCCGGGCGAGCGGCCAGGTTTCCGATCACGCGACCGCGCTCACGGTCATGGCCGTGTACGCCGGCACCGTGACGGCGGCCGCGGTGCTGGCCTGGGCCGTCGAGGGCGTGGTGATCGACATGCGTCCCGGGAACGTCGCCATCCGGCTGTCTCCCCACCACGGCTTCGAGGCAGTCGGGCTGCGCGAGCCCCGGGTCGCGGAAGCCCCCGTGACCACCCTGGTGGAATGGGTCCTGGACGACCATCTTCTGCCGCTCGCGCAGGCCATGCGGGTTCGTACCCGAGCCGGACTCCGGCAGCTTCATGGCGGCGTGGCGCATGGCTGCGCGGCGGCCTTCTGCATCGCCAGCAGACGCGGCGGGGACGTCGATCAGCTGGAGAGCGCCTACAAGACCTTCTCGGCCGCGTCCACCATCGACCTCGACCGCCTGGGCAAGGTCGTCCGGCTGACGGCAGACGACCGGAAGGGACTGTTCTATCTGCGCGACACGTGCTGCCTGTACTACACCTCCATGGAGGAGACGAAGTGCTCCAGCTGCTGCCTGGACAGCGTGGACCAGCGCATCGCCAACTATCGGCGGGTTCTGGTCGAGGGCGTCGTCCCGCACTAGGGAAGCGAGGGCCTGGTCAGTCCTCGCCTACCACGGTCAGGTCGTCGTCCAGCGCCGCGGCGATCGCGGCGGCGCGGGAATGATCATCCAGTCGTCGCGTCAGGTAGGCACAGCCGTGCCCGTGCTTGAGCGACCACCAAGCGGCCGAACCGCCGATCCCGCCCTTGGCGATCTTGCCGCGGTCTCGTACGAACCCCAACGTCCAGGTGATCCTGGTGCCGAAGACCTCATCGAAGTCGGTGACCTGGGAAGCCAGGAGGTCGGCGTGCAACCGCGGCCCGAGCAGCGCGCATACGGGGCCGTCCGCGCTGGTCAGCTCGGCGAAGAACTTGGCCATGGCGGTCGCGGTGGTGTGCAGGTTGACAGCGCCGAACACCGCCTGCCGCCACGATCGTGAGTTCGCCCGCTCGACGTCCAGGGTCCCGTCGGGGATCTGCAGCCACGGCGCCGCGTGCAACTGGCTGGGCCATTCCGGGTCGGCGTACTCCAGGTCGGCGACGCGCTCCAGCGCGTCATCCGGCACCCCGAACCAGGCGTCCAGCCCCAACGCGGGCCGCACCCTCTCGTTGAACACCTCCCCTAGCGTGGTCCCGGCGCCGGCGCGCAGGATGCCGTCCACGAGATGTCCGTAGGTCAGCGCATGCTCTCCGAGCGACGTCCCGGGGACGTACTCCGGCGCCGCCCTCGCCAGGCTTTCCCGCAGCCCCGCGTCGTCCAGCAGGTCCAGGCCTGCGGCTTCGGCCGGGAACCGAGGCTGCCCCGACCGGTGCGTGAGCACCTGACGCAACGTGGTGCGCTCCTTACCGCTGACCCCGTACTCCGGCCAATACCGGGATACCGGCTCGTCCAGGACCAGCGCGCCATCACGCACCGCCACCAGAGCGGCGAGCGTCACGAACGACTTCGACAGGGAGTACGGCTGCACCAGGGTGTCGGCGCGCCATGGACGGCCCTGAACAGCGTCGGCCCAGCCCCCGCTCAGCCGGACGACCTCGCGACCGTCCCGCCAGACCGACACTCCGGCTCCTGTCTCCCGGCCGTCGCGCACCAAGTCCTGGAAGACCTCGCGCACCCTGTCGTACCCGTCCGCAACGAATCCTGCGACCTGCACCGCTTCGCTCACCCCTGTCCGACTTCTCTCTCGAATATACCTATGGAGGGTATATGGAGAACATGAGCATCTGCGAAGTTCCTGGGGCAGGCCCTTGTTACGAGCGGACACCGAGAACAACTAGATAGAAGAAAGCCCCCTCCACGAGGGAGGGGGCTTTCCAACCGCGGCTGTTCAGCGGCGGCTGGGCGAGGCCAGAGTCAGCACGCCGGGTCGGCTCTCCAGACCACCGGATCACTCAACGGAAGTGTCGAAGCCCGCCGGGCCTACTTTGCGCTCCAGGATTCTGACGATCTTGCCGGACTCGTCGTTCTCGCCCGGGACGTAGAACGGCTTTCCGTCGCGGCCGAAAGTGATCGCCGACGGACCGCCCTCCCAGGTGCCCAGGACGTGGGAGGCCGAGTCGAAGGTCACGAACGGCTCCAGGCCCAGCGTGCGGGCATAGTCGACCGAGCCGAAGACGAGATGCTGAGCCAGCTCGATCGGCGCCTCCTGCCAGCCCGCGTAATCGCTGAAGAAGTACTCGCGGAACCTGCTGAGCTGCCGGTCGTCAATGACGTCCGGCCCGATCAGGTCCTTGACGCCCGTGCAGTAGACGTCGGCGAGGTAGCCGCAGACCGTCATCCGGTCCCACTTGTGCCGCCGGGCCACCAGCACGCACACCTTGCCGTCCAGCCCGTCGGCATCCGGCTTCTCGTCGATCCAGCCTCGGGCGGGGTCGACGGTCAGGCCGTTGCTCCAGCCGACGTTGATCCAGCAGCCGGCCACCTCGGGCTCCCCCGTCGCCGCCGCGCTGCCCTCGGCCGCCACGGCCCGGACGAGCGGGGCCACCACCGACGGCGACACCCCCAGCGTGCGGGCGATCTCCTTGGGAGACCGGCCTTCGGCTCGCAGCTCGCGTACCCGGTCCTTCAGTTCTGCGCTGTCCACGGAGGAAGCCTAGCGACCTCCGGTGCCCCGGACGTCCGCGCAACGGCAAAGCGGAGGTGGCAGGCTGATCTCCAAGTGCCATCGGGGATCGACATCTCGGTCGGCTGACGCCGGCCAAGGAGAGGAAGCCCATGCTGCCCTGGTCCGACGAGCTGGCCGGCCGCCTTGACCACAACGTCATCGACAGCGTGCTGCTGCGCGGCAACCCCCTTGGGGATCCGCATGAGCGGCCTCTGTACGTGTACGTCCCCCCGGGGTACGACGACCAGCCCGACCGGCGTTACCCGGCCATCTACGTGCTGCAGGGCTACACCGGACACGTCGCCATGTGGTTCAACCGGACGCCGTTCCGCCGTACGTACCCGGAACTGGCCGACGGCGTGTTCTCGGCCGGTGACGTGCCGCCCGCGATCGTCGTCTACGTCGACGCGTGGACCTCGCTGGCCGGCAGCCAGTATCTCGACTCGCCCGCGACCGGCCGCTACCACTCCTACCTGTGCGACGAGGTCGTGCCGTGGGTGGACGCCCACTACCGTACGCTGGCCGGCCGCGACCACCGCGCGGTCACCGGCAAGTCCAGCGGGGGCGGCGGGGCGATGGTCACCGCCATGCTGCGGCCGGACGTGTTCGGGGCGCTCGCCACCCATGCGGGCGACTCGCTGTTCGAGGTCAGTTTCCGGTCCGCGCTGCCGGTCGTCGCGCGGCGGCTACGCGACATGTACGGCGGTTCGTACGACAAGTTCCTGTCCGACTTCCGGAGCAGGATCGCCGGGACCAGGGAAGGCGACCTCGAACTGCTGGAGATGTACGCCTACGCGGCGGCGTACTCGGCCGACGAGGACGGCACGGTCCGCCTGCCGTTCGACGACACGGGCGCCGTCATACCCGAGGTGTGGGAGCGTTGGCTGGCCCGCGACCCGGTGCTCATGGCGGCGCGGCCCGAGTACGCCGAGGCGCTGCGGTCGATGCGGGCGATCTGGGTGGATGCCGGCAACAGGGACGAGTACTTCCTGGACTTCGGCGCCACGGCGTTCCGGCGGGCGCTGGAGGTGGCGGGGGTGCCCGATGAGCGGATCTACTTCGAGCTCTTCGACGCCGGGCACGGCGCCATCGAGTATCGCTACCCGCTCGCCCTGGCCTGGCTGAGCCGCCGCCTCTCGCCCTGAGACCCCACTTCTCGCCCTGAGGTCGGCGACAGCGTCAGGTCGGACGGGGTCCCGTTAGGCTGGCGGGCGTGTCTCGACTGACGGCCTCATTCCGGCTGATGGCGATGACGACGCCGTGGAGTCGGCGGACCGATGTCGTGCTGGCGGGGACGCTGGCCGGGTTGTCGTTCGTGCCCGGGATCGCTCATCAGGGCGTCGATCTGGCGGACCTGCCGGACCTGCCGCTGGACGCGGTGGGAGTGCTGCTGATCCTGGCGCAGAGCCTGCCGTTGGCCATGCGGCGGCGGTGGCCTGCCGGGTGTCTGGCGGTGGTCGGCGGGGCGTTCATAGCGTTTCAGCTGCTGCGCTATCCCACGGCGTTCGCGGCGCTCGGGCTGATCGTCGCGTTGTACAGCGTGGGCGCCCACCTGCGGCGTCGGTCGCTCGCGGTGGCCGTGGTCGCGGTGGTGGCGTACGTGGGGCTCGCTGTCGCCCTGCACGAGCTGGGGTCGCCGGAACGTCCGCTGGACTACACGACCTTCCTGCTGTTCCTGGTGGCGTGCTGGGCCACGGGTGTCGTCGTACGGGAGCGGAGCGCCGCCGAGGCGGAGCGGGTACGGCTGGCCGAGGCGGCGGTCGTCGCGGCGGAGCGCGCCCGGATCGCGCGGGAGCTGCACGACGTGGTCACCCACCACGTGACGGCGATGGTGGTCCAGGCCGACGCGGCGCAGTTCCTGGCCGGGCAGCCCGAGCGGGTCACCACCGGCCTGGAGGCGATCAGCGAGACCGGCCGCCACGCGCTGACCGACCTGCGCTACCTGCTCGGCGCGCTGGACGGTACGCCGGACGCGGACGGCGAAGGCCGCGAGCCGTCGGTGAGCCGGCTGCCCGATCTGGTGGCGCGGACCCGGGGCGCCGGGCAGCCGGTGGAACTGGTCGAGGACGGACAGCCGGGCGCCATGGAGAAGGCCGCGGAGTTGGCCGCTTACCGGGTCGTCCAGGAGGCGCTCACCAACGCGGTGAAGCACGCCGCGGGCGAGCGCACGCTGGTCCATGTACGCCATGGCGAGGAGTGGATGGACGTGGAGATCACCACGGACGGACCCAGCCGCGCCGGACTGGGCCGTGGTGGCGGGCGAGGGCTGGTCGGGTTACGGGAGCGCGTCAGTGTGGTCGGTGGTGAGCTGAGCGCCGGGGTACGGTCCGGCGGCGGATTCACGGTTCGGGCCCGGATCCCGATGGGCCTGCGCTGAGCGCGATCCGGGCGCTGGGCTTGACAGCCGCACAGGCCTTATGGGCTCAGGTCGGCCGCGTCCTCGAGTTTCAGCCTGCCGCCCTGCTCGTACGCGATGCCGAACGCCGCCTCCCCCAACGCTTCCACGACCACCTCGGTGACCCGCGTGACCTCAGCCGCCTCCGACGGCGCGGCAGGCGTCTGGTTGTGCTCGCGGACGCCCGCCGCCAGCCCCAGCAACCGGGCGGCCCGTTCATGGGCGCCTCCGGCGGCCACGGCGGAGGCCAGGCCCTCCACGGCCCACGTCGCCGAGCGCGGGTCGCCGATGCGCTGCGCCGCCGTGAGCGCCTCCAGGTGCAGGTCCCTGGCGGTCGCGACGTCGCCCCGCCGCTCGATGAGGAAGCCGAGCTCGACGAGAGTGTCCGGCAGGTGCAGGGCGGGCTCGACGCCGGGACCCCTGGCGATCCCTTCGAGCAGATGGTTCAGGCGCTGCTCCGCCAGGTCGAGGTGGCCGGCCCGGCGCTCGGCATAGGCGAGCCCCATCTCGGCCATGATCGTGGTCTCTCGATGGCCCTGTCCGGAGGCGATGTGCAGGGCCCGCCCGCACAGCTCCATGGCCCGCTCGAAGTCGCCCGCCCCCAGCTCCATCCAGCCCAGCCACGCGGTGCGCCCGGCCACCTCCGGCCAGAGCCCGAGGTCCTCCGCCATCCGCAGCCCGTCGGCGAACAGCCGCCTGGCCCGCTCCGCGTCGCCCCCCATCTCGGCCAGCCCGCCGAGCCACTCCGTGGCCTGGAGCACTCCCCACCGGTCGCCGAGCTGCCGGAACAGCCGCGCGCTCTCCTCGCCGTCGCGTTCGAGGGCCACGAAGTCCCGTCGCGTGAAGGCGTCCCGCGCCCGGCAGCTCAGGGCCGCGGCGATCCCCCACTCATCGCCCATGGTCCGGAACGTCGCCAGCGCGCTCGTCACCAATTCCTGCCCGGTCACCATGTCGAGCGCCGACGAGCCGATGAACCACTCGGCCCTGGCCCGTACGCCCGGATCCGCCACCTGATCCACGGCGGACCGCCAGTCGACGTCCTCCCCCAGCATGACGGCGAACCCGGCCCGCCACGCCCCCGCCCTGGCCCGAGCCTCCGAAACAGCACCGTCGTCCGCGATGGCCAGGGCCGACTCCAGGGACCGGCGCCCCTCGGCCAACCGGCCGCGCAGCACCCAGTACCAGGCCAGCGCGTTCACCAGCGTCAGCGCACCGGCCGCGTCCCCCGCCGCCGCGGCCGCGTCGAGCGCCGCCCGCATGTTCGTGGCCTCCGCGTCCAGCCGCAGCAGCCACTCCCGCTGGGCGTGCCCGTAGAGAAACGGCTCAGCCTGTACGGCCAGCGCCGTGTAATAGGCCGAGTGCGCCTGTCGTACCCGATCCAGCTCACCCGCCTCCGACAACCGCTCCAGGCAGTACTCGGCCACCGACTCCAGCAACCGATACCGCATGCCCCCCGTACCGTCGGCCACGACCACCAGCGAGCGGTCGACCAGCCGCGCGAGCAGGTCGAGCACGTCGAGCCCGTCCTCCGCGCAGGTCTCCTCCGCGGCCTCCAGCGTGCAGCCGTCGGCGTGGACGGCCAGGCGGCGCAGGACGGCGCGTTCGGGCTCGGTGAGCAGCTGCCAGCTCCAGTCGATCACCGCCATCAGCGTCTGCTGACGCGGCGGCGCGCCGCGCTGCCCGGAGGCGAGCAGCCGGAACCGGTCGTCGAGCCTGGCCACCACCCCGTGCACGCCGAGCGCGCGTACCCGCGTCGCGGCCAGCTCCAGAGCCAGCGGGATGCCGTCGAGCCGCCGGCAGAGCTGCGCGACCGCCCCGGCGTTCCCCTCGTCGAGGGTGAAGCCGCGTGCGGAGGCGGCGGCCCGCGCCACGAACAGCTGGGCCGCCTCGGACCGCGCCACCTCTTCGGGGTCGGCGCCGGCCGGTACGTCCAGCGGCGGCACGCTCCACAGCACCTCACCGGCCACCGCAAGCGGTTCCCGGCTGGTGGCCAGCACGCGCAGCCCGGGGGCGGCCCGCAGCAACCGGCCGGTCAGCTCGGCGACCCGCTCGATCACGTGCTCGCAGTTGTCGAGGACGAGCAGGAGCCGCCGGGAGCGCAGCGCGTCGGCCAGCCGGTCGACCAGGGGCGTCCCGTCGGACTCTTCCCGGATGTCGAGCGCCGCCGCGACGGTCTCCGCCACCGCCCGGATGTCGAGCTCCGCCGCCTCCGCCCGCCCGTCGGGGTCCGGTGAGCGCGTCCCCCGATCGAGGGGGGCCAGCTCGACCAGCCATGCGCCGTCCGCGTACGCGTCGGCGAGCCGGGTGGCGGTCTCCAGGGCCAGCCGGGTCTTGCCGACGCCGCCGCTGCCGGTCAGCGTGACGAGCCGGTTGCTCTCCAGCAGGGTACGGACCTCGGCCAGCGCGCCGTCCCGGCCGATCAGGTCGCTGAGCGAGGCGGGCAGGTTCGTGACGGGCCGGTCGGCCGGGCTGCTCAGCGCCGGGTCCTGGCCGAGTATGGCCTGGTGCAGCGCGGCCAGCTCGGGCCCGGGATCGAGGCCGAGCTCCTCGGCCAGCCGTTCGCGCAGGTCGGCGTAGCTGGCCAGCGCCTCACTCTGCCGTCCCGCGCGGTACAGGGCCCGCATGTGTACGGCCCGCAGCCGCTCCCTCAGCGGATTGCGGGCCACCAGGTCACCGAGCTCACCCACGAGCAGGCCGTGCTCGCCCAGCTCCAGCCGCGCCTCGGCCTGCTGTTCCAGGGCGGACAGCCGCTGCTCCTCCAGCCGGAGGATCGCGGACCTGGTGTACTCCTCGTCGGCGAAGTCGGCGAACGCCGGGCCGCGCCACAGCGCCAGCGCGTCGGACAGCAGCTCCGCCCTGGTCCGCGGGCTCTCGGCCGTCTCGGCGCGGGCCAGCAGGTCGGCGAACCGCGCGGCGTCGACCGTACCCTCGGCGGCCTTGAGCAGGTAGCCGGGCGCGCGCGAGATGATCAGGTTCTTCCCGCCGGGCTCGGCCTCCTCCAGCGCGCGCCGCAGCTGCGAGACCCGCACCTGGAGCGCGCCCGCGGACTTGGCGGGCGGTTCGCCCGCCCACAGGTCGTCCACGAGCCGGTCGGTCGACACCGGCCGGCCCTCGTCCACCAGCAGGTCGGCGAGTAGCGCGCGGACCTTCAGCCCGGGGATCGTGACGGGCTCCCCCTGGTCGGTCCATACGGCCAGCGGCCCGAGCACCCCAAAGCGCATAAGGGCCACCTTAAGCGGACGAGAAGTGGATCTGAAGGCCGCTCCAGCACCGTGAAGGCATGGGAAACACGATGAACGACCTCGCCGGACGACGGGAATGGCTCGGGCTGGGCGTCCTGGCCTCGGTGGCCCTGCTTCTCTCCCTTGACGGGAGCGTCCTCTACCTGGCGCTGCCGCGGCTGAGCGCCGGTCTGGGCGCGAGCGCGCCGCAGCAGCTGTGGATCCTGGACATCTATTCGTTCATGCTGGCCGGGTTCCTGGTCACGATGGGAACACTGGGCGACAGGATCGGCCGCCGCCGGCTCCTGATGATCGGCGCCGCCTGCTTCGGCGCCGCGTCCATGCTGGCCGCCTTCTCGGTCAGCGCCGAGATGCTCATCGCCACCCGGGCTCTGCTGGGCGTCGCGGGGGCCACCTTGATGCCGTCGTCGATGGCGTTGCTGCGCAACATGTTCCGGGATCCGAAGCAGATGGGTGCCGCGATCGGGATCTGGTTCAGCTGCTTCATGGTCGGCATGGCGCTCGGTCCCCTGGTGGGCGGCCTGCTGCTGGAGCACTTCTGGTGGGGCTCGGCGTTCCTGCTCGGCGTGCCGTTCATGGTGCTGCTGCTGGCCACCGGGCGGGCGCTGCTGCCCGAGTATCGCGACCCGGCCGCCGGGCGGCTCGACCCGGCCAGCGTCGCGCTGTCGCTGACCGCCATCCTGCCGTTCATCTACGGGCTCAAGGACGCCGCCAGGAACGGCGTCAACCCCGTGGCCGTCGCCGCGGTCGTGATCGGTGTGGGTGTCGGCGTGGTGTTCGTCCGCCGCCAGCGCCGTCTGGCCAGCCCGCTGCTCGACCTGCGCCTGTTCGGCAACCGCGCGTTCGCCGCCACCCTCGGGATCATGCTGCTCGGCGGCGTGGTCATGGCGGGCACCACGCTGATGTCCACGACGTACCTGCAGACGGTCGCCGGGCTGTCACCCCTGAGCGCCGGGCTGTGGCTGGTGCCGCAGAACATCGTGATGATCGCCGCGCTGACGCTCGCCCCGGTCCTCGCCCGCCGGTTCGGGACGGCGTACGCGATGGCGGGTGGGCTGGTGGTCGGCGCTGTGGGGCTGTTCGTGCACACCCAGGTGCCCAGCGTCGGCGGTACGTGGCTGGTCGTGGTCGGCCTGATCCTCGCCTCCGCCGGGATCGCGGTGCCGATGGGCGCGGGCAACGGCCTGATCATGACGGCCGCCCCGGTGGAGAAGGCCGGATCGGCGGCGGCGCTCGGCGAGACCTCCGGCGAGTTCGGGGTGGCCGTGGGCGTGGCCGTGCTGGGCAGCCTCGGTACCGCCGTCTATCGCAACCAGCTGCCGGACACGCTGCCGGTGGAGGGTGCCCGCGAGAGCATCACCGCGGCGGTGACGGTCGCCAAGGACCTGCCCGGCGTACTGGAGGTCGCCAGGGACGCCTTCACCACCGGGCTCAACGCGGTGGCGGCGGTCGGCGTGGTGGTCTTCCTCGTCCTCGCCGCCGTCACGATCGCCGTGCTCCGCCACCACGACCGCGCCGCGCAGGCGGACAACTCGGAGGCACTCGCCGCCGCATGACGCCCTCAGCCCAGCTCGGCCGCCTTGCGCAGCAGCACTGAGCGTTCGCGCTGGTTGGCGCACAGCCGGGCGGCCAGCTCCAGCTCGGCGCGCGCTTCCGGTCGCCGTCCGAGCCGGGCCAGCAGCTCGCCGCGTACGGTCGGGACCAGATGCGAACCGGGAAGCCGGTCCGAGGCGATCAGCTCGTCCACGATGGCCAGGGCTTGCGCCGGGCCCGAGGCCATGGCCACGGCGACGGCCCGGTTGAGTTCGACCACCGGCGAGGGCGCGACCCGGCCGAGTGCCTCGTAGAGCACCACGATCCGGTCCCAGTCGGTCGCCTCGACCGAGGGCGCCGACGCGTGGGTGGCGGCGATCGCGGCCTGCAGGCCGTAGGGGCCGAGGCCGCGCGTCGATGCCTTGGCCAGCGCGGCCAGCCCACGGCGGATCGCCGAGAAGTCCCACAGCCGCCGATCCTGATCCTCCAGCAGGATCGGTGAACCGGCCGGCCCGGTCCGGGCCGGGAAACGCGCGGCCGTCAGCTCGCACAACGCCAGCAGGCCATGCACCTCCGGTTCGTCCGGCTGCAGCGCGGCCAGCGTGCGGGCCAGCCGAATCGCCTCGTAGGCGACCTCGGGGCGCAGCAGCCGGTCCCCCGACGTGGCCGTCGACCCCTCGGTGAAGATCACGTAGAGGACGCTGAGCACGCCGCCCAGCCGTTCCCGGCGCTCGGCGGCCGGCGGCAGCTCGAACGGCACCCCGGCCGCCGCGATCGTCTTCTTGCCCCGGGTGATGCGGGCCTGCACGGTCGGCACGGGTACGAGGAACGCGCGGGCGATCTCCTCGCTGGACAGGCCGCCGACCACACGCAGGGTCAGCGCCACCCGAGCCTCCGGGGAGAGCACCGGGTGACAGCTGACGAACATCAACGCCAGCACGTCGTCATCGATCTTGTCGGGATCGATGTCTTCGTCAACCGCCGAGTCGGCCGCCAGGTCGGCCGCCAGCAGGGCGTATCGGTCCTGCAGGGCGGTCCGGCGGCGGATCGCGTCGATCGCCCGCCGCCGGGCCGTGGCCATCAGCCAGCCGGCCGGATTCGCCGGAGAGGCGAGCGGCCACGACACCAGCGCCTCGGCCACCGCCTCCTGGGCCGCGTCCTCTGCCAGCCCGAAATCGCCGGTGAACCGGGTCAGCGCGGCGACGATCCGCGCCGACTCGATCCGCCAGACGGCCTCGACATCAGCCGCACCCATCAGATCTGGCCGTTGCTCTCGCGCCCGGCCCAGTCCTTGACGATCACCGGTCGACCTGCGGGACCTCGTCGCTCCCGGCCACCCGCCGGACCTCGATCTTGGACCCGGGGGCCGCCGGGACCCGCTTGGCCCACTCGATCGCCTCCTCTTTCGAGGCGACGTCGAGCAGGAAGTAGCCCCCGAACAGTTCCTTGGTCTCTCCGTAAGGCCCGTCCGTGACCACCGGGGCCTGGCCGCTGAAGTCGACCACGACGCCCCGGGCCGGATCATCCAGCCCTTCCGCCGCGAGGAGAACGCCGGCCTTGACCATCTCCTCGATGAACTGGCGGGTCGTGGCCATCATCTCGTCGATGTCGGCCATCATGGCCGCGTTCGACTCATCGGTACCCCGCATGATCAGCATGTACTTCGACATCGCGTTCTCCTCATCCGGCGGGGCCGCCTCTCGGCCCTCACACCCACATGTCGAACGAGCCGCCCGCGGATCGACACGGCCCCGGAGAAATCTCTCGCCGCGACGCGGCCGATCCCGCCAACCCGCGTTTCGCCCGTCAGATCGGCCCCTGAGCGGTGGCTGACGCGCGGACGCCATGCTGATCAGAAAGCTTGCCATGCTGAGCAGAAAGCTTAACGTCGCAGCTCTGGAAGGCGACAAATCCCGCCCCCTCCACACCGCGGAAAGGCGGCATGTGGTGTTTTCCATCAGGCGGGCCAGCCCAGGTCGATACCCGCCAGGTCCGTGCGCGAGGAGACGCCCAGCTTCGGGTACGCCTTGTACAGGTGGAACCCCACCGTCCGCGGGCTCAGGAAGAGCTGGGCGGCGATCTGCCGGTTCGTGGCGCCCGTCGCGGCCAGCCGGACGACCTGCAGTTCCTGCGGGGTCAGCGTGTCGAGTGGTCTGGCCTGGCCGCCGGGCTCCGGCAGGTCGGCGCGGGCGCCGGTGGCGGCCAGCTCCGTACGGGCGCGTTCGGCCCAAGGGTTCGCGCCCAGCGCGGCGAACCGGTCCATCGCGGCACGCAGCCGCACGCCGGCATCGGACCGCCGGCGGCCCCGCCGCAGCCACTCGCCGTACAACAACTCGGTCCTGGCCCGCTCGAACGGCCGCCCACCCTGGGTGTGCCGCTGGAGCGCCTCGGCGTAGTGCGCCTCGGCCTCGCCGGGTGGGGCGAGCAGGGCCCGGCAGCGGTACGCGACGGCGGCGGCCCACGGCTGGGCACTGGCCGCCGCCCAGGCGTCGAACCGGGCGAACGCCTCGGTGGCCAGTGACGGCTCACCCAGGCGGGCGCAGGCCTCGACGTAGTCGGCTATGGCGAAGGTGACGATCACGGTGTGGCCGAGCGGTCCGCCGAGGACCCGCGCCATCCGCTCGGCCACCGCTTCGTGCCGAGCGCGTACGAGGTCGAGCAGGGTCAGCGCGCAGCCGCCCCAGCCGGATCCGTTGCGCTCCTGGGCGGCGCCCTCGGCTTGCTGGGCGAGCCGTACGCACCTCTCGTCATCGCCTTCTATGGCGGCGAGGCGGGCCAGGATGCCGTGCAGGTGGCGCAGCCGCCCGGCCTGCCCGGTGTCATGCGCGATCTGCCACGCCTCGGCACCTGAGGCCGCCGCCTCCGCGTGCCGGCCGTGGAGGATCTGGGCCTGGGTGAGCAGTTGGAGAGCGTGCGGCAGAGCGCCGATCAGGCCCTGTTCGCGGCAGGTGTCCACCTGCGCGGCCGCCATCTCGCAGGCGGCGGCGTCATCGCCGGTCATCAGGGCGCTGAACACGGCGTACGTCCCGATGACCCGGCCGGCGGCGGGCGTGGGAAGGCTCGCGTGCGGTGCCGGGATTGCGGCGCTCGTAGGGAAGGTCGCGGTGCTTGTGGGGAGGGCCGCGCGTAGCGGGACGATGGCGGCGCGCAGGAGTGGGAGTCCGGCGGCCGGGTCTCCCGCGGCCACCCGCTCCATGCCGCGTACCGCTCCGGCCACCGTCGCGAGGGAGGCGTCGATCCCCGGGCCGAGAGCGGCCAGGAGGTCCGTGATCTGCCCGAGCGCGGCACGGTCGCCCGCGAACCAGGCCTCACCGGCGGCGGTGGCGAGGAGGGTGGCCGCGTCGTCCGGCGCGTTCCCGGCGATGCCCACCGCGGCCTCGATCAGGGTGTGCGCGGCCGGCGTCGGGCCGCCGTGTTCGGCGTCGACCACGGCCCGTACGGCGGCCAGCCGGGCCAGCACCGCGGGATCCCCGGTCAGGCGTCGTCCCCGGTCGGCGGCGGCGCCCGCGCGGGCCAGCTGCCCGGTGCCGATCGCCGCCTCGGCGGCCGCGGCCAGCCACTGAGCCCGCAGCCGCCGGTCGACGGTCAGCTGCGCGGCCCGCTCGTACGCGGTGGCGGCCGAGGCGTGGCTGCCGCGTTGCCGGGCGCGGTCCCCCGTCGCGGCCAGTACGGCCGACGTCTCCTCGTCCGGCCCGACCGCGGCGGCGGACAGATGCCAGGCGCGGCGGTCGGCCTGCTCGTCACCGTCGAGAACCCGCGCCAGCGCGTGATGGGCGGCCACCCGATGGGCGAGCGGCGCCTCGCGATATGCGGCGGTCTTGACCAGGGGGTGGCGGAACCACAGCCGATCCTCCGAGACCCGCACCAGCTGGCGGCGCTCGGCCGGTTCCAGATCGGCCAACCCGGCCCCAAAGCCCGCCGCCTCGAAGCTCTGTGCCGCTCGCAGGACGAGGTCCAGGTCGCCGGAGTCCTCGGCCGCGGCGATCAGGAGTAGCCGCTGGGTGCGTTCGGGGAGCAGCCGGATCGCGGCGCGCAGCGACTGTTCGAGGCGGCCGGCCAGGGAAAGCCGGGGTGGTTGCAGGGGCAGCGGGCTCAGCCGGCCGGCCCGCTGCTCGGGAGTGAGGGTCCCGGCGAACTCCAGCAGCGCCAAGGGATTCCCCTCGGCCTCCTCGATCACCCGATCCCGCGCCTCGGGCACCAGATCGGCCGCCACCTCGGCCAGCAGCGCCTCGCAGTCGGGCCGGGCGAGACCGGCGAGCCGCAGCTCGGGTACGCCGTCGACGGGCCGCTCCGTACCGTCGTCGCGAGCGGCCAGGATCATGGTGATCCGCTCGGCGCCCAGCCGGCGGGCCGCGAACACCAGCGCGTCCACCGAGGCACGGTCCAGCCACTGCACGTCGTCCACGAGGCACAGCAGGGGGCGCTCGCCGGCGAGGTCGGCGAGCAGGGTCAGCACCGCGAGGCCGACCAGGAACCGGTCCTGGGCCCCGCCCTCGCTCTGGCCGAAAGCGCCGCGCAAGGCGTCCCGCTGCGCCGCCGGAAGCTCCGCGATGAGCTGCCGGGCCGGCCCCAGCAGCATGTGCAGGGCGGCGAAGGGCAGCTCGGCCTCGGCCTCGACGCCGGTGACGCGGAGCACCAGCGGGTCCCCGCCGGCTGTCCGGGCGACCTCCGCGAGCAGCGCCGATTTGCCGATCCCGGCCTGGCCGTACACCACGATGGCGTTGCCCTGGCCGGCCCCGGACTCGGCGATCATCCCCCGCAGGAGGGCGATCTCCGCGTGTCGGCCGATCATGCTGCCCGACCCTACCTAACCGGTGACCGAATCCCGTGAGCCGCCCTCCCAGGTACCGGTCACCGTGACGGATTCGGCCGGGGCGGCGCGGCCCTTACGGTCCTGAGTTATGGAACATGTGAGCCTGCAGCCGGTGGGGACCGTCGTCGGCGGGCGTACCGAGGCGTTCGACGACGACTGGAACACCGAGGAGGCCGTGATCCGGCTCGACGGGAGCCGCTTCGCGCCGGACTCCCTGGCCGGTTTGGAGGCGTTCTCGCACCTGGAGGTGGTGTTCCAGTTCCACCTCGTGGACCCCGCTTCGGTGAACACCTCGGCCCGCCGTCCCAGGGGCAACCCGGACTGGCCGCTGGTGGGCATCTTCGCCCAGCGCGGCAAGAACCGCCCGAACCGGCTGGGCGTCTCCCGCTGCCGCCTGCTCGGCGTCGACGGCTTCGACGTACGCGTCCGCGGCCTGGACGCCATCGACGGCAGCCCGGTCCTCGATCTCAAGCCCTATATGGCGGAGTTCGGCCCGCAGGGCGAGGTCGTACAGCCGGCCTGGGCGACCGAACTGATGCGTCACTACTACTGAGGGGACTCCACAACATGAATGCCAAGCTTCCCGCCAGTACGGACGTCCTGATCGTCGGCGCGGGCCCGGCCGGGCTCTCCTTGGCCACGGCGCTGGCCGGGCAGGGGGTGGACGCCGTACTCGTGGACAAGGCGCCGGAAGGCGCGAACACGTCGCGGGCGGCGGTCGTGCACGCCCGCACCCTGGAGGTGCTGCGCGCGATAGACGTGAGCGACGAACTGGTGGCCGCCGGTGTCACCGTGCCCCGCTTCACCGTCCGCGACCGTGACCGGGTCCTGCTCACGGTGGGCTTCGACAAGCTGCCGACCGATTTCCCGTACACGCTGCTGGTCCCTCAGAACATCACCGAGCAGGTCCTGCTGAACCGGCTGCTCAGCCAGGGCGGCACGGTCCACCGCCCGTACGAGATCTCGATCGTCGAGCAGCAGCCCACCGGCGTCACCGCCAAGACCTCCGACGGCGGGCTGATCCACGCCTCGTACGTCGTCGGCACCGACGGCATGCACAGCACGATCCGCGAGCAGAGCGGGATCTCCTTCACGGGCGACACCTACGCCCAGTCGTTCATCCTGGCCGACGTCCATCTCGACTGGACGGGACCCGCCGACGAGGTCGCGCTGTACTTCGCCCCGGAGGGGGTGACCGTGGTCGCCCCGCTGCCGGGCGGCCGCCACCGGATCGTCGCGACGGTCGACGAGGCTGCCGAGCACCCGACTGCCGCCGACATCCAGGCGCTGCTCGACGCCCGTGGTCCCCACGCTCACCGGTCCATGGTCACCGGCCTGGTCTGGAGCTCCCGTTTCCGGGTCCACCACCGGCTGGCCGACCACTACCGGGCGGGCCGGCTGTTCCTGGCCGGCGACGCCGCCCACGTCCACAGCCCGGCCGGCGGCCAGGGCATGAACACCGGTATCCAGGACGCGCTCAACCTGGCCGGGAAGCTCACCGCGGTGCTGCGCGACGGCGCTCCGGAGACGGTCCTGGACGAGTACGAAGCGGAGCGCCGCCCGGTCGCCGAGGAAGTGGTCGCCTTCACCCACAAGATGACGAAGATCGCGACCGTGGGCAACTCACCGCTGCGAGTCCTGCGCAACACGGCCCTGCGCGCCCTGGACTGGATCCCGGCGGTCCACCACACGATGGCGATGAACCTGTCCGAGCTGGCCGCGGCCGACAGGCACTGAGCTCACGCGGTCGCCGCCCGGCGCCCGCGCTGGGCGGCGAGCAGCATGCCCGCCGGGATCACGACGAGTACGAACGGCGTGGGCTCCAGCACCACGGCCGCGACCAGGCCCCACACGGCCACCCCGATCGCGATGTACGGCGGCGGCACCTGTCCGAGCCGCCCGAACCGGACCACCAGCGCCCCGACCAGCCCGAGCGGCACGGCGAAGCTGCCCCACACCATCCAGAAGGCGCCCGCCGCCGGTGCCGGATCGCGCAGGCCGTCGAGCCCGTCCGCGCCCAGCCACAGCGCACCGCTGAACCAGTCCGGCAGGTGCTGGGCACTGATCACTCCGGTGATCAGCAGGTGCCCGGCGGCCAGGAACATGATGATCCCGCCCGCCCACACCACCCCTCTTACGGAAACATCAGTTTCGGAACTCATAGTTCCGTATCATGGATCTGCTTTGACCTCTGCGCAAGTCTTTTCCGGAACTATGAGTTCCGTATACTCGCCGCCATGCGGGAACGAAAGCAGCCCCTGGGCCGCCCCCGGGACGACCGGGTGGACAAGGCCATCGCCACCGCCGCGCGCGAGCTGATCGCCGAGCACGGTTACGCGCAGCTGACGGTCGACACGGTCGCGACCAGGGCAGGCGTGGGCAAGGCCGCCATCTACCGACGGTACGCCACCAAGCAGGAGATGATCTTCGCGGTGGCGCTGCACGACCTGGAGCTCGACACGCCTCCCGACGCGGGCTCACTCCGCGCCGACCTCGCCACCCTGACCCACCTCATGGTGGACCAGCTGGCCGCGCCGCCACCCGGCGTGGTGCCCGGCCTGCTGGCCGACGTCCACGCGGATCCGGCTCTGGCGGCCAAGTTCACCGCCACGTTCGTCGCCGCCGAACGGCGCTGCCTGGTCGAGATCCTCGACCGGGCGATCGGGCGGGGCGAGCTGGCGCGGCGGCCCGAACCGGCGGTGGTGCACGCGCTGCTGCTCGGGCCGGTGTTCGCCTGGCTGTTCCTGCTGCTCGAAGACCGATCCAACCTGCCCGCCTTCGCCACCACCGTCGCCGACGCCACGGCAGCGGCGCTCACTCGCGAGGAGGCCGGCTCTCGCGAGGAGACTGGTTGAGGGGTGGGGCCTTTCTGGCGGAGCCGCGGTAGAGGTCGGCGTCATAGCGTTGTTCGCCCTCGTCGAGCTTGGCGTTGGCGGCCGCCACCAGGTCGACGCCGAGCACGTCCGCCAGCCGTACCAGATAGAGCGTCACGTCGGCGAGCTCCGAGCGGACCCGGGCGAGCGCCTCGGGGTCGAGGTCGGCCGACTCGTCGGGGGTGAGCCATTGGAACTCCGCCAGCAACTCCCCTGCCTCCCCCGCCAGTGCCATGGCGAGGTTCTTCGGCGTGTGGAACTGCTCCCAGTCTCGCGCACGCGCGAACTCCCGCTGCCGTTCGGCGAGTGGCTCCAACTCGTTCGTCACGCCTGACGACCTTAGCGGGCCGCGCGGCGCCCGCCGTCAACTGCCGAGGAGGCCATGGAGGTCATGGAGGTCATGGTCACCCGTTGAGGAGGTCGTGGATCGCCTGGAAGACGGCGTCGGGCCGGCGGAAGATGATGGAGGCGTGGCCGACGTCGTCGACTAGGCGGTTCTCGCCGCGCGAAACCGAGGCGGCCAGCGCGTCATAGAGTCGCCGCTTGCCGTCGATCTCCTCGCGCAGCAGCGATTCGGGGGTGCCCTGGGACACCGCTTCCTTGAAGGCGTCGATACCTGTGGCGGTGAGCACGATCAGCGGCACGTCGGGCAGCCGCCCCGCCCCGCATACCTCGTCGTGGAGTTGGTAGCGGTTCGCCGCCTCCTGGGCGCCGATCCCTATCCATTCCGGGCTGACATGGCGTTCGACGAGCAGCTCGCGGGTGGCCGCCGGCCAGTCGGCCAGCACCTGCGTGAACAGGCCGCGGTAGAACTGGATGACCTCGTCGGGCAGCTCGTCGGGAATCGCCTGGTCGGGGTGCCATTCGGCCCAGGTCTCGACCAGCTTCGGGGGCATGTACGCGTCGTAGTCCTCGTGTTCGGGTTCGACCAGGACCAGGCCCGACACCTCGCCGGGGAAGCGCTGCGCGTAGTGGCGGGCGTACAGGCCGCCGAGGGAATGGCCGACCAGCAGGTACGGCGCGGGCACGCCGGCGACCCGCAGCAGCTCGCGCAGCTCGTCGGTGACCTCGGTGGAGGTGCGCGGCAGCTCGGCCCGGTCGCTCCATCCCGTTCCGGCACGGTCGTAGAGCACGCTCGTGGTGAGCTCGGCGGCCCGCTCCTGGACGTTCAGGAAATCCATGCCGGACGATCCGGCTCCAGGCAGAAACACCACCGCCGGGCTCCCGTCGCCCGATCGGTGCAGCGGCAGCCGCCGCCCTCCCACCTCGTAGAACCGCCCCAATGGGAGCGTCGGTTGGTCCTTCATCGCGGAACCCCTCCTGTACGTTGCTTTCCCAAGTTTGGGAACAGTACCAGATATGGGATCGTAGCCAGATGGACACGCTTGACTTGCTCCTGCACCCGGTTCGGCTGCGCATCGTGCACGCCATGTCCGGCGGACTGACCCGCACCACGTCCGACCTGTGTGCTCGCCTGCCCGACGTCCCCAAGACCACGGTGTACCGGCACGTGGGCCTGCTGGCCGAGGCGGGAGTCCTGGAGGTGGAGGGCGAGCAGCGGGTGCACGGCGCCGTCGAACGCCACTACCGGCTACGCCGGACGCGGGCGGTGATCGATCAGGACGCGGCCGCGTCGATGTCCTTGGAAGACCACCGGCACGGCTTCGCCGCGGCCATGGCGGCCCTGCTCGCGGAGTTCAACGCCTATCTCGACCGCGAGAACGCCGACCCGACCGCGGACTCGGTGTCGTACCGGCAGTTCCCGCTCTGGCTCAACGAGGACGAACGCACCGAGATGATCAGCGACATGGTCGGCGTCATCATGCCCCGGCTGCGGAACGAACCCGCACCGGACCGCGGCCACCACCTGCTGAGCACGATCTTCTTTCCGACCGAGGATCCACAGCCGGAAAGTCACCGACCTCAAGGTGAGTAGGACGGGGTTCAGAGCCAGCCGGCGTCGCGGGAGATGCGGATGGCGTCGATGCGGTTGCGGGCGCCGACCTTGTTGATCGCGTTCGACAGGTAGTTGCGTACGGTGGCCTGTGACAGCGAGAGATCGGTGGCGATCTGGGCGACGCGGATGCCGGTGGCGGCGGCGCGCAGGACCTCGGTCTCGCGAGGGGTGAGCGGGCTGCTGCCGGTTTCGAGGGCGGCGGCGACGAGTTCGGGGTCGATGACGCGTTCGCCGCGGGCTATGCGGCGGATGCCGTCGGTGAGGGCGTGGGCGGGGGCGTCCTTGACGATGAAGCCTCTGACGTGGACCTTCAGGGCGCGGAGGAGGTTGCCGGGCTGGCTGAGGCCGGTGAGGACGAGGGTGCGGCAGGCGGGGAGCTGGGCGGACAGTTGTTCGGCGGCGGACAGGCCGTCCAGGCCGGGCATGTCGATGTCGAGGACCGCCACGTCGGGGTGGACGCGGAGGGCGGTGGCGAGGACCTCGTCGCCGCGTTCGATCTCGGCGACGACCTCCATGTCGTCCTCCAGCGACAGCAGGGCGACCAGGGCTGAGCGGATCATGTGCATGTCCTCGGCGATCAGCACGCGGATCACGCGACCTCCTCGGGGACTTCTACCGACAGCAGGAACAGGCCGTCGTGGACGGTGGTGAGCCACGCGCCGGAGGCGGCGCGGGTCCGCTCGGCCAACCCGGAGAGCCCTGTGCCGGGCGGGGTGAGGTGGGGTGGGGTGCGGGTCAGGTCGGCTGCCCCAGAGGAGGGCTGGACGCCGTCGTTGACGATCTCCAGGCGTATCGTGCCCTGGTGGTGGGTGAGGGTGATGGCGCAGGTGCGGGCGTCGCTGTGACGTAGCAGGTTGGTGGTGCCTTCGCGGATCGCCCAGGCCAGGGCGTTCTGGGCAGGGGCCGACAGGGGCGGCAGGTCGGCCACGTCCAGGCGGGTGTCGACGCCGGCGGCGCCGAGCAGGGCCGCGGCGCCGTCGATCTCGGTGCGCAGCGATACGGAGTGCTCGTCGCGGGTGATCGCGCGTACATCCCGCAGCGCGTCCCTGGCGACGCCGGTCAGGCTCTCGACCTCGTCGCGGGCGGCGGCCACATCTTTCGCGAGCAGGCGGAGGGCCAGGTCGCCTTTGAGGGAGATGGCCGACAGGCTCTGGCCGAGCAGGTCGTGCAGGTCGCGGGAGACGCGGATGCGTTCCTCGCCGACGGCGGTGGCGGCCAGCTCGGTGCGGGTGGCCTCCAGCTCGTTCAGCAGCCGGACCAGCCGGGCGCCACCGACCAGCGTGCCGGCATACAGGATGAGGGCGAACAGGGCGTACGCGCCCAGAAGGAGGGCCTGGGGGATGGTGTGGGCGTCGTCGCGCAGCATGGCGATCACCTCCTTCGCCGGGTTGTGCAGGAGCTGCGCGATCACCGCGAACAGCATCAGACGGCCACGCAGCAGCATCACGATCGAGGCGAGGGCGAAGCTGGTGAAGGCCTGCCAGTTCGAGCCGAACCACCACAGGGGGACGTTGGCGAGGATGACGAGCGCCGCCAGGGTCCAGGGCCAGCCCGCCGGGCGTTCGCCTCTGGAGGCGGCCAGGCTGTGTCGCAGGCTCAGCCAGAGGGCCAGGGCGCAGGCGGCAGTGGCGGCGACCGGGTTGCCGGGTGGACCGTCCATGCCGAGGGTCGTGTAGACGGGGACCTGTACGGCCAGCAGAACGTGCAGGGCGATCAGCGGCCAGAGGGGGTGGCGCACGACCCACCGCGGCGCGATCGGCGGGGTCATGGGCGGGCCTCGGACGTGTGGATGTGGGGCCGCACGTCGATGGTTTCGATGGTGTCGTCGGCGCGCACCTCCAGGCGTACTCCGCCGGCCAGGACGGTTGCCGTGATCGTGCAGGTGTTCACGCCGTCGGCGCGCAGCAGGCCGGTGACCGTCGCGCGCAGAGCCGCCCGGGGCCGCGGTGCGATCGTGTCGGGGATGCCCGTGCGGGGCAGTTGCAGGCGGGTCTCGATGCCGGCCGCGGAGAGCAGGGTGGCGGCCGTGTCGAGTTCGGCTCGGAGGGACGGCTGGCGGTAGCCGCGTACCCGCTGCCTGGCCTCGGCGAGCGTACGCCGGGAATCGTCGGCGAGCCCGGACAGCTCCGCCTCCAGATCAGCCCGCTTGTCGAGCGGGGTCGTCAGCAGGTCGGCGGCGCGTGCGCCGCGGGCTGCGAGGGACTCCAGGGCGGTGCCGAGCGTACGGCGGAGGTCGTCGTCGATGCGGCGCCGCTCCTGTGCGACCGCCCGCTGGGCGAGCACCTCCCTGGCCGACCGCAGGCGGACGAGGGCGGCGGAGAGCCAGACGAGCAGGAGTACGGCCCCGCTGCCGCAGAGCTCCGAGAGAGTGAGCCACGGCGCGGCGTTCCATGGCAGGCCCAGCAGCAGGGCGACGGGTGCCGCCGCGATCGCCAGCGACAGGTACGCGACGAATGACCACGGGCCGGGGAGGACCAGGACGGCCGACACGGCGAGGCTCGCGTAGGTGCGCGGCCACATGTTCCCGGCCAGTGGAGTGGCGGCGAGGATGATGACGGCCATCGCCGCGAATGTCCCATGGCCGGCCGGCGGACGGATGGCGCGCGCCGCGTACCAGACGTGGCGCAGGTGCAGAGGCAGGTACACCGCGGTCGTCGCGAGGCTCCACAATCCGGTGCGGGAGTCGTTGCCCAGATAGCTGAACGACAGCGCGACCTGCAGCAAGGGCAGCAGGCCGCTGCAGGCGACCGCGCCGACCGGAGCCAGCCGGACGACGCGGTCGGATCGCCAGAATGCCACCAGCCGAACCACCCCCCGTCCACGTGTCCCGGGTGACCAGGGTAGGTGGCCCGGCCGAGTGGCGGCCACCAGCGGCGGCCTGGCCGGGGAGAGGAGCAGGGTCATGGCTTGGCCATGCCTACGCGCCTGCCTCGTCGGCGTCGATCACACGGCCGAGGTTGTCGAGCTCGTTGGCGCGGCCGGCGGCCAGCCGCTGGGTCCACTCCTCGTCGTGCATCGCGTCCGCCGTCATCGTGACGCGGACACCGCCCTCGACAGTCTCGAGCTCGACCACGGTGAGGAAGTCGTACGGGTCCACGCCGGGGATGAAGTCGGCGAGCGAGGTGTAGGAGAGTCTGCCCGGCTCCGACACCTCGACGAACTTCTTACGGGATTCGGTGCTCAGCGGCATCCCGTGGCTCTCCATGAACGCGATCTGCTCCGGCGCCGTGGCGGTCATCGTGTAGATGAGGTCGCCGCCGGGCCGCAGGTCGAGCTTGCCGACCTCGACGGTGAAGCCGTCCGGCGACCACCAGGAGGCGATGCCCTCGGGGGTGGTCCACAGCCGCCAGACGTGCTCGGGGGTGGTCGGGTAGGTACGTGTGATACGCACGCTCTCGTTGGCCAGTGTCATGGTCTGCTCCCTAGCAAGTGGGTGATGAACCCAACCCTGCACCCGCGTCGGCCAGGACAAACAGATACAGATGTCACTTAGCGGCCCGTGTATTTCGCGTGGATATTTTGCGTGGACGGGCAAGAACTGAAAGACAAGCTCAGAGGTCGGCGTCGTGGACGAGGATGGCGGCCTGGACGCGGTTGGTCAGGCCGAGTTTGGCCAGTAGCCGGCTCACATGCGCCTTGACCGTCGCCTCCGAGAGGCGCAGGTCGCGGCCGATCTCGGCGTTCGACAGACCGCGGGCGAGGGCTCTGATCACGTCCTCCTCGCGGCCGGTGAGCGCGGCGAGCTGCCTGCGGGCCGAGTCCGACCGCGAAGGCGCACGGTCCACGAACGCGTCGATCAGGCGCCTGGTGACCGACGGGGAGAGCATGGCCTGGCCGGCGGCCACCGTACGGACGGCGGCGGTCAGGTCTCTTGGCGGCGTGTCCTTGAGCAGGAAGCCGACCGCGCCGAGCCGCAGCGCCTCGTGGACGTACTCGTCCAGGTCGAACGTGGTCAGCATGACGATCTTGGGCGGGTCCGGGGCGGCCAGTACGCGGGCGGCGGCGGTCAAGCCGTCGGTGCCGGGCATCCGTACGTCCATGAGCACCACGTGCGGCCTGAGCCGGGCCGCCGCCCCGACGGCCTCCTCGCCGTCCCTGGCCTCGCCCACCACCACGATGTCGTCGGCCGTCTCCAGGATCATCCGCAACCCGGACCTGACCAGGGCCTCGTCGTCCACGACCAGCACCCGGATCATGCCGCGGCCCTCACGGGAATGTCGGCGGTGACGCGGTAGCCGCCCTCCCGTCTGGGGCCCGCCGCCAGCGATCCCCCGAGCAGCTCGACACGCTCACGCAACCCCGCCAGCCCCCACCCCGCCCCGGGCAGCGCCCGTTCCGCCCCGGACAGCGCCTGCTCCGCACCCGGCCCGTCCGACCGTGTCGTGTCCTGCCCGTTCGACAGCGTCGCGTCCTGCCCGTCTGGCAGCGGCCGCTCCGCGCCCGGCCCGTCGGCGGTGCCTCGGTTCAGGATCTCCACCTGGAGTGTGTCGTTCAGGAAGCGCACGTGTACGTCGGTGTGGGCGTCGCGGGCGTGTTTGTGCACATTGGTGAGTGCCTCCTGAACCACCCGGTAGGCGGTCCGCTCAACCGTAGAGCCGAGTGCGCGCGGCTGACCGTGGTCGTGCCTGCGTACCGAGATGCCCAGCGCGCGCGACTGGTCGAGGAGCCGGTCGAGGTCGGCCAGCGTGGGCTGCGGGCTGAGCTCGGCGGGCTGCTGGTTCGAGCGCAGTACGCCGAGCAGCTCACGCAGGTTGGCGAGCGCCTCCCGGCCGATGTCGCCGATCATGGACGCCGTACGGGCCGTGGGCTCGTCGGCGGCCCGTACCTCCAGGGCCCCCGCGTGCAGCACCATCAGCGAGACCCGGTGCGCGACCACGTCGTGCATCTCTCTGGCGATACGCGCCCGTTCCTGGGCTCTGGCCTGCTCGGCCCGCATCACCTGCTCGCGTTCGAGCCGGTCGGCCCGCTCTCTGGCGGCGGCCAGCACGTCGCGCCGGGCCCGGGTCCAGAGCCCGAACACGAACGGCAGCCCCACCAGGGCCATGGCCATCAGCGCCACGTTGGCGGGGGTAGCCGTGACCATCTCCCGGCGTCCGCCGATCAGGTCGCCGACGACGACGGCCGTGCCGAGCGCCACGGCGGTGCCACCCAGGTAGCTCGCGATGCCGCGGGTGCCGCGCAGGGTCGTACCGGCGTAGTAGGAGGCGACCATCAGCGGCGGCCACATCACCAGCCACACGTAGAAGACGGCGCCGAGTACGGCGAGTGGCCACCACGACCGCCGCGCCCACCACGCCGCCACGCCCGCGGCGGCCGCCGTCGTGACGAACACCGGCGACGTCAGGCCGTCGGTCTGATCGAACGGCACCGCGGACACCACGAACACGGCCGGCCCGAGCAACACCGGCAAGCCGCCCTCGATCCGTCTGCTCACCTGCATGTTCGTCAGCCTATGGGGCGACGCGGGGCCGCCGCCCGAGCCGATCGTCGATCGGGACCGCTACGAAAGGAGGGGGTGCCGGTCGACTTCCCGGGCAAGCCGGGCCGGTGGGTACGGGCCCAGGCTGGGCCGCATGAAACGACACCTGATCGTGGCCCTGGGCGTGGCCCTGCTGGCGACGCCGACCGTACAGGCACAAGCACAAGCCGAGACCGCGCGCACCGGGCCCCTACAGACAACTGCGGGCACCTCGTTGCCCGCGCCCACCGGGAAGTACCCCGTCGGACTGGCCTCCCTGCATCTGGTCGACACCGACCGTCCCGATCCGTGGGTGCCGCAGGACGGGCCGCGGCAGCTCATGGTCTCCCTGTGGTACCCCGCCATGAAGGCGGGCACGCGGGCGGCTCCCTACGTGACGCCGCAGGAGTCGGCGCTGATCGTCAAGCCCTATCCGAACGTCCCCGCCGACACGCTCGCCAAGACCCGGACCTACGCCACGGTCGACGCGAAGCCGCTCACCCGCAGCCTGCCGCTCGTGCTCGTGTCTCCGGGTTTCAGCTTTCCCCGCGCGACGATGACCTCGCTGGCGGAGGACCTGGCCAGCAAGGGGTACCTGGTCGCGGCCGTCGAGCACACCTATGAGTCGGCGGCCACCACGTTCCCCGACGGGCGGACCACGACCTGCGCCGCGTGCGCTGGGGCGAACACCGAGGAGAGAGGGGCCGCGATCGCGAAGAGCCGGGTGATCGACCTGTCGTTCGTGCTCGACCGGCTCACCGCCAAGAGCGGCTGGGGGCGGCTGGTCGACAGGTCGCGGATCGGCGTGGTCGGCTTCTCGGCGGGCGGCAACGCCGCCCCGCAGCTCATGGCGGCCGACAAGCGGGTGCGCGCCGGGGTGAACCTCGACGGGAGCTACAACCCGAAGCAGCCCACGGGTACGGTACGCGGGCCGCTTCTCATGATGGGCACCAAGGAGAACCACACGCCGGCCGGTGACGTGTCATGGGTCAACTGGTGGCCGAAGGTGAACGGGTGGAAGCGCTGGCTGTCGGTCGCGGACACGGACCACGCCTCGTTCACCGACTACGCGGTGATCAGGCCGCAGGTGGGTCTGCCCGCACCCGCGCTGGACGGTGAGCGCGCCGTGTCGATCACCCGGACGTACGTCGGCGCCTTCCTCGACCGGCACCTGCGCCAGCAGCGGGAGCCGCTGCTGGACAAGCCGTCGAAGGACTTCCCCGAAGTGACGTTCTGGCCTGAGCCCGCCTCGCGGCGCTGAGGGTCACAGCAGCGCCGCGTGCAGCCGGGTCATCATGGCCCAACACCAGCCACAACGGACCGTCACCTGGAACATCGTGAGCACCGTAGATCCAGCCCGCCCCCGTTCAGCTGTATCGTGCCTGAGGTGAACGGGGTCGAGTTGTTCCTGCTCGGGCGGACGCTGATGAAGATCGGCGAGGAGGCCATGCCCACCGAGGGCATCGGCGAGCACTCCACCAGCGTCCGGACCGTCCTCATCGTGGTGAGCGACATCCGGGAGCACCCCGACACCTCCGTGGGCGAGGTGGCGGCCCGTACCGGCCTGCCGCAGAGCGCCGTCTCCGCCGCCGTCGCGCGGCTCAAGACCGTGGGCGCCCTGGAGACCATGACCGACCCCCGCGACCGGCGGCGCTCCCTGATCAGGGAGTCGCCGCAGGTTTCGGCGCGGCTGTCGGAGGTACGTGCCGCGCCGGTGGATGACGCCGTGGCCGCGGCCCTCGACACCGACGACCGGCACGATATCGCCGAGACGGTCGAGATGCTGGAGGAGCTGGCCCGCCGCCTCATCCCCAGGACGCTCAGCCGTTAGCCGTACGAGGGAGTTGATCGACATCGAACGCACCGTGATCGACGGCAGGCTCGCCGAGGCGCCGGAGGTGACGCTGGCCGTCTCGGCGAGATACGGGCACTTCACCGCGATGCAGGTCAGACAGGGCCGGGTACGCGGCCTCGACCGCCACCTCGACCGGCTCGACCGGGCCACCGAGGAGCTGTTCGGCCGCCCGCTCGACCGTGGGCTGGTGGTCGACTCCATCAGGTCGGCCCTGGGTCTGGACCGGCGGCCGGCGGTCGCGCCCGACGCGTCCGTACGGGTCTACGTGTGCGAGGTCGCCCGCCTGCACGTACTGGTGACCGCCAAGCCGCCCGTCGAGGTCGCCACCACCCCGCGCAGCCTCAAATCGGTCCGCTACCAGCGCTTTCTCCCGCACGTCAAGCACCTGGGCGGCTTCCCCCAGGGCTACCTGGGGCGGAAGGTGCAGGCCGAGGGGTTCGACGAGGCCCTGCTCACCGCGGACGACGGGGTGATCTCCGAGGGTTCGATCACCAATCTGGGCTGTTTCGACGGCACCCGGGTGATCTGGCCGGACGCGCCCATGCTGCACGGCATCACGATGCAGCTCATGGAGGCGGGGCTGGCTCAGGCGGGTGTGCCGTATGAGAGCCGGGTGCTGCGGGTGGCGGATCTGCCGGACTTCGAGACGGTGTTCCTGACGAACTCGCACGGCGTCGTGGCCGTGAGGCAGGTCGACGATCTGACGCTGAAGGTGGACGAGGCGGCGATGGGCCGGCTGATCGGCTACTTCGAGGGCATGCCCTGGGAGGAAATCCATCATTCTTGATACATCATTCTTGATGCATTAGGGTGAGTGCCATGGAAACTGGCATGTTGCGGGTGGCCGGCGCGCACCTCTACTTCGAGGTACGGGGCACCGGCCCCGTCCTGCTGATCTCGCAGAGCGGCGAGGGTGACGCCGGACGCAGCGTCGACCTCGTGGACCGGCTCGTCCCCGACCACACGGTGATCACGTACGACCGGCGCGGGCTCTCGCGCAGCACCCTGGACGACCCGGCACGGGGCGCGACCGTCGAGGAGCACGCCGACGACGTACTACGCCTGCTCGACCACCTGACCAGCGAGCCGGTGACGATGCTGGGCATGAGCTTCGGCGCCACCATCGGGCTGCACCTGGTGGCCAGCGGCCGGCTGAACAGGCTGATCGCGCACGAGCCCGTCGCGCCGTGGCTGCTCCCCCCTGACGAGTGCCTCGGCCACCGGCGGGAACTGGCCGAGGGGCAGGAGATCTATCGGCGCGACGGCCTGCCCGCCCTGATCAAGGAGATCAGCAGGACACTCGGCATCGACCTCGCCGCCAAGGACGTCGAGCCGGCCTTGACCCCGCAGCCGATGACCGAGCAGCGGGCCGCCAACTTCGGCTACTTCGTGGAGCACGACTGGACGGCGATCATCGCCGACCGGCTGGACCCCGCCACGCTGAAGGGCGCCCCGATCGTGCCCGTCGCCGGTCGCGCCACCCCGCGCACGGTCTTCGACTATCGATGCGCCGAGGAGCTGGCGCGACTGCTCGGCACCGACCTCATGCACTTCCCGGGCGGGCACAACGGCAACACCTCGCACCCCAGGGCGTACGCGGCCTCACTACGCGAACTCCTCGCGTAGCCGGAACCTGCCATTCCTTCGACTTTTCCCGAAATATCGCCGCCGCAGGTGAAGTGTCGGCGATCATCCCGGCATGAACGCTGCGGAATTCCGCCCCGAAGACCTCGAACGGATCACCGCCCAGGCGGAGCAGATGCTGCTCCGCGTCGAAGAGGTACGCAAGGAGGTCGACGTGGTCGTCGGCCGGGGCACCGGCGCGGACGGGCACGTACGAGTGGCCGCCGGCGCCAACGGGCGGCTCGTCGAGCTGGTCATCGCCCCGCGCGCGATGCGCCTGGACAGCCAGAAGCTCGCCGAGGAGCTGCTGGGCGCCGCCCAGCAGGCGCAGGACGAGGCCGACAGGAAGGCCAGGGAGATCATGGCCGACACGCTCGGCGAGTCGATGCCGACCCAGCGGGAGCTCGACGACCGGTTCGGCCAGGTCCTCGAGTCCTTCGAATCGTCGATGGACGAGCGCATGCGGGCCATCGACGAGCGGCGCCGGGGCACGACCTGACCGACACTTCGAGGTTGTTTGAAGAGTGCCCCCAGCCGACCCCGCCGCTCTAGGGTGTCGGCGGGTATGCATGTGCGCAAATGTCGCGGGATGTGAATTTGGTGGCCATTCGGTGGCAGAAGGCGGCACGGCGGAGAGTGGCGGGCCTCGTCGCGCTCGCGGTCGTCGCCGCGCTCACGGGCATCGGGTTCTTCCTGGGTACGGGCGTGTCCAGCGCCCGGCCCAAGCTCGCCGACATCGGCGCCTGGCTCGCCAGCGCGCTCAACGGTGAGGTCGTCCACGCCAACGGCCTGTCCGGCCAGGTCGACGGCCGGGTGGACCTGGCCGCCGCGAAGGGCGACGAGCTCAAGGTGGTCCAGGACGGCAACAGCGTGCTCGTCGTCGACGAGTCGACCGGCCAGGTCAGCCGCATCGATCCGACCCAGCTCGAAGTCGCCCAGACCAAGAGCCTGGGCGCCGGCGGGACGCAGCTGGTCATGGGTGCGGGCAAGGCGTACGCGATCGACCCGCAGGCGGGCACCGTCCAGCAGGTGAACCCCCTGACCGTGGACACGATCGGCGCCGCGATCACGCTCAAGGGCCCGCTCGGCCAGGCGGGCATCGACAAGAACGGAACCCTCTGGGTCCCCGTGCCGGAAGAGGGCACGCTGGCCCAGATCAACGGCGCCCAGCAGGGCAAGGCCGTCACCGTGGGCGAGCCGGGCGACCCGCTCACGCTGACCATGGCGGACGGCGTACCGCTGGTCACCAACTCCGCCGCCGCGTCGGCGATGGTCATCGGCTCGACCGGTACGCGGCTCACGGTGAGCCTGCCCAGCACGGTGACCGAGGCCGGGCGCGGCGGCATGCTGATGCCCGCCGTCGCCGAGGCCACGATCGTCCCGATGCTCGCGCCCAAGCAGGGCGCGCTGGTGCTCGTGGACACCGCGAGCGGCGCGCTCAGCACCGTGTCGGTGAAGGGCGGCAAGCTCGGGCCGCCGCAGGCTCTCGGCCGCCGCGTCTACATCGCCGATGAGAGCACCGGGCGGCTCATCGTGTACGACACGGTGGCCAAGAGGTTCGACGCCGAGAAGGTGATCACCGGCAAGGCGGGACCGCTGGAGGTGTTCGTCAAGGACGGGCTGCTCTGGGTCAACGACCAGTTCAGCGAGACCGCGCTGGTCGTCGAGCAGGACGGCAGGGCGCACCGGGTCGGCAAGTACGACGAGGCGCTCGGTCAGAAGGACACCCCTACCCCGCTGCCCGTACCCACCGGCACGCCCACCATGGCGCTCCCGACCACCGTCCCGACCCGGCAGACCACCCAGCCCACGGCACGGCCGACGGTGACGGTCACGCGTACCCCGAAACCCACCACGACGAAGCGCTCGGAGACCCCCAGCCCGCCCCCGACCAGCACCCCCACACCGACGCCTACCCCGACACCCACGCCCACACCGACGCAGACCCCCGGCCCGCCGGGCACCGTCACGGCGAACTCGGGACCCGGCTGGATGGAGATCGTGTTCACCCCGTCGAGCCAGGGCAAGGCCACCGGCTACACGCTCAAGGGCGCCCCGGACAGCGCGAACGTGACCCCGGACCGCGTACGCTCCGACGGCCCCTTCCAGTTCCGGGTCACCGGAGGCCGCTGCGACCAGGAGTACACCTTCCGCGTCGCGGCCCAGTACGACGGCGGCGAGTCCGTCTCCGACCCCACCATCCCGGTACGCCCCTGCGTCGCCCCGGGCAGACCGGCGAGCTTCGAGGCCAAGGGCAAGAACCACGGCGCCGACCTCACCTGGTCGGCCCCCGACAACGCCAAGGACGGCGGCGTCAGCTACGTACTCGAAGGCCCTGGCCAGCACCCGGGCACGCTCGACGGGACCAGCGCGGAGGTGACCGGCCTGAAGAACGGCCAGGACTACACCTGGACATTGCGTGCCAAGAACGGCGCCGGCGAGGGCCAGGAGCGCGCCGAGGCCAAGGCGGGGCTGCAGCCGCCGTCGGCGCAGTTCCGCAACGCGCACAACGACAACAGGGACACCCTGATCCGGTCCGGCCCCTCGGCGGGGGCGGAGGCGGGCCGCATCCCCAAGGGCGAGTACATCACCATGACCGTGATCTGCCAGACCAAGGGCGCGGGCTTCACCGACACCGACACCGGCATGAGCAGCGACGTCTGGAACAAGGTGGAGTCCAGCCGGGGCAGCGGCTGGCTGAACGACGTGCTGATGGACACCCCGAAGGGGGGATTCCCCGCCGCCCCCCTCTGGGAGTGCGAATGATCACCAGAGCCGGCTGGGGCACCCTGGCCGCCTCCGTGCTGCTGTACGCGGTGGCGGCGCCGCTCGGCTACCAGCAGGCGGGCGCGCTGTCGGCCGGCGGGATCGCGGCCGTCGGCGCCGGTCTGCTGTGGACGCTGCGCCGGCCACGCCTGGAGGTACGCCGTGAGGTCACGCCCGTCAAGGTCGCCAGAGGCGAGGCGGCCATCGCGATGCTGCGCGTCACGAACAGGGGCCGCTGGCGGCGCGACGCCCTGGAGGCCCATGACACCTGCCGGGACACCGCGATCGTGGTCGGCGTACCGCCGCTGGCCAGGAACTCCACCGGAACCGTGTCGTACCGGCTGCCCACCCGCAGGCGCGGCGAGACCCCGGTGGGCCCGCTGCGGCTCGACCGGGCCGACCCGTTCGGCCTGGCCCGGCGCACGACCTCGTACGGACAAGCGGATCTGCTGCTGGTCCGGCCGCGTACGGTGCCGCTGGAGCCGCTGAACTCCGGCCGGCAGCGCCACCTCGACGGCTCCGCCTCCCGCTCGCCGAGCGGCACGATCACCTTCAACGGCGTCCGCGACTACGTGATCGGCGACGACCTGCGGCACATCCACTGGCGGTCCACGGCGCGTACCGGGACCCTCATGGTCAAGGAGCTCGAGGACGTCAGCCTGCCGTACACGACCACGATCCTCGACACGCGCGCCGACTCCTACGGGGGTGACGACGAGTTCGAGCTGGCGGTCGACGCGGCCGCGTCGGTCGCCTGGTCGGCGAGCCGCCGCCGCTTCCCGGTGCGGCTGCTGACCGGCGCGGGAGAGCTGCTGTCCGTCAAGGGCGGCGCCGAGGAGGCCGAGGAGGTGCTGGACCGGCTGGCCCTGGTCGAGCGGACGGCCGACGCGGAGACGCCGGTGGACGCGGTACGCCGCGCCGGCTCGGGTGGGGCATTGATCCTGGTCACCGGGGCGCGGACCGCCCTGTCGAGCGTCGCGTCGGTGCGGCGGCGCTTCGACCAGGTGGTCTGTGTCTGGGTCGGGGCCTCCTGCGGCGACCGGCCGCCGATGGTGCCCGGTGTGACGGTCATCGAGATCGGCGAACTGGCCGAACTGGCGGCGGCATGGCCGCGCTGACCACCCCGCCGGGCCGGTCGGTCGCCCCACCCCCGCCGGACGTGCCGCCTACGCCGGACGTGCGGGCCATGCCGGTCGCCCCGCCCACACCGGTCGCCCCGCCCACGCCGGGCGTGCGACCGGGGACGTCCGAGGCTGCGCCGCTGCCGCCTGTGCCCGAGTGGCGGCGGGTGGTGTCGATCGTCATCGTGGTCCTGCTGGCGGGTACGGCCGGGCTGGCGTTCGACGGGGTGTTCACGCTGGGCGCGCTGATCCCCGTGGTGGCTGTGGCGGCGATTGTGCCGGGCGTGGTGTCGTACGCGCTGGCCAGGATCTTGCCGCTCTGGGCGTCTCTGGCCGTGAATCTCCTGGCCTGGCTGATCGCGGTGTCGGCGACCCTGTTCAGGACGCAGGCCCTGGCCGGGTTCCTGCCGAGTCCGGCCAGCGTGCGAGCCGCGCTGCTCGGCGTGCGCGACTCGGGGAAGGCACTGCTCACGACCATCCTGCCGGCCGAGGGGGACGGCAGGACGATCGTGCTGGCGCACTTCCTGGTCTGGGCGGCGGCGGTGGCCGGGACCGAACTGGCCCTGCGGACCAGGGCGGTGGTGCTCCCGGCGGCCCCGGCCGTACCGGTGCTGGCCGCCGCCGTCGTGCTGGGCGTGTCCGGTCCCGGCTCGCAGCTGCCGACACCGGCCGTCCTCGTCGGGCTGGCCCTGCTCCTGGCCCTGGTCCGGGCGGCCCGAGCGGCCAGGACGTTCGCGGCAGGCGTCCCGCTGCTGGCCGTCCTCGTGCTGATCGCCGTCGCGGCCGGACCGGTGCTGCCGTTCGCGAGCAAGCCGTACGACGTACGGCGGCTGGTGGCCCAGCCGCCCCCGCGCCCGCTCGCCGGCGTGAGCCCGCTCGACCAGGTGTCGGCCTGGCTCCAGAACCCCTACCGCCAGCTCTTCACCGTCAAATCCACGACCGAGGCGAACTGGCGGCTGGCCGTACTGGACCGTTTCGACGGCGTCGCGTGGACGTCCGGCGCCGGATACCTGCCGACGGGCGGCAGGGTCCCCGGCGACGACGTTGTGGGCGCCCACGACGTCGTCGAGCAGCAGTTCACGCTGCAGAAGCTGCCCGGGCCCTGGCTGCCCGCGGCGGACCGCCCGCAGCAGGTGACCTTCACCGGACCGGCGCCCGACTCCGCGGCCGGCCTGATGGCAGATCCGGCGACCGGGATGCTGGCGAGTGCCGCCGCCACCGCTCGCGAGGGCATCACGTACCGGGTGATCTCCGGCATCCGCCGCTACTCCGCCGCAGAACTGCGCGAGGCGGTCCCCGCCGCTGACCAGGCCGCCCTGGCACTGCCCAACGGCCCCGACGGCCGTACTCCCCCACAACGGGCCCGCCTCGCCACCATCGCCCGCAAGGCCACGGCCGGCGCCACCAGCCCCATGCAGCAGGCCGTACGGCTGGCCGCCTACCTGCGCAAACACGCCCAGTACGACGTCAACTCCCCACCGGGGCACAGCTATCGCAGCATCCAGTTCTTCCTCACCGAGGCGAAGAAGGGCACGACCGAGCAGTTCGCGGCGTCGTACGCGCTGCTCGCCCGCTCGCTCGGCCTGCCCAGCCGGGTGGTCGTCGGCTTCGGTCCGGGCAAGGCGGAGGGAGGCGGCGTACGGCAGGTGCTGGCGGGTGACGTACTCGCCTGGGCGGAGGTGGAGTTCAAGGGGATCGGCTGGGTGCCCTTCTACCCGACCCCGGCGCGCAGCCACGCGGGCCAGAGCGGCGACGTCGCCGAAGGCGTGTCCAAGCAGCGCCAGGAGGTCGAGCAGGAGATCAGCGGCGAACACGCCGACCCCGCCACCACGCCGTCGCCCCACCGACCCACACCACAGCCGTCACCCCGTCAGACCGGCCACGGAGCCGGGACGACCTGGCTGCCGGTCGCGGGCGCGGTGGCCGGGGGGCTGCTGGGCGGGTACCTGCTGGCGGTGACCGTACTGCCGCCCCTGCGCCGCCGACGCCGCCGGACGGGCGATCCGCGGGCGCGGGTGGCGGGCGCGTGGCGGCAGACGGTGGTACGACTGCGCGCCGCCGGGGTCCCGGCCTCGTCGCGCGTACTGACGGCTCGGGAGGTGGCCACGCTAGGAGTGACGGCTTTGGGCACCCACGCGTACGAGCCACTGACGGGGCTGGCAGACCTGGCGAACCTCACCCGATTCAGCGACGCCCCCGCGGACCAGGAAGCTGCGGACATGGCCTGGCGGCACTACGCGAACATCGACCTGCTGGTCAGACGGAAGATCGCGCTACCGCGCCGCCTCGCCCACCGCCTGGCACCCGGCTCGCTGCTCCACTGAGCGGGGTCAGCCAGATCAAGCGTCGCAAGAACGCACTTGAACGCAACGACGTATCTTCACCTGCACGATCATCGGTTCCTTTCATCCTCAGGCAGCCAGTGCGACGCGGTGGTTTTGAAGGCCGGCGACGGCCTTGCACAGGTGTCCGGCCTTGGAAGTCGTCTTCCGCTCAAGGGCCTCCGGGCGAGCGCCCTGGGGTGCATCCGTGCTTTTCGTGGTCAGTGACCGCGGTTTTGCGGGCTGGCCGGGACCGCGAGCAGGCCTCGCAGCCCCTCGGCGTAGCTGGCTGCATCGAGCTTGAGCAGCGCTCTTTGGACGATGAACCCGTGGATGGCGCCAAGCAGGACATTGGCCAGGTGCTCCGGTGCCACCGGGCCGGAGGTGAGGCCACGATGCCGGTGGGCTTCGACGAGCTGGACGAACCATTGCCTGACAGGCGCGATGGCCTCGGCGAAGAGCGAGGCCATCGCCGGATTTCGTAGGGCCTCGCTCCAGATCTGGATCGCGAGCCGTGGCGTGCCCTCGTGGTCGTCCAGCCGTTCGATCGCACGCAGGATCTCGGTGAGCGCCTCCAGCAACGGGGGCGGCTCGTCAAGGAGCGTTTTTTCGAACGCGGCGGTGACCTCAGCCAAGGTGGCCTCCACGATCGCGAGCACGATGGCGTCCTTGCCGGGGAAGTACCGATAGAGGTTGCCGGGTGACATCTGCGCTTCGCGCAAGATGTCCTGCATAGAGGTCGCGTGGAAGCCGTTGGCGAGGAAACAGCGGCGCGCGGCTGCCAGGACATGCTGACGGCGCGTGTCGGCGGCTGGACTGTGTGAGACGGGCACCCCCCGAGGATGGAATGAACGTTCATTCTTGTCAACCACGCCAGAGATGTGCTGAAGTGATGAGAACGAACGTTCCTTCGCAAGGATGGTCATGAACAATCCCCACCCCGTGGTCACCACCAAGCCGGGCGCTGTTCAGGGAAGCTGGGACGGGCGCGTCGCGTCCTTCCTCGGCGTGCCCTTCGCGGCCGCCCCCATCGGCGACCTTCGTTTCGCTGCTCCGCAGCCGCATGCCCGGTGGCAAGGCATCCGTCCGGCGACCGCCTTCGGCCCTGCCGCTCCGCAGCCACCCGCCAACCCCGCCAGACCCGCCGATGCGATGCAACTGCTCACCGGCTCGCCAACGCTGGCCCAGGCCGAGGACAACTGCCTCACCTTGAACATCTGGACCCCCGGCGTCACCGGCAAGCCCCGGGCCGTGCTGGTATGGATCCACGGCTCCGGCTGGCTCAGCGGCGCCAGCGCCTGGCCCGGCTACCACGGCCGCAACCTGGCCGCCGCCGAGGGCATCGTCGTCGTCACGCCGAACTACCGGCTCGGTCCGCTGGGCTTCCTGCGAGTCCCAGGCATCGCCGAAGGCAACATGGGGTTTCTGGATGCGATCTCGGCGCTGCGCTGGGTGCGGGAGAACATCGCCGACTTCGGCGGCGACCCCGACCGCGTCACCGTGGCCGGTCAGTCCGGAGGCGCGGTGACCGCCGTGGCGCTCCTGAGCTCCCCCTCAGCCACAGGCCTCTTCCATCGGGTCTTCGCCCAAAGCGGCCCCCTCGGCATCGCCATGCCATCCCCGCACGAAGCCGAACAGGTCGCGGAGGAATACCTGCGCCTCCTGGGCCTGAGCGTCACGACAGCCCATCGTTTGCGAGACCTTCCGGCCGAAGAGCTGATCATCGGTTACCAGCGACTCGTCGCCGACAGCGGCCGGCGACGCATCGGCGCCCCGGCCCCGCCGATGCATCCGATTGCCGGCGCCCCAGGGCTGCCCGGGCCTGTTCTGCCCGCCGTCGCCGCCGGCGTCGCTCCCGGCATCGACGTCCTGATCGGCGCCACCGCCGAGGAGATGAACCCGTTCCTGGCCATCGACCCCGCCTCCGCGGCCATTACCCGCGATGCCGTCCTGCAGCTTGTGGAACGCCTGGCGCCCGACGCGGCCCCACAGGTGGTCTACGACCACTACGCGGCCCGGCGGCCGGGCGCGTCCGCCTCTCAAGTCCTGGCCGACATCACCACCGATCGCCTGGTCAGGCTACCGGCGCTCCAGGTCGCCGAGGCGCGCGCTCGTCACGGTCATCCTGGCTTCGTCTACCAGGTGGACTGGAGATCGGCCCTCGGTGCCTGCCACACCGTGGACATCCCGCTGCTGTTTGACAATCTTCCAGCCTGGTCGGCCTCTCCCATGTTCCGCGATGTCGACTCCGCCGGCGTCGAACCGACCGGTCACGCCTTCCGGCGGGCCGTGGCAGCCTTTATCCGCACCGGAAATCCGAACGCCCCGGGCGTCCCGGCGTGGGAGGCATACACCGAGCTTCGCCGCTGCACCATGCGCTTCGACACGTTCGTCACCGCAGCGAACGACCCCGCCTACAGCGAACGCGGCCTCTTGCTTCCGCCTGCTCGACACTCGTCCGGTAGCAACGACAACTCATGAACACCTCGCACATGTCCCCTTCTCGTCACAGGCGGAGTCCTCGCCTCGCTGGAGTCGCGTGCGCAGGTTTCGCCGCTGTAGTCGCTGCGGCGAGCGGTGCGCTCAACTCGGCTGTGCTCAGATCGGCTGGGGTGCCTCTTTCAGCCCCGAAAAGACGGCGGCGATCAGACGCCGTCCTTGGGCCACACCGTCGTCGTTGTTCGCGACGCGCCACAGAAAGCTCATAAGCATGATGATGTCGGCGGGGTCGTGCCCGGGAGCGATGGTGCCCTCGGCCACGCAGGCCTCGACGAGCTTGGCCACCGCCGCGGTGGTCGGCGCCCACGAAGCGCTGATCACGTCCTGGGCCGCGGCGCTGTGCAACGCGTCACCGAGGCCGTGCTTGATGCGGATGTAGGCCGACAGAGTCTCGAACCACTCGACGAACGCGTCCTTCGCCGATGGATGGCGCGCCAGCGCCTCGTCGGCGGTGGTGGTCAGGCGTTCGATGTCGTGCTGGTAGGCCGCCAGGATCAGATCCTCCCGGGTGGGGAAGTGCCGGTAGAGCGTGCCGGCGCCGACGCCGGCACGCTTGGCGACCTCGCTCAGCGGCACGAGCGGGTTGTCCCCGAACAGTTCGTGGGCGGCCTCGATGATCGCCACACGGTTGCGCGCGGCGGCCTTGCGCTGCGTGCCGTAGGTGCTCGGCGTCTGTTCGGTCATCACCCTATGGTGCCTCCGATGGACTTGCGGACAATCCTCCGCTAGTTTGGGTGAGAACTTGCGGAGAATCGTCCGCAAGTTCAAATCCCACAGGAGACGCCCATGCGTTATGTGAAGCTCGGCACCACCGGCCTGGACGTTTCGCCCATCGCGATCGGTGCGATGACCTACGGCGAGCCCGACCGCGGCCACCCCGTCTGGTCCCTCGGCGAGGAGGATGCGCGCCCGCTGATCAAGCACGCTCTCGACGCGGGCATCAACTTCTTCGACACCGCCAACATGTACTCCAACGGGTCCAGCGAGGAGATCCTCGGCCGCGCACTGCGCGACTTCGCGAACCGCGACGATGTAGTGATCGCGACCAAACTGCGTCATCCCATGCGCCCCGGCCCGAACGGGAAGGGCCTGTCCCGCAAGGCGATCATGACCGAGGTCGACCACAGCCTGCGACGGTTGGGCACCGACTACATCGACCTTTACCAGGTGCACCGCAACGACCACGCGACGCCGCTGGAGGAGACCCTCGAAACGCTCAGCGATCTGGTCAAGGTCGGCAAGGTGCGCTACCTGGGCGCGTCGTCGATGTTCGCGTGGGAGTTCGCGAAGGCCCTGCACCTGCAGAAGCAGAACGGCTGGGCCCGGTTCGTGTCCATGCAGGATCACTACAACCTGCTCGCCCGCGAGGAGGAACGCGAAATGATCCCGCTGTGCCTGGACGAGGGCGTCGGCACCATCATCTGGAGCCCACTCGCGCGGGGCCGTCTGGCCCGTGGCTGGGATGAGGCGAACTCCACTGCCCGCTCCGAAACCGACGGTGCCTACGCCGACACGCTCTACTCGCCCGAGCAGGAAGCCTCGAACCACGCCATCATTGATGCGGTCGGCCAGGTCGCTGCCGCCCACCGCGTGAGCCGCGCGTCCATCGCCCTGGCCTGGCTGCATCGCCAGCCGGTCGTCACCGCTCCGCTGGTCGGCGCCGGGTCGATCAAGCAGATCGACGACGCGATCGCGTCGTTGGACGTCGAGCTCACCGATGAGGACGTACGCGCCCTCACCGCCCCCTACACACCGCGGTATGACTGGCAGGGCGTCTCGGACGAGGCGGCCATGGATGCGATCCGCGCTCGTGTCCCGGGAATGGCGCTGAGGTGAGGTTGATTGTTCGCTCCGGCGCGGCAGTCCGCCAGCTGGCGAACTGAGCAAGCGTCGCAAGAATGTCGCTGGTCGGTAGCCGTCCGGCTGAGGGAGACGGGCGCTGCGGGAATCGCATGACCTGTTGGGATCGTTGTGACCAGTGTGCTCGCTTGGCGACGGGCACCGTTCCCAGTGATCCTCTGTACGGCTGCCGTCGTCACCACCACGCGACGCCTTGCTACGATCCCTTGATCAACCGCTGTGCCTGGAGTGTGCATGACCGACCGTCTCACCACCGCGATGATCAGCCAGGCGGCCGAACGGTTGCGGCCGGTGGTACGTCGCACCGCGCTGGAGCCGAACCAGCGGCTGTCCGACCTGCTCGGCGGTCAGGTGCTGCTCAAGCGCGAGGACGCGCAGGTCTGTCGCTCGTACAAGGTGCGCGGCGCGTTCAACCTGATCGCCTCGCTCACGGACGAGGAGCGGCGGCGCGGTGTGGTCTGCGCGAGCGCGGGCAACCACGGGCAGGGGGTGGCGTTCGCCTGCGCGCGTCTCGGGATTGGGGGGCGTGTGTACGTACCGTCCACCACACCGCGGCAGAAGCGTGAGCGCATCGCGGCGCTCGGCGGCGACCGGGTGGAGGTCGTGGTCGGCGGCGGTACCTACGACGAGGCGAGCACCGCCGCGCACGCCGACAGCGAGCACACCGGTGCGATCTACGTACATCCGTTCGACGACGTCAGGACGATGGCCGGGCAGGGCACGGTCGGCCTGGAGATCCTGGCGCAGTCAGGGGAGGCGCCGCACACCGTGGTCGTCCCGGTCGGTGGAGGCGGTCTGATCAGCGGCATCGCCATCTGGCTGCGCGAGCACTCACCCCGCACCCGCATCGTCGGCGCCGAACCCGCCGGCGCGGCCAGCATGCGCGCCGCCCTCGACCACGGCGGGCCCCTCGCCCTGCCCGAGCTGGACACCTTTGTGGACGGCGCCGCCGTCGGAAGGGTGGGAGAGGCCACGTTCCCCCTGGTCAAGGACTTGGTGGATGAGGTGGTCGCGGTCGATGAGGGTGCGGTGTGCACCGAGATGCTGGATCTGTACCAGACCGATGGCATCATCGCCGAGCCCGCCGGAGCCCTCGCGGGAGCGGCCGCCCGTGAGCTGCTGCCGTACTCCTCCTCCGGAGGGCCGCTGGTGTGCGTGGTGTCGGGCGGCAACAACGACGTCAGCCGGTACGGCGAGGTGCTGGAGCGCTCTCTCGTCCACATCGGGCTGCGGCACTACTTCCTGGTGACCTTCCCGCAGCGCCCCGGCGCCCTGCGGCACTTCCTGGACGAGGTGCTGGGCGAGGGCGAGGACATCATCGCCTTCGAGTACGTCAAGAAGAACAACCGCGAAACCGGCCCGGCGCTCGTCGGCATCGAGCTCGAGCGGGCCAGTGATCTCGACAGTCTCCTGTTCCGCATGAAGGCCAGCCCACTCACGGTGGAGCGTGTCCCGCCTGGCTCGCCGCTGTTCACCTTTCTTCTCTGACCTCCCGCCACGGCGTGCTGGCGATCGAGCGGGGAGTAATCAGGACGAGGCCGACCGGCGGCGTTTTCGGCCTGCTCAACTGCGGTCGTTGAAAGAAATGCCGGCCGTGCTCGCCTCGTACACGCGGGCCGGGCCCCTCCCGAGGGCTGAGGCGGCTACCGCCGAAGTTGTAGGCGGACGCCCCGTCGTACGCCGCTGGTTGACGAAAAATCTCTACTTTTCGTCGTATTTAACGAGTTCAGGGCGGTTGGTAGCGTCAGGCGCGCAACGCGGAATGATCCCGAGCCCAGGAGGCCGGTGTGGTCATGCGATGGTTGACGGCGCTCGCTCTGATCTTCTCCGGAGTCCTCGTGGCGACGGGGGCGGCACCGGCCTCGGCCGAGTCGGCGCAGCCGGGGCCGGGCCAGTTCTACGGCGTGCGGGTGCGGGTGCTGAGCAACGTGTCGATCCCCGCCGGCGCCACCACGACGGTCAGCGTGGCGGGCGTCGGCGCGGTGCCCGCCAGCGGCGTCGCGAGCGTCGCGGTGAACTTCGCGGCCAAGGGCGCGAGCGCCGCCGGCGGCCTCGTCGTCTTCCTGTCGGACCTGGCCGCCGCGCCCGCGGTGACCGGCACCCGCTACCGGTCGGGCGTGTGGGACGACCAGCTCGTGACGGTCAAGCTCGGCGCGGACGGCGCGCTCAAGGTCAAGAACACCGGGACGGCCGCCGTCAACGTCTACGCCGACGTGCACGGGTACGTCACCGCCGTGGCCGCCGCGGCGCCCGGCGCGCGGTACGTACCGTTGAACACCGCGCGGATCATCGGCAACCAGAGCGTCGCCGCCAACTCGACCGCCACGTTCGCGGTGGCGGGGGTGGGCGGAGTGCCGGCGTCCGGGGTGGCGTACGTGGCGCTGACGTTCGCGGTGAAGAGCACCGGGTCGGGCAAGATGATCGCCTACCCGTCGGGCGGCACGCCACCCGCCGGGTCGAACATCGACTACCGGCCCTCCTACTTCCAGTCCAACCTGGTCATCGCCGCGCTCGGGACGGACGGCAAGATCGCCGTCAACAACAACGGGCCGGCCGCGCTGACGGTGTACGCCGACGTGGCGGGCTACTTCGCGACGCCCGCCGCCGCGGTCGCCGCCTCGGCCCTGGTGCCCGTCGCCCCGTCGCGGACTCTCGCCTCGGTGACAGTGGCGGCGGGCGCCTCGTACACGGTGGCACCGCTCGGCAAGGGCGGCGTGCCGCCCACTGGGGTGAGCGCAGTCGGGGTGAACATCACCGTCAAGGGCACCGTGAACGGCCTGCTGCGCGTGTACCCCGCGGGCCAGGCGAGCATCCCGGGCGGCGGTTCGATCGCGTACCAGCCGAACGACTTCTGGTCGAGCCTGGTGCCGGTCAAGGTGGGCACCGGCGGCACGTTCGTGATCCTCAACACCGGCACCGCGAGCGTCAGCGTGACCGTCGACACCTTCGACTACTACCGGTCGCCGTCCGCGCCGTCCGCGCCGTCCGGCGTGACCGCCTCGGCCACCGACGGCGGCGCCGACGTCGCGTGGCAGGCTCCGGCAGACGGCGGCGCGTCGATCTCCACGTACACGGTGACCGTCTCGCCCGGCGGCGCCCGCGTCACCTCCGCCACGACCTCCGCGCACGTGGGCGGGCTGACCAACGGCAGCGCGTACGTGTTCACCGTGACGGCTGCGAACGCGGCCGGCACCTCGCCCGCCTCCGCGCCCTCCGAGCCGGTCACCCCAGCCGCCCCCCGCGCACCCGGCACGCCGTTCATCACCGCCGTGACCATGCGTGACGCGGCGGCGAAAGTGGACTGGAGCCCGCCGGACACCGGCACGGCGGGCATCGTGAAGTACCTCGTCACCGCCTCGCCGGGCAACGTCGTCGTGGACGCCGCCGCCGAGGCGACCCAGGCGACGGTCGGCGGGCTGACGAACGGGACGGCCTACACGTTCGTGGTCACCGCGGTGAACGGCACGGGCAGCGGCCGGCCCTCGGCGCCCTCACAGCCCGTCACCCCCGCGCCCGCCACGACGCCGCTGCGGCCGCCCGTCCTCTCGGTGGTCCCGCTGGACCAGAAGGTCGAGCTCCAGTGGGTGGAGCCGCCCGACGGCGGCGCGGCGATCAGCGGGTACCACCTGACGGCCGAGCCCGGCGGGCTCACGCTGGACACACCTGCCGCGACCACGGTCGCCACGTTCGCGGGGCTGACGAACGGGACGGAGTACACGTTCACCGTCGCGGCCCGCAACGCCGCGGGCACGGGTGAGGCCGAGACCGCCGGCCCGGCCACCCCGGCGGCGCGGCGGGCTCCGATCGCACCCGTCGGGGTGACCGCCTCGACCACCGCCGACGGCTCGGTCAAGGTCACGTGGAACGCGCCCAGGGACACCGGAACCGCGCCCATCACCTCATACACGGTGACAGCGAGCCCCGGCGGCGCGACGGCCACGGTAACGACGACGAGCGCGGTCCTGTCCGGTCTCGACGTGGCGACGGCGTACACCTTCACCGTACGGGCCGCCAACCAGCACGGCGCCGGCCCCGAAAGCGCGGCCAGCCAAGCGGTCGTGCCGGAGGTGAGCGCCAAGGCCACCCCTGTCGTGCTGTCGGCCGCCTCGCTGGCCCGCCTGATCTCGGTCGGCACCGACGGCACGCTCGACTTCGACTCCCCGCCCGCGCAGGTGAGCGACCTGACCGCCGGCGCGTACGTCGTCGCCCCGGTCTCGGCGAACACGCCACGCGGCCTGTTCCGCAAGGTCACCGCCGTGACCACCCGCGGAGCCATGCTCAGCGTGATGACCGAGGAGGCCGCCATCCCCGACGTCGTGGGAGACGGCGACGTGGCCTTCGACACGGTGACGGACGCGTCCGCCGTCCAGTTCACGCCGCTCGCTCCAGGCGTACGGGTCGCGCGGCCCACCCAGGACGGCAAGCCGGTGGGCACGGCGGGCGGCCCCGGCAGCATCGGCCTGCGCGACGGCGCGCTCGTGGTGGAGGTCGCCACGAAGGCCGGCCCGGCCGGGCACGACGACGTCGGCAGGAAGCTGGAGATGTGGATGACGCTGGCCCCGCACGGCCACGGCAAGATCCACCTCAAGGGCGGGGCATTGGAGCTCGATCACTTCGGCGCCAGCGTCAACGTCGCGCTGAACACGGTCGGCAAGATCGGCGCGATGGCCGGGTGGCAGAAGAAGTGGCTGATCGGACGCATGCGCACGCCCTGCATCGACCTCCAGCTCGGCCCGCTGCCGGTGCTGATCTGCCCGGAGTTCGATGTCTACGTGCAGTTCGAGGTGGACGGCTCGCTCGGCATCGCCTTCCAGGCCGGTTACAGCCGGGAGGTCGGCGCCACGGTCACCCTCCAGGGCGGCGATCTCAGCATGGACAAGATCGACATTCCGGGGCGGCAGAACCACGCCGAGCTGATCGCGTACGGCGACGCGGGCGCAAAGATCAGCTTCCCGTTCGAGGAGGTCATGTACATCTACGGCGCCGCGGGTCCCGGCGCCAGCTTCGCCCCCTACGTCCAGGTCATCGCCGACACCACCCAGAACCCGTGGCTGGAGTTACGCGTCGGGCTGACGCTCGGCGGCTTCATGAAGACCAGGAGCCTGTTCGGCAAGGCCCTGTCGATCAGGAAGGACGACCTGGTCAACTGGTGGTACTCGGCCTGGCACTCGGGCCCGTTCACCGGCATCGAGATCGACCCTGCGCACGTCGAGGGCGGGCCAAACACCGCGTACGACTTCGATTTCAAGGTCACCGGCATTCCCGAGATCACCGCCGTCGAGTGGAGCGTCATCACCGGTCCTGGCACCATCGACCAGAACGGCACGTACACCTCTCCCTCGTACGGTCATGCCACGATCCAGGCGTACAGTCCCGCCAACGGCACCCGCCCGCCCCAGTACGCCGAGGCGGAGATCACCATTTGCGACTGCCTGCCAGGACCGCCGCAGAACGCGGTGGCCCGGCCCGGCCCGCTGCAGGCCACGGTCTCGTGGACGGCCCCCGCGCCCGTGCCGGGCTCCCCGCCCGTTGACGGCTACGCCGTCGTCACCGACCCGCCGAGCGGCACCCGCTACACCAAGGAAACGCAGGTGGTGGTGGACCAGCTCAAGCCTGGAGTCATGTACACCATCTGGGTCTACGCCCACAACTTCCGCGGATACGGCGAAGCCTCCCAGCCCACCGCGGTCATGCCCACCCGCGCGATGATCGGCTTCGGCGCGCCCGTCAACGTGGCCGTGGACGCCGACGGCAATCCCGACACCATGAACTTCGCCGGGAGCTGGGGTTCCAAGCTGTCGGCCGACGGCCGCTACGTGTTCTTCGCGGTACGCTCCGGCAGCAACCTCGCGCCGAACGAGGTGTACGAGCCCAACGGCAACGCCATCTACCTGGTACGCAAGGACCTCCAGACCGGCGAGATCATCCTCGTCTCGCGCGGCGGCGACGGCCGTACCCCCAGCTACATCCCCATCACCGTGCCGGGCACGGGCATGGCCACCAACCGAGACGGCTCGATCGTCGCCTACATCGGTGACAGGAACGCCCCCTTCACCTCTCCGGCGATCATCATCAGGAACCTCAGGACCGGGCAGGTCTGGGTGGAGGACCCGGGCGTGGCCTACGAGGACTTCGACACGATGTCGCTGCGCCTCAGCGAGGACGGCACGGTCATCGCCGTCCGCGTCGGCCTGACCACCGACGCTCCGCCGCCGCGTGAGGCCACCATCTACCGCGGCGTCGTCGGCCAGCCGCTGACCAGGGTGGACACGGTCTGCGTCGCGAAACCGGGCTGCCACACCAACAACTACTTCGGCATGACGCGGGACGGCGTCCTGGTCTGGTACGGAGTGAGCCTGACCGCCTTCGTCGGCACCCTTCAGGTCTACAACGCCAACAGCGGCACCACCGTGGACCTGCACCCCAACGCCACCGAGGACGACCACTTCCTGCAGGCGATGCTGTCCGGCGACGGCAGCACCATCGCCGCCTTCTACGCCTGGGGCACCGAGACCACCAGCGGCCAGGGACTGGTCATCAAGCCCGTCAACGCCGGCCGCATCGTGGCGGGCGACATCCTGATCTCCAGCAAGTCGAACGTCGATCCGCAGGCGATCAACAGGAACGGCCGCGTCGTCGTCTACACCGAGCACTACGACGTGGACGGCAGCAGCCGTACCCGGTACAAGATCTACGACCGGGGCGCGGGCGGGCCGACCGTCACGATCCCCGGCGTCAGCTCCTACCCGTACATCCGGCCGCAGCTCGACGACGACGGCGGCCTGCTGGTGTGGACCTCGGAGAGCCCGGACTACGACGGCGTGTACGCGTGGCGGTACTGACCAGTGCGCCAGTGTCGCCGCCTGCTCATTTTGCCCACCTCGCCGCGAGGAAGGACCACCTGATGCTCGTCCGCCGCGTTTCGACAGCCGCCCTCCTCACCCTTGTCGCATCCTTGATCACCCTGCTGCCGGCCTACGCCTGGACGCCTTCCGCCGAGTCCTCAGGCGTGCCCCTACCTGGGGGGATATATCCAGGTTCGTCCCGCTATGACGGCGCTGGTTACTACCAGTACGCGCCGTCCATCGTGCAGACCTCCGACGCCCAGAGGATCATCTATTACTGCGCCAACACGGTCGAGTACTCATCGAGCAGCGGCAACGCGCTCCAGGCCACTCACGATCACGTCCTGTTCAACGTCGGCACCCGGCAGCCGAACGGGTCGTACACGTGGGGTGCCACCCAGGTAGCGCTGCGGCCCCGCCTTCAACCGGCCGACCCGCACTACCAGCCTGCCACGCCGAGCTGGGCGGCGTACCACATCTGCGACCCGGACGTCGTCAAGGGCAGCTTCACCTACACGACGCCCCAGAGCGGCGAGAAGACCTACACGTGGGCGATGTTCTTCACCGCCGCCGACAATGACGACCATGGCGCGGACGGCCGGTTCAACGTGGTCGGCGTTGCCCTCGCCACCTCTCCGCTGGGGCCGTGGACCATCGTCGCCTCCCCGCTCATCGACATCACCGAACCCGACTACAACGCGGCCGGGTACGGTGTCGGCCAGCCGAGCGTGACCAGTGTCGATCAGCGGGGGAATCTCCTGCTGTTCTACAGCGGGCTGGACTGCGCCGCGCTGGACGTGCCGGAGCCGTCCTGCGACGGGACCGCCCGGGGCACCGCCGTACGCACACTCAACCTGGGCAACGCCAACGCGCCGGTACTCGGCACGAGGTCGTTCATCACCACGGCCGGTCTGACGCCGGAACCGTTCCTGCCCGGCTCCGGACGATTCCTGCACAACGCGTCCTGGGCCTACGACCCCGAGCGGGACTCGTTCGTCGTCTCCCGCGACACCGGGCAGCTCGACGGCAACGAAGTACAGGCGAACGTCGAAGTCGACCGAATCGCCGGATCGAGCGTCTGGACGGGCGGTGGCGCCTGGACGGTCGTCGGTCAGATCACCAGCGCCCAGACGGGCTACCGGTGGAACCACAATTCTGGCCTGGTGCGGGACGTTTATGGCGGTCTGGCCTATCAGCGCCCGCTGGACTACTCGGGGGTCGACGTGTACTTCGCCACCGAACCCGGACCGGCGAACACCGCGCCACCTTGGGACGGCTACTTCAAGTACCGCATGTACCACAGCGCCTCTCCGCTGTAATCGCGCTCAAGGCGCGCGCCCCGAGCCGCCGGAGGTCTCCTGGGCTGCCTGGTGGCGGCGTGACGGTGGCGGGGCGGCAGGTGGGCGCCGGCGGTGTCGTCGAGGTTCCAGGTGCCGGAAGGCTAGGATTCCGCGCATGCAGCGCCCTCTCGCCCACAAGTCGGCCGTCGGCCTGCTCGCCGTTCTCTGGCCCGGCCTCATCGGTGGCATCGTGCTCGTCTGGCGGAACGACGCCACCCCCTTCGAGATCTTCGTGGGAGTGTTCTGGAGCGCGGTCTGGTATTTCTGGCTTGCCCGGATCTGGCTGGGCGGCCCGATGGCGATCGGGCTGATGCGCAAGGCGCTCTTCGCGATCTGCCCGATCATGATCGCCGCCGCCGTGGCCGTCGGGATCGCCGACGGCGAGGTGTACCCGTCGCAGCTGGTCGGGCTCGCGGCCGCATTGTGCGGGATCGCCAGCGGGGTGCTGCTCAGCCGCGGGGACGTCAAGAAGTGGAGCCTATCCACGGTCGCGGTGCGGACGGTCCGCCAGCCGCCTGACGGAATCGCCTTCGACCTGCGTTCCGCCGCGCTTCGCCGAAGCAGGGGTATGTTCGGCTGCCTGATGATGGTCGTCACCGTGCTCATGCTGCTCGTGGTCGGCGTCATCGGCGCGACGCTGCCCGAGGGCCGGGGGACGAATGCCCCGGACTACATCGCCTTCATGGTCGGCGTGGTGCTGGTGGTGATCATCGGCATAGCCGGATATATCCGGCTAAACATCCAGGCTAGGGCTATGGGCGTGCTGACCATCACCGAGCGGCACATCAACGAGCATCCCTGGCCAAGGCTCCGCTCGGTCGCCCTGTCGTACAAGGGCGAAGCGGCGGTCGTGGGCGGAATCACCAGATACCCGTCGGCGCGGCTCGACCTGTCCTTCTACGACCAGTCGGACGAGCACCACCTCAGGCTGCCTGACGCCGCCGCCTTGCACCGCTCGATCGCGGAGGCGCTTTCGACGCACAGCCCCGAGGGCGTCTTCGCCGGCTGGGTCCCGCGAACCGACGCGACACATCCGGTCCGGTGAGTGCCTGATCTCCGCGCAGGCTAATCCAGGCGGGACTCGGCAGGCCAATGCCCTTCAGGTAGCGATCTCGCTGGAAGCGGGGCTGAGTTCCCTGCGCCGAAAACTGGAAGCGATGCTCGGAATGGAGGTGGACGTGTCGATTATCCGCATAGGCGGCTCGTTCGACAACCCGCCGTTCGTCAAAATCCCATGATGCCGGAAGAGAATAATTATCGCTACTGCAAGGTCTTCACAACAGCGCCCGAGGTGGCGGTGAAGGCATTGCTGGTCGAGCTGCTCGGCAGTGAATTCGACCGTCACACCATGGACTTGACGAGCTTCGTAGTTGAGGTTCGCAGGAATCCAGACGCATATATCCACACAGTACCCGGGGACGAGTTTCTCGGCTGGCCAATCCTGGTCGAGCTGGAAGAAGGCGAAGATGCCGAGTCCGCCATGGTTGAGGTTGCGGCCGGCGCATGGATAGCGCTGCGAACGTGTGGGAACGATGGGGTCATGGAGTTGTACACCGCCGTGCCGTCGGCCGAGTGGCGGGACACCAAGGCGACGCTGCACCGGTTCTGCCAGGTAGTGGGCAAGATCCGGCTCGCCTCGGCGGCCCGGCGCAACCACTGGTGGAACGCGCCGTTCCACGTCACCGGGCGAGGGATCACCACTCGTCCGATGGGACAGGCCGACGGTAACCCGATCTTCACGATCGACTTCGACTTCGTCGGCCACCAGCTGCTCCTCAGCACGGTGGACGGCCGGGAGGTGTCGTTCTCGCTCCCCGGCCAGTCGGTGTCGTCCTTCTACCACCAAACCATGCGGGCACTGACGGCCCTGGACGTGCGAGTGGACATACCCCTACCACGGCCGTTCGACCTGCCCGACTCCGACCGGCCGTTCGCCGACGACACCGAGCACGCGCACTACGATCCGGCCGAGGTCACCCGCTACTGGCAGGTCCTCAGCCAGGTGAACCTCCTGCTGGAGGAGTTCGCCGCGGGCTACTCCGGCAAGATCAGCCCGGTGCACCACTTCTGGCACACCTTCGACATCGCCTGCACCCGCTTCTCCGACCGCGTGATCGACCAGCCGCCCGGAGCCGACCCGGTGACGCGGGAAGCGTACTCGCGGGAGGTGATCAGCTCCGGCTTCTGGTTCGGTGACGACGCCTTCCCGGACCCGGCCTTCTACTCCTACACCGCTCCCGAGCCCAAAGGCCTGGACAACGAGCCCTTGGAGCCCGCGGCAGCGCGGTGGATCGAGCAGCGAGGCGGCCATCTGGCCGTGCTGCGCCACGCCGACGCCCTGGCCGAGGCCGATCCGCGCGCCGCCGTCCTCGCCTTCTACGGCAGCGCTTACCAGGCGGGAGCCCGGCGCGCCGGTTGGGACATCGCCCAGCTCGCCTGCCCCGGCGGGGTCACCGATCCGGTGCTGAGCGCTGGAACGTGACCGCGCACTGTATTTCGATCCCGTACGGCGCCAGCTGAAGCTCACTACTATCCGGCCATGATCTTCGACCTTTCGATACTCCTGAGAATCGGCGTGGCCATGGCCATTCCCGCGGTGTTCGCCTGCGCATCTGTGACGATCGCGGCGCAGTCCGCCCCACGGAATCGCCACGTACGCGTACGCCGCCGCTATGTGGTCGGGGGATTGTTCCTGTCGTTCGTCGGCGTCTGGATGATGGCATTCGGCGCGTGGTCGGCGCGTGCGGACACGCGCTACGGCGGCGCCGTCTTGATCGGGCTCAGTCTGCTGACCCTCATAGGCGGAGGTCTGCTCCTCTTAGGTTTCGGCCCGCTAGCCTCGTGGCTGCTGGAAATCCTCGGTCGGTACACGAAACGGCTGCCGCTGCTCGTTCGCCTGGCGGCCCGCGACCTGGCCGGTCGTCGCCCGACTACGGCTCCCGCGATCACGGTGACGATGATGGCGACCAGCTTCGGCATCGCGCTCACGATCGTCGCGGTCGGCATGACGGCGCAGGACAGGGCCGCCTACTCCCCCAGCGCCCGGCCCGGCACCCTCCTGGTGCGGCTCTTCTCGGCGGAGCAGGCCGGTCCCGTACGTACGGCGATCCAGCGGGAGTTACCCGGAGTTCCCATCGCCCAGAGCGAGAGTCCGCGTGAATACCGACACTTCGCGGCGAATGCCGAGAACGTCGACCTGCCGGAAGAGTCCGTCTACCCGAACGGAGTCATCGGCGACGAGGCACTGCTGCGGTATCTCACGGGCGACCAGTCGACGCCGTACGACGAGGGCAAGGCCGTGGTGGTCACGACCGCCGACGTGAAGGTCGACTCGGTCGAGATCGACTACAACGTGACCGGGAGCGACGGCCCGCCGACGAGCAAGACCACTCCGGCGACCGTCGCCAGAACCCTCGACCCTCACATGGAGACGATCTTCGTCCCGGCGAAGGTCGTCCGGGACCTCGGCTATCAGCTGAAGCCGGACGAGCTGATCGTCGATCCCTCCCTCCATCGCATCTCGGCGGGCGAACAGGCGCGGCTCGACAGCCGGCTGGGCGACATCGCGGAAACCTATGTCGAGCGGGGATTCCAGGCTTCGACCACCTGGCTGGTCGTCGCCGCGGCGACGCTCCTCATCGCCCTCTGCGGTGCTTGGGCCGCCGGGGACGGTAAGGACACGAGTTCACGAGCGGGTCGGGTGCTGAGGCGGACCGGTGACGGATCGGCCGCGACTTTCCGGTGGTTCGCCGCTTCCCGTGCGGGGCTGAGCACGCTGTGCGGAACGGTGTTGGGCGCGGTCGCCGGGTGCCCCATCGGGATGTTGCTGCTATGGCCTTTCACCGCGTCGGGCTCATGGGATGATCCGGTACGGGTGCCCTTCGAAACTCCGTGGCCGGCGATCGCGGCCGTGGTCGTCGGGCTGCCCGTCATCGCCGCCGCCCTCGGCGGACTCCTCGCACGTGAGCGAGCCGGCGGCGAGCCGACCGCTGCTCTGTGATCAGCGACTTTCAGGTGGGTGGGGTGGCCAGTGGGAGGACGATGGGCGGCTGGACCTGCTCGTCCCGGCCGCCTGGGTCGGTTTCCACCGCGCCTCGGATGCACAGGGACGGTGACCACGCGACGGACGACGGCTGGCCGAGTCTGACCACCGTGCCGACCTTGAAGCAGTAGCCCGTGGCCGCGTCCAGGCCGCCGACCGTGTACGTGATGCTGCCGCTGCCCATCGACAGCACGCGGTCACCGGGAGACTGCTGGAGCACCATGGGGAAGTCGCTCTTGCGCTGCTGCTTCCAGGACAGCGTCACGGTCGTGCCGTTGTCGGTCACCAGTCTCAGGTCCTTGGGCCGCTGTGCGCTCATCGCCGCCGCGTCCAGGGTCTTGGCGGGACGGGCGATGGACGGCCCGGTAGAAGGCTCGGTAGAGGGCAGGGCACTGGGTGGTGGGGTCCGGGCGGCCGAGTCGGGTGGCTTGGCGGTCGTCGTGGGGTCGGTGCCTCCGGTCCCGGGGTCGGTGCCTCTGGTCGTGGCGGACTGGGGCTCCAGGGTGATCCGCGGTGGGGTCGACGGGCGGCCGTTCATGGCGGCGGCGACGCTGGCCGCGCCGATCAGCACGGCCAGGCCGGAGGTGCCGGCGATGAACAGGGGGACTTTCTTGCTCCTGCGCCTCGGCTCCGCCTGGGCCTGTGGCTGCGCCGTACCCGGCTGGTGGGAGGACGGGTAGAGCGGCCGGGGCGGTCGGGGAAGTGACGCCGAGCGGTCGGGGTCGACGGTCCAGACGAGAGCACGCGGCACCGACGTCTCACCGGCCACCGCTGGCGCTGGTTGCACTGGTGGCACCGACAGTAACGGCGAGCCGAGTGGCAAGTCGCCCGGCCCGGTCTGCGATGGTCCCGGCACGGGCGCAGGTCCGACAGAAGCGGGTGGCAAGCCGGGCCCGGTCTGCGAAGGCTCCGGCGCGGGTCCGACGGGGGTGGGCGGCAAGCCGGGGCCGGTCTGCGAGGGCCTCGGCGCGGGCGCGGGCCCGGTCTGCGATGGCGTCAGGCGGGAGCTCGGAGCGACCAGTTTGTACGTGGATGGGGCCGCTTGGTGGGCGGTGGGTGGAACCGACTGGTCCAGGGCGGCGTGGGCGAAGCGGGTGGCGAGGTCGGCGGCCGTAGGGCGGGACTCGGGGGACTTGGCCATCGCCTGATTGACGGCGGACACGAGGTCGGGCGGCAAGCCGGGAGACGCCAGGGGCGGCGGCTCCTCGCTCAGCACGCCGAAGACGAACCGGGCCGAGGTGTCCGGCCCGTCCAGGGCGAACGCGGGCCGCCCGGCAAGCAGCTCGTACAGCATCGACCCGAGCGAGTACACGTCCGACGCCGGACTGGCCGAGCGGCCCTCAAGCAGCTCGGGCGGGCTGTGGACGGACACGGACGTCCCGTCGGGCAGTTCGGCCAGTGACATCAGCCCGCTCATGCCGAACCCGGTCAATCTGGGCTCGCCGTGCTCGGGCAGGACCACGTTCTCCGGCCGTACGTCGCCGTGCACCCCGCCCGCCCCGTGAGTGGCCGCGAGCGCGGCGGCCACCGCGCGCGCGACGCGCAGCGCCTCGCCCGGCGGCGCGGGCAGGGTCCGGCCGGGCCGTTCGGCCAGCGTGCAGCCTCCGTGCAGCTCGGTCACCAGGTACGGGCGGCCGTCGGCGGTGGTGCCGATGTCGAGTACCGGGATCACGTTCGGATGGGCAGCGAGTGCGTCCGGGAAGCGGAAGCCGCGCAGCAGCGGCTTGAGCCGGCGCTTGTCCACCCGGCGGCAGGCCAGCGACCGCAGCAGCACCGAGGCGCCGTCGCGGTCGGCCGTCGCGAGGTACGCGCTCCACGGCCCGTCCTGCCCGGCCCGCTCCTGGAGCCGGTAACCACGGACCTTCTCCGTCACCGTCACGCGTTCACTTCCCGGACCCGACAGCCACCGGTCCTCTTCCTCGCCGTCACGCGTTCACTTCCCGGACCCGACTGCCACCGGCCCTCTTCCTCGCCGTCACGCGTTCACTTCCCCGATCCGGCGTCACCGCTTCCCGGAGGCAGCAGCCACCGGCCCTATCCGTCGCCGTCATGCGATCACTGCGGGACCGCCCAGGTCGTCGGTCTCGAACGCCTCGTCCTCGATCATCGGGAACCGGGTCCGCTCGCGGTCCTGCTCCTGGCCTTGGCCGCCACCTCCCATGCCCGGCGGGTACATGCCCATCGGCATACCGCCGGTCCCGCCCCGCGCGGCCCCGCCGGCCGTCAGGCCACCCGCGCCCTGCGCGGCCGTCGTGGCGGTGCCGGTCCCCGAGGGGGTGAGCGGGCCGGTGGAGGGTACGCCCGTGTTCACCCGGTGGGCCAGGTCGGGCGACATGGTGTCCGGGAAGCCGGCCAGGTTCGCCTTGGTGTCGGGCAGGCCGGGGGTCTTGAGGTCGCCGGGATTCTTCAGGTCCGGGGTCTGGGGACTCTGCAGGTCGGGGGTCTTCACTCCAGCCTGGTCGAGGCCGGGGAGGTTCGGGTTCTGGGCGCCGTTGGGGTCCGGCAGGTTCGTGCCGGGATCGGTCGGGCGCTGGTTCGGGTCGGTCAGGCCGGACGGGTCCCCGACACCGGACGACGTGGGGTCGGGCAGGCCGGACAGGCTGGAGTACGGGCTGCCGAGGCCCGTGTACGGATCGGAGACGCCGCCACCACCGAGTCGGCCGTTGCCGCCCAGGCCGTCCATCTTCGGCAGTTCCACGGGAGTGACACCCGCGCCGGGGGGCGGAGCCGCGCGCTGCTCCAGTTCGGGGGCGATCCGGTCGTAGACCACTCCCATGAACCTGTTGAGTTGTCGCAGGTGGTGCCGGGCCAGGGCGTGAGCGTTGCCGTCGGTGCCGAACACGCTGTCACGCAGATCGTCGTCCCAGCCCGCGCTGCCGACCTGGGGGACGTTGTCCCGGAAGAAGGGCAGCACATCACGGCCGTACCAGATGAGCGGGTTGGCGACCGTCTGAGCGCTGTAGTTCACCGCGGCGAGATCCTTCTGGAGCTCGCCGATCTTCTTGAAGACGCCCTCCAGTGGCTCCCCGCCGAGGGAGGCGGCGATGCGCTGCGTCTCCGTCTGCAGGTTCCGCATCGACTCCTCGCAGCTCGCGGCCAGGGTCGCGTAGTTGTGGCCGGCGTCCTCGATCTTCCGCGGGTCGGTGTGGTTGCGGATGAGGTCGACGATGCCCTGGCTGTTCTCGCTGTCGCCCTTGCTCGTGGCGATGTCATCGGGCAGCGGACGGGTGCCGTCCTTGAGCTGGTACAGGGTGTAAGCGGTCATGTCGCCGTCCCGCGCAGGCCTTGGGCCACGGCCTGGTCGGCGTCCATGGCCGCCTTCACGGTCTGGTCGAGCGTCTCCAGGATGGCCTCGTAGACCGAGCAGAGCTGGGTGACGGCGCTCTTCAGACTGGTCTGCGCCTTGTCGGTGGTGAGTCTCAGGTCGGTGGCCGCCTGCCAGGTGCCCAGGTCGCGCTCGGTCAGCGTGGAGCGGCTGACGAGAACCTCCAGGCTCGGCGTGCCGCCCAGCCCCCTGAGCCGGTCGAGGTCGGCGCGGAGCTTCTCGACGGGCGAGTCGGGACGCGGCTTGCCGGTCTCCGGGTCCACGAAGTCGGCGATCTTGATGAACATCTCCTTCTTCGCCCCGCCCGGATCGACGTGGTATTTGGTCACCAACTCATCGCGCGTCGCCTCGGAGACCCGTGGCCGGGCGGTCGGCGGGTACCCTCCGTGCCCGTAAGTCTGCAGGTAGTCGGTGTACTCTTCCTCGGTGTTGCGCGGGTCCAGCTGTACCTCGTAGACGCGCCCGTCCTCGCCCGACTCGACGCCGTTGCGCTGGTCTCTCGGGAGGCCGAGGCCGTCCCTGGTGTCGTCCCGCTCGCCGCCGTCGTCAGGTGTCGGCATGAATCTCTCCCGGATATCGGTCTGCGCCCCTCCCCTCTGTATCCCGTACCGGGCGCGCCGGCGTTTCACTTCAAAGAATTTGGAACGGAATCCGGCTTGCCGCTCAAGACCGGCAAAATCCCCTTACATGGCCATTTCCTGGGCCGGCACCACCGCCCTCGCCCTGCTGCTCGCCATCACGCCCATTACCTCCGCGCAGGCGGACGGGATGGCTCCCTCCTGCAACCCCGAGGCCGGGGTCCAGGACGTCAGTGGCAAGCCCTGGCCGCAGGAGCGGCTGCGCTTCCAGCGGGTGTGGCGGCTGACCCGGGGCGAGGGCGTCACCGTCGCGGTCGTCGACAGCGGCGTGGACGCGCGGCACCCGCAGCTCGCCGGGGCGGTCACGACCTCCGAGGACCTGACGGGTACGGACCAGCGCGACTGCGTGGGCCACGGTACGGCCGTGGCGGGCATCATCGCCGGCCGCGACCTCACCTCGCGCGGCGTACCGTTCCTCGGGGTCGCGCCGGGCGCGCGGATCCTGTCGATCAAGCAGACCGAGACGCCGGACGGTGAGGTGTCACTGCTGGCCCGGGGCATCAGGCGGGCCGCCGAGCTCGGCGCGAAGGTCATCAACGTGTCCGTGGAGGCGCACGACCAGCCGGAGCTCAAGTCGGCCGTCGCGTACGCGCAGAGCAGGGACGTGGTGATCGTCGCGGCGGCCGGCAACGTGAAGCGTGAGGACGGCGAGGTGACGCCGTCCTACCCGGCCGACTACCCCGGCGTGATCGCAGTGGGCGCGGCCTCCCCCGACGGCACGAAGTCGGCGTTCTCCAACGGCACCACCAGGGTCTCCGTCACCGCCCCCGGCTCCGGGATCACCAGTACGTGGACGGGCGGCGGCTACCGTACGGACCTCGACGGCACCAGCTTCGCCGCGCCGTACGTGTCGGGGGTCGTGGCGCTGGTCAGGGCCCGGCATCCGGAGCTCGACCTGTGGCAGGTCAAGCGCCGGGTGGAGCTGACGGCCGAGGGCGGCGGCGCCACCGGGACCGGCGCGGGCCTGGTCAACCCGCTGCTCGCCGTCACCGCCGTACTGCCCGACTCGGTGGAGAAGGCGGGCGGCGGGGTGCCGGTCGTCGTGGCCAAGGCCGCCGCCCCCGACCCGCGTACGCGCGGGCTGGCCGTGGGCATCGCGGGAGGCACGGTCGCGGTGACGGGGCTGGTGATCTTCGTGGCGATCATGCTTCCCAAGGCCAGGCGGCGGGGCTGGCGCGCCGGGTGATCCAACATTTCCAGGAATGTTGAAGTCAGATCGGCCCTCCCGCGCACCGGCTTATGGTGCTCGCGTTGTCCCATGTTCGATACCGGGAGGTGAACCGTGGCGCAGCCGACCACTTATCAGCAGGGCAGTCAGCACGACGCGGCCGCTCGCGCGCTGACCGCGCACGAGCACATCACGCAGATCCACAACAGACTGCTCCAAATCCCCGAGCAGCTCGGCGGCTCGTGGAAGGGCGAGTCGGCGACCGTCTACACGCAGGTTCTCAACGAGTGGAACCCGCAGTTCAAGAAGGTCATCGACGCCCTCCACCAGATCGCCGAGAACCTCAAGGGCTCGGGGATCGAGTACGAGGAGGCCAGCACCTCCACCCAGGCCGTCACGAAGAACCTCATGGCCGCGCTCAACGGCGGTGCCGTCCGATGAGCGGGATCGACGTCAGGGAAGGATCTCAATGACCGGTGGCGGAGACATCATCCTCGCCAATTTCGACGAGATGGAAGAGATCGCGGCCGAGCTCGGCCGGGCGTACGCCAATCTCGTCGGCGAGCTGACCGACCTCGAGAACGACCTGAAGATCCTGGAGACCTGGGACGGCTCCGCGAAGGGCGTCTACCTGGAGGCCAAGCGCGAGTGGAACGAGGCCGTGGTGACGATGGGTGACACCATGCAGCGCTTCGGCCCGGCCCTGCACGACGCGACCGAGATCATGCGCGACGCCGAGCAGGCCAACGTCCGACGCTGGGGCACCTGAGCCGAACGATGGCTGAAGGCGACAACGGGATACCCGCCGAGCTGGTCATCGACCCGGCGGCGGCCGGTGACCAGGCGATGTGCCGGCCGGACGCGCTGCTGGACGTCGCCGGGGCGATGTCGAGGGATCTGCTGCCCCGGCTCGAGTCGGCCGGGCACCGGGTGCCCGACCTGTCGTTCACGGCCGTCGGCGACTGGGATGTGGCACGAGGGTACGCCGAGACCATGCAACGGGCGCGCATGGCCACGGTGGACACGATGGGGTTCGTGACCGAGCTGGTCAGCAGGGTCGTCGAGGATCTGGTCGCCACCGCGAACACCGTCAGGGACGCCGACCAACGGGCCGGCGACACCGCTCGCCGTACCGGATCTGCCGGATCTGCCGGATAGAGGGCCGCGTGGGAGAACCGAAGCCGATCAAGGAGGGCGCGCTGCCGGCCGGCGCGCCCGAGAGCTACGGCGGGCGCGACTCGATCCGGCGGTTGATCATGAACACCCGGCCGGAGGAGTTCGGCGGTGTCGCGGACGCCTACCAATCGGCCGGCACGCTCCTTGACCAGACGATCAAGGAGTTGTCCCAATACGCCTCACGTCTCGTCGCCGATGGAAACTGGGGCGGCGAGTCGGCGCGGGCCATGCTCGGGCGGATGGCGCGGGTGCAGTCGTATCTCGGCACGCTGCGGAGCCAGATCGGCGACATCCCGTCATCCGTCCAGCAGGCCAGCCGTGAGCTGGCCACGGCGAAGGAGCAGTTCGAGCCGGCCACCCGGGAGCAGTACGCCACGGTGGACACCGGGTCGTACATCTCCCGGGAATTGAGCAACGACCCCGACGCCGACGCCCGGCGCTTCCTCGCGGATCTGAACGGCCGCTTGAGGGACGCGCACGGGATCCTGCCCGAGCGGCTACCGTGGGACGCCGACCTGGCCTCCAGCGCGCCGTACCTGCCTCCAGTTGTGCGCGACAGCACTCCGACCGGTGGCGGGATCGACTTGGAGTCCACGCGCCCGGTCGCCCGGCTGGCCAGTGTGGATCCGACGGCGTCACCTATCTCGGCGGCGCCGCAGACCGCGCCGCTCGCTGCGGCGGTCCCTGGAACCGCCACTCCCCCGACCCTCGGGACCACGCCGGACCAGGTCCCCGGGCTGATCACGTCAACGAGCGGAACGCCCTCCGTGGCCCAGCTCACCAGGTACCCGCCGACGACCGGCCCCGCGCCGATCGGGACCAACCCGACCACGTCCGAGCCGACACGCTCCTTGACCGGCGCCCGGCCCGACACCGCGCGGACCGACACCGCGCGGACCGACCCCACGCGGACCGACCCGACGCGGACCGGTGACCCGCGAACCGACAACCTGCGGACCTACTCCGAGCGGACCGACGGCGCGCGGACCGGTGACCCGTACCGGTCCGGCCCCATGCGCTCCGTCCTTGACCAGAGCAGCCCCATCGCCGACCAGGCCCGCAGCCCACTCGGCGGCCTCCCGCGCGAGACCGGCCCGTCCGTACGCCCCGGCGTCGTGCCGGTCGTGGACGGGACGTGGCCCGCCACGAACCCCACATCGTCCGGCGGCCCCACAGGGGCGGCCGCCGGTACCGGTGGCATGCCGTTCATGCCGATGGGCGGCGGCCCGGCCGGGTACGAGGGTGCGCCGGTCGCGCACCGGACGGCCCCGCCGCCCCCTGATGAGCCGGGCCTGTTCCGTCCCGCGTACGATCCCGGCCAACCGGTGGTGGACTGACCCATGACATCCGACAGCGACCTCAAGCGCATGGAGATGAACGCCGACTCCGTCCGTGAGGTCGGCCGCAACATCGCCGGCAAGCCCATGCAGCGCCTCAACGACATGACCCGCGTCGTGGCGGGGCTCAACGTGCACTCCGGCGCTTTCGGCCTGTTCGGCTTCTTCGGCTCGTCGCTGGCGGACGCGCTCGACCAGGTCAAGCTGGCTGCCCACCAGTACGTGTCGGCGACCAGGCATGAGCTGGCCGAGATGGAGTCGAAGGCGTTCGACACGGCCAACGCCGCCGTCCAGGGCGACGGCGCGGCCACCCGCGTCACGGCCGTCTGAGAGCCACCGTCCGAGAGCTACTGTCCGAGAGCTACTGTCCGAGAGCCACCGTCTGAGAGCAAGTCTGAGAACGAGGACACATGCCGACACAACCGCAGTCCGTCATCGCCGGCGCGGGCATGGCCCAGCTGGGCTCGGCGCTGCTGGGCGGCGGCCGCGCGAAGTACGCCGGACTGATCATCGCCCTCACCGCCGCCGACACCCCCGAGCTGCGGCGGGCCGCGCAACAGTGGGAGGAGCTGTCGGCGGGGCTACGCGAGCACCCCCAGCTGATCCAGGAGTCCGTCAAGGACGTGCACTGGATGGCGACGAGCGCCGAGCTGTTCCAGCAGACGGTCGACACGCACAGCGACGAGGTCGCCGACAAGGCCGACCTGCCGCAGGCCACGGCGGACTCCATGCGCACCTCGGCCGACGCGCTCGACTTCGCCGGGAACCTGATGTTCGACGTGGGCGCCGCCATCCTCCTGGCGGGGACGATCTACCAGCTCGGGCGGATCAACCCTTATGTACGGCCCGCCGCGGAGGTGGCGGCGACGATGTTCGGCCGCCGGGCCGACCAGCAGGCCGGTCAGGGCGTCTTGAAGCTGCAGACGTTCCTCAGGGGATCGGAGGGACTGGCCGGGAAGATCGCCGGCCGGTTCACCAAGGTGTCGCCCGTCAAGAAGCTGCTCTTCGGCGGCGCGACTGCGATAAGCGGCGGGATGCTCGCCAATTCGGCCGTGGCCGACGACCTCAGCGAAACGGCCCTCCCGCGGGGCAACCAGCCGCATCCGACCCAGCGCGACCAGCCGAATCCAATGCAAGGCAACCAGCCGAACCCGACGAAGGAAGTGTGATGCCGGCTTTCGACGAAGCGGCCATCGACCGCATGATCGCCGACACCCAGCGCCCCCTGGACGGGTTCGCGGAGCTGTACGAGCAGGTCCTGGCCGTGCAGGGGGTCGCCCAGGACGCGGAGAAGCTGGTGACCGTGGAGTGCTCCACCCAGGGCGTCACCGCGCTGGACATCAACCCGCGCGCGCTCCGCTGGGGCTCGGACAGGCTCGCCACCACGATCCTGGAGCTGATCGGCGCATCGCTGGCCGACCTGCAGGAGAAGTCGAACGCGCTCATGGCCGAACGGTGGGGCGCGGCCCCGCCGGACCTCACCGAGGAGGGCAACCCGGCCGAGCTGCGCCTGCAGAACGCGCAGGACTCGTACGACAGGGTCATGGAGAACGCGATGGCCGAGCTGGCCCGCATCCACCGACGCGTGGACGGTTCCTAGAAGATCACTAAAGACCGTGGCCCGTGAGGTGGTGGAGCGGCTGGCTGCACAGCGAATGAGACCATTTTCATGGGGATTGTTGAACGATGCTACAATCCCCTTACATCTTGCCATGCGCCCGGTCGACGGAAGGACGCCCTTGACCAGCAACGAGCACCGTCAGATCCGCTCTGTCGAAGATGAGGTGCGTGCCTGCGCGATCCGGGCCGAGCAGAGCTGCGCGTCCCTCCACAAGGCGACGGATGCGGCCATCGACACCGCGCTGCGTGCCATGGCGGAACGGTTGCGGGCGGCGCGGGACATCCTCACGACCGCCAACGAAGAAGACCTCGCGGCAGCCGTCTCCGCTGGGATGTCGCCGGCCCTGCAGGACCGGCTGCGGTTGACCGGCCCACGGTTGGAGAGCATGGCCGCCGAACTGCGCACGCTGGCGGATGTGGCGCACGAGCCTCGCGACCAGGTCCTCGAAGAGCGCGCGGATGGCCTTACCCTGCTGGAACGTCGCCGGCCGGTCGGCGTCATCGGCGCGAACTTCGAGGCACGTCCGAACGTCACCCTCGACATCGCCTCCCAGTTCCTCAAGTCACGCAACGCGGGCGTGTTGCGCACTGGTTCGGCCGCGCTGCGCTCGTCCCGGGCCCTCGTGGACCAGGTGATCGCACCGGCCCTCGGCGAGGCCGGCCTCGATCCGGACGCCATCCAGCTGATACCCAGCGAAGACCACTCGGCGGCGTACGCGCTAGTGTCCCTGCCCCAGCTCATCCCACTGGTCATCCTGCGCGGCAGCGGCGACAGCACCCGCGACCTCGGCCGCCACGCGGCCCGCCACGGCGTCCGTACCCTCGCCCACGCCGACGGCGGCGGGGTCCTGTACGTGCATCCGGCCGCCGACGACAAGGTCGTGCACCAGCTGATCACCGACAGCCTGGACCGGCTGGGCGTGTGCAACCGGCTCAATCTGCTGCTCATCGACCAGTGCGTGTACGACGAGCGGCTACCCGGCATTCTTGAGGTCCTGGACCGCCTGGGCGTGACCGCCTCGCTGCCTCCGCACACCCACCCGCGTGGGTATGAGTGGTCTCTCGACTCCAACCGTGCGGCCACCGTGACCGTCGACGCCGTCGACGGCCCACTGCACGCGGCTCGAATCGCCAACGAAGAGACATCCGGACTGGCCGCCGCCATCGCGACCGAGGACCCGGCCGCCGCCGCGCAGTTCATCGACGCCTACACCGGCTCCGGCGTCTTCTGGAACTCCACCACGCGGCTCCTCGACGGCTTCAAACTGCTGCGGCTGCCAGAGACCGGAATCAACATCGACCGGGTACCCGGCCCACGCGGCCCGGTGAGCTTCCGCGACCTGTACCTACGGCAGTACATGATCGTGCCGAGCGGCCGGCTCACGTCCTGACCGGACCGTCCGTCCCTGCCGATCTTCTCCGGGGCGCTCAGCGGCTCAGGCAGTCGCCATTTCCCGGATGCGCGGATGGATCTCCAACGCCCACCGCACAGTCTTCGGCGGGCGCCCGAGCAGGGTCTCCAGCTGGTCGGTGACGCCGCGGTACCCCCCACCGCCGATCAGCCGGGTCAGGGTCTTCATGTGCTCCGCGGTGTGCGGATACTCGGCCAGGGCGGTGTCCACGTAGGTCTCGTTCCAGGTTTCGACATCTTCGGGAATGTAGGTGACCGGGCGTCCCAGCACGGCCGCGAAGTCCTCCGCGAACCCATGCATGTCCTTCCGTTCCGGACCGTTGAGCTCGTAGGACTTGGAGATGTGCGGTGCCGGGTCGGCCAGGATCTTCGCGCATACCTCCGCCACGTCGTAACCCGCGACGGGCGCGAGCCGGTGGTGGCCGAAGGGCAGGCGCAGTTCGCCCTTGCTCAGCGGCTCCAGCGCCAGCCAGGTCATCAGGGGGTTCTCGACGAACATGGCCCCCCGGATGTTGACAGTCGGCAGGCCGGACCACTGCAGCACCCGCTCGGCGATCCAGTGGGCCCGTTGCTGCGGCGACCAGTCCGCGACGAGTCCGCCGAGCCAGGCCAGCCGCTCTTCCTCCGGTGCGGTCATTTTGTCGAACGTCATGAACGACTGCTCGAACTCGGAAATGTTGACGAAGGCCTCGATGTCGCCCTGGGCCCGCGCCGCCGCGGCCATCAAGGTGACGGCGTCGGTGTAGTACGGCGACAGGCTCATGCTGAAGTAGATGCGTCGGCAGCCTTTCAGCGCGGCGGTCACGTCGGCGATGTTGAGCAGGTCTCCGACGAAGATCTCGGCCCCGGCCTGGCGCAGCGCGTGCGCGCGTTCGTCGTCCTGTCGCACGAACGCGCGCACCGGGTGCCCTTGGTCAAGCAGCATCTCGACCATCGTTCGGCTCACACCACCGATATGACCGGCGGCACCGGTGATCAGGATGGGATTGCGTTCTGGCATCGGTGTGTCCTTTGTTGGGTTGGGTCAGCAGTTCAGCGGTGTCATCGGGGCGGCGAGCCGTCGATGCGGGCGAGGAAGTCAAGGAGTGCGGCGTTGACCTCCGCGGGACGCTCCTGCTGCGTCCAGTGGCCACATCCCGGCAGCACCACCGGGCCGTGCAGTTGGGGCGCGAGGGCGCTGAGCGGGTTGCCCGGCCCGCCCTGGCCACGCAGAAGATCGCTCAGCGAGCTGCTCCCGTCCGGGCCGCGCAGTGAGGTGACCATGTCGCGGTCTCCCACCACGTACAGCGCGGGGACGTCGATCCCACGCCCGTGGAAAGGCGCGAGCAGTTCGTTGTTACGTTCGATGTTCCGGTACCAGTTGAAGGCTCCGGTGAAGGCCTGCTCGCCGTGCAGGGCGAAGTCCTCGGCGTACGCCTGGATGTCCTCTTCCGTCAGCCAGGCCGGCAGAGTGGGCGACTCCGGCATGGTGTCCAGCAGGCCCAGCCCCTCGGGTACGACCAGCGGGCGGGGCTCCCTGCCGAGCGGGTTGTCGCCTGAGGCGCCGACCAGGAGGCGGCGGAAAGAGTCCGGGATGTCCTTGGCGAACTCCGCATCGGCGACTCCCGGCTGCTGGAAGTAGACCTGGTAGAAGCCCTCGCCGTACTGGGTGCGGGTGATCGAGGGCGGGACCATCCCGCCGGGCAGAATCGGCGGAATACTGAGCCCGGCCACCGCGCGGACCTTGTCGGGGCGCAGCATCGCGGTGGTCCAGGCGACGGGTGCGCCCCAGTCGTGACCCACGACGACCGCCTGCTCCTCGCCGAGTTCCTCGATCAGGGCGATCACGTCGCCGACGAGGTGGAGCAGGGTGTAGGAGGAGACGTCCGGCGGCTGCTCACTGCGGGCATAGCCGCGCTGGTCGGGGGCGACGACCCGGTATCCGGCCGCTGCCAGCGCCCCGAACTGGTGACGCCAGGAGTACCAGCTCTCCGGCCAGCCGTGCAGCAGCAGGACCAGCGGCCCCTGCCCCTGCTCGGCGACGTGCAGCCTGACACCGTTCACGTCGACGAAGCGGTGGGTGAGCGAACTTTCCACAAGGACCTCCTTGAAATCGGTGAGCGCGTGCTACTTCTTCAGCTGCGCGTACAGGGCTGCCAAGTCAGCCGACAGCTGCGACTTGACCCAGCGGGTGATGTCGTCGGCCAGCACCTCATGCGCTCCCGCCTCGATGCCGTCGAGCGCGGCCACAGGGACGTCGCGAGGGTCGGCCTTGGGCGCGTCGACGGGGGTGGGTCACCGTGCGCGGGTCACGTGCCGTGGCGTAGACCTTTCTGGCACCGCGCGCGTAGAGCTCCTCGACCAGCGCCTTGCCGATACCGCGGCCGCCTCCGGTGGCGAGGACGTTGGTGCCCTTGAGTGCTGTCACGACTGCCTCCACGCGAGAAACCGATCGGTTTCCTCCACCGTAAACCGATCGGTTTCTCCATGGCAAACCGGCTGCGCCAAACCATCACCACGCGCGTTTCCAAACTGAACCAAGGAGGTCAGCCGAGCAAGGAGGCGCTCACCGAGTGCATGAGCGAGGACGCGCACCGCGGCAACCGATCATTCATAATTCCGGCGGACCCGGTGGGACTCCATTCGGGTGAAGTCGAGGGCGTCGCAGCTACCACAGCACGCGCGAGCAACAGCTCTGGCAACGAGGCCAGCTGCGCGCGAGGTTCGTGCCGGCGCTGCATGTGGGCCGGCCGGAGGCGGTCAGAGCCGTGGCCAACTCGGTGCCGGATGCACGATGAGTCGTGGTCTACCTGTGGTGTCCTCGCGATATCACGGCCGCGCTCATCCACATCCGCGCCGACCTGGCGGCCGGGGCGACTGAGCGGGCGCGGCGTCGTGGCGCTCGTCCAGTGGGTTAACGCATTTGCCCGACGAGGCGTCGTGCAGGTGCAACCGCAGGCTCAGGACATGGAGCAGGTACCGGTCCCGCAAGGCGGCGGGTCGCAGGGGGTGGCGAAGGCCGAGCCGAACGCGTTGGCTGCTCGCATCGCGGAAGCCGAAGGCGGCCCGTGCGACGAGTTCGGGCGAGATCGGGTTCGTATTGCCGCTTACCGTTTACAACTTGCCCGTCCTCAAATCCGCACTGCTCTTAAGGACAGGAGAGTCGCTGCGCCAGTTCTCCGGTTGGACCCTCTCCCAGAGACTTCCCTTGCCGAGGTCTTGTCCCACCTGGTCTTCTCGCCTGAACCACTCCTCAGCACTTCGGATCCTGTTGGGATGAATTTCGTCGAGCAGCGCATAATCCCTGGTGACGATTCCGTGCTTCCATACATTCCAGAAGCCCGTGAAATTGTCCCTGAAGCTCATGGTGGCCTTGTCGTTGGGATCGGCGTTGTATCCGGCAGGGAGATCGGCAACCGCCTTCAACGGTCCGCTCCAATATGTGTCCAGATCAGTGTCGATGTACTGTGCTGGATGCCCGGTGACCTTCTCGAATGCCGCCGCCATATCGGCATAGGTCATATGTTCGACGGCGACTTCGAGGTCCATGCCATTCGCCCGCTCTGGATGGTCGAAGAGCCAGCGAACGTAGAATCCGCAATCTTCGAGATCCACGTGGGGAACGGCTCCCTTGCCGAGAGGGACTCGCCATGTGACGACACCGTTCTCGACGGAGGGTGTCATGGGCGTGAGCGGTGAGATCACCATGTCCATGTAGGGACCTGACGTGAAGACCGCCGCTCCCATCCTGTCCCTGTTCTTTTCGTTTTGAAACAGCACCCATTCAGCCATGCGGCCTTTGCCATCATAGTGGCCGGTGCGGAACCTGGAGTCGTAGCCGGACTTCTTAAGGACGTAGTCGAGGTTTCCGTAGACGAAGAACTTGATTCCTTCTTCAATCGCTATCTCGTAACTGCGGATGGCCCAGTAGGTCTCGGTTTTCTCACCGGTGTTGAACCCGTCGATGTTGATGAATGCCCCGTCACAGCCGCGAAATCCTTCTCGCAGCACGTCTTCGTCGGCGAATGACCCTTCGAGGAAGGAGACGTTGCCGAGCGCGAGGAGGGCCTGGGCTCGGGGGGAGGTGGAATCGCGGGTGAGGACTCGAACGGAGTACTTCTTGTCGGCGACAAGAGCGCGGACGATGGGCATCCCTTGAGCCCCTGTGCCGCCGATGATGAAGATGGTAGAGGTGGTGTGAGAAGACATGGCTTTTGACTCCAGAGGTTAAGTACGCACACGATCAGTACGCGATGAGCGCGGCGTGTTCGAGACGGATCTCTGCATCAGCTTGGCGATCAACGGCACCGGCGACGCTGCGCCGATGACCCGTGGGTCGCGGGCGGTCGCCCAGACCTTGGCGACTCCACCCTCGCAGGGGCCTCCACCAGCGCCTTCCCAGCGCTGCTCTGGCCGATAGCTCAAGCCACCGAGGCCAGCAGGTCGGCTACGACCTCCGGCTTCTCGAGTGCGATGAAGTGGCTGGCTCCCGGCACCTGCGTGAAATCGGCCGCATGCAGCAGTTCCTTGTTGGCTTCCCGGTCCGACCGCCGGGACCAGTCCTTGTCCCCGTAGAGGAGGTGAATGGGGGCCTTAACCTCGGGGTAGCGCGCGGGCCGCGATGAGGCTGGGCAGGTTCTGGTGCACGGCCCAGGCAACGCTCGGCTAGCCGGGCCGACTGCCTGCCTGCCTGCCTGCCTGCCTGCCTGCCTGCCTGCCTGCAGGAGCTTATGGCGGGCAGGCGTCAGCCGGCCAGCTGGTTGAGCTTGCGGATCTGCTTGTCGAAGACTCGGGCAGGAGCGATGCGGCGCAGTGTGCTGGCGCGTCCTGCCAGGGAGCCGGCGGTGTAGCGCAGCTTCGGCTTCGGGTCGGTCGCTGCCTCGACGATCACCTTGGCGACGATGGCGGGGTCGTCGCCGTCCTTGATCGCCGTCTCCATCATGCGGTCGAAGGCGTGCCGCTGGTCCGCGTAGACCTGCAGGGGCGTGTCGGGCCGCGGGCTGTTGGCCTCGAATCCGGTGCTGGTGTAGGCGGGTTCGACCAGAAGCGCCCGGACGCCGTACTCGCGGACCTCGTGGTCCAGGGACTCGGAGTAGCCCTCGATCGCGTGCTTGGAGGCGGCGTAGGCGGCCATGTAAGGCGAGGGGAGGAAGCCGACCACGGAGGAGAGGTTGATGATGCGCCCGCGTCCTTGAGCGCGCATATGGGGCAGGACAGCCTTGGTCAGGCGCATCACACCGAAGACGTTGACGTTGAACAGGTCCTGGACCTGCGCGACGGAGCTTTCCTCAACGGCACCGATGGCGCCCATGCCAGCGTTGTTGACCAGCACGTCAATCCGCCCGAACCGCTCGATCACCTGCTGGACCGCGACGGTGGCCGATGTGTCACTGGCCACGTCGAGGTCGAGGAAGGTCACACCGTCGAGCGAGGCGACGCGTGAGGTGTCGCGGCTTGTGCCGACCACGCGGAAACCCGCTTCGACCAGCGCGCGGGCAGCCGCTTTTCCGATGCCGGATGACGCACCCGTCACGAGTGCGACCGGCTGATTTGTCGCCATTCTGGACTCCCTAGCTCAGCAAGAAAACCGATCGGTTTCCCTCACTGTAAACCGATCGGTTTCCGCGCGCAAGCTCAGGTAGGAAACAGGCGACGTGTCAGCGCACGCCTGCCGCATCGAGCAGGGTGACCACGGTGGGCGCGATGAGCCCCGTCAGGTTGTCGGCGCCGATCCCCGCACGAGCACTGGCGCCGTCGAAGACCACACTGAGCTGCCGGGCCAGCAGATCCGGATCGCGCGCCCCACCCTGCTCGGCCTCGGCACGGAAAAAGGCCATCAGGTTCCCCTTGACCCGGTGCGCCACCCGGCTCGCCGGGTGGCTCTGATCCTTGAGCTCAATCTGCACCGCCAGGTACTGACACCCCCGGAACTCGGGCGCACCCGCCTGCAACTCCACCTGCTCGAAGACGTGCAGGATCCGCTCACGGGGCGAACGGCCATCACCCGCCGCGGGCAGCAGCGTCGCCACGAAGGCAGATGAGCGCTCCTCCAGGCTCGCTGCCAGCAGTTCGTCCTTACTCTCGAACAACTGGTACATGGAGCGCTTCGACACCCCCGCCGCCTTGCACAGCGCCTCGATGCCGATGCCGACACCGTTTCGGTAGGTGAGCGTGGCCGCCGCCTCCAGCAGCCGCTCTCGGGGACTTAGCCTCACTTCGGTGGTCATACTGCGAGGTTAACTCGATTCCGACGAAATGAAAACCGATCGGTTTCCAGCGTGTTCCATGAGGCGACACACCGGGACCACTCCGCACCGTGGCCCCCGATCCTGGGTGAGTCGCGCTCCGCCATACCGGGACGGCGCTCTCCTCAGGCTTCGTCTCGGCGCCGGCATGCCGGGTGCGCCGCCCCAATTTGACCGGATGCCGCCTGCAGCGCAGCGTCACTTTCTGGACTATGGGGTCGGCACCTCTTTGGAGGCGGTGGCCAAGGAGGCCGGCGTCGGGCCCGGCACGCTGTACCGGCACTTCCCCACCCGGGAGGCGCTGCTGGCGGCCGTGCTGCAGACGCGCTCGGAGGAACTGGTGGCCCGCCAGGCGGACATCGCGCAACTCGGCGATGCCTCCGAGGCGTTGCGGCAGTGGCTGCGGGCTATGGAGGACTACTTCAGCGCCTTCAGCGGGCTGCCGGAGCCACTCATGGCCGCGGCGAGGGCACAGGAGCGGGGGCTGGTCCCGGGGACACGGTGCTCATCCAGGGATCGGGCGGTGTCTCGCTGTTCGCCCTGCAGCTGGCCCGCGCCGCGGGAGCCCGCGTGATCGCCACGACCTCCAGCGAGAAGAAGGCCGTGCGACTGCTCGAACTCGGCGCGAGCGACGTGATCAACTACGTCTCCACGCCGGACTGGGGCCGGCAGGTGCGCGAGCTCACCGACGACCGGGGCGCCGATGTGGTCGTGGAGGTCGGTGGCGCCGGGACGATCGCGCAGTCGATCGCGGCCGTTGCCTACCGCGGCGTCATCTCGCTGGTCGGCCACGTCGCGTACGACACGACGGGCATGAACCTCCTGGACTTCACCTACAGCGGCGCGACGCTGCGCGCGATCGGCGGCGGCAGCAGGAGCGACCTGGAGGACATGAACAGGGTCATCACGGCGCACAAGCTGCGGCCGGTGATCGACCGCGTCTTCCCCTTCGAAGAGGCGCTCGACGCCGCGTCCTACCTGGCGAGCGGTGCCCACTTCGGCAAGGTCGTCATCAGCCACTGAGCAGCCACGATCTTCTAGCCCGCTTCCGGGGGCGTCAGATACGCCGTCTGGATGAGCCGCGCCCCCGAGCGCCGGTCCACATAGAACCCCCGCCCCGGCGGAAGCTGCTGTGGCCGCACGTTACCGAACAGCGCCCCCTCGTCCCGAGGCCCCGACAGCAGCACGGCCGGGGTGTTCATCTCCTTCAACCGCCGCACGACCGGGTCGAGCAGGCTGCGCCCCGCACCTCCTATGGCCCGCCCCAGGATCAGGTGCAGCCCGATGTCCCGGGCCTGTGGCAGCAGGTCCCCGAGTACGGCCAGCGGATTGGCGGACGTGGCCACCAGGTCGTAGTCGTCCACGATCACGTACAGGTCCTGGCCGGTCCACCAGCTCCTGGTCCGCAGTTGCTCGGAGGTGAGGTCGGGCGGCGGCAGCCGGGTCTGCATGACCTCGTGGATGCCCTTGAGCACGGTGGCCGCGGCGGTGCTGGAGGCGGCGTACCCGATCCGGTGCTCGTTGTCGGCCGTGTCGAGCAGTGAGCGGCGGTAGTCGATGATGACGATCCGCGCCTCCAGCGGCGTGAACCTGTCGACGATGCCCTCGGCGACGACGCGCAGCAGGTTGGTCTTGCCGCTCTCGGTGTCGCCGAAGACGACGAAGTGCGCGTCGGCGTCGAAGTCAAGCGAGACGGGCGCCAGGGCGGCCTCGTCGATGCCGATCGGGATGCGCGGGCCGCTCTCGTCCGGTCCGGGCAGCGTGTGCACGGGGAACAGGTCGGGCAGCAGCCGTACGGGCGGCGCCGGTGGCTCGTGCCAGGCGTTCGCCGCGTCCGCCACCAGCGCGGCGACCCCTTCGGCCAGGTCGTCCACGGTGGCCTTGCCGTCCGCGCGGGGCAGCGCGGCGAGGAAGTGCAGCGCCTCGCGGGTCAGGCCGCGGCCCGGCGCCCCCTCGGGTACGTTGGCGGCGGCCTTCCGGTCGATCTCCGACTCGAAGGAGTCGCCCAGCCTGAGCTCCAGCCTGGTGGAGAACATGTCGCGTACGTTGGACCGGAACTCCGACCACTTGTTGGCCGTGCCGACGACGTGGATGCCGAAGCCGAGCCCCCGGGAGACCAGCTCGCTCAGCGGCGCCTCCAGCGACTCGAACTCCTGACGCATCGTGGCCCAGCCGTCCACCACGAGGAAGACGTCGCCCCAGCCGTCGCCCTCGTACTCCCCTGCGGCCACGAGCCGGCGGTAGGTGGCGATCGAGTCGATGCCCCGTTCCACGAACAGCCGCTCCCTGCGTGCCAGCAGGGCCGTCATCTCCGCCACCGTCCGCCGGACCCGGTTGGTGTCCAGTCTGGTCGCCACGCCGCCGACGTGCGGCAGCCCGGCCAGCGCCGACAGCGTGCCGCCGCCGAAGTCGAGGCAGTAGAACTGCACCTCCTTGGGCGTGTGGGTGACCGCGAGCGCGGCGATCAGCGTACGCAGCAGGGTGCTCTTGCCCGTCTGCGGCGACCCGATGATCGCGGCGTTGCCCGCCGCGCCCGACAGGTCCAGCCAGTACGGGTCGCGCCGCTGGTCGAACGGGCTGTCCACGATGCCCACCACGGCGTGCAGCCGGCCGGGGCGGTTCTGGCCGGTGCCGGCGGCGGTGAGTCCGTGCGTCGCGGTCGCCTGGAGCGGCGGCAGCAGCCGGTCGAGCGGGGCCGGTTCCTTAAGTGGGGGCAGCCAGATCCGGTGGGCGGCAGGTCCCTGCCCGGTCAGTCGGTCGACCACGATATTGAGGAGGCTGTCCTGCTGCTCCCGGTCCTCGGCGACGGGCTCGGGCTCGACCGCGGGCGGCGGCGGCAGCGGCACCCGCTCGGTGCCGTACCAGACGATCTTGCCCTGGTGGCCGGGACGGGCGGCGACCGCGCGGTTCTCCCGCTGCGCCACCTGGTAGGGGCCGGACACGTAGGCGGCCTTGAACCTGGTCATCCCGGTCGTCTCGAACATCAGGTACGCGTTGCCCGGCTCGGGCGGCAGCGAGTACGCGTCCGCGACGCCCAGCACCGCCCGGCTCTCGGCCGCCGAGAACGTCCGCAGCCCGATCCGGTACGACAGGTGCGTGTCCAGCCCGCGCAGCCGCCCCGACTCCAGCCGCTGGGACGCGAGCAGCAGGTGCACGCCGAGCGAGCGGCCGAGCCGCCCGATCATCACGAACAGCTCGATGAACTCCGGCTTGGCCGACAGCAGTTCGCTGAACTCGTCCAGCACGATGAACAGCGTCGGCAGCGGGCTCAGCCGGACGCCCTGCTCGCGGGCCTGCTCGTAGTCGCGTACGGAGGCGTAGTTGCCGGCCGAGCGCAGCAGTTCCTGGCGGCGTACCAGCTCGCCGTGCAGCGCGTCGTGCATGCGGTCGACCAGCGGGAGCTCGTCCTCCAGGTTGGTGATGACGGCCGAGACGTGCGGCAGCGTGTCCAGGCCCAGGAACGTCGCGCCGCCCTTGAAGTCGACCAGGACGAAGTTCAGCACCTCGGAGGAGTGGGTGATCGCCAGCGCGAGCACCAGCGTACGCAGCAGCTCGCTCTTGCCGGAGCCGGTCGCGCCGACCACGAGCCCGTGCGGACCCATGCCGCCCTGCGCGGCCTCCTTGATGTCCAGCTCGACGGGCCGGCCGTCGGCACCCAGGCCGAGCGGCACCCGCAGCCGGTTCCTGACCGGCCGGGCCTGCCAGGTCACGGCGGCCGAGATCCGGCGGGCGTCGCCGATGCGGAGCAGGTCGGTGAGCGTGGTGTTGGTGGCGAACGCGTCGCCCTCCTCCTCGGCCCCGCCGGCCGCGCCGGCCCGCATAGGCGCGAGCTGCCTGGCCAGCGCGGCGAACGCGGGCAGACCCAGCACGTCGGGCCGGCCGAGCGCGGTCCTGACCTGCTTGCCCATGTCGTCCTCGACGACCCGGACCACCTCGTCGGCCGTGACGTCCAGGTTCAGCGACAGCTGCGCGGGCGCCTGTCCCGCCGACCCGCTGAGGTCGATCACGGTCACGCCCTCGATGGCGTCGGTGCCGAGCTGGCTGCCAGCGGGCACCCGGCCGCCGTCCAGGATCACCACGTGGTACGGCAGTACGTCCTGCGACAGGCCCCTGCTGAACCTCGGCCGATCCTTCAGCTCGAACCCGAGCAGGTCGTCGAGCTCCCCGAGGTCCCTGGTGACCAGCCTGACCGGGCCCGCCCCGTCCTCCTCCTCGGGGTGGAAGGCGTGCGGCAGCCACTTGACCCACTCCCACTCGGCCGCGTGCTCGGGCCCGGTGCACACCGAGACCCGCAGGTCCTCGGGCGAGTGCAGGGCCACCGCCTGGGCCAGCGCGGCGCGGACCAGGCCGCGGACGGCCTCGGGCTCGCCCGCGAGCGTGATGCGGGCGAAGGAGTGCAGCGCCAGCGCGACCGGCAGGCCGGGGACCGTGGCGTGGGTACGGACGAAGCGGCGCAGCGCCCCAGCGGACATCGGGTCGAGGTCCTCGATCGGCCGGCTCTCGGGCGGGATGAGCGGCAGCGCGAGACGCTGCGCGGAGGTGGCGATCCGCAGCTGGCCGAAGTCGTCGTCGCGGGGGCGCCGCTCCCACAGCCGCGAGGTCATGACCAGCGACCACAGCGTGACGGGGTCGGGATGGTTCCAGGTCATGGCCTTGCGCTGCTGCTCGGCGGCCTTGCGTACGCGCTTGCGCACCTGCTCCAGGTAGCGGTAGTAGTCGCGGCGCTGGCCGTTGATGCGGTTCTTGCGCTCGCCGGTGTTCCTGAGCATCTGGCCCATCGTCATGCCCACCATCGAGACGGCGAACAGGCCGCTGGAAACCATCATGATCGGGTTTCCCGTGCCGCCGCCGGTGAACATGAGCGCCATCGCGCCCGCCCCGGCGATCATCGGCAGGTACGTCAGTATCTGGGTCAGGCCACCGCCCGTGACCGTCTCGGGGATCTCGGGTGGCGGCTCCAGCAGCACCTCACCGCTCGGTTGCTCCGGCGGCCTGCGCCGGTCGGGCCGACGCACCACCCATGTGTTGCCGCTCACCGCACCTCACCGAACCGGCCACCAAACAACCCTCATAAAAGCCCGTCAGACCACGTATTAAGCGACATTTCAAATTTTCTCGACATATTTACGGCGGCGCGGCGGGGAGCCAGTCCATACACTCCTCCAAGTGAGCGCCACCGGAACCGACCTGTGCCGGGTCACGATCGTCACCCCTCGGGGGTCCCTCGATCTCGGCCTGCCCTCGGACATGCCGCTGGCGAGCATGCTGCCGACGCTGCTGCGCATCGCGGGCGAAGGGCTGGCGGAGGCCGGGCTCGCCCATGGCGGCTGGGTGCTCCAGCGCGTGGGCGGGCAGCCGTTCGACGTGAACGTGACGCTGTCGGACCTGGCCGTGCACGACGGGGAACTGCTGCACCTGCGGCCCCGGGGGCACGAACTGCCCGAGACCGTCTTCGACGACGTGGCCGACGCCGTCGCGACCGGTGTACTCGAACGCACCAGCCGGTGGCAGCCCGCCGTCACCAGGTCGTACGGGCTGCGGACCGCCGCGGTGGCGCTGGGCGCGGGCGCCGCCGCCCTGCTGCTGACCGGCCCGCCGTGGACGCCCGCCGCCATGGTCGCGGCGGGGATCGCGCTGGTGCTGCTGCTGGCCGCGGCGGCGCTGTCGCGGGCCCTGGGTGACGCGGGCGCGGGAGCGGCGATCGGGTACGCGGCCCTGCCGTACGGGTTCGTCGCCGGGCTGTTCGGACCCGATTCCCCGACCGGCCTGACCGGGCTGGGCGCGCCGCACCTGCTGGCGGCGTTCGGGGTCACGTTGATGCTGGCCACGGCCATCGGGTTCGCCGTGGCCCAGGGGCTGCCGACGTTCCTCGGGGTGGCCTTCGCCGCGTTCTGCGGCCTGCTCGGCGCGCTGGCGGTCATGGTCCTCGCCGTACCGGCGGCCGGGGTGGCCGCGCTGCTGGCCACCCTGGCCGTGGGCATGACGACGGTGGTGCCGTCGGTGTCGTTCCGGCTGGCCGGGCTGCCGCTGCCCGCCCTGCCGACGACCGCCGACGAACTGCGCCGCGAGGGCGGCGACCTGGACGGCCGGATGGTGATCGACCGGACGGTCGTCGCGGACGCCTTCTGCACGGGCCTGCTCGGCGGGGTGTCGCTCCTCACGCTCGGCGCCCAGATCCTCCTGGCGGTGGCGGGCACCTGGCCGGCGGTCGCGATGAGCCTGTCACTCTCGGCCGCCCTGCTGCTACGCGCCCGCGTCTTCGAAGGCCGGGCCCAGCGGCTGTGGCTGCTGACCTCGGCCCTGCTCGGCTCCGGCCTGCCGATCCTGGCCGTGGCGGTGGGGTCGGCTCGCGAGGTGGTGCTGTTCGGGGTGGTGCCCGGGCTGGTTTTGCTGGCGCTGCTGGTGGCCGGGGTGGCGCTCTGGCTTTCGGCCTCGCGGCCCACTCCGTTCTGGGGGCGGCTGGCCGACATCCTCGACATCGTGCTGATGATCGCCCTGCTGCCGCTGGCGCTGGCCGTACTGGATGTGTACGAGACGATCCGCGGGCTGGTCAGCTGAGGCCCAGGGCCTAACGGCCGGAAAATCAGTCGCCTCCGCGTACGCCCTGCGGCAGCATGGTCACGGCCGGTTGTCGGGGTTCGGGAGGGGCGGATGGCTGTGCTCGGATCGCTTCAGGGCTCCGAAGGCGTTTCATCCGTACGAAAGTCGGCGGTCCTGCTCGCGCTGCGTCACTACTCCGGTGAGCTGGTGCGCCAGTGGCGCGTCGCGGTGCCCGCGCTGATGACGCCCGCCCTCGGGAACATCTGCCTGTTCTACCTGGCGCCGCTGGCGGTGGCCGGCATTGTGGGGCGACTGTCCGCGGGCGGCGACGGCTCCGTCGGCGCGCTCCTGCCGTACGTGCTCGGCTTCGCCGGGTTGCTGCTGGCCGGTGAGGTGCTGTGGCGGATCGGGCTGCATTTCCTGAACCGTACGGACGCCCGCGGCATCGAGCGCCTCGGCGTGATGGGCATGGACGAGTTGCTGACCAAGGACACCGCGTTCTTCCACAACAACTTCGCCGGGTCGCTGACCAAACGGGTGCTGGGGTTCTCCTCCCGGTTCGAGGACTTCGTCGACACGCTGACCTTCTCCATCATGGCCAAGGTGGTGCCGATCGCCTTCGCCTCGGTGGTGCTGTGGACGTATCACCCGCTGCTGGTCTTCGTTCTGGTGGGCCTCATCATCGTCACGGGCTGCCTCGTCGCGCCGCTCATCCGCCGCCGCCAGGCGCTGGTCGACCAGCGTGAGGCCGCCAAGGTGCGGGTCTCCGGCCACGTCGCCGACGTCCTGTCGAACATGGACACCGTACGCGCGTTCGCCGCCGAGGACCGCGAGGCCACCGAGCATCGCGTCAGGGTCGCCGAGCTGCGGAAACTGTCGCTGCGCTCCTGGGACTACGGCAACCTGCGCGTGGACACCGTGGTCGCCCCCATCTCGATCCTCACCAGCGCCCTCGGCCTGCTGCTCGCCGTCGCGCTCCGGGGCGGTCTGGGCGTGGAGGCCGTCGTGGTGACGTTCACCTATTACTCCAACACGATCAGCGTCATGTTCGAGTTCAACCAGGTATACCGGCGCATCGAGAGCGTGCTCACCGAAGCCGCCCAGTTCACCGAGCTACTGCTCGTACCGCCGAGTGTGGTCGATCCGGCCGACCCGCAGCCGCTGCGCCGGGCGGACGCGAGCATCCGCTTCGACCGGGTGACGTTCGCGCACGCCGGCGGCTCGTCCCTGTTCGAGCGTCTGGACCTGGACATCCCCAGTGGCACCAAGATCGGACTGGTCGGCCAGTCCGGCGGCGGCAAGACCACGCTCACCCGGCTGTTGCTGCGCCTCATGGACGTCGACGGTGGCCGGATCCTGATCGGGGGCCAGGACATCGCCCGCCTGCGGCAGGCCGATCTGCGCAGCCTCATCGCGTACGTACCCCAGGAGCCGGCCATGTTCCACCGGTCGGTGCGCGACAACATCGCCTTCGCCCGGCCGGGCGCCACCGACGCGGAGATCATGCGGGCGGCGCGGGCGGCGCACGTCACGGAGTTCGTCGAGTCGCTGCCGAAGGGATTCGACACCCTGGTCGGCGAGCGTGGCGTCAAGCTGTCCGGCGGCCAGCGGCAACGGGTCGCCCTCGCCCGAGCCATTCTGCGCGACGCCCCGATCCTGCTGTTGGACGAGGCGACCAGCGCCCTCGACTCCGAAAGCGAGATCCTCGTCCAGGAAGCGCTGTGGGAACTGATGCAGGAGCGCACCGCGCTCGTGGTCGCGCACCGCCTGAGCACCGTCGTCCGCATGGACCGGCTCGTCGTGCTGAACCAGGGCGAGATCGTGGAGCAGGGCACCCACGGCGAGCTGCTTGAGTCCGACGGCCCCTACGCCCGGCTCTGGCGTCACCAGTCCGGCGGCTTCCTAGTGGAGGACGACACTCCGGACGCGCTCCACCGATGAAGGGGCGTCCGCATCGTCGTCTCGCACCTGGGCGGCGGTGATGGCCACGGTGGTGACGATGTCGGCGACGGTGGCACCGCGAGACAGGTCGTTGACGGGCTTGCGCAGTCCTTGCAGCACCGGTCCCACCGCGACGGCGCCGGCGCTGCGCTGGACGGCCTTGTAAAGGTTGTTGCCGGTGTTGAGGTCGGGCACCACGAAGACGGTGGCGTGGCCGGCCACCTGGCTGTCGGGCATCTTGGTCCGCGCCACCGAGGGGTCGACCGCGGCGTCGTACTGGATCGGCCCCTCCACCATCACGTCGGGACGGCGCTCGCGGACCAGCTCGGTGGCGGTGCGGACCTTGTCGACATCGGCGCCGGCACCCGAGGCACCCGTCGAGTACGAAAGCATGGCGATCTTGGGGTCGACGCCGAACAGGGCGGCGGTGCGAGCCGAGGAGATCGCGATGTCGGCAAGCTGCTCGGCACTCGGATCGGGGTTGACCGCGCAGTCGCCGTAGACCAGCACCCGATCGGCCAGGCACATGAAGAACACGCTGGAGACCAGCCCCAGGCGCAGGATCTCGAACGCCGGCCTGATGGTGTGCGCGGTAGTGTGCGCCGCGCCCGAGACCATGCCGTCGGCCATGCCGGTGTGAACCATCAGCGTGCCGAAGTAGGACACATCGGTGACCGTGTCGCGGGCCAGCTCGGTGGTCATCCCCCGATGCGCCCGGACTCTCGCGTACTCGCGGGCGAACCGCTCGCGCAGCTGCGCGTCGAACGGGCTGAGCACCCTGGCCTCGTCCAGATCCAGGCCGAGCTGGGCGGCCTGTACCCTGATCCGCTCCTCGTCGCCGAGCAGAGTGAGCTCGGCCACGCCACGGCGCAGCAGGACGTCGGCCGCGCGCAGGATGCGCGGCTCCTCGCCCTCTGGCAGCACGATGTGCCGACGCCGGGTACGTGCCCGATCCAGCAGCTCGTACTCGAACATCAGCGGCGTGACGACGTCGGTCTTGGCGATGGCCAGCCGATCGAGCAGCAGTTGGCCGTCGACGTGTTCGGCGAACAGGCGCAGCGCTGTGTCGATCTTCCCGCCGGCTTCTGGTGTGAACTGGCCCTCCACGGCCGACAGGCGGGTCGCGGTGTCGAAGGTGTCATGGTCGGTGGCGATGACCGGCAGGGGAATGGTCATGCTCCGTAGCAGCCGGTCCACCGGGGCGGGCAGGTCCGTGCCACCCGTCATGATCACCGCCGACAGGGCGGGGAAGCCCGGCGCCGCGTGCGCCGCGATCAGCCCTGGGAGTAGCGCGGCGGCCCGATCGGACGGGATGATCACCGCGGCGCCCTCGGTGTAGCGGTCCAGGATGCCGGGCAGTGACATCGCGCCCACCATCAGCGCGCTCGTCTCCCGGCCCAGCCCGTCGCGCTCGCCGAGGAAAAACCTGCCGTCGCAGGCATCCAGCAGGTCGGCGACCGTGGGCGCGCGCAGGGAGGGGGTCTCGGGCAGTACGAACACCGGCGTAGGGTGATCGATCGCGATGCGCTCGGCAGCCGCCCGGGTGACCACGACCGCCAGTTCCTGGGCGTGGTGCTGCGCCAGTTGCCGGGACGACAGCTCGATCGCGGCACTGATCTCCGAGACCGTCCTGGCTCTCCCGCTCACCACGTTCAGCACGGGCGTTCCCAGGTCTGCGGCGAGCCTGGCGTTGAACTCGAACTCGGTCGGCGCGCCCACATCGGTGTAATCGGTCCCGACCACGACCACCGCGTCGCATCGCCCCGCGAGCGCACGGTAACGAGCCACGATGTCACCGGCCGCACGCTCGGCGTCGGCGTGCACCTCGTCGTAGGTGACGCCGGCGTACGTCTCGTAGGGCAGGCTGAGCTGGAACCTGCTCCGGATGGTGTTGATCAGGTTGTCCTCACGGCCTGCCCGCACCACCGGACGGAACACGCCCACGGTCCCCACCTGCCGGGACAGCAGCGCCACCATGCCCAGGGCGACCACGCCCTTGTTGCTTTCCGCCTCGCCCGCCGCGACGTACACCGCACGTGTCATGTGCACCATTGTCTGTTGGCTTCTTCTCGACCTCGGCAGCGGGCTGTCGGCAACGGCCGCATGCTTTCCGGCACCGCCGCGATGGCCGGAGCCAGCGGGTCAACGACCTGGAAGAGCAGGAACCGGCCATGCGTAGCAGGGAGCCTGACCAAAGGCCAGACCCCCTCCACCGGTGTCTAGAAGTCGAATACTCCCTCTTTCACCCCACCGGCGAACGCCTTCCACTCCGGATCGGTGAACACCAGAGCAGGCCCATCGGGGTCCTTGCTGTCTCTCACCGCGACGCGTCCGGCCGACAGGGGAGCCACCTGTACGCAGTTCCCCTGAGCGTCCGAGAGGGGGCTCTTTCGCCACGCCGCGTTCCTGAGTTCTTCGCTCAGTGCCAGATCCATTCTTGTGTCAGCCTCTCTTCGATCAGCGCCATCGAGTCTGCCCGGGACAGCGCATCCGCCCTGATCGTCTGAAACCAAGCCTTCAGCATCTCCACAGACTCGAGCCGGTCCACCATGCGGCCCCCGTCAGGGGTGTCGATGAAGACGGCTTCGTCGCCATCTCCAGCGGTCCGAGCGATCACGAACCCTGCCACCAGGCCACGCGTAGACATAGCGCGTAGGGGGACGATCTGAATCACTATGTTCGGACTTCTACCCATCATGAGGAGATGTTGAAGCTGATCCCGGGTGATTTCCTCGCTTCCTACGGGGCGTAGCAGTGCGCACTGGTCGAGAACGGCATATAGGAACGGAGGGTTCTCCCGGCGCAAAATGGCTTGTCGCTGCATCCGCGCCTCCACGGCTTCTTTCACCTGCTCAGGGGTTGTACCGGGTCTGCCTTGACAGACAGCTTCCGCGTACTCCCGAGTTTGGAGCAGTCCCGGAATGATCAACCCTTCATAGGCGCACAGCTCCGTGGCCCGCTTCTCCCTGTCCAGCCACGGCAGGAAGTTGCGAAAGGTCACGTTGCTGCGAGACCTACGGGGAAGGTGCTGCACGAGATCACCTGGCGGGAGTCCCATGGCCTCCTCGCACCGGCGCGCCCTGTTCTCATCCATCCGGCGGTCGGCCCGCTCGATGTTGCCGATCTGCTGACCCGTGAGGGCGACCCGGGCCCCCAGCTGAGCCAACGTCAATCCCGCCTCTTTACGCCGTTTACGCAATTCATAACCATATCGCGCGTCTGGGCTTGTTTCGGGGTCTAGTTTTACCTCGATTCCCACGCCACACCCCTCCTTACGTGCCACTGCGGCGAAACTCCGCAGCCTGGAAACTGTGTCGCTACAGACTTCGCCGACCACTGAGAAAAATATCGCCCCAATGCCATTCTGGCTAGCGGTTCACCACACCCTCCACCCGTGGTGACACAGCCTGAATAAATCCAGAGGCGAGCACGACACGGACAAAGTCGGTGAATAATCATGAATGCGGCGCTCCACTCCCCCGCCCAATGCCACACCTTCGAGATGAAGGATCTGGATCCCCGCGTGATCCCCGCCAGAGCGCGCGACACCATCGCGTCGTGGGTGGGAGCGGACCACCCCCGGGCCTATGACCTTCAGACGCTCGCCACGGAGTTGGTCACCAACGCCATCAGGTACGGCCTCGGGACCATGCCGGCGGCGCGGTGGGTGCGCATGAGGCTAGAGGCGGAGAAAGGCTTCATCCGGCTGGTCGTGGTTGATCCTGGACACGCCAGTACCTTCCCTCAGCTTCGACAGCCCGTGAACGACCCCGGCCCCGACGATGAGGACACGGCGATCGAGTCCGGCCGTGGGCTGCACGTAGTGCACGAGATCACCGACGGCTCGTGGGGTCATTACTACAACACCCGCAACGAGCGGGTCGTTTGGGCTCTGGTGTCCCGCCACTAGACATCCCCACGGTCGGCAGGTCGGTGCCTCTGCCTGCCGTGGGGAGCACGCCTCCCCAGGCACCCCGGTCCAGCACCGCCCGGCCGCGACTGAGTGCGGCGGTACTAGTGGCCCGTCCCGGAACGTTGACCCGGTAATTGACGGGTGCGTGGGCACATCTGCCTGATCGCCCGGACGGTTCCCGCCGAGTGGGATATAACCGGTCATTCCACCTGGAGCCTGCGCACCCTGGCCGAACACCTCATCTCCCCGGGGTGTGGTGGCGGCGATCAGTCGAGAGGGCCTGCGAAGCATCCTGCACGCGAGCGTAGTGAGCTGACAGCCCACCACGATCTGGAAGGCGTCCAACGACCCGCACTTCATCGCCAAGAACCAGCGGGTGGCCAGCCCGACGGGTGATGCTCAAGGCAGCGTCAGGCTGTCCGGCGCTTGACCTCAATTGTGGTTGAGGTCCCAGAATCGCTGATGCGGGCGGCGCGGCCGGATGGGCCGGTCAAAACGCGCCCGCATGTCCTGGATCGAATCCAGCCCAACCATGGAGATGTTTCATGACCAAAGTCGTCGTTACCGGCGCCACCGGCAAGCAGGGCGGCGCAGTCGCCGACCTGCTCTTGGAGCGCGGCCACGAGGTGGTGGCGTACGTGCGCTCGCCCGAGTCGCCGGCCGCCAAGACGCTGTTAACCCAGGGAGCACGGCTTGCCACCGGCGACCTCGCCGATCCCGACGCGCTCCAGCGGGCCTGCACAGGCGCCGACGCGGTTTTTGGCCTGTCGGTGCCGTTCGGGGAGGGTGGCAAGGACGAGGAGGTCGCGCAGGGACGCCAGCTCGTCGACACCGCCGCTCGCCTCGACATCCACCTGGTGTACTCCTCTGTGCGGGGCGGCGACCGGCTGGTGGCCACCAACGTCGACCACGCCGACAGCAAGCAGCTCATCGAGGCGTATTTGCGCGAGCGGCCGGTGCGCGCGACGGTGCTCGGCCCGGTGTATTTCATGGAGAACGTGCTCAACCTCGGCTTCAGTCAGCTCGGGGACGGCTTGCTCGCCAACCCGCTGACTCCGGGCAAGCCGCTCGACCAGGTGAGCGTCCTGGACATCGCCGGCATGGCCGTACATGCCGTCGAGAACCCCGACGAGCTCATCGGCCAGCGGATCGACATCGCCTCCGATCGCGTCACCGGGCAGGAGGCGGCCCGGATTCTGAGCGAGGTGCTCGGCCGGGAGATCCCCTACCAGCAGATGCCGCTGGACATGGTGCGGCAGTGGGCCGGCGAGGAGGTGGCCACGATGTTCGAGAACTTCGAGAACAACACCGATTTCCTTGACATCGAGACCCTGCATGCCAGGTACCCCGCCGTGCGCTGGCACAGCTACGCCGAGTGGGCCAAGACGGTGGACTGGGACAGAATCCTCGCGGGCTAGCGGCCCGTCACGCAGCCTTGGCCGGGTAACTGGTCCAGCTTCGGATGGGTGAGCTGGCGGCGAAGCTGGTCTTGGGTTGGGCGCGGGTGTTGCGCCAGTGGACGTAGGCGCCGATTGCGGCGTTCTGCTCGTCGTGGGTGCGGTGGTCGGTGCCGTTGAGGGCGTAGTAGCGCAGTGCGGCGAACTCGGACTCGATCCAGTTCAACCACGAGCCATAGGTGGGCAGGAACACCAGCTCGACGTTGTTGTCGGCGGCCCAGGAGCGGACCTCGGAATGTTTGTGCGGCGAGTAGTTGTCCATGATCACGTACAGCTTTTCGCCAGGCCAGCGAGCGCGAAGAGTCTTCAGGAAGGACAAGAACTCCCGCCACCGCTTGCGCCTGCAGATGCGGTAGTACAGCTTGCCGGTGGCCAGGTCGAGTGCGGAGATCATGTGCATGACGCCGAAGCAGCGGTTGTAGGTGGCGCGCAGTCGGGCCGGGCTGTCGGCCGGTCGCCAACGTTTGCTGCCCAACCACCTGGGTAATTCAGTGAGCCGATTACCCTTCAGGTTGAGCTTGGTAAGACCAGTGAGGTCGCCCAGCGCCTCAGGAAGAGTATCAAGACCGAAGTCAGCAAGGTCCAATTCAGTAGCGCCGCTATCCAGCGCTGCGGCGATCCGCTCCTCAGCCTCTGAAGACACTCCAACCCGCCTCATTTCGATGTCTTGCCATCAAATACCATGCGTCCGATAAAGCGGCCATTGGCCGACGATCGACAGACAATACCGCGTGATCGTCCATCGATCGCGTAAGAACCGCCTCCGCCGTCGATCTTCGGTTTGGTATCGGGCGGGTGGCGCTCCGACAATCATGTCGGAGGTGCCGATTCCACTGGCCGGTGCGGGTGCTGCTGTCAGGGGTGCTCGCCAGTGCGGGTGCTGCTGTCAGGGGTGCCCGCCGGTGCGGATGCTCGGCCAGGGGCGCACGACCATACGCAGCCCAGGCGCGCGCCGACACACGACGTCCCCGGCTCAAGACCGGCAGGATTGGCGCCGAGCCGGAGTCGCGGGTGCAAACGCCTGGTGGCGGACGCCGGCAGCCGAGGGTGCGCGGCGAGTGTGTCCATTACAGAACTGTTGAAGTGTCACGCCTTTGCCGTTCTTATCTGGATAAATTAGGCCGGGCGAATTCCGGGGAGGTGGGCGTGCACAGCCAGCGCGACCTCTACCAGGCGTACCGGCTCACGGTCCAGCGCATCGGCCTGGCTCTGATGCGAGCCCAGCCGAACCAGCCCGAGTGGCCGCTGCGCCGCCAGAACATCGGCTTCCTGGCCGGCGCCATGGTCGCCGTGCTGCTGGGTGTCGGGTTCGCGGTCGTCGGCCTGCTCCGGCCCAGCGGTACGAAGGCGCTGCGGGACCCGGGGACGCTGATCATCGAGCGCGAGACCGGGGCCCGCTACGTCTACAGCCAGCCCCAGCGCAGGCTGATCCCGGTCGCCAACTACGCCTCAGCCCGGCTCGTGCTCGACTCGCCGCAGATCACCGAGCGGGTGGTCGCCAGGGACGCGCTGAGCTCGTACGAGCGCGGTACGCCGGTCGGCATCCCGGGGGCGCCCGACTCGCTGCCGGCCGCCGATCGGCTCGCGAGTGGTCCCTGGTCGGTCTGCGTTCAGGAGCGCGAGAGCGACACGGGGCGCAAGCCGTACGTGACGTTGATCGCCGGGCGGCAGGCGGGCGATCGGCCGCTCGCCGAGGACAGCGCGATGCTCGTGGACGTCGGCGGGCAGACCTGGGCGATCTGGCGCGGCGCGCGGATGCGCGTGCCCGCCGGGATCGCGCGCGGCCTCAGCGGCACCGACCCGGCGGCCGTGCCCGTGGCCTGGCTGAACGCGCTTCCGGAAGGGCCCGACCTGGCCGCGCCCGCGATCGAGGGGCGGGGGCGGCCGGTGACCGGGCCCGGTGGTGAGAAGGCCGCCGTGGGGCAGGTCTTCCGGGCCACGGCCGTCGCCGGGGGCGAGCCGCACTGGTACGTGCAGCTGGCCGACGGCTTGGCGCCCGTCACGCGTACGCAGGCGACGCTCCTGCTGAGCGACCCGGCGGCGTACAGCGGCGGCACCACCGCCGAGATCAAGATCGACGCGGCGACGGCCAACGCCGCCCCGCGCTCCCGCACCAAGCTCCCCGCCGACGGCCTGCCCGCGTCGATGCCGAAGATGACGGCCTACGACCCGGCGAGCCCGCTCTGCGCGGTCTACGCCGACGCCGACAAGGGCTCGGCCCGCGCCCGGCTCATGTCGGGCGGCACGCTACCCGCGCCACGCGGCGACGCCACGGATCTGGTACGTCTGCCGCCCGGCCGGGCGATCGTCGCCGGGGTCCTGCCCGGTGACGGCCAGCTCGACGCGGTGCAGTCGTACTACCTGGTGACGGACGAGGGGCGGCGCTACGCCGTGCCGAACGCGGATGTGCTGGGCAAGCTGGGGTACGACGCCAAGCGCGCCACCCCGGTGCCCGCCAACGTGCTGCAGCTCATCCCCGAAGGGCCGGTGCTGGATCCCGCACGCGCCGCCAAGCCGGTGGCCACCGCCTCGCCGGCTCAGTGACCACGAATCGGCTCAGTGACAACGAGTCAGTAACCCCGGTAGCCGCCGCCGGTCTTCGTGCCGACGACGCCGGGCACGTTGGAGACCGAGCCGTAGCGTTCGATGGCGTAGCGGACTCCGGCGATGATGTTGTCGACCGGGTTGTAGATGTTCTCGTGCCCCGGCAGCTTCCACCGGTTGAACGTGGGGTCGATCGTCTGCATGAGCCCCTTGGACGGCGTGCCCTTGGCGGCGTTTGAGTCCCAGTTGTTGATCGCGTTGGGGTTGCCGCCCGACTCGTGCCGGATGATGGTCCAGATGTCGTTGGCGTTCATCTTCTCGACCGGGTAGCCCTGCGCCTTGAGGACGTTGACGGCCTGTGTGATCCAGTCGGCCACCTGTCCCTGCGGGGCTGGTCCGCCGCCCGCCGGGGGCGGACCGCTCGGCCCGTATCCCCCGAAACCGGGCAGGCTGCCTCCCTTTCCACTGGCCTGGGCGAGGGAAGTGCCGCTCCCGGTTTGCTGTCGCGACGGGGTCCAGTCCAAGGGCTTCCCCGCACCTGGGGCGAAGGGCTCTGTGTCCGGCTCCGGCCAGTTCTCGGTGGATTTGCCCAGCCCGCCCAGCAGGCCCCGGATACCGGCCGCGGCCGTGCCCAGCGCGTTGTTCGCGGCCGTCCGCTGCTCCTCCAGCTGCTTGCGGGCGTCCCCGACCAACCCCTGCACGCCTTCCAGGATCTGTTCCTGCGTGGCCTGCGGGTTCCTGGCCTGGAAGTCGCGTACGGCGGCGGCGTAGTTCTGGCAGATCCCGTTCGCCTGGGACTCGGCCGTCCGCAGGGCCTCGGCGGCCGTGGCCAGGTGCGTGGCGCATTGCGACAGCACGCTGTGCAGCGTGTCGCCGATCTTTCCGGCCCGGTCCATGTACGTGACGAACGCGTCGGCGCTCGCCCCCTGCCAGGCGGCGTCCAGATCGCCGACGGCCGACCTGACCGCGGCGGTCTGGCCCCGGCCGGTGTCGGCCGTCGCCTGCCACACACCGACGACGCGGCCCACAGCGCCGGGGTCGCCCACCAACGTCGAGGCCAGCGTGGCCAGTTCGGCGCCGCCGGGGACGCCCCGTACGTCGTCGATGCCGCTCACCGGCGCACCGCGGCCCCGTCGGCGTCCGTGAACGTCCGCTCCACGGCGTCCAGCGCCTGTTCCACCGCCTGGAGATGCCCGCCGAGCGTCCGCGCGGTGGTCCCGGCGGCCGCGTTCAGTTCGCTCACCGCCGCGGCCAGCGCCCCGGAGTTGTCGAGCCGGCCGAAGGCGGCCTGGTCGATCGCCGCGCCGGACACGGACGCGGCGACCTCGGCGTAGGCACCGGAAGCGTTCTTCGCCGCCGTTCCGCACCCGTCGAGCGCTTCACGGTGATATTTCAGGACCACAGTAGATCTCCTCGGTCAGCACTCAGCGGCGGAAGAGCGACAGCAGTTCCTCCGCCCGGTCGGTGCGGGCGATCCAGACCTCGCGTCCCCGCCGCTCCCTGCTGATCAGCCGCGCGGCGTGCAGCCGGTCGCAGTGATAGGTGATCCCGCTGGGCGCGATCTTGACGTTGGCGGCCAGCATGCTCATCGTCATGGGCTGGTCCAGCTGGCAGAGCAGTTCGGCGCGTACCGGGCCGACCAGGGCGGACAGCTCGTCCACGGCGGGCGCGACGGGCCGGCGCCACAGCGACTCGGCACCGGGGACGGGGTAGGCGATCCACACCGCGTCGGGATGGTCCAGGCTGACGATCACGGCGTCCTTGCCCGCCAGCATCGGCACCAGGATGATCCGCCGGTTGCCCAGCTCGTACGTGCTGGCCTCGATGTCGGCGATCAGCAGGCCGCGCTCGCCGTATCGGATGCGGTCGTTCAGTGAGCCCAGCAGCAGCTCGGGGCCGCCGCGGACGGAGGTGATGCCGACGCGCTCGATCTCCCGGTCGAGCAGGGGCCGCGCCCGCTGCCAGAGCGGCTCGGTGGTGTGCCAGACGTCGTTGAGCGCGGTGGCGTACCCGCGCAGCCAGCGGCCGGGCCGCTCGGCGGCGGCCCTCCAGTGCGTCGGCAGCGATCCGTCGCCGAACGCCTGCTCCAGGTCCTTGATCAGGGATTCGGGCGGTATGTCGCTCAGCGCGCTCACCTGGGCCGACACGGACATGTCGTCCATGGGGGTGATCGGCGCGACGCTGTCGGGCACGACGGAGTAGCCGGGAGCGGCGAGCGGAAGGACCGCCTCGCGTCCCAGCGGGCTCACCCTCGACTGGACCGCGCGCCGCCACAGCTCGGGCAGGCCACGCCGGCGGCCGGCCAGCGCGTCGGCGATCATGGCGAGAGCGGTCAGGTTCGGAGAGATCGACACGGACAGCTGAGGAGCGGAGGTCACTCGCAGCTCGCTCCACACGTTCGTTCTGATTACCGGAGCCCCCACGGGTCGTACTGTAGGCAAAGCTGACATCTCTGGATGGATGCTTCAAATAAGCTGGAAAGATCCGTTGGCACAGGTCGCATGAGGTGGGGGCCGGACCTGCACCTTCCGGCCCCCACCGGCTATGTGGTCACCCTCATGCTCAGGTGATGCGGACGCTCTTGGCCCTCAGTCGCATTGGATGCGCTCCGTTCAGGATGTTCCGCCTGTGCTTGGTGCATAAGGAACGTAAGCCTCAACGCTCACATCTGACTTACAAGTCACTTACAGCCCCACGATCGGTGCGAAGGAGAGCGTCTACCTGCGGCAGGAAATCGTGTTGAACGGCGATGTTCCTTCACCGTTGAACCCGCCGTCAGGCTGCCGTTTCCGGACACGCTGCCGGCGGCCCAGGTCCCAACACCCGTAAACGCCACGGCGGCGTGGGTTCGGTGGCTTTCACCACCGAGCCCACGCCGCCGGTTCGTCGTGCCGATCTAGCTCGCCAGCGCTAGTTTGACGGTCAGGGCGCCGGTCTTATCGGCCTTGGGGTCGAAGAGGATGGTGTAGGTGCCCGTGGCGGGCAGAGTCGTCGCGGAGATGGTGCAGTTGCGGCCGCAATAGGTGGTGGAGCCCAATGCGGTGCCGTCGGGCTTCTTCACCGATACCTGGGCGTCGATGGAGCTGCCGAAACTGGAGTTGGTGAAGGTGAAGGTCACCTTCTGGTTGGTGGTGCCGTTGAAGGTCCAGGTTCCGTTCTGGCCCGGGGTCATGGTGGTCAGGGTCGAGGTGGCACCACCGATGGTGATCCTCACCGGAGAGAGGTCGGCGACCGAGTAGGTCCTCAGCGTCAGCTTGCCGACCTGTTCCTCTCGCGGGTTGTATTCGACGGTGTAGGTGCCTGTGGCTGGCAGGGCCACTGGGTCGAGGAAACAGTTGCGGCCGCAGTAGGTGGCCGCCACCAGCACGGAGCCGTCAGGCTTCTTCACCGTCACCTGGGCGCCGGTGCTGTTGGCGAAGTCGGCATCGGTGAAGTTGAACGAGACGAGCTGGCCCGAGGTGCCGGAGAGGGACCAGGTTCCGTTCTGGCCCGGCGTCGTCGTCGTGAGACTGGACGCGGCGCCTCCGACCGTGACGCTGCCGGTCAGGTGAGTCACCGTGTAGAGCTGAGCGGTCAGCTTTCCGACATTCCCATCCTGCGGGTCGAATTCCACCGTGTAGGTACCCGCCACCGGAAGAGCAACCGGTTCCAGGAAGCAGTTACGACCGCAGTAAGTGGCCGCCACCAGCACGGAGCCGTCAGGCTTCTTCACCGACACCCGAGCACCGGTCGCACTGGCGAAACTCGCTTCGGTGAAGTTGAACGAGACGAGCTGGCCCGAGGTGCCGGAGAAGGACCAGGTTCCGTTCTGGCCCGGCGTCGTCGTCGTGAGACTGGACGCGGCGCCTCCGACGATGACGCTGCCGGTCAGGTGAGTCACCGTGTAGAGCTGCAGGGTCAGCGAACCCGTCTTGGCGTTCTGCGGGTTGAGCTCGACCGTGTAGGTGCCGGTCACCGGCAGCACGGTCGGCTCGAGCAGGCAGTTGACGCCGCAGCGGGTGTCGGCGACCAGGTCGGTTCCATCCGGCTTCTTGACCTTGACCTTGATGTCCGAGCTGGAGGTGAACGTCGAACCGGTGAAGTTGAACGACACCTGCTGGCCCTCGGTCCCGGCGAACGTCCACACACCGTGCTGTCCGGCGATCGTGGTCGTCAGCGTGGACGCCGGCCCGCCGACGGTGACCTGCGCCGCCACGTCCTGCGCCACGAGGTTCACCTGGGCGGAGGCCGAGCCGGTGTAGATACCGGCCGGGTCGACCACCACCTGGTAGGTGCCGTCCGCCGGCAGTACGGTCGCATCGAAGAAACAGGAGGTGGAGCAGGACTTCTTCGGCAGGAAGACCGAGCCGTCCGGTCCGAGCACCAACGCCTGCGCGCTGGTGAACGTTCCGCCCGAGATCGCGATCGAGATCCGCTGCCCGGACTTTCCTGCCAACGACCAGGTCGGGTTCTGCCCCGGCTCGGTGGTGGTCAGCTTGACCGCGGCGCCGCCCGGCGTGAGCGTCCCAGTGACGTCGCCCGCGACGACCTGCGCGGAGATCGAGCCCACGGCCGTTCCATACGGGTCGGCGACCACTGTGTACGTTCCGGTCTCCGGCAGCGTGGAGGTGTCGAACGCGCACGACGGCTGGCAGTAGACCGGCTTGAACAGGTCCGATCCGTCGGGATTGCGCACCGACGCGCGTGCGTACCCGTTGTTGTCGAACGTCCCGCCCGTCAGAACGAACGCGATGCGCTGACCGGCCGTCCCGGCGAACGACCAGGTGGCTTTCTGCCCCGGCCCGGTGGTGGTCAGCTTGACCGGTGCCCCGCCGGCGGTCAGGGAGCCGGTGACGTCGCCCGCGACGACCTGCGCGGAGATCGAGCCCACGGCCGCCCCGTACGGGTCGGCGACCACCGTGTAGGTCCCGGTCACTGGCAGCGTGACCGTGTCGAACGTGCACGACGACTTGCAGTAGGTCGGCTTGAACAGGTCCGTTCCATCCGGGTTACGCACCGAGGCGCGCGCGTACCCGTTGTTGTCCCACGTCCCGCCCGTAAAGGCGAACGCGATACGCTGACCGGCCGTCCCGGCGAACGACCAGATGGCGTTCTGCCCCGGCCCGGTGGTGGTCAGCTTGACCGGTGCCCCGCCGACGGTCAGGGAGCCGGTGACATCGCCCGCGATCACCCCTGCCGTCATCGGCCCCGGCCGCGCGACGGTCGGATCGACGATGATCGTGTAGGTGCCGTCCGCGGGAAGCGTGATGGTGTTGAAGGCGCAGGCCGTCGAGCAGTAGGTGGAGCCGTACAGCGGGGTTCCGTCCGGTTTGCGGACCGAGGCGTAGGCGGAGCTGGTCAGCCCGCTGACCCCGAACGCGATCTGCTGCCCGGCCTTACCGGCGAACGACCAGTACGCGTCCTGTCCGGGAACCGTGCTCGTCAGTGTGGAGGGCGCTCCGAGCGCGACCGTCCCGGTGAGGTCGGTCACCTCGAACAGTTGCAGCGCGAGCGAGCCGGTCTTGGCGTCCTTCGGATCCCACACCACCGAGTAGGTGCCGGTGGCAGGCAGGGTCTCGGTGTCGATGAAGCAGGTCTTGCCGCAGCTCTGCGACGCCAGGACGGCCCCGTCGGGTCGCTTCACCCGCAGGGTGGCGTCACTGCTCGAACTCAGGGTGCCGTCGGTGAACTCGAAGGAGACCTTCTGGCCGGCTGTTCCGGCGAACGTCCAGGTGCCGTACTGGCCCGGCTGGGTGGTCGCCAGCGACACCTTCGGCCCGCCGATCGCCGCGGTCTTGACGACATCGGGCGCGATCGTGCTCACGCTGAGCTTGTAGGCGCCGAACTCGTCCTCGTGCGGTGAAACGCGTAGCCGGTACGCGCCCGCCGCGAGGCTGTCGAGGCGCTTGTCACCGCACAGAGAGTTGGCGGCAACGCTCGCGCCCGCGGCGTTGAACAGCTCCCAGTTGAGCCAGAGCCCCGGGCACTCCTGCGCGTCAACGAAGATCGAACCCTGCTGGCCCAGCGTGAACTGGTACTCGTCGCGCGCGACCTCGCTCTCCAGGTTGCCCGCTCCCGCGGCCGGGACGCCGTCCGAGGCCGCGAACGGCAGCGACACCGTGAACGTCTGTGGCGGCGTGACGTCCAGATCGAGGTTGACGTTGTCGATGCCGAACGCCTGGTTCGAGATGCCCGCCACCCCGGTGGCCGTGGTCTTGAACTCGATCTGGCTCTTGTTGTGGGTGACCGGCATCGTGATCCGGTACTTGGCCCACGGCAGGCCGGTCGCCAGTTTCCCGGTCGCGACGGGCGTCAGCGTACTCGGCGTGATCGTGTACGGGGTGCCGCGGTCGGTCTCGACCTGGACCGTCTCGGTGTCGGTGTCGGACGCCCAGTCGCCGACGGCCAGCAGGTCGAAGCTCAGCGTCCCGCTCTTGTGAGACGGTAGCGACTGCGCGTAGAACCGGTACGAGTCCGTCCCGCTGAACGGCCCGGCGAACGTGCTCACCGTCGGATCGGTCGACACCCGCGACGGCCGCACGTTCGAGCTGAGCGCCCCCTGGAAGTCGATCGCCAGGTCCCCGTTCTCGTTGGCTACCTGCGCCGTCGGGTCGAGGATGGCCTTCGTCTGCTCGGCGGCGGCCTTCGCGAACGAAGTGTCCGCCGTGAGCGCGATGTCCAGGATGCAGTCGTTGAACTGGAGGCCCGCCGGGACGCCGTTCGCCTCGCACTGAGTGGTCGCCAACTGGACCTGCTCGGGCGTCAGGTCGGCGACCGAGACGATCTTGGATGGGAACTGCTTGTTCGTGAAGGTCGCGGTGCTCTGGCCCGGACCGTAGGTGAACAGCGACTCGTTGTCGTCGATCCGCCAAGAGTCGGCGAAGCTGCTGTGCAGCACGGTCGGCGAGGCGTTGGCGGGCAGCTGGGTGCCGTCCCGCAGACGCAGGTCGTTCTTCGGGTCGCCGTCGGCGTTGCCGAGCAGGCCCACGAGGTCGCTGTCGGGGGTCGGCGGCACGTAGAGGCTGGCGGCGCCTCTCCTCCAGGACAGAGCAGGACCGGCCACGCCGTCGAACATGACGGCCCACTTGTCGTCCTTGCGCAGGATGAACGCGTTCTTGCCCAGGTGGAGGAGCTTGCCGGTGTCGAGCGTGCGCTTCTGGTTGTCGATGTACAGGTCGTCCTCGTGGAACTCGACCAGGTGGTCGCCGGCCTCCATCGCGGCGTCGAACATCACCGAAACGTCCCTGCCACCGCTGGCGGGGCTGAGCCGGCCCTGGATCTCCAGGTTCCACTTGTCCGACTGGGCGAGGATGAACTCGCCGACGGACTGCAGGTCGTAGCCCAGTCTGTCCGGGGTGGTGAAGTGCGGTTCGCCCTTCACCAGACTGCCGTGGTGGCTGAAATACCACCACAGGATGAGGCCGACCAGCCCCACAATGCCGAACGCCAGCGCCGCCTCGGCCGTGATGAAGCCGGCGTCGATCAGGAACGCCCTGCCCGCCTGGCTTGCGAGGAACAGCTCGATCTCAGCGGTCAGCTCGGCCGCGGCGAGTTCGACGCTGCCATAGGCGCCGATGTCCTGGGCGAGCGTGGTCGGACCGACGGTCCGGATGCCCCTGATCAGCGGCAGAAGGTAGTCCGGGGGGTCCCACTTGAAGTCGTCGTCGTCCTCGTCCACGTTGGGGATCTTGGCGGGCGGGCTGTTGGGATCCGCCGGGTCCTTCTGCCTCTCGCACTTGCGCTCCTTCTTCACCTCCCGGATGTCCAGGAGGCCGGAGGCCGGCGAGGTGGCCCGGTAGGTGGACAGCTGGTATCCCTTGTCGCCGCCACTGAGCGGGCACGTCTTTCCCTTGCCGTAGACCTGGAACCAGTCCTCGTACCCGCCCCAGCGGTCGAGGACCGACCCGGCGCGGACGCCGTTGACGCCGTTGGCGGCGATCGCCGCGACGTACCGGCCGACCTGGCGTCCCCAGCCCTCATAGTCCGGGTTGCCCTTGACCTTGGCCTCGACCACCTCGGCGAAACTGGTGCCGATCCGGTCGTAGTAGACGATGTCGGGCCGATCGCGGCCGTTGTTGAGGTACGTCTCCCACTGGACGTTCGGGTTGATGACCGCGCCGGGCTGTGCGGGCGGCCGGACGCCGAGGTGGTCGTTCACGTACTTGATGGCGCGCGCCTGCCCGATGGCCTCGATGCCGCCGCCGCTGCTGCACTCGTTGGGCTGCTGGTAGATGTAGGTGCCGAGCGCGGGACGGGCGGTCAAGCAGCTGCTGTTGATGCGGCGGCGGGTGGCGTACATGGCGTTGAACACGCAGCGTTTGTCACCTCTGCCGGCGTTCGACCAGTCGTCGCTGTTCGGGGGGCAGGGGGCGGCGGCTGCGTTCACCGCCGCTGCCGCTGCCGCCATTCTGGCGGTTAATGTCTCGTGGACGGGTCCTAATAAGGACGCCACGAGCACGCCCACCATGATTACGCAGAGACGCCGCATGCACTCACCTCGGATAAATGGGGCATAAATATCGCAGCGGGGAACGTACACCATGAAGATCGGCTTGCGGCAGATCTGGAATCACCACGTTCCGTGATCATTGACTAGGCTGCGGTTCGGATCCGCTCTTGGGAGGTACCGTGGTCGTCCACCGGTCGTGGGAGATCGCATTCGACGCGCCGGCTTCACGGCCGGTGCGGGCGGCTCGGATGGTCGTCGCGGCTCATGGCCTCGATCGGGACGCCGTGCTCGTGCTGGACGCCGACAGCGACGAGTTCGTGACCGTCCCGGGGCTCCCGGGCCACCTCTCCCGCAATACGGTGTCGCTGTCGTCCGACGGGACCCGGCTGGTGTTCCTGTCGCGGCAGGACGACGGCGCCGAACCCACGCGGGTGGTGCTGCACGCGCTCGCCACCGGAGCGCGGCAGGAGTTCGTCTCGGACGGTTTCGTGCGGGCGGCGCTCTCACCGGACGGCAGCCGGATCGCCGTCCTGGCCGACCTGTCGAACGGACCCGGAATCCCCGGCGTGGGCGACGAGATCGTCGGCATCGTGCTGATCGAGACCGCCACCGGCGCCCGGCAACCGCTCTGGTCGGCCGAGGGCTACTGGCAGGAAGACGCCATCAGCTGGTCCCCGGACGGGCGACTCCTCGCCGCCACCTATCTGACACTGGACGACGTCATCACCACCGTCGTCCTCGACCTTTCCGGCAAGGTGATCGGCGTCCACGAGGACCGGGTCGCCCTACCCGGGGCGCACTCCGTCTGGACATCCGACCGCGAACTCATCGTCTACCCGGAGCCCGACGACGAGAGCCCCCTCATCGCGATCGACGTCCCGACCGGAACCGAGCGCCGCTTCACCAGGCGGAACTTCAGCGGCTACCTCGCCATCACCGGTGGCCGGGTCGTGCGTCCGGGATCTTCGCCCGAGCGGTTCGTCACGACCGACCTGAACGACAGCGACGAGCGTCCCTTCCTGACCTTCCGCCCCGCCGTGTCGATCGAGGCCATCGACATCGTCCCATCCGCCGTCAGATGACCCTGGCGCCGTCAGCTGCCTTGATTCTTGCCCAGACGGTGCGCGGGCACGGGGATCGAGGGGAACGGGTTGTCCGGCAGCAGGATCACCCGGCGGGCCTGGTCGCCCTGGAGGGCGGCGTCCAGGTGCAGGAGCGCGGCGCCGATGCCCGCCGCGCCGACCATGTAGCCCGTGTCCGCCGACACCTCGCCGGGGCGCAGCCGCCGATACGCCTGGTACCAGCGCAGTCCCCGCCCGTCGTGGTCGACCGCGCGGCCGATCAGGTGCTCGGCGAGCACGCTCGCGAAGTCCAGGTACGACTTGCGCCCCGTCGCCGCCCACAGCCCCACGAACAGCTCCAGTAGTCCGGCCGTCCCGCAGCACTGGCAGGAGACGTTCCAGAAGCCCGGGGTACGGCGGTGCGGGACGCCGCTCTCGACGATGCCGTGGGCCAGCCGCTCGCACCAGGCCAGGTCGTCGGCCTCGCCCGTGACCCGGTACAGCTCGTAGAACAGCCGCGCCACCCCGGCCGAACCCGAGCAGAAGCCCAGATAGTGCAGCCCGCGGCCCTGTGGGACGTGGTGCGGCACGGCGGCGCACCTCCCGGCCACGACGCTGACCATCTGGACGAAGCCGGCGCCTCTGCGGGCCGCGTTGAGGAAGAGCGGGTCGCCGGTGACGCCGTACAGGCGGGCGAGCAGGAACGCCGTGCCCGCCGTACCGGACAGGAAGCCCGGGGTGACGGCGTCCACCGGCAGATCGGCCCGGCCACCGGCCGCGTCACCGGGCTTCCCCGGCAGGTCGGAGCAGTCGCCGGGCCAGGCCTGCGCGTCAGGCAGGCCGGTGGAGTCACCGAATCGGTGGCCGGGGACGGCCAGGCGGGCGATGCGGGCGCCCGCCTCGACGGCCAGGTCCTGGTAGGCGGGCATGCCGAGCATCGAGGACGCGTGCAGCAGGCCGAGCACCACGCCACCGTCACCACTCTGCGCGGGATCGCGCGACCAGCCGGGGCCGCCGTCGAGCGGGCGGGCGGAGCGGACGATCCGGTCGGCGGCGGCCACGGCGGCCGCCTCGAACTCCCCGTCCCCGAGCACCCAACCGGCCTCGGCGAGCGCGACCACCGTGCCGGACAGACCGTGATAGAGCGACAGGCTGGTCTGGTTCGCCCAGGTCGCGGAGAGGTAGCGGGCGCCCGCACGGGCCTCTTCGAGGTACGCCTCGTGGCCCGTCGCGGCGGCCAGCTCCAAGAAGAACAGCATGATGCCCGCCGCCCCCGCGTAGAGCGAGGCCGGTTCGGCGGCGAGGGCCGACCTGCCCCGGGGGTCGGGGTTGGCCCGCCAGTGCCGGCCGCGCTCGTCGTCAACGGCCGCCGAGCGAATCCAGCGGCCGGCCATGATGGCGGCGTTCAGCGGTGTCTCAGCACGCTCGCTCGATGAGCGCGTCCGATCCAAGCTCATGCCGACCATTATCCCACACATTTGGTAGGAAATTAAGGGTTGCCGACACCGCTTTCCGGGCAGTCAGCCGCCGTCGAGGGGTGAGGGCGTCGCGGCGGCTTCCATAGGGGCACGGCCACGGCGCATCATGGTGGTCGCGGCCGACAACCCGAACAGCGCGGCGCCCGGCGGACCGATGATCCACATGGGCCAGAAGTACACCAGGGACGCGTCGGACACGCTGAGCATGACCCAGACCACGACGTTGATCGACACCTTCACGGCCCAGATCGCCCAGAGGATCCTGAGCCATCTCGGCAGCGTCGCCAGTAGTCCGGCCGGGACCGCCGCCCCCCGCGGCGCGGGCTGCGGTTTCGCCTTCGCGCGGGGCAGGTCGCCCAGGAGATCCGCCAGTTCGCCGTACGTCACCGCCTGGAAGGCCCGGCCCAGCCGGTCGTCGTACTCCTGCATGCTCAGGCGGCCCTCGGCCAGCGCGGAGCTGAGCCGCTCGGCGACCACCTCGCGATCGCCGTCCGACGCCCGGATCTTTCGCCGCTCGTTCATCGGTTCTCCTTGAGCGTGGAGTCTTTCGGCGTGAGCCGTGGGGAGGATGTCGCGGTCTCGCGGGCGAGCAGGCGGTCGATGGCGGCCCGCTCGGCGTCGTGGGTGTTGTCGTCGTCGCGGCGGCGCTCGGCCATCGCGGTCAGGTACGGCAGCACGGCCGGCCGGTCGACGGCGTCCGCGAACGCCTTCGCCATGAGAAGGCGCCCGGCTCGCCGGACCGGCCCGGACACGGGGGCGGCGGCGATGATGAGCCAGGTGCACGCCACGTCGGCGGCCGGCGCGCCACGGCCGGCGTTCGCCCAGTCGATGACCCGGGGGCCGTCGCCGGTGACGAGCACGTTGCCGGGGTGCAGGTCCAGGTGGAGCAGGTTGTTGCCGGGCGCCCCCTCGGCGGCTGGCAGCCAGCCGGGCGCGCGTACGGTGGCCAGCCGCTGGAGCAGTTCCACCAGGAGGCGCCCGTACGCGGGCGCCCGCCACGGCCGCCGGGTGGCGTCGCGCGACACGCTGACGCCCACGACCCGCTCCATGAGGATGTCGGCCCCGTCGGCGTCGAAGACCTCGGGCGCCGGAAAGCCCTGCCTGCGGGCGTGCCGCATGACCGACGCCTCGCGTTCGAGGCTGCGGCCGTCGCGGGCCCGCCGGATCACCTTGCCGGTCCCGGCCTCGTACACGTCGCAGTCCTGCCCTGCCGCGAGCAACGTTCCCACACGCATGGTGGTCAGATTATGCGGTAAAGGTGAGTCATTCTAGTTGTGCGATAACTGGCGCACTGGCAGCAAATTACCGTCATTTGATGACAGTGGACCTGTAGTGCGGATTTACCAGTTGTGGCGACAAAATCCCGCAGAAGGTCAGTGGCCTACTGTTTCCGGAACTTCTTGCCATCGGCCACCCAGGTCAGCTACCGCTATCGTAGCCACCAACACCAGTTAATCGTATTCAACCGATTAATTTCCGACAAAGAGCAGACGTCGCATTCGGTGTGAATACCTGGAGGAGGTGACACATTGCTGGAGGCAATCGATCTTGTCAAGTGTTATGGCCCGGTCAGAGCCCTCGACGAGTTCAGCCTGAGCGTGGCCGCGGGCGAGATCGTCGGGCTCGTGGGGCACAACGGCGCGGGCAAGACGACCTTCGTGGAGATCGTGTCGTACCTGACCCGACCGGACGGCGGCCACGTCACCATCGACGGTAAGCCACCGTCCGCCGTCAAAGGCCAGGTCGGAGTCGCACCGCAGCACATCGCGCTCTACCCGTCCGTCAGCGTCAGGGAGCACCTGGAGCTGTTCGGCAAGCTGGCCGGGCTGCGTGGCCAGGCGCTCACCACCGCCATCGACGACATCGTGGTCGCCCTGCGGCTGACCGACTTCATCGACCGGCACGCGGCGGTCCTGTCCGGCGGCCAGCAGCGCAGGACCCAGGCGGCCACCGCGCTCATCCACCGGCCGGCGCTGCTGCTGCTCGACGAGCCCACGGCCGGCGCCGACCTGGAGACCAGGCAGGCGATGCTCGACGTGGTCAAGCAGCGCGCGGGCGAGGGCGCCGCCGTCGTCTACACCACCCACTACCTGCCCGAGCTCACCGAGCTCCAGGCCACGATCGCGGTCGTCAGGGACGGCCGGGTCATCGCCAGGGGCACCCACGAGGAGCTGGTCGACGGCCTGCCCGGCGAGGTGCAGCTCACCTTCGACAACGAAGAGGAGATCACGGTCTCGACGACCCACCCGGCCAACACCCTGATCGACCTGCTCAGCCGTGCCGACCGCCCGATCAGCACCGTCGACGTGCGCAACCCCTCCCTCGACGACCTCTACCGATCCCTGGCGGTCAGCAATGCTCCTTGACACCCCCCACACCCAACAGCGGATCGAACCCCCGCCGCCCGCGGGCCTGGTCGAGAACCTGCGCGGCGCCGCGTACCGCATCGGCGCGCTGGCCAAGCACAACACGCTCATCCGGCTGCGCGACCCGGGCCAGATGATCAGCTACGTCGCCATGCCGATGGTGCTCATGCTGGTGCTCAAGCCGCTGTACGTCCGGGCCGTCGAAGGCGGCGCCACGCAGGTGGCGACCGGGCTGATGGTGATGTTCTCGGTGTTCGCGATCTCCATCGCGGGCAACGCGATCCTCGTCGAGCGCACCTGGCGTACCTGGGACCGCCTGCGCGCCAGCCGCGCCCCGGCGACCGAGCTGCTGCTCGGCAAGACCATCCCGATCTTCGTGGTGATGGTCGTGCAGCAGTCGATCCTGCTGGTGTACGGCTGCCTCGTCATCGGGCTGCCGATCCCGAGGGCCCCGCAGTACGTGGTCTTCGCGATCGCGATCTGGGCCTTCGCGCTGCTGTCGATCGGCGCGGCACTCGCCACGATCGTCCGCAGCCACGGGGAGCTCAGCGTGATCTCCGACGTCGGCGCCCTGACGCTCAGCTCGCTGGGCGGCGCCCTGGTGCCCTTGAGCATCATGCCCGAGTGGGCCCAGGTAGCCGCGCACATCTCGCCCGGCTACTGGGCCCTGACGATGATGCAGGCCGCGGTCCGCGGAGACGCGGCGGGCACTCTGGCACCGGCCGGGGTGCTGCTGGCGATCGGCCTCGTCGCCGGCACGTTCGCCGTCCGCAGGCTCACGCGCGGATGGGGGCGCGGACACCTGCTCTGAAGTGCCGACCCGCGGTCAGGGGGCCGCGGGTCGCTCGCCTTTCTATCGGTAATTCAGTGACATGTACGGAATTGAGGCATGTTGATGGATCAGCAGCATTCACCCGGCGACTCGAAACACTCGGCGGACGAGTCGAATATCGCGATCATCGGCATGGCCGGCCGATTCCCCGGGGCGGACAACGTCGAGACGTTCTGGCGCAACATCAGCACCGGCGTGGAATCGTTCACCCGATTCTCCGACGAGGAGCTGATCGACGCGGGGGTCAGTCCGGCGACCTTCCAGCAGCCGAACTATGTCAGGAGCCGGCCGATCCTCGAGGACATCCGGGGATTCGACGCCGGATTCTTTGGTTACAACCCGCGTGAGGCGACCTTGGCCGATCCGCAGCAGCGGATCTTCCTGGAGGTCGCTTGGGAGGTCCTCGAAGCCGCCGGTTACGGCTCGCCCGACGCGCGGGGCAGCGTGGGCGTGTTCGCGGGCACCAACATCAGCGGTTACCTGCTCACCCGGCTGAGGGCGTTCGAGATGGGCATCGACCCGTCCGCCCTGATGATCGGCAACGACAAGGACGCGCTCACCACGAACGTCTCCTTCCGCCTGAACCTCTCGGGCCCGAGCGTGGCCGTGCAGACGTTCTGCTCGACCTCCCTCGTCGCCGTGCACCTGGCGAGCGACGCGCTGCGCCGGGGCGACTGCGAGATCGCGCTGGCCGGCGGCGTGTCCGTACGCATCCCCGACCGGGTCGGGTACCTGTGGGAGGAGGGCGGCCAGGAGTCGCCCGACGGCCACGTGCGCACGTTCGACGCCGAGGGCAAGGGCAGCATGTTCGGCGACGGGGCCGCCGTGGTCGCGCTCAAGCGCCTCGACCGCGCGATCGCCGACCGCGACACCGTGCTCGCCGTCATCCGCGCCTCCGCGATCAACAACGACGGCGCGCTCAAGTTCAGCTACCTCGCGCCCAGCATCGACGGGCAGCGCAGGTGCGTCAGCAAGGCGATCGAGCGGGCCGGGGTCGACCCGTCCGAGATCTCGTACGTCGAGGCGCACGGCACCGCGACCGAGGTGGGCGACCCGATGGAGGTCGCCGCCCTGACCAGCGCCTTCGGCCCCACCAAGGACAAGCAGTACTGCCTGCTCGGCTCGATCAAGCCGAACGTCGGCCACCTCGACCGGGCCTCGGGCGTCACCGGGCTCATCAAGGTCGTCCAGTCCCTGCGCAACGAACTCATCCCGGGCACCCTGCACTACACCTCCCCGAACCGGGAGATCGACTTCGACAGCAGCCCCTTCCGCGTCACCTCCGAGGTCACGCCGTGGCCGCGTGACGACGACCGGCCCCGGATCGCGGGCATCAGCTCGCTCGGCATGGGCGGCACGAACGCGCACGCCATCGTCACCGAGGCCCCGCGGCCCGAGCGCCGCCCCGAGCGGTCCCGCCGCTGGCAAGTGCTGCCGCTGTCGGCCCGCTCCGAGTCGGCCGCCGAGAACGCCTGCGTCAGGCTCGCCGACCGGCTGGAGATCGACTCCGACCTCGAACTGGGCGACGTCGCCTACACGCTGCAGGTCGGCCGCAAGGTCTTCAACCACCGCAGGGTCGTCGTGGCCGACTCGACCGGCAAGGCCGCTACCCTGCTGGCCGACCCGGCCGGGCGGCTGGGCCGTAACGACGCGACCGTGGGCCGCCGGGTCGGCTTCCTGATCGCCGGAGTCGGCGAGCAGTACCCCGGCATGGTGGCCGCGCTCTACGCCGACGAGCCCGCCTTCCGCGACGACGTCGACGAGTGCCTGACCGTCCTCGGCCTCACCGAGGCCGCGCAGCTGTCCGACGTCTTCGTGGCCGCCGAGCGCCAGGACACGGGCGGCGACCTGGCCCGGCTCCTGGGCCGGACCGGCGAGGCGGCGACTCCCTCCACGGTTGAGGCGCACCTGATCCAGCCCGCCGTCTTCGTGGCGGAGTACGCGCTGGCCCGCCAGCTCATCCGCTGGGGCATCGCCCCCGAGGTCATGGTCGGCTACAGCCTCGGCGAGTACGTGGCCGCCTGCCTGTCCGGCGTGCTCTCGCTCCCCGACGCGCTGCGGCTGGTCGCCTACCGGGCCAAGCTGATCACCTCGCAGCCCGAGGGCGCCATGCTCGCGGTGGCCACCGACGAGCGGCGGCTGCGCGCGGTGCTCGGCGACCTGCTGACCCGCGACCTGGACGTGGCGGTCCGCACCGGCTCGCAGCTGGTCCTGGCCGGGCCCGTCGCGGCGGTCGAGGCGGCCGGCGCGCTGCTGCTGGAGGCGAAGATCGGCTGCCGCCGCCTGGACACCACGCACGCCTTCCACTCCCGGATGCTGGAGCCGGTGGCCGCCGAGCTGACCGCCTGGATCAGCGACAACGTCACCCTGCATCCCCCGGTGATCCCGTACGTCAGCAACGTCACCGGCCGCCTGGCCACCGCGGACGTCGTCACCGACCCCGGCTACTGGTCGCGGCACATGTGCGAGACCGTGGAGTTCGGCGCCGGGCTCGCGCACGTGCTCGGCTCCGGCGACCTCGCCCTGGTGGAGATCGGCCCCGGCCAGTCGCTCGGCGCGCTCACCCGCGGCCACCCGGAGTGCGACCGCGCCCAGTGGCCGCTGATCGTCACCACACTGCCCGCCGCGAACGACCGCGTCGACACCCACGCCGCCACCGCCACGGCCATCGGCAAGCTCTGGCTGGCCGGCGTCTCCGTCGACTGGGCGGCGCTGCACGCCGGCTGGGCGCCCGGCCGGATCCCGCTGCCGACGTACCCCTTCGAGCACCAGGACTACTGGCTGGAGATCGACCAGACCGCGGCGAGCACCGGCGCGCCCGCGATCGACGACAGCGACCCCACCAGCATCCTGAACGCCCTCCCCCGGCTGCCCGACGAGCGCTGGATCAACGTGCCGACCTGGCGGCAGACCGCGCCGCGCCCGGCACGCGAGGAGGAGGCGGCCCGCTGGCTGGTCTACACCGACGCGGGCCGGGCCGACACGCTGGCCAACGCGCTGCGCGCGCACCTGGAGGCGGCGGGGCACGAGGTGGTGCTGGTCCGTCCCGGTGAGCGGTTCGCCGCCGGGCCCGACGGCCTGGTTGTCCGGCCCGGCTCACCGGAGGACGCCGTCAGCGCGCTGCGGACCCTGGCCGAGCGGGACTTCGAGCCCGAGCGTGTGGTGCACCTGTGGACCGCCGAGGAGAACCCCGACTCGACCGACGAGTGCCTGCGGCGCGGCCTGCACACCCTGGTCGCGCTCGCGCGGGCCGCGGGCGACATGGGCATCACGCGGTGGTCGCTCGACATCGTCACCATCGGCGGCCAGCGGGTGCTCCCCGGCGACCGGGTCATCCCGGAACGCGGCACCCTGCTCGGCCCGACCCGCCTGATCCCGGTCGAGTACCCGCGCGTGCGCACCCGCCTGATCGACATCGACACGGCGTCGTCGCCGCGCGACCTCCTGACCGAGCTGCGCGCCGAACCCGCCGACCAGGTCGTGGGGCTGCGCAGTGGCCGGCGCTGGGTTCCGGAGTACGAGGTGCTCGACGCGTCGTGCATCGACCAGGACGCCCCCAAGGCCCAGGTACGCCGGGGCGGCACGTACCTCGTGACCGGCGGCCTCGGCGGCATCGGCCTGGCCATGGCCGAACGGCTCGCCGAGCACTACCAGGCCCGCCTCGTCCTGATGGGCCGCACCCCCGTGCCGCCCAAGGACCAGTGGGGCCCCATCCTGGCCTCGGAGCGCACCGCCGACGAGGTGCGCCGGCGGATCGAGGGGCTGCGGCGGCTGGAGGCCGCGGGTATCGAGGTCGTCACGGTCGCCGGCGACGTCTCCCAGCCCGCCGACGTGCGCCGGGCGGTCGGCGCGGCGATCGAGACGTTCGGCGAGCTGAACGGCGTGCTGCACTGCGCCGGGGTGCCGGCCGTCGGCCTGATGCAGTTCAAGACGGTCGCCGACATCCAGCGGACGCTGGCGCCGAAGGTGGCGGGCACGCTGGCCATCGGTGAGGCGCTGAAGGACATACCGGTTGATTTCGTCGCGCTGTTCTCCTCCACCACGTCGGCGACCGGCGGCGGCGCCGGCCAGGTCGACTACTGCGCGGCCAACGCCTTCCTCGACGCGTACGCGCTGAGCGACCCGCTGCCCGGCGTGACCGTGACGGCGATCGACTGGTGCGAGTGGACCTGGAACGGCTGGACCGACGGCCTGGAGAACTACGACGAGGGCTCCAAGCACTACTTCACCTGGTACCGGGAGAACTTCGGCATCACCTTCGACCAGGGCTACGAGACGCTGCTGCGGGTGCTGGCCAGCGGCGAGGCCCACGTCATCACCTCGACGCAGGACTTCGCCCCGCTGGTCGCGATGAGCCGCCGCTCGTCGATCGAGAGCCACCAGGCCACGGTGAAGAAGATCCGCGACGCCTTCGGCCGCCACCCGCGGCCCGAGCTGTCGACCGCCTACGTAGAGCCGCAGTCACCGGCCGAGGAGGCCATCACCGCGGTCTGGGCCGAGGCGCTCGGCCTGGAGCAGGTCGGCATCCACGACAACTTCTTCGAGCTCGGCGGCAACTCGCTGCTCGGCATGGAGATCATCGCCGAGGTCCGCAAGGCCCTCGAACTGTCCTACCTGCCGCCGCACATCCTCTACCAGTCGCCCACGGTCGCCTCGCTCGCCGAAGCCGCGACCTCGGGAGGCGAGCAGGACCAGCAGACCCTCGGGGCCCTTGACCAGCGGCGGTCCCGCATCGAACAGCGACGCAACATGCTCCGCGGGAAGGCGGCATCATGACGGACACTGAGACGGACTACGACTCGGCGGTCGCCCTGATCGGGATGTCCGGTCGCTTTCCGGGGGCGAGCAGCGTCGGCGAGCTGTGGCGCAACGTGCTCGCCGGGATCAAGGGGCTGCGCGAGATCACCGACGAGGAGCTGGCCGAGTCCGGCGTCGAGCCGGGCAAGGTGGCCGACCCGCGCTACGTCCGCGTCGGCGGCCCGATCGACGGCCTCGACCAGTTCGACGCCACGGTCTTCGGGATCAACCCCCGCGAGGCCGAGACGATGGATCCCCAGCACAAGCTGTTCCTCGAATGCTCGTGGGAGGCGCTGGAGAGCGCCGGCTACTGCCCGACCGACACGCCGGGGCAGGTCGCCGTCTTCGCCGGCTGCGGCTTCCCCGACTACATCGTCCAGAACATCCAGCACCTCGCCGGCCAGCCGGGCGGCGCACTGCTCATGGCCACCGGCAACGAGCGCGACTCGCTGGCCTCGACCGTCTCCTACAAGCTCGGGCTGCGCGGCCCGGCCGTCACCGTGCAGACCTTCTGCTCCACCTCGCTGGTGTCGGTGCACCTGGCCTGCCAGAGCCTGCTGACGTACGAGTGCGACATCGCGCTGGCCGGCGGCGCGTTCACGCCGCTCCCCCAGCCCGCCGGTTACCTGTACGAGCAGGGCGGGATCATGTCGCCCGACGGCCGGGTGCGCAGCTTCGACGCCGAGGCGGGCGGCACGGTCATGGGCAGCGGCGTCGGCACGGTCGCGCTCAAGCGCATGTCCGACGCGCTCAAGGACGGCGACGTCATCCACGCGGTCATCCTCGGCTCCGCGGCCAACAACGACGGCCGGACCCGCGCCGGATACACCGCGCCCGGCGTCGACGGGCAGGCAGAGGTCATCGAGTCCGCGCTGGGCGTGGCCGGGGTCAAGCCCGACACCGTCGGCTACGTCGAGTGCCACGCGACCGGCACCATGCTGGGCGACTCGATCGAGCTGGCCGCGATGAACCGGGTGTTCGCCCAGCCCCGCGAGACGCCGTGCGTGCTGGGCTCGCTCAAGCCCAGCATCGGTCACCTCGACCGCGCCTCCGGTGTCACCGGGCTGATGCGCGCCGCGCTCACCCTCAAGCACGAACTGCTGCCGGGCACCCCGCACTACGAGACGCCCAACCCGGCGCTGGCGACGGCGCGGGACCGGTTCACGGTGCTCACCGAGCACCGGGCCTGGCCCGCCGGTCCGCATCCGCGGCGGGCCGGGGTCAGCTCGTTCGGGCTCGGCGGCACCAACGCGCACGTGGTGCTGGAGCAGGCGCCGGTACGTCCGGCGCGGGCGGCCCGGCCAGGACCGCACCTGCTGACGTTCTCGGCCGCCGACGGGCAGGCGCTGTCCGACCTCACCGGGCTGCTGCGGGAGCACCTCTCCGGTGACCTGGCCGACGACCTGGCGGACGTGGCGTACACGCTCCAGGTGTCGCGCGGCGGCTTCGCGACGCGGCGGGCGGTCGTGGTCCGGGACCGGGAGGACGCGGTCGCGGCGCTGGGCGACCCGGCGCGCTGGATCGACGCCAAGACGCAGCGCCGCAACCCCAAGGTCCGGCTGGTCACGCCGGGCGGCGACGTACCGGCCGCCTGGTGGGCGGACCTGCGCGCGACGGCCGACCGGCTGACCCGCCCCGGCACCGCCGGCGCTGCCGCCTCCATCGGCGCCACCGCCTCCCCCGAGGACGCGGTCGCGGCGCTCGCCGAGGCGCTCACCGCGCTCAGCGTTCGCCTGCTCCACGACGGGACGGACACGTCCGGCGTCGAGGAGATCGCCGTGGCCCCCGCCGGCGGCGAGAGCGCCGCCGAGTGGCTCCTGGCCACTCTGGGCAAGCTGTGGCAGGCCGGTAGCGCCATCGACTGGGCGGTCCTGCACCAGGGCGCGGGCCTGCGGGTCGAGCTGCCCACCTACCCCTGGCAGAAGCGCCGGTTCTGGGTCAAGGCCAACCCGAGCATGCTGGCCGCGCCGCCGAGCACCGGCAAGACGTTCGACCGCTCGAAGTGGACGCATCTGCCGACGTGGCGGCAGCGGCCCCTTACCCTCAACGGCCTGGACGAGCAGCTCCGCCTGGCCGGTCCCTGGCTGGTCTTCACCGACGATGCCCGGGGCGAGGCCCTGGTCGAGCGGCTGACCGAGGCGGGCGCCGAGGTGACCGCGGTGCGCCGGGGCGACCGGTTCGACGAAGACGACGCCGGACATTTCACGATCCGCCCCGACAAGGCGGACGACATGGCCGAAGTGCTCTACTCGCTCGTGGTCAATCCGCGCTCGATCATTCACGCCTTCAGCCTGTCCGCCGCCGAGGCGGGACCGGACCCGGTCGCCCACTTCGACGCCGAGCAGAGCCGCGGCTTCTACTCCGCCCTCGCGCTGGCCCGCGAGCTCGTCGACAACACCGGCTCCGCGCCGCGCGCCGAGCTGGTCCTGCTGACGTCGGGAGCGGTGGGTGTGGTCGGCTCGGACCTGCGCCACCCCGAGCACGCGACGCTCGCGGCGCTGGCGCCGAGCCTGCAGCAGGAGAACCCACGCCTGCGCTGCCGCCACATCGACGTCGGGTCCGACATCGATCCTGAGCAACTGGCCACACAGATCCTGGCCGCCTCCGTAGCTCCGCACGAAGGGCCGGTCGCGGTGCGCTCGGGCGAGACGTGGCTGCGGCAGTACGAGCAGTACCCCATCGACGAGCCCGGCCCGGAGGAGCGGCCGTTCCGCGACGGCGACACCGTGCTGATCACCGGCGGTCTCGGCGACGTCGGCCTCGTGCTCTCCCGCCACCTGGCCGGCCGGTACGGCTGCCGCCTGGTGCTCACCGCCCGCGCCCCGCTGCCGCCCCGCGAGGAGTGGGACGCCTTCCTGGCCGCGGTGCCGCAGGGCGGGGAGCGTACGGCCCGGCACATCCGCAACATCCGCGACCTGGAGGAGCGCGGCGCGACCGTGCTCGCCCTGTCGGCCGACGTGGCCGACGAGGCCGGGATGCGGGCGGTCGTCGAGGCGGCGGTCGAGCGCTTCGGCGGCATCGACGTGGCCGTGCACGGCGCGGGCGTCCAGGACGGCGGCTACTTCAACTTCGCCCACCTCATGGACCGCGACCAGTGCGACGCCCACCTGGCCGCCAAGGTCAAGGGCTTCCACGTGCTGGAGGCCGTACTGGGAGAGCAGGCCCGCGACCGGCGCGTCACGCTGTCGTCGATCGCGGCGGTGCTCGGCGGGATGACGCTGGCGCCGTACGCGTCGGCGAACGCGGCGCTGGACGCCTACATCCGCGTGGCCCGGCTGCGCGGCGGCCGATGGGTCACCGTCGACTGGGACACCTGGAACATCGACCCCGACCGGCTCGAAGGCCACAGCGGCGCGGTGATCGACTACGCGATGACGCCCGCGGAGGGCGTGGACGTGTTCGAGCGGGCGCTGTCGGCCGCCGACCGCGTCGGGCACCTGGTCATCTCGACCGGCTCGCTGGAGGCGCGCATCGCGCAGTGGGTCACCGGTGACATCCATGACGCCGGCGACGACGATCTCGACGACGACCGCGAGCGCCACCCGCGCCCGGACCTGAGCACCCCGTACGTCGAGCCGAACGAGGGCACCGAGACCACGCTGTCCGGCATCTGGTCGAGGGTGCTGGGCATCGACCCGATCGGCGCCACGGACAACTTCTTCGAGCTCGGCGGCCACTCACTGCTCGCGATCGAGCTGACCACCCGGATCCGCAAGGCCCTGAACGCCTCGGTGCCGGTCACCGGGCTGCTGGAGTGCCCGACGATCCGCCAGCTGGCCGCCCTGCTGGACTCAAGGGAGGACGCGTGAAGCAGCCAGAGTATCTGCGCAAGATCCAGAGCTTCGCCCGGCGCGAGCTGCTCGACAAGGACGCCTACCTGGACTCGCTGGCCGAGGCGCCGATGCCGCTCTACAAGCGCTTCGCCGACACCGGCCTGGCGAACTGGTGGCTGCCCAAGGAGGCGGGCGGGCTCGGGCTGGGCCTGGAGGAGAGCGTCCGCATCGTCTCCGAGCTGGCCTATGCCGACGCGGGCGTGGCGTTCACGCTGTTCATCCCGGTGCTCACGACGAGCATGGTCCAGTGGTACGGCTCCGCCGAGCTCCGGGAGCGCCACCTGGGCCGTATGGCGGCGGAGAACGGGTTCTGCGCCACCCTCGGCAGCGAGCACGCGGCGGGCAGCGAGCTGGCCCGGATCTCCACCACGGCGACCCGCGACGGCGACGAGATCGTGCTCAACGGCCAGAAGGCGTTCTCCACCAACACCGACTTCGCGCAGTTCATCGTGGTGATCGCGCGGGCCCAGGACGACCCGGCGGGCTACCTCGCGGTCCTGGTGCCGCGCGACACGCCCGGCATCCGCGTGGACAAGCGGTGGGACGTCATCGGGCTGCGCTCGTCGGCGACTTACCAGGTCTCGCTCACCGACTGCCGGGTGCCCGCGGCGAACGTGCTGCGCGGCAACGGCCTGCGGCTGCTGGAGGTCGGCCTGAACGCCAGCCGCATCCTCATCGCCACGACCGCGCTCGGCATCGCCCGCCGGGTGCGCGACGTGTGCATGGAGTACGGCAAGTCCAAGTCGGTGAAGGGCTCGCCGCTGGCCAACAACGCGGTCTTCGCCAGCCGGCTGGGCCAGTTCGAGATGCAGATCGACGTGATGGTGAACCAGTGCCTGGCGGCGGCGCGCGCGTACGACGCGGTCGCGGCCCGGCCGGACGCCGGCGAGGAGTTCCTGCGGGTCGGGACGCTCAAGTCGGCGCTCACGGCGAAGATGTTCTGCGGGCAGACGGGGTGGCAGATCGCGTCCACGGCCTCGGAGATGTTCGGCGGGCTCGGTTACACGCACGACTCGGTCATCGGCAAGCTGCTGCGGGACGTGCGCTATGTGTCGATCGTCGAGGGTGGTGACGACGTACTGCGTGACCTGGTGTTCAGCCGGTACGTGGTGCCGGTGTCGAAGCGCTCATGAGGCGGCCGTGGCGGTGACGACCGCCGCGGCGTAGCCCGGCGCGACGCCGAGCCAGCGGACAGGCAGGGCGGCGCCGGGCGGCGAGGGAAGGGAGAGCACGGCCCCATGGGTCGTGCTCTCCTCGCGTACCAGGACATTGCGGAGTCCGGCCAGGCCCACGCCGACGGCTTTGACGTACGCCTCCTTGGCCGTCCAGAGCCGGAAATATCCGGCACGGAGGCCGGAAGGCCCGGCCTCGCGCAGCCGGTCGACCTCCTCCGGCTGGTACATGCTGCCGGCCATCGCCAGGCAGTCGAGGTCGTCGCGGATCCGCTCGACGTCGACGCCGACCCTGGAGCCCGGCGGCGCCACCGCCACCAGCGCCCACTCCTCGGAGTGGGACAGGTTGAAGTCGGGCGCTCCCCGGCCGCGGAGCAGAGCTACGTACGGCCGACCACTCTCCTCCGCGCCGAAGGCCAGACGCGCGGCGCGCACGCCGCAGACCTCGCCGAGTATGGCGCGGAGCGCGGCGTGCGCGACCATGAACCGGTGCCGCTCCCGGGCCGAGCCGAGCCGTCGGGCCCGCTCGCGCTCGGCGTCGGAGAGCGACCGCCACCCGCCCGGCGCCAGCGGCCGGTCGAGGTGGATCTTCCACACTCTGGGCTGCGTCATACCCACGCGCGCAGCGCCTCCGAGACGTGCTTGTACGTCAGCTTCGCCTGCTCGAAGACGGCGAAGTGCCCGCCGACGTACGTGTGCAGGTCGAACCGCCCGGTCGTCTGCTCCCGCCACGCGGCCACCAGCTCCCGGCCGGCCCGCGGGTCGTCGGTGCTCGGCAGCGCGGTGATCGGGACGTCCAGCGGGGGCTCGGGGTAATACGTGTAGGTCTCCTTGACGCTGAAGTCGGCCTGCATGGCGGGCAGGATCATCTCCAGCACGGACGGGTCGTTCAGCAGCCAGTCGGGGGTTCCGCCGAGCTTGCGCAGCAGCTCCACCAGCTCGGAGCTGCTCATGCCGCGCACCGGCGGCCCGTCGTCGAACGACCGGTGCGGGGCGACGCAGCCGGAGACGAACAGGTGCACCGGCGCGGGGCCGCCTCGGCGGCGGATCTCCCTCAGCAGTTCAAAGGAGACCAGCGCGCCCAGGCTGTGCCCATAGACGGCGTACCGGCGACCTCCGCTCACCTCGGCCAGGATGACGTCGGCCAGGTCGGCCACCAACGGCGCCATCCGTTCGTATGGAGGTTCGCGCAGCCGGTTCTCCCGGCCGGCCGGCTGGACCGGCAGCACCGCCACACCCGGCAACCGGTGCTGCCACGCCCGGTAGGCGGAGGCCCCGCCCCCGGCGTGCGGCAGGCAGAACAGCGCGAGCGCGTCGGCCGCCGCGCCGGTCTGGGCCCGGAACGGCAGCCACCGCTGGATCGCGTCTTCGCTGGTCACATCATTGACGGTCATCGTGCCTCATCCACGATCTCTAGCTTCACGTACGGCGGAGGCGGCTGCACGTTCGTCAGATCGGCCTCCAGCACCACGTGGGCGCCGTTCCGCTCCACCTCCCTGAAACCCGCGAACGCGTAGGTGACCTGCATCATCCGGTTTCGTCCCGTCTCCACGAAGTCGGCCCGCACCGAGACGCCGGCCTCCTTCGCCAGCCGCATGACGTGGTTGAGCATGACCATTCCGACCCCGCGCGACATCACCCGGCACGACATCAGCATCATGCAGAGCCGCCAGACCGACTCCTCCTTCTCCACCAGCGCGAGCCCGATCTTGCCGTAGCTGCCGAACCGGTCGGTCAGCGAGGCCACCAGCAGCAGGTGGTCCGGCGACTCGCGCAGCTCGTCGAGCTCCTCGTAGGAGTAGGTACGCCCGGTCGAGTTGAGCTGGTTGGTGCGTACCGTCAGCTCCTCGGCCCGCTGAAGGTCCTCCCGGCGGGCCGGCGCGATGGTGAACGCCATCTTCAGCCCGGCCAGGAACTCCTCGTTGGTGCCGACGAACTCGCTCTCCAGCTCGTCCCTGGCGATCTGCCCCTGGTACATGCCGCGCCGCTGCGCCGACTCGTCGGTGACGAAGCGAGGGGTGAACTCCGGTCGTACCAGCGCCTCGTCCACGTCGGCGACGTCGACGCAGGTCACCTCCGGCACCTCGTGCGCCACCTCGGCGCGCTCGAACTCCTGGTCGTCGACGAACGCGAACGCGTCGAGCCCGAGGTTGAGCGCCTTGGAGATCTGGCGGATGGAGTCGGACTTGGCGTTCCAGTTGATCCGCGGGTAGAGGAACAGGTCGTCGAGGCCGAGCTCGCGCAGCTTGCCGAACGCCGCCTCGTGGTCGTTCTTGCTGGCCACCGAGTGCAGCACGCCCATGCGGTCCAGCCGCCTGATGTGCTCGACGACCGCCGGGCGTACCTTGACGTTCTCGTCCTCCAGCAGCACGCCGTCCCACAGCGTGTTGTCGAGGTCCCACACGACGCACTTGATGCGGCCCTGCTTGGGCTTCTCGTGGAGTACGGCCACACTCATGACGTCACCTCCCGGTCCGCCTGGCCGGCGATCGTGATCCGCTGGATCTCGTTGCTGCCCTCGATGATCTCCATGACCTTGGCGTCCCGGTAGAAGCGGGCCACGGGGTAGTCGGGGCTGCAGCCGTTGGCGCCGTGGATCTGGACCGCCTCCGACGCGTGCCTGGCGGCCGCGGTGGACGCGAAGTACTTCGCCACCCAGGTCGCCATGATCGTGGACGCCTCGCCGGCGTCCTTGAGCCGCCCCGCCTCGGCCAGCAGCAGCCGGGCTGCCCGCGCGTCGGTGACCATGTCGGACAGCTTGGCCTGGATCAGCGGCAGGTCCCGCAGCACCGAGCCGCCGACCTCGCGAGCCGAGGTGTACGTCGCCGACGCCTCCAGGCACGCCTGGATGATGCCGACCGACCCGGCCGCCACGCTGTAGCGACCGAGGTCGAGCGTGCCGGTGAGCACCATGCCCGCGGTGAACCCGCTGGGCCCGAGCAGCGCGTCGGCCTCGAGGTGTACGTCGTCGAACGTCACCTCCGCGAGCATCGACGCGCGGGTGCCCAGCATGTCGTCGATCGGGCGCACCTCGACCCCGGGGCTCTCCCTGGGCACCAGGAACGCGCCGATGCTCGACGCGGTGCGGGCGAACACCAGGTACAGGTCCGCCCGCTGGCCACCGGTGATCCACTTCTTGCCGCCGTTGAGCACCCAGCCCGTACCGGACTGGACGGCGGTCGTGGTGATGCCCGAGGTGTCGCTGCCCGCGCCGGGCTCCGACAGGCAGAACGCGCCCAGGACCGTACCCTTGGCCAGGGCCGGAGCCCACTTCTGCCGCTGCGCCGCGCTGCCCCACCGCTGCACCGCCCACGACACCATGGTGTGGACCGTGAGCAGGCTGCGGACCGACGAGCAGCCGCGGCCCACCTCCTCGTGGACCTCCCCGAGGGTGACCAGGTCCATTCCGGCGCCGCCCACCTCCTCGGGCAGGAAGGGGGCCCACAGACCCGCCTCGGCCATCCGGTCCAGCAGTTCCTCGGGGATATAGCCGGCCTGGTCGTACGCCTCGGCGTACGGAACGATGAAGGTGTCCACGAACGCGCGGGCGCTGGCCCGGTCGGTGACCGGGAGCGTCTTTTGCGCGACCGGCGCCTGGGTGACGATCGTCACGCGGCCAGCTCCTCCGACAGGCGGCCCACCAGCTCGGCCATCGAGCCGGCGGTCCGGAAGTTGTCGATGCGCAGCTCCTCGTTCGGGATGGTGACCTCGAAGGTCTTCTCCACGAACATCACCAGCTCCATCGCGAACAGCGAGTTGACGAAGCCCAGGGAGAAGATGTCCTGGTCCCCGGTGATCTCGGCCTGCGGGTAGCGGCTGCGGACGAAGGCGAGGATCTGCGCCTCAGCGGTGTTCGACATGGCTGAGCTCCTTTTCGGTGTTTTGGTTAGTTGGCGTAGGTGAAGAAGCCGCGGCCGGACTTGCGTCCGTGCAGGCCGGCGTCGGTCATCTGCTTGAGCAGCGGGCACGGCCGGTACTTGCTGTCGGCGTAGTGCTCGTACAGCACCTCGACGCTGTAGAGGATGGTGTCGACGCCGATCAGGTCGGCGGTCTCCAGCGGCCCCATGGGGTGGCCGAAGCAGCTGCGGAACACCTCGTCGACAGACTCGGCCGTGGCCACGCCCTCGTGGACGAGGTAGGCGGCCTCGTTGACGGTGAGCATGAGCACCCGGTTGGAGATGAAGCCGCACGAGTCCTTGACGTCGACGGCCCGCTTGCCCATCGCGGCCAGCAGGTTCCTGGTCCGCTCGATGGTGTCGGGAGTGGTGTGGAAGCCAGGGATCAGCTCGACGGCCGGCTTGGCGGGCACCGGGTTCATGAAATGTACGCCGATGACCTTGTCCGGACGGCCCGTCACGGCGCCGACCTTGGTGATCGGAATGGCCGAGGTGTTGACGACGAACACGGTGTCGGGTCCGCAGGCCGCGTCGAGCGCCTCGTAGACCTCCCGCTTGACGTCCCAGTTCTCGGTCACGTTCTCGATGACGATCTCCGCCTTGGCCAGGGCGTCGGCGCCGACGGCCGTGGTGATCCTGGCGAGGATCGCGTCCGCGTCCAGGGCCGGGCCGCCCATCAGGCGGCTCATCCGGCTGTTGCGCTCGATGTTGGCGAGCGCCTGCTTGAGGATCTGCTCGTCCTTGTCGACCAGGACCACGTCGTGGCCGGTCTGGGCCAGGTTCTGGGCCACTCCTACGCCCATCACACCGGCGCCCACTACGCCGATCACTGTCATGACTCTGCTCCATTCACTGGGTTGTGTCTCACCGGCCGCGTCTGCGGGCGGCGGAGGCTTCGAGTCCCGATCGGCGCAGCTGGGCACGTACGTGGCTGCCGCCGTCGGCGCCGGTCCCGAGCACGTGGCCCGCGCCCGAGGACATGGCCTCGATGGTCTGGCCGAGTGCCGACACGGTCGGCGCCTCGTAGAGGATGTGCGGCGGCAACTCGTCCAGCTCGAACGCCCGGCGCATCGCGGCCACGATGCTGACGCCGAGCAGCGAGTTGCCGCCGAGCTCGAAGAAGTTGTCCAGGACGCCGACCCGGTCGAGCTTGAGCGAGTCGCACCAGATGCCGGCGATCTGCTCCTCGGCCGACCCCGACGGCTCCTGGTAGGGGGTGACCAGCTCGGGACGGGGGTGCCGCTCACCGCTCACGCCACCCACGGCGGGCGAGGTGACCGCCTCCAGGTTGAAGCGCGAACTGCCGAGCACCACCGTCGGGAAGTCCTGCGTGGACACCACGACCCGGGGCTCACCGCTGGCCAGGGCGCGCAGCAGCGCCCGCCAGCCGTCCTCGAAGTCGATGCCGACACGGGCCCGGTTGTCGCGGAAGAACTGCTGCAACGCGCCGTCGTACCCGGCCAGGCCCTCCTCCCACGCGTTCCAGGTCCACTCGCCCCAGTCGATGGCCAGGACCCGCCTGCCGGTGTCGGCGAGCTGATGGGCGTACCCGTCGAGGAAGGCGTTGGCGGCGCAGTAGTCCACCTGCCCCGGCCCGCCGCCGGTCGCCGAGGTGATGGAGGCGAACAGCACCAGGAAGTCCAGCTCGACCTCATCGGGCCGACCGATGCGCAGCGCCTCGGCGATGGCCAGGGTGCCGCCGATCTTCGGGGCGAGTACTTGGTCCAGCTCGTCGGACCGCTTGAACTGCATCAACCCCATGCCGGGGACGCCCGCTGCGTGGAGGACACCGTGGAGGGCACCGAACCGCTCGACCGCCGTGTCCACGGCCCGGCGAACGTCCTCGGGCTTGCTGACGTCGCCGGTGACGATCTCGACCCGGCCGCCGAGCTTCTCGATCTCGAGAACCTGGGCGATCCGCCGCCGGGTCGCCTCCTCGGCCGTCCCCACACCGTTGGGCCCGGCGCTCGCCAGGATGCGGGACCACTCCGCTCGGGGTGGCAGGCCGCGGCGGGCGAGCAGGACGAGGTTGGCGTGGCAGTCGCGGGCCAGTCGTTCGGCCAGGCCGAGGGCGATGCCGCCGAGCCCGCCCGTGATCAGGTAGACACCGCCTTCGCGGAGCGTCTCCAGGTCCGGATCGGCCGCCATGGTCTCGTAACCAGGCACCCAGCGTCGACCGTTGCGCAGCGCCACGATCCGGTCGGCCTGCGGCCTCCGCAACTCGGCCGCCAACCCACCGACCACCGAACCGCCCCTGCCGCTGGTTGCCAGGTCGATGAGGCGGGTGGCGACCTTCGGGTACTCCAGAGGGATCACCAGGCAAGGACCGATCAGCGTCGCGCCGTCCGGGTTGGACACGTCGTCGCCCAGCACCTGCTGCGTGCCGGTGACGGCGACGTCCAGGGACCAGTCGTCGGTGCCGGACTCCGCCGCCGCCCTGGCCAGTGCGACGAGCGTGTGCAGGCCGTACCGGATGGTGGTGTCGCCGGTGGCGGCGTCCAGCGTCCAGAGGTGGACCACCCGCTCCAGGGGCCGACCGGCGGCGCGCAGATCGCGCAGCAGCGAGAGCGTGTCGCCCACGCTGCCCGGCCGCACCGTGTAGCCGTCGGGGGTGGCGGTGTACGCGTCGCCGGGGCGTACCAGCGTGACCGTGGCGCCCGCCGTCCGCCGCAGCTCGGCGGCGACCTGGTCGGCGAGCCCGTCGCGGGTGTAGACCAGCCACGAGCCCGGCTGCTCACCCGGCGCTGGCGCGGCGGTCTGCCGCCACACGGGCAGGTACATCCACTGGTCTTCCGGCAGCCTGGGCAGGTTCGTGATCGCCTCGAACAGGTTGTCCGGGTCGAGCGCCGGCAACGCGCCGACCGGCTGCCGCCGCGCACCGGTCGCGGGCGGGTCGATCCAGTAGCGCTGACGCTGGAAGGGGTACGTCGGCAACGGAATCCGCCCCGGCAACCCGGCGCTGGACACATCAGCCGCCCCGGCGGCGAGCCCGGCATCGGACCCTGTGGTGTGCCCGGTGTTCTGGTGTCTGCCGTGGTGGGCGGCCCAGTCGAGGTCGGCGCCGAGCAGCCACAGCCGGGCCAGGCAGCCCGCGAGCACCTCGTCGTCCGGGCGGCTGTCGCTGCCGCCGGGCAGCGCGTTGAGGATGAGCGGCCACCGCTGCGGCGGGCATCCGGCGGCGCGCACCAGGGCGCCGAGCGACTGCCCCGGGCCGATCTCGACCACGGCCAGCTCCGGGTCGGCGAGCAGCGCGTCGACCCCGTCCGCGAACCGTACGGTCCCGCACATGTGCCGGGCCCAGTAGCCCGGCTCGCACACCAGGTCCGCGTCGGCGATCCCGCCGGTCACGTTCGAGATGTACGGCAGGGCGGGCGGGCTGAGCTGGACGTTCGCCTCGACCCAGGCGGTCAGCTCGTCACTCAGCCGGGCCAGCATCCTGGAGTGGAAGGCGTGGGTGGTCTGCAGCGGCCGGCACGGGATCTCGGCCCGCCGCAGGTCGGCGAGGAGCCCGTCCATCGCCTCGACCGGACCGGCGACGACCGTCACCTGCGGGCCGTTGACGGCGGCCAGGTCCAGCCCCCGCTCATCCAGCCTGAACCGGCGGCGCAGCTCGCTCGCGGGCAGCGACACGGCGGCCATCGAGCCGGGCGGCACACCGTCGATCAGCTTCGCCCGGTACGCCACCAGCGCGATGGCGTCCGGCAGCGACAGGACTCCGGCCAGGCAGGCGGCGACGTACTCGCCGAGGCTGTAGCCCAGCATGATCCGTGGCTGTACGCCCCAGGTCATCAGCGTGCGGGCCAGGGCGTACTCGACGGCGAACAGGGCCGGCTGGACGACCTCCGTACGCTCCAACACGCCGACCCGCTCGTCCCCACCCGAGCCAACGGAACCGCCCGAGCCCGTGCGGCCCAGCAGGGCGGCGAGGTCCGGTGCGCTGCCGCGGCCGCCCGCGAGCAGGTCCGCGAGGTCCACCTCGCCCAGCGGCCCGCGCAGGAGCTCCAGGCATTCGTCGAGCGCCGCGCGGAACTCCGGCTCGCGCCGGTACAGCTCGGTGACCAGCCCGGGATACTGCTCCCCCGCCCCCGCGAACAGGAACGCCACCGGACGCCCCTGAACCGTGTCGACCCGGCTCAGCACGCCAGGGTTCGCCGACCGCACACCGAGGTTCGGCGATCCCCCACTCAACACGCCGGGCGTCGGCGACTCCCCGCCCAGCACGGCGGCGGCCGACTCAACGCTGTCGACGACGGCGACGCGCCGATGCTCGAACGTCTTGCGCCCCACCTGGAGGGTGAACGCCACATCCGCCAACCGGATATCGGGCGACGCGGCCAGGTGCCGCCCGAGGCGCTCGCCCGCCTGGTCGGCCGCGGTGGCGTTGCGCGCGGACACGGGCAGCACCTGGTATCTGCGGGAGGACTCGGGCGAAACGGGCGGCGCCGGGGGCCGGACAGGCGCCTCTTCGACGACCATGTGCACGTTGGTGCCGCCCATGCCGAGCGAGTTGATGCCCGCGATGCGCGGCCGCCCGTCGCGGGTCCGCCACGGGGAGAGCTCGGCGTTGACGTAGAAGGGGCTGTTCTCGAAGTCGATCTCCGGGTTGGGGCTGGTGTAGTGCAGGCTGGCCGGGATCACCTGTTCGCGCAGCGCGAGCGAGGTCTTGATCAGGCCGCTCGCGCCCGCGGCGCGGTCCAGGTGCCCGATGTTGGTCTTCACCGAGCCGATCGGGCAGTACTGCGTCTGCTCGGTGTCGCCGAACGCCCGCGTCAGCGCCGCCAGCTCGATCGGGTCGCCGAGCTCGGTGGCGGTGCCGTGCGCCTCGATGTAGCTGATGTCCTCGCCGGTCACCCCGGCGTCGGCCATCGCGTCGGCGATCACCCTGGCCTGGCCGACCACGCTCGGCGCGGTGAAGCCGACCTTGAGCGCGCCGTCGTTGTTCATCGCCGAACCGCGGATCACGGCCCAGATGTGGTCGCCGTCGCGTACCGCGTCCGACAGCCGCTTGAGCAGCACCACCGCGGCCCCGTCACCGAACATGCTGCCCCGCGCCCGCGCGTCGAACGTCCGCACGTGACCGTCGGGCGACTCCTGCCCGCCTGGCCCGAACTTGTGCCCGACCCGGTCGGGCACCCGGATCGACACGCCGCCAGCCAGCGCCAGCTCGCACTCGCCGTTGCGCAGGCTCTGCACCGCCAGGTGCGCCGCGACCAGCGAGGTGGAGCAGAACGTCTGCACCGCGACACTCGGCCCGTACAGGTCGAACAGGTAGGAGACCGTCGTGGTGAGCGCGTCCTTGTCGTTGCCCATGATGATCTCGTAGTGGCTGACCTCCTCCTCGTCGTTGAGGAGGTGCTCGCCCATGCGGAGCAGGTACGTGCTGATGTTGCTGCCGCCGAACACGCCGACCCGGCCCCTGCTCTCCGGCACCGCGTACCCGGCCTGCTCCAGCGCCTCCCAGCACACCTCGATGAACGCCCGCTGCTGCGGATCGGTGATCGCGGCCATCCGGGGGCTCAGGCCGAAGAACGCGGCGTCGAAGCCGCTGACGTCGTCGAGCACGGGGCGGGCGGGGACGTACGAGGGGTCGTGGATGAGGTCGGGGGCCACTCCGGCGGCCAGGAGCTCTTCCTCGGAGAAGAAGCTGATGGATTCGACGCCTTCGCGGAGGTTGTTCCAGAACGCACCCACGTCGGTGGCGCCCGGGAAGTGGCCGGCCATGCCGACGATGGCGATCCGCCGGTCGTCGTCCATGTCGCTGCCGGAGCCGGAGCCGATGCCGGAGCGGTCGACAGGTCCGGAGGCGCCTTCCACGGCCTTCCGGGCGACCCGCTTGGCCACCGTCGCGGTGCGGGCACTCGTCTTCCCGGTACGGCCGGCGCCGGCGCCCTTCTCGTCGAGGATTCCGGCGAGCGTGTGCACCGTCGGCGCCTCGAACAGCATCACCGTCGGCACCGCGATCCCGAACCGCTTCTTCACCAGGGCCAGCATCTGCAGCGCGACGAGCGAGTTGCCGCCGAGGTCGAAGAAGTTGTCCCTGGTCCCGACCGGCTCGATGCCGAGCACGTCCGACCACAGCTCGGCCAGCGCCCGCTCGGTCGCGGTCAATGGCGGGCTGTACGGCTGGGGCAGCTCGGGACGAGGAAACCTCGTGCCGTCCGCCCCTGGCTCCGGCCCGCTCACCGCCCGGGGCAGCCGGTCGTCGAGACCGCCAGCAGCCACCACAAGGCTCGGCCGGTCGTCGGCCACCAGCCGGTCGAACGCCGCCAGCCCCTCCTCGGTGCTCATGGCGTGCGCGGCCATGGCGGCGCCGATGCCGCCTTCCATGCCTTCGAGCGTCCGCGACCACGTGTCCCAGCTCGCGGCCACCCACCTGGTGGGCGAGGCGGCGGTGTCGTGGGCGACCGCCGTCAGCGCGGCGTTCGCCGCCGCGTAGCTACCGAACGTGATGCCGCCCAGCAGCGACGACGTCGAGGAGAACAGCAGGCAGAAACCGGGCGCTCGCTCGGCGGGGAGCTCGGCGAGCACCTCACGCAGGACCAGCGCGCCTGTCACCTTCGCACCGAAGTGTCTGGCGACGGCTTCCTGGTCGAGGTCGCGCATCGACAGGAACGTGTCCCGGCCGGTCTCGGCCGCGGCATGAATCACCCCGTCGAGCCGCCCGCCCTCCCGCAGCACCTCGGCCAGTAGGGCGCGCATCGCGTCGGTGTCTGTCACGTCAGCCTGCGGTGTCAGTACTTCGGCCCCGAGCGCCCGCAACCGCTGGACGCCCTCGTGGCGCGGGTCACCGGCCGTGGCGGGCACGCCGCCCCGGCTGGTGAGGATCAGCCGGGCGGCTCCGGCGCGCACCAGGTGCTCGGCCACCAGCAGCCCGACGTCCCCGAGACCACCGGTCATCAGGTACGTCCCACCGGGCCGCACCCCCAGACCGGTCTGTGCCTCGCCCCGGTCGGCGGGGACGTAGTCGCGGGTGTGGCGGCGTCCGTCGCGGTAGGCCACCAGAGCGTCGGTCGCCGGATCGCGGAGCTCGGCCACCAGGTCCCGGGCCGTCGCGGCGACGTCGGCTCCCACCTCGACGTCCACGCAGCGGCAGTCGAGGTTGAGGTACTCCTGGTTGGCGACCAGCGGCAGCGTGGCGGCGGCGGCGTGGCCGGGGTCCGGCACCTCGCCCGCGACGACCGCCTGGCCGCCTCGGGTCGCCACGATGATCCTGGTGCTGTCACCGCCCTCGCTGCCCCAGGCGTCCAGCATCCGGGAGAGCGGCAGCACCACCTGGCGCCCGTCGCCACCGGAGCCGGCGTGGTCGAGCAGCCGCAGGTCGAGCAGGACCGTCGGGGTCTCGCTCGCCAGGCTCCTGGCCAGGGTGGCGTGGTCGGCCGCCGACTCGGGGTCGATCGTGTAGCCGCCGGTCATCTCGGCGAACGCGCCGTCCGGCCGTACCAGCACGATCTCGGCGCCGTCGGAGCCCAGCGACTCGACGACCGCGTCGGCGACCCCGCCGGAGTCGGCGAGCACCACCCAGCGCCCGGCCGCACTCGAGGCGATGGGAGCAGCCGGTACGTCGGCCGCGATCCAGCGCGGGACCATGAGCTGGACGTGCGGAGCCGCCTCCTCAGGAGGGGGAGCCAGAGCGGCGGCGACCGGGGCGGGCCTGGCCTGGTGGCGGGGCGGGTCGATCCAGTAGCGCTCCCGCTGGAACGGGTAGCTGGGCAGCCCCACCTTGCGTACCGGACGATCCTGCCGGTATCCGGCCCAGTCGACCGGCACGCCCGCCAGCCACAACCGCCCCAGGCCCTCTGCCAGCACGGTGCCGGCCGGGCGGGGGTCGGCGGCGGCGGGGAGCGTGGAGACCACCAGCGGCCAGCGGTCCCGGGGGCAGTCGCGGTGACCACGGGCCATCGCCCCGAGCGACTGTCCGGGGCCGATCTCCAGCAGCGCGAGTTCCCCCTGTTCGAGCAGCGTGCCGAGCACGGCGTCGAACAGCACGGGCCCGCACATGTGCCGCGCCCAGTAGCCGGGGTCGGTCGCCTCGGAGGCGGTGATGAGGGCGCCGGTGACGTTCGAGACGTACGGGATGCGCGGCTCTTCGAGCGTGATGTGGGTGGCGATCCAGCGGGTCAGCTCGTCGCGTACCGGCTCCATCATGCGCGAGTGGAACGCGTGGCTGGTGGCCAGCGGCCGGCACGGCACCGACTCGCCCGCCAGGAACTCCCTGGCCGCCTCCATCGCGGCGGGCGGACCGGCGAGCACGGTGAGTTCAGGGCCGTTGACCGCGGCCACGTCCACGTCGGCGATGCCCGCCCGCTCCAGCCGGGTCCGCAGGTCGTCGGCGGCCAGCGGCACGGCGCTCATCGCGCCGGCCGGGAGCGCGTCGATCAGCCGCGCGCGGTAGGCGACCAGCGCCAGCGCCGAGTCCAGGGTGAGGACGCCCGCCAGGCAGGCGGCCACGTACTCGCCGAGGCTGTAGCCGGCCAGCAGTGCCGGTTCGATGCCCCAGGAGCGTACGAGCTGGGCCAGGGCGTATTCGACCGCGAACAGGGCGGGCTGCAACACCGCCGTGGGCATGGTGTCGACCGGCGCCGCCTCCCGCCCGAGCAGCCGGTCGAGCCCGGCGGCCTGGCCGGGCTGCCTGGGGAGCAGCAGCTCGGCGAGCGGGTCGACCCCACCGAGGTGGTCGCGGAGCGTGGCCCGGCACTCGTCGAGCGTCTGCCGGAAGACCGGCTCGGTCTCGTATAGCTCGGCGGCCAGGCCCGGGTACTGCTCGCCGGTGCCCGCGATGAGGAACGCGACGGGCCGGTCCGCGCGGCTGTCCGCGCGGGCCAGCGCCCCGGCGTCGCGCAGCCCGGCGACGGCCTCGTCCACGGTGGCGGCGACCAGCATCCGGCGATGCCCGAAGACCTGCCGCCCGGACTGCAGCGTGTGGGCGACGTCGGGCAGGTGAGGGGTGTCGGAGGCTCCCGCGAGATGGCCGGTCGTCGCGTCGGCCGCGGCGGACGTGAGGTGGTCGGCGAGGCGTTCGGTCATGGCGTCGGCCGCGGCGGCGGACCGCGCGGACCACACCAGCAGTTCCGGACGCGACGCCGCGGCCGAAACCGGAACGGAGGGCACCGGAACAGCGGGCGCCTCTTCCAGCACCACGTGCGCGTTGGTCCCGCCGATGCCGAACGCGCTCACCCCCGCCCGCCGGGTCCGGCCGGGCCTGCGCGGCCAGGCGATGAGCCTGGTGACCACCTCCAGCTCGGCCTCACCGGCGCTGAGCTGCGGGTTGGGCTCGGTGAGGTTGCGAGTGGGCGGGATCTCGTCGTGGCGCAGGGCGAGGGCGGTCTTGATGAGGCTGGTGACGCCGGCCGCCCGGTCGAGGTGGCCGAGGTTCGTCTTGACGGAGCCGATCAGGCACGACTCGTCGTGGAACACCTGCTGCAGCGCCGCCAGCTCGGCCGCGTCACCGAGCGCGGTGCCGGTGCCGTGCGCCTCGACGTAGTCGATGTCGGCGGGCATCAGCCCGGCACTGGCGAGCGCCTCGGCCATGACGGCGGCCTGGCCCTGTACGCCGGGAGCGGTGAAGCCCACCTTCCTACCAGCGTCGTTGTTGACGGCCCAGCCCCGGATGACGGCGTAGATCTGGTCACCGGCGGCCAGCGCGTCCTCCAGCCGGCGCAGCGCCACCACGCCGACGCCGCTGCCGAGCGGGCTGCCCAGGCCGCCCGCGTCGAAGGCCCGGCACTCGCCGTCGGGCGGCGCGATGCCGCCCTGCTGGTACAGGTAGCCGACCCGGTGCGGAACGTTGACCGCGACGCCGCCCGCCAGCGCCAGGTCGCACTCGAACCCGGCCAGGCTGGAGGCCGCCGCGCAGACCGCGACGAGCGACGTGGAGCAATAGCTCTGCACCGCGTAGCTCGGGCCCGACAGACCCAGGGTGTGGGCCACGCGCAGGGTCAGCGAGTCCTTGTCGTTGGCCAGGCCGAGGGCCAGCTCGCCCATGGTGGCGGCGATGTCGTTCGGCATGAGGTTGTGCTGCAGGTACGAGCTCCAGCCGGACCCGCCGAAGACGCCGATCGCGCCGTCGAAGCGGGTGGGGTCGCACCCGGCGTCCTCCAGTGCCTCCCAGCTGTGCTCCAGGAACAACCGGTGCTGCGGGTCGAGGATCTGCGCCTCCTTCGGGCTGAACCCGAAGAAGCCCGCGTCGAACAGCTCGACGCCGTCGATCACCGCCCCGGCCTTCACGTACCCGGGATCGGCCAACAGGTCCTCGGGCACTCCGGCGGCCCGCAACTCGTCATCGGTGAACCGGGTGATGCCGGAACGGCCATCACGGATGTTCGCCCACAATCCGGCCACATCGGCGGCGCCGGGGAACCGCCCCGACATCCCGACTATCGCAATGTCATTGCCGGAGACCTCGCCGGCCAGCTCATCAGTCACGTCAACGGTCCTTATCTCGGGACTCAAGCTCAAGTCGGGCTTCATTTCCGTCCGCCCCCGGAACGGGCCCGGCGCCGTCGCTGCCCCCGAGCCGAGCTGGTGGTGAGTGCCTGCCGTGCGGAGCCGTCGTCCGACCGCTCCAGCGCGGTCGCGAACTCCGCGACCGTCGGGTGCTCGAACAGCACCGCGGGCGCGATGGCCACGCCGAGCTCCTTCTCGATGGCGAGCACCATGGCCATGCCGACCAGGGAGTTGCCTCCGAGGTCGAAGAACGGGTCGTACACGCCGACCTGCTCGATGCCCAGATAGGCGCCCCACAGGTCGGCGATCTTGGTCTCGGTCTCGGTCCTGGGCGCCACGTACTCGGTCCGCAGCAGCGGCCGCGGGAACCGCTCCCCACGAGGCGCCGACGCCGCGCCGACCAGGGCGTCGAGGTCGATCATGGACGACCAGTCGCGCAGGACGTCCCGCAACGGCTGGCGCGCGGCCAGGACGCTGTCGTGGCCGCCGGTCACGATCCGGTCGAGGAACGCGCAGCCCGCCTCCTCGGCGAACCCGTACCTCTCCCGGTAGGCGGTCACCCGCTGGGCGAGGCTGGAGGCGCCCTTGAGGGAGTCGGCCTGCCAGTCGTCGTGCTGCCACGGGCCCCAGGCGACCGACACCACCCTGGTGGACGGCGCGGTGGCGGCCAGCGCCTCGCCGTACGCGTCGAGCACGGTGTTGGCGGCGCAGTAGTCGCCCTCGCCGATGCCGCCGAACGCGGTCACGGCGGAGGAGTACAGGACCAGCAGCTCGGGCCGCTCCTCGGCAGGGGTGTCCGGGCCGACCAGCTCGGCGAGGGGTCCCATCGCCAGGACCTTGGGCGCGAGCACCGCCCCCGCCTCGGCCACGGTCCGCCGCTGCACCATCCCACCCGCCGGTACGCCGGCCGCGTGGACCACACCGGTGAGCGTGCCGAAGTGCTCCCGGCACTGGCGTAGCGCCCGCCGCAGCTCGTCGGGGACACCGGCGTCGGCGGTCAGCAACAACACCTCGGCTCCGGCTGCCTCCAGCTCGGCAACGTCTGCCAGACTCCGCGCCACCTTCCCGCCCGGCTCGGGCACGTCCGGCGCACCGGCTCCCGCCCCAGCCTCAGGCGGGCCGCCGTGTGGTGCGGCGTCCGGGCTGCCGTGCGGAGCGGCTTGGGAGCCGCCGTGCGGGGTGGCGTTCAGGGGGGTACGGCCTACGAGGGCGAGCCGCCGTACTCCGGCTCGCACCAGGTGCTTGGCCAGCCCCATGCCGAGTCCCCGGGCACCACCGGTGATCAGGTAGACGCCGTCGGCCCGCCACGGGCTCCCGATCGGCTCACCCTGGTCCGGGACCTCGCCCCAGCTCTTCACCCAGCGACGGCCGCGCCGCCAGCCGGTCAGCCGGTCGTGCGCCTCGTCGGGCTCCCTGAGCAGCTCGTGGACGAGCTGCCCGGCCGCCTGCGCGTCGTCCTCCGGGTCGAGGTCGACACCGCTCCAGGTCAGTCCGGTGTACTCGTGGTGCGCCGCCCGCCCGAGCCCGTGTGCCACGGCCCGGTACGGCGCGAGGGCGTCGCCGCCCAGGATCTCGGCGGCCCCTTGGGTCACCGTCAGCAGTCGTACCCCCTGGCGCGCGGGCAGCTCACCCAGCGCCTGTACGGCCAGCAGCAGGCTGTCGAACCCGTACCCGATGGCCGCCCGCAGCTCCGCGTCGCTGGCGTACACCGGGGTGGTGGCCGTGGCGAGCCGGCTCCACAGATGGACCACATGCACCGGCCCCGGCTCGGTGACGGCGGCGAACACCTGGGCGTAGTGCTCGGGCACAGCGGGATCGATGACGATACGGCGACCGTCCTGCCGCAGCCCGGTCCCGGCGACGACCTCGATCACCTGGGTCCCTGCTGCTGCGACCGACTCGGCGAGCGCGGCACCGACCCCCGCTGAGTCGGCGAACACCACCAACGGCCCACTGAGCCGTACAGCAGGTGCGACGCCCCCAGGACGGCCGTCGCCAGAGGCGAGGTGCACCGGGCCAGGGCGGGAGGCGAGGTGCGTCGGGGTGGGGCGGGTGGTGTCCTGCTGCCAGATCGGGGCGAAGGCGAAGTCGGCCGGTTTGGCGGGCCGGTCGGTTCGGGGGACGTCCCGGCCCTGGTCCGGCCAGAAGCGGGTGCGCTGGAACGGGTAGGCGGGCAGGTCGACGAGGCGGGCGCCGGTGGGGCGGGTGGGCTCCCAGTTCAGCGTGACGCCCAGCTCCCACAGCCGCCCGCACGCCTCCAGCAGCTCGGACCGCGCGTCCCGCCGTTCCCCGGCCGTCCACAGCGGCGGCAGGGTGCCGAGTACGGTGGCCGGCCGGTCGGACAGGTTCTGCCGGACCAGCCCACCGAGGGTCTGACCGGGGCCGAGCTCGACGAATACGTCCACTCCCTGCGAGACGCAGTGCCGTACGGCGTCGGCGAACCGGACCGGGCTGACCAGCTGATCGGCCCAGTACTGGGAGCTGGTGGCCTGCTCGGCCGTCAGCGCGACGCCGGTGAGGTTGGACACGATGGTGGTGGCCGGTGCCTGGCGCGGCACGGAGTCGAGCAGCGCGGCCAGCTTCTCGCGGGCGGGCTGGAGCAGCGACGAGTGGAACGCGTGCGCGGACCGCAGCGGCCGACAGGCGATGCCCTCGGCGGTGAGGCGCCGGGTCAGGGCCTCGATGTCCTCGGGGCGCCCGCTGAGCACGGTCATCGAAGGCCCGTTGAGCGCCGCGACGTCCACCTCGGCCTCGGCGCCGACAAGCAGTTCCCGCACGCGGTCCTCGCCTGCGGCGACGGCGACCATGCGGCCCGGCGGGGCGGCGGCGATCAGGCGGGCTCGTTCGGCCACCACGTACAGGGCGTCCTCGAGGGTGAACACGCCGCCGAGGCAGGCCGCCACGTACTCGCCGAGGCTGTAGCCGATGAGCAGGTCCGGGGTGACGCCCCAGTGGGACAGGAGCCGGGCGAGCGCGTACTCGACGGTGAAGAGGAACGGGTGCGCGATCTCGGCGTGGCTGAGCGGGTCGTCGGCCCGGTCCTGCCCAGAACCGTCACGACCCAGCAGCGCCACGAGGTCCCCGTCCGAGGGCCGCGCCCGGTCCAGGCCCGCAGGCCGAGCCGGGTCCCCGCCCGATGGCCGTGACGGGTCCACTCCCGAGGGCCGTGCCTGGTCGGCGGCGGGCTTCGCATCGTCGCTCCGGTCGTCGGCGGGGCCGAACAGGGGGCGCAGGTCCACGCCGCACCGGTCGGCGGCCAGCTCGACGCAGCGGTCTACCGCCTCGGCGTAGACGGGCTCGGTGCGGTACAGCTCCCTGCCGAGGCCGACGTACTGGTCGCCGACGCCGGGCAGCAGGAACGCGACCCGGGGACGGCCCTTCACCCGGTGCACCCCGCCCTCGGTGGCGACGCGGCCCAGCAGGCGTACGGCGTCCGGGAGGTCGGCGCAGACCAGGGCGCGCCGGTGATCATGCTCGGCGCGACCGGCCTGCAGCGTGCGAGCCACGGCGGCCAGGGCCGCTGCCGACCGGGCCGTGTCCGGCCGGGCCGCCAACGCCGCGGACAGGCGCCCGGCGTGCTCTCGCAGGGCGGCGTCACTGGCCGCCGACACGGGCAGCACCAGTGCCCGAGCAACGCCGTGCCCGGCGACGGTGGCTTCCGGCAGGTGGTTGGACGACCTCTGGGAATCGCCGGGCTCGGGGGCGGATTCCAGGATGACGTGGGCGTTCGTGCCCGACCAGCCGAACGAGCTCACCCCCGCCAGCCGCGGCCCCGGCCCCGTGAACGCCTGTGGTGTCCCGGCCATCGGCACTACCGTCCCGTCCTCCGGGATCGCCGCCGCCGGTTGCGACAGGTGCAGGTTCGGTGGGATCAGTTCGTTCTCCAGCACCAGGACCGTCTTGATCAGTCCGGCCACCCCGGCCGCCGCCTGGGTGTGGCCGATGTTGGTCTTCACCGCGCCGACCCGCAGCGGTCGAGTGCCGGGGCGCCGGCCGAAGACGTCGTGCAGGGCCGACAGCTCGATGGCGTCCCCCAGGTGGGTGCCCGAGCCGTGCGCCTCCACGTACGAGATGTCCTCGGGGGTGACCCGCGCGGCGTCCAGGGCGCGGCCGATCACGTCGGCCTGGGCGCTCCGGCTCGGGGCGGTGAGACCGTTGCTGCGGCCATCCTGGTTGACGGCCGAGCCGCGGATCACCGCGCGGATGCGCCGGCCGTTCTGGATCGCCTTGGACAGCGGCTCCAGCACCACGACGCCCCCGCCCTCGCCCATGACGTAGCCGTCGGCGCTCGCGTCGAACGTCTTGCACTTCCCGTCCGCGCACAGCATCGACGCCGCGCACGCCTGGATGAAGGTGCTCGGGTGGAACGTCATAGACGCCCCGGCAGCGATCGCGAGGTCGCATTCGCCGCGCCGCAGCGCCTCCGCCGCGAGGTGGACCGCGATCAGCGAGGACGAGCACGCCGTGTCGATGGCCATGGTGGGGCCGCACAGGTTGAGCAGGTACGCGATGCGCCCGGCCGCGACGCTCATGGACGAGCCCTGGCCCAGGTACGGGTCCGCGAGCGCCTCCGCGCCGTGCCGTTCGAGCTGGAGCCTGCCGTACTGGAGGCTGTCCATGTAGCCGACCATCACGCCGGTACGGCTGCCCGACAGGCGCGACGGCGGCGCGCCCGCGTCCTCCAGGCCCTCCCAGGCCAGTTCGAGCAGGAGGCGCTGCGTCGGGTCCATCCGCAGGGCCTCGCGCGGCGAAAGACCGAAGAACTCGGCGTCCCAGCCGGCGATGTCCGGCAGGAAGGAGCCGTATCTGGTGTACATGCCGCCGGGGGTACGCGGGTCGGGGTCGTAGTAGTCGTCGATGTCCCACCGGGAGGACGGCACCTCGGTGACCGCGCTGCCGCCGTCGCACAGCAGGTTCCAGAAACCTTCGACCGTGTCGCCGCCGCCGGGGTAGCGGCACGCCATCCCGACGATCGCGATGGGCTCGTGCTGACGATCTTCGGCCTCGGCGAGGCGGCGGCGCGTCTGGGTCAGTTCGACGGTCACGCGCTTGAGATAGTCGCGAAGTTTGTCCTCGGTCGCCATCGGACGAGCCTTTCCGGTAACGAGAGTCATGGTCAGAAGTCGTTGTCGATGAGCGCGAAGATCTCTTCATCGGTCGCGGAGTCGATCTTCTCCGCCGCGCCGTTCATGCCGTCGGGATCGGCTCCGAGCCTGGCCAGGGCACTCTGCAGAATCGGGATGAGCTTGCCGCGGATGCGCTCGGCGTCGCCGTTGGCGCGGGCGAGTATCGAGTCGACGCGTTCCAGCGCGCCGCGCAGCGTGTCCTCCGCCGAGGGGGCGGCCGGGGCGAGCTTCCTGAACAGGTAGTCGGCCAGCGTCGTGACGGTCGGGTGGTCGAAGACCAGGGTCGCGGGCAGCCGCAGCCCCGTATCGGAGTTGAGCCGGTTGCGCAGCTCGACGGCGGTCAGCGAGTCGAAGCCGAGCGTGTTGAACGCGCTGCCGACGTCGACCGCGTCCACGCTGTCGTGCGCGAGTACGGCGGCGACGTGCGCGCGGATGACGTCGGTGATCAGCCGGCGGGCGTCGGTCTCGGACAGGCTGGGCAGCCGGGCCGCCAGCCCGGGATTGCCCGCGTGCTGCCCGGATCCGGTACGGCGCGGCGCGCGAACCAGTCCCCGCAGCAGGGGCGGCAGGTCACCCGCCGCGGCCCTGGCCCGCAGCCCGGGAGCGTCCCAGCCGGAGGCGACGACAAGGGCCTCCTCACCGCCGAGCGCCGCGTCGAACAGCTCCAGCCCCTCCGCCACGCTCAGCGGCGCGACGCCCGCGCGGGCCAGGCGGGCGGTGTCGGCCGCCGTCAGCGCACCGGTCATGTCCGAGCCGGTGTCCCACAGCCCCCAAGCCACCGACACCGCGGGCAGTCCGAGCCCGCGCCGGTGCGCGGCCAGCACGTCGAGGAACGCGTTCGCGGCGGCGTAGTTGCCCTGCCCGGCATTGCCCAGCACGCCCGCCAGCGACGAGAACACCACGAACGAGGTCAGCGGCAGGCCACGAGTCAGCTCGTGCAGGTGCCACGCCGCGTCCGCCTTCGGCGCGAACACCACCTCCAGCTTCCGCTCCGACAGCCCCTCCAGGGTGGCGTCGTCCAGGACTCCGGCGGTGTGCACCACGCTGGTGAGTGGCCGGTCCTCGGGGATCGAGGCCAGCAGTACGGCCAGAGCGTCGCGGTCGGACACGTCGCAGGCGGTCACCGTGACCCGCGCCCCGAGGTCCTCCAGGCTCGACGCCAGCTCGCCTGCCCCCGGCGCCTCGGGGCCGCGCCGCGAGACCAGCAGCAGGTCCCGGACCCCGTGCCGCTCCACTAGCCGCCGCGCGACAAGCGCGCCCAACCCACCGATCCCGCCGGTCACCAGCACTGTGCCCTGGGGAGAGGCCGTGGTCGCGCCTTGAGGAGAGGTCACGCCCGCGCCGTGGGTCGTGTCCGCGCCATGGGTCGTGTGCGCGCCGGTCGTGTCCGTGCCATGGGTCGTGTCCGTGCCATGGGCGGACGATGCGGCCGGGCGGCGGGTCAGGCGGGGCGCCAGTGGCACTCCGTCGCGTATCGCCAGCTGCGGCTCACCGGCGTCGATCGCCGCCGCCACCAGGTCCCAGTCCGTGGCACCCTCTTCCACGTCCACCAGCGCGAACCGCCCCGGCTGCTCGGCCTGCGCCGACCGGACGAGACCCCAGACGACCCCGGCGGCCACGGCCGCGGCGTCGACACGATCCGTGGCCAGGACACCCTGGGTGACGAACACCAGCCGGGCCCGCGCGTCGGCCGGCCAGCTCCGCAGCAGATCCAGCACCCGGCCGAACAACTCCCGCGCCCCGGCGGTCACGCTCGGGGCGGCAACCGAGCAGCGCACCGCGACGAAGTCCGCCTCCAACGCCGCACCCTCGTCGTCCAGCCAGGCCCAGCGCGAGCCACCGTCCTTCGATGAAGGGCCGCCGAGTTCCGCGGGCACCTTCACCCAGTCGAGCCCCTGCGGGACCGCGCCCATCGAGGCCGACGGCTCGACCGGTACCGCCCTGGCCCGCAGCGACTCGATCGACAGCACCGCCCGGCCGGAGACGTCGGCCGCCTCCACCACGGCGTCATCGCCCGCCCACGCCAGCCGTACCCGCAGCACCGAGGCCCCCGGCACACCCAGCCGCACTCCCCGGAACACGAACGGCAGCCGCAGCTCCCCGGAGCCGGAACCGGAGCCCGCGAGCAGCAACGGGTGGAACGCCGCGTCGAGCACCGCCGGGTGCATCCCGTACCCGTCGAGCTCCACCCCGTCGGGCGCCACGACCTCCGCGAACAGCTCCTCGCCGCGCCGCCACACCGCCCGCACGCCCTGGAACGCCGGACCGTACTCGTAACCGGAGTCCGCCAGCCGCTCGTACCCGCCGTCGACGTTCACCGGCGACCCGCCCGCGGGCGGCCAGGCCGTGGCCCAGCCGCACTCTCCAGCGGAAACGCACGTTTCGAGGAGCGTGCCCGACGCATGACGTACCCACTCGGAGTCCGGCAAGGCGGAGAAGACGGTCAGCGCACGCCGCCCGGCGGAGTCGGACGGACTCACCGTGATCTGCAGCCCGACCTCACCCGTCGCGGGCAGGACCAGCGGCGCCTCCAGCGTGAGCTCCTCCAGCAGGTCGCAGCCCGCGACCGCGGCACCCTCCAGCGCCAACTCGACGAACGCGGCCCCGGGCAGCAGCACGCTCCCGGAGACCGAGTGGTCGGCGAGCCACGGCAGTACAGCCGCCGACAGCCGGCCGGTGAGCAGGAACCCGTCGTCGGCCACCGGGACGACGGCGGTCAGCAGCGGATGCCGCGAGCCGCCGATCCCCGCGCCGCCCGCGTGCTGCGCGCGCCGCTCGGCGGTCTTGAGCCAGTACGTACGCCGGTCGAAGGCATAGGTCGGCACGTCCACCTGCCGGTACGGCACATCGGCCAGCACCGCCCGCCACTCGACCTCGGCCCCGAGCACCCATGCCTGCGCCAGCGCGGCCAGGAAGCGGCGCCAGTCACCGGCACCACGACGCAGCGACCCGCAGACCCCGGCGGTCATGCCCACTTCATGGCAGATGTCCTCGATGTCGCCGCCCAGCACGGGATGCGGACTGACCTCGACGAACAGCGGCGTACCGAACGACGCGAACGCCCCGATGGACTCGCGGAAGAGGACGGGGTTGCGCAGATTGTCGTACCAGTAGGAGGCGTCCAGCCCGGTCGGCTCGACGAAGGTGCCGGCCATGGACGAGCAGAAGGCCACGTCCGTCGCCTGCGGCGCGATCCCGGCCAGCGTGGCGAGCAAATCCTCACGCAGCACTTCCACGTGCGGGGTGTGCGAGGCGTAGTCGACGGCGATCCTGCGTACCCGGACCGTCTCACCCCACGCCGCCGCGAACTCGTCGAGCGCGTCCACGTCTCCCGCCACGACCGTGCCCGCGGGCCCGCTGTGCACGGCTGTCCACAGGCGGTCCGCCCACGGCTCCAGCCGTACCTCTTCGGCGGGCAGCGCCACCGCGAGCATCCCGCCCGTGGCGGCCAGCCCGCGCACCACGGCCTGGCTGCGCAGCGCCACGATCCTGGCCGCGTCGTCGAGCGTCAGCGCCCCGGCGACACAGGCCGCCGCGATCTCCCCCTGCGAGTGCCCCACCACCGCCGCCGGATCCACACCCAGCGACCGCCACACCTCCGCCAACGACACCATCACCGCGAACAACGCCGGCTGAATGACCTCAGAGCCCACCAACTCACCCGCACGCAGAGCCGCCACCACAGACCAGCCCGTGTACGGGGCGAGCGCGGCATCGCACCGGCTCATCCACTCCCGGAACACCTCACTGGACTCCAGGAGATCAACCGCCATGCCCGTCCACTGCGAACCCTGACCCGGGAACACGAACACCGGCCGCACATCAGCCAGCGCCGCACCACTGCTCACCGCCGCATGCGACTCACCCGCCGCCAACGCCGCCAAGCCCGCCACCAGCTCATCCCGGTCCGCGGCCACAACGACCGCGCGGTGCGCGAACCGCGCCCGCCGAGCGAGTACGGCTCCCGCGACGGCCAGATCCTCATCTGCCGCGGTGGCCGCGTACGTCCGCAAACGGCCCGCCTGCGCATGTAGCGACATTTCCGTCTTGGCGGACAACACCCACACCAGCGGGCCATCCACCGTCACGGGTTCGGGCACCACCTCCGGCGCCTGCTCCAAGATCACATGAGCGTTGGTCCCGCTGATGCCGAACCCCGAGACCGCGGCCCGCATCGGCCGGTCCGAGACCGGCCAGGCCACAGCCTCCGTCAGCAGTTCCACGGCCCCGGCCGACCAGTCCGCGTGTGGCGTCGGCTCGTCCACGTGCAGGGTGGCCGGCAGGGTCCGGTGTTCCAGCGCCTTCACCATCTTGATCACCCCGGCGACGCCGGCGGCTGCCTGGGTGTGGCCGATGTTCGACTTCACCGAGCCGAGCCGCAGCGGGCGGTCCGCCGGCCGGTCCTGCCCGTAGGCGGCGATGATCGACTCGGCCTCGATCGGGTCGCCGAGCCGGGTGCCGGTGCCGTGGGCCTCCACGGCGTCCACGTCGCGGGGTTCGAGCCGGGCGTCGGCCAGCGCCTGCCGGTACACCTCCCGCTGCGCCGGACCGCTCGGCGCCGTCAGGCCGTTGCTGGCGCCGTCCTGGTTGACGGCCGAGCCGCGGATCACCGCGAGGATCCGGCGGCCGTCGCGCTGCGCGTCCGACAGCCGTTCCAGCAGGATCACACCCGCGCCCTCGGCCCAGGCGGCGCCGTCGGCGGCGGCCGAGAACGCCTTGCACCGGCCGTCGGGCGACAGGGCCTGCTGCCGCGAGAACTCCACGAACGGGTCCGGCGCCGCCATCACCGTCACGCCACCGGCCAGCGCCAGGGCGCATTCGCCGCGCCTCAGGGCCTGAACCGCCAGGTGTACGGTGACCAGCGACGACGAGCACGCGGTGTCCAGGGTGACGGCCGGGCCCTCCAGCCCGAAGGTGTACGCCACCCGGCCCGACAGGACGCTCGGCGTGCTGGAGGTGAGCAGCGTACCCTCGACGGACTCGGGGATGGCCCCGAGGTAGCGGTCGGCGTAGTACTCGTACATGGTCCCCGCGTAGACCCCGGTCCTGCTGCCGCGCAGTGCGTCCGGGTCGAGGCCGGCCCGCTCGAACGCCTCCCAGCTCACCTCCAGGAACAGCCGGTGCTGCGGGTCGGTGGCCAGCGCGCCGCGCGGGCTCATCCCGAAGAAGGGCGCGTCGAAGTCGCCGGCGTCGTACAAGAAGCCGCCGTGCCGCGTGTACGACTTGCCGAACGCGTCGGGGGCCGGGTCGTACAGACCGTCGAGGTCCCAGCCACGGTCGGCGGGGAACTCGCCGATCGCGTCCACGCCCGAGGACACCACCTCCCACAGATCCTCGGGTCCGGCCACGCCGCCGGGGTAACGGCAGGCCATCCCGATGATCGCGATGGGCTCGTGGCGACGGTCTTCGATCTCGGCGAGGCGGCGGCGTGTCTGGGTCAGTTCGACGGTCACGCGCTTGAGGTAGTCGCGAAGCTTGTCCTCGGTCGACATCTGTCGCCTTTCGCAGGTACCGGTGATCTAGAGTGCGTTGTCGATCAGTGCGAAGATCTCTTCATCGGAGGCGGAGTCGATCTTCTCCACCACGCCGTCCCCGCCGTTCGGACCGGCGCCGAGCCTGGTCAGGGCGCTCTGCAGGATGGTGACGAGCTTGCCGCGGATGGCCTCGGCGTCGCCGTTGGCGCTCGTGAGCATGGTCTCGACCCGTTCGAGCGCGCCGCGCAGCGTGTCCTCGGGTGACGGCGCGGCGGGGGCGAGCGTCTTGTAGAGGTGTTCGGCCAGCGAGGTGACCGTGGGGTGGTCGAAGACCAGGGTCGCGGGCAGCCGCAGCCCGGTGTCGGCGTTGAGCCGGTTGCGCAGCTCGACGGCGGTCAGCGAGTCGAAGCCCAGCTCGTTGAAGGCCCGGTCCACGTCGACGGCGTCCGCGCTGCCGTGCGCCAGGACGGCGGCCACGTGCCCGCGTACCAGGTCGGCGACCTGCCGCCGGGCGTTGGCCTCGGTCAGACCGGCCAGCCGCTCCGTCAGCGCGCCCGCTCCGCCCGTCCCGCCCGGCGCCGCGCCGGCCGTCCTGCGTGGCGCGCGGACCAGGCCGCGCAGCATCGACGGCAGGTCACCCGCCTCGGCCCTGGCCCTGAGCCCGGCCGCCTCCCACCTGGTCGCGACGACCAGCGGCTCGGGCGCTTCGAGCGCGCCGTCGAACAGCTCCAAGCCCTGCTCGACGCTCAGCGGCGCGATGCCGGAGCGGGCCAGCCTGGCCGTGTCGGCCGCCGAGAGCGTGCCCCCCATGCCCGAGCCGGTGTCCCATAGGCCCCAGGCCACGGACACGGCGGGCAGTCCGAGGCCGCGCCGGTGCGCCGCCAGGGCGTCCAGGAACACGTTCGCCGACGCGTAGTTGGCCTGCCCGGCGTTGCCCAGCACGCCCGCCAGCGACGAGAACAGCACGAACGAGGTCAGCGGGACGTCCCTGGTCAGCTCGTGCAGGTGCCACGCCGCGTCCGCCTTGGGGGCGAACACCGTCTCCAACTTCCGCTCCGACAGCCCCTCGACCGTCGCGTCGTCCAGCACGCCCGCGGTGTGTACGACGCCGGTCAGCGGGCGGTCCTCGGGGATCGAGGCCAGCAGTACGGCCAGAGCGTCGCGATCGGACACGTCGCACGCGGCCACCGCGACCCGCGCCCCGAGGCCCGTCAGGGTCGACACCAACTCGCCTGCCCCTGGCGCCTCGGGTCCGCGCCGCGAGACCAGCAGCAGGTCCGTCACGCTGTGCCGCTCCACCAACCGCCGCGCGACCAGCGCACCGAGACCGCCCGTCCCCCCGGTGACCAGCACAGTGCCCTGGGAAAGGCCCATGTCCGGGGCGGCGGAGCCGATCTCCCTGCGCGCCAGGCGCGGGACGAGCAGCTTCCCCTCGCGTACGGCCAGCTGCGACTCACCCGCCGCGACGGCGGCGGCCACCAGCTTCCAGGCGGAGAAGCCCGCCTCCACGTCCGCCAGCACGAACCGGTCCGGATGCTCGGCCTGCGCCGACCGCACCAGCCCCCACGCCGCCGCGGCCACCACACTCCCGGCCCCGCCACCGGCGGGGTCGAAGACTCCATGGGTCGCGAACACCAGCCTGCTGCCGGCGAACCGCTCCTCGGTCACCCACTGCCGCACCAGCCCGAGCACCCGCCCGGTCAGCTCGCGCACCGCGACAGGCACCGGCGCTCCCGGAGCCGCCGCGAGGGAAACGACCACGACGTCCGGCACCGGCTCCCCGGCACCGGCCCCGTCCTGCCCGGCACCGAACGCGCCGAGATCCGGGTACGCGTCCAGCCCCGGCGCCGGTTCCCCGGCCGAGACCCACCGGGCGCCGTCGTTGACCGGCTCGACCGTGACCTCGGTCCAGTCGACGCCGTGCGGCACGGGGTCCGTGCGGCCGCCGGTCGTACCGGACAGCGCCGCCGCCGGGACCGTACGTACCCGCAGCGACTCCATCGAGAAGACCGGCCGGCCAGCGGCGTCGGCGGCCTCGATGGCGGGGCCGGACCGCGACAGGCGGAGCCGGAGCGCCCTGGCTCCGGCGGCCGGCAGCCGCACGCCGCGGAACTCGAACGGCAGCCGCAGCTCGTCACTCGGATCGGCGATCAGCATCGGGTGGAACATCGCGTCGAAGAGCGCGGGGTGCAGGCCGAACCCGGCCACGTCCACGTCATCGGCCAGCGCGACCTCGGCGAACAGCTCCTTGCCCTGGCGCCACACCGCCCGCACACCTTGGAAGGCGGGCCCGTAGTCGTAGCCCGCGTCGGCCAGCCGCTCATAGGCGCCCTCGACCGCGACCGGCGAGGCGCCCGCGGGCGGCCAGGCCGTCGCCCAGGCGAGCACGCTCGCGCCGGGGGCCGTGTCCGCGCCGATCATGCCCGAGGCGTGGCAGGTCCACGCGGCCTCCGGCTCTCCGGCCGGCCGCGAGTAGATCCGCACAGACCGGGATCCTCCACCCTGGAGGCCACCCTGCACATCGCCGCTCTCGGGCCGCCCCACGACGACCTGTACCGCCACGCCACCCCGCTCGGGCAGCACCAGCGGCGCCTCGAACATCAGCTCCTCGACCAGATCGAAGCCGAGCTGACCACCCGCCTCCAACACCAGGTCCACGAGCGCGGCACCAGGCAGCACGGCCGCCCCCAGCATCACGTGATCGGCCAGCCAGGGCGCGTCGGCCAGCGACAGCCGCCCAGTCAGCACCATCGCCCCGTCGTCGGCCACGTCGACCGCCGCCCCCAGCAGCGGGTGACCGACCTGGCGCAGCCCGGCCGACGACACGTCGGCGGCGCGCGCGGGCGGGGCGAGCCAGTACCGCTCCCGGTCGAACGCGTACGTCGGCAGGTCCACCCGCGCCCCGCCGCCGAACAGCGCGGACCAGCCGACCGCCACCCCCGCCACACACGCCCGAGCCAGGCAGCCGATCAGCGCCTCAGGCTCGGCGAGCCGCTTGCCGTGCAGGGCGAGGATCGGAGTGTCCGCCTCAGTGACGCATTCATGCGCCATGGCCGAGAGCACCGCGGCGGGGCCGACCTCCAGGTACGTGTCCACGCCGTCCGCTTCGAGCCGGCCGATCGTGGCGTGGAACATGACGGCCCGCCGGATCTGCTCCACCCAGTAGCCGGGCTCGGCCCAGGAGCCGTCGGGGAGGTTGGGGGCGTACGGGATGCGCGGCTCGTGGAACTCCACGCCCGCCAGCTCGGTGGCGAAGTCCGCCAGCATGGGCTCCATCAGCGGCGAGTGGAAGGCGTGGCTGACCGCCAGCCGCCTGGTCCGCCGGCCGAGCTCGCGCCAGTGTTCGGCGACCGCCAGGCACGGCTCCTCCGCGCCGGACACGACGACGCCGGCCGGTCCGTTGACGGCGGCGACGGACACCAGGTGTTCCTGTCCGGCCAGGGTCGGCGCCACCTCCTCGGCGGTCGCCTCGATCGCGACCATCGCGCCCGGCGTGTCCAGCTCCTGCATCAGGCGGGCGCGCGCGGTGATGAGCCGGGCGGCGTCGGCCAGCGACCAGACCCCGGCGACGTACGCGGCCGCGTATTCGCCCACCGAGTGCCCGGCGACGTGGTCGGGCGTCACGCCGAGCGCCGCGAGCAGCCGGAAGGCGGCCACCTCGAAGGCGAACAGCGCCGGCTGGGTGTAGCGGGTCTCGTTCAGCAGGTCGGCCTCGGGGGTGCCGGGCTCGGCCCACACGATCTCGCGCAGCGGCCGGTCGAGGTGTTCGTCGAGCTCCGCCCACACCTCGGCGAGCGCTTCGGCGAAGACCGGCGACGCGGCGGCCAGCTCGCGGCCCATGCCGATCCGCTGCCCGCCCTGGCCGGTGAACAGGTAGGCGAGCTTGGGCTTCTCCTGAGCGGCGCCCGCGACCACCTCGGCCACCGGGTGGCCGGCCAGGAAGTCGCCGAGCCGGGCGGCCAGGGCGTCCCGGTCCGCGCCGACCACGACGACGCGGTGCTCGAACAGCGACCTACCGGTGACCAGCGACCGAGCCACGTCCACTGCCTCGGGGGCGTCGGCTGAGGTTACAAGCTCGTGCAGGCGGGCGGCCTGCGCGCGCAGCGACCGGCCGCCGCGGGCGCTGATCACCCAGGCGAGCGGGCCGTTGACGACGGGCGGCTCCTGGTCCGTACGCGGGCTCTCCTCGGCCTCCTCGATGACGAGGTGCGCGTTCGTACCGCTGATGCCGAAGGACGAGACGCCGAACCGGCGCGGTTGCTCGCCGCGTACCCACTCCCTGGCCTCGGTCAGCAGCTCGACGCCGCCGGCCGACCAGTCGACGTGCGGGGTCGGCTCGTCCACGTGCAGGGTGGGCGGCAGCACGCCGTGCCGCATCGCCATCACCATCTTGATCACCCCGGCGACGCCGGCGGCGGCCTGGGTGTGGCCGATGTTCGACTTGACCGAGCCGAGCCAGAGGGGGCGGTCGGCCGCGCGGTTGCGGCCGTACGTGGACAGCAGCGCCTGGGCCTCGATGGGGTCGCCGAGCCGGGTGCCGGTGCCGTGCGCCTCGACGGCGTCGACGTCCCGCGTGTCGAGCCGGGCGTCGGCCAGTGCCTGCTGGACGACGCGTTCCTGGGAGGGGCCGTTCGGGGCGGTGAGGCCGTTGCTGGCGCCGTCCTGGTTGACGGCCGAGCCGCGGATCAGCGCGAGGATCCGGCGGCCGTTGCGCCGCGCGTCCGACAGCCGCTCCAGCACCAGTACGCCGGCGCCCTCCGACCATGCGGCGCCATCCGCCGAGGAGGAGAACGACTTGCACCGGCCGTCCGGCGACAGCGCGCGCTGCCGCGAGAACTCGATGAACGGGTCCGCCGTGGCCATCACGGTCACGCCGCCCGCCAGGGCCAGCGCGCACTCGCCGCGCCGCAGCGCCTGGACCGCCAGGTGCATCGCGACCAGCGACGACGAGCAGGCCGTGTCGACCGAGATCGCCGGCCCCTCCAGGCCGAAGGTGTACGAGACCCGGCCGGACAGCACGCTGGAGGCGCTGGAGACCATCAGGACGCCCTCGACCGACTCCGGCACGGCACCGCCGGTGTAGCGCAGGGAGTAGTCGTTGTACATGTTGCCCGCGTACACGCCGGTCTGGCTGCCGCGCAGCGTGGCCGGGTCGATCCCCGCCCGCTCGAACGCCTCCCAGCAGGTCTGCAGGAACAACCGATGCTGGGGGTCGGTGGCCAGCGCGCCGCGCGGGCTCATCCCGAAGAAGGGCGCGTCGAAGTCGCCGGCGTCGGGCAGGAAGCCGCCTTGCCGGGTGTACGACTTGCCGAGGGCCTCCGGGTCGGGGTCATAGAGGTTCTCGTCCCAGCCCCGGTCGGTGGGGAGGTCGCCTATCGCGTCCACACCGGAGGCCACCAGCTCCCACAGGTCCTCGGGCCCCGCAACCCCGCCGGGGAACCGGCATCCCATCCCGACGATCGCTATGGGCTCGTGGCGACGGTCTTCCACCCCGGTGAGGCGCTGCCGAGTCTCCGTGAGCTCGACGGTCACCCTCTTCAGGTAATTGCGCAGCTGTTCCTCAGTCGCCATGGTCGGGCCTTTCCAGAGAGGACCTCAGAGGAGACGTCATTGTTTGGTCGTCGATCAACGCGAAGATCTCCTCGTCCGAGGCGGAATCGATCTTCTCCGCGGCACCGTTGGACCCGGCGCCGAACCTGGTCATCAGCCCGGCACCGAACCTGGTGACGGCGCTCTGCGCGATGGCGACGAGCTTGCCGCGAATGGCCTCGGCGTCGCCGTGCGCGCTGGTCAGCATCGACTCGACCCGCTCGACCGCACCGCGCAGCGTGTCCTCGGGCGACGGCGCGGCGGGGGCGAGGGTACGGAAGAGGTACTCGGCCAGCGCCGTGACCGTGGGGTGGTCGAAGACCAGGGTCGCGGGCAGCCGGAGCCCGGTGTCGCTGTTCAGCCGGTTGCGCAGCTCCACCGCGGTCAGCGAGTCGAAGCCGAGCTCGTTGAAGGCCCGGTCCATGTCCACGTTGCCGGCGCTGCCATGCGCGAGGACGGCCGCGACGTGCGAGCGGACCATGTCCGCCAGGTGGACGCGGGCCTCGGCCTCCGCCATCTTCGCCAGGCGCTCGGCCATGCCGGCCGCTCCGGCCCGCGTGGGGGCACTTGTGGCGTTCGCGGCGGTGGCCGCCCGGCGGGGCGTACGGACCAGGCCGCGCAGTACGGGCGGCAGCTCGCCCGCCTCGGCCCTGGCGCGCAGCCCGGCGGTGTCCCACCTGGCGGCGACGACCAGCTCGGCCGGGGCGGTGATCGCGCTGTCGAAGAGCTCCAGCCCCTGCTCGGCGGTCAGCGGCGCGATGCCCGACCGGGCCAGCCTGGCCGTGTCGGCCGCCGACAGCGCTCCGGTCATACCGCTGTCCGCGGTCTCCCACAGGCCCCAGGCCACCGACACGGAGGGCAGGCCGAGGCCGCGCCGGTGTGCCGCGAGTACGTCGAGGAACACGTTGGCGGCGGCGTAGTTGGCCTGCCCGGAGTTGCCGATCACGCCCGCCACGGAGGAGAACGTCACCAGCGGGACCTCCGGGGCCAGCTCGTGCAGGTACCAGGCGGCGTCGGACTTCGGGGCGAACACCGAGTCGAGCCGCTGCGCCGACAGCCCTTCCACCGTGGCGTCGTCAAGTACGCCCGCCGCGTGCACCACGGCCACCAGCGGCCGCTCCGCCGGGACGCCGGACAGGAGCCCGGCGAGCGAGTCGCGGTCCGACACGTCGCACGCCGCCACGGTCACCCGCGCGCCGAGCGCCTCCAGCCGGGCCACCAGGTCGCCACCCGCCTTGGGGCCGCGGCGGGAGGCCAGCAGGAGGTCCTTTGCGCCGTGCCGCTCCACCAGGCGGTGCGCCACCAGGGCGCCGAGACTGCCGGTGCCACCCGTCACCAGTACGGTGCCCGTACCGGCGTCGAACAGCTCGGGGGCGTCGGCCGTACGACGGATCAGGCGCGGGACGAGGACCTTTCCATCCCGTGCGACCAGCTGTGTCTCGCCCGCCGCGACCGCCGCCGCCACCAGTCCCCAGTCGACGGTGGCCGCGTCGACGTCCACCAGCACGAACCGCCCGGGATGCTCGGCCTGCGCCGACCGCACCAGCCCCCACACCGGCCCGGCCACCACGCCCGCCACGTCCGCTCCCCCGGGCCGGAACACACCCTTGGTCACGAACACCATCCGGCACCCGGCGAACCGCTCGTCCCCCACCCAGCCCTGCACCAGGTCGAGCGCCTGGTAGATGCCGTCGCGCACGCCGTAGGGCACGTCGTCGGCGTCGGCCTCGGGCAGGTACGGCACCAGGACGGTGCTCGGCATCTCCCCGACGGTCATCTCGGTCAGGGACGCGAGGTCGTAGTAACGCGGGGCGTCCACCGCCGCGCCGATCTCGTCGGCGAACTCGTCGTAGCCCACCACGGCCCAGCGCTGCTCGGCCGGGTCCATCGCGGACACCGCCAGGTCGATCCAGTCGAGCGTGTACGAGGCGGCGTCGGACGGGCCGCGCGTGACGGCCCCGTGCCTCGGCACCGGGCGCAGGGTCAGCGCGTCCACCCCGGCGATGCGGTCGCCCGCACTGTCATGGATGTCGAGCGAGACCCGGTCGCCGTCCCCGGCCGCGATCCGTACCCGCAACACCTCGGCGCCGAGCGCGGACACCCGCACCCCGCTCCACGCGAACGGCAGCAGCAGCGCCCCGCTGTCCTCGGCCGACTCAAGCACCAGCAGGTGCAGCGCCGCGTCCAGCAGGGCTGGGTGGAGCGTGAACAGGCCCGCGTCCGTGCGGATCGGCTCCGGCAGCGCCACCTCGACGTACGCGTCGCCGTCCACGCGCCAGGCCGCGCGCAGCCCTTGGAAGGCGGGACCGTACTCGTAGCCGCGCTCCGCGAGCCGCTCGTAAGCGTCGTCCAGGTCGATCTCGACACCGTCCACGGGCGGCCAGACGGCAAGCCACTCACCGGCGCCAACCGCGCCTGCGGTCAGGGTGCCGCTGGCGTGGCGGGTCCATCGGGCCTCGTCGTCGTCCGCCGTCCTGCCGTAGACGGTGAGGTCGCGGCGGCCCTCGGCGTCGGCGCCGCCGACCGCGAGCTGTACCTGGACCGCGCCCGTCTCGGGCAGCGGCAGCGGCGCCTCCAGCGTCAGGTCCTCGATCTCGTCGCACCCGGCCGTCGCGGCGGCCTCCAGGGCCAGTTCGACGAACGCGGTGCCAGGCAGCAGTACGCCGCCGTCCACGGCGTGGTCGGCCAGCCATGGCAGCGCGCCGCGCGACAGCCGCCCGGTGAGCAGGAACCCGTCGTCGCCCGCCACGGGCACGACCGCGTCGAGCATCGGGTGCCGCGGCCCACCGGCCCGTGGGCTCTCGTTGATCCAGTACCTGGTGTGCTCGAAGGGATAGGTCGGCAGATCCACGTGATGGTGTGGGGCCGGATCGACGGCCGCCCAGTCCACGTCGGCGCCCGCCACGTACGCCTGGGCCGCCGCCAGCAGCAGGCGCCGCCGGCCGCCGTCGTCGCGGCGGAGCGTCCCGGTGGCGCCGCCGGGGGCGCCCGTGGCCGCCAGGGTGTCCTGGATGTGGCCGGTCAGCACCGGATGCGGGCTGGCCTCGATGAACAGCGGGGCGCCGTCTCCGGCGAACGCCTTGATCGCCTGCTCGAAACGTACGGGATTGCGAAGACTGCGGAACCAGTAGTCGGCGTCCAGCCCGGTCGGCTCGACGAAGTCGGCGGCCATGGACGAGCAGAAGGCCACGTCGGTCGGCCGCGGCGCGACCTCGGCCAGGCTGGCGAGCAGTTCGTCGCGGAGCACCTCGACGTGCGGGGTGTGCGAGGCGTAGTCGATGCCGATCTTCCGAACGCGGACCGTCTCGCCGCACGCCGCCGCGAACTCGTCGAGCGCGGCCAGTTCCCCGGCGACCACCGTGCTGGCCGGCCCGCTCCGCACGGCCACCCACAGGCGGTCCGCCCACGGCTCCAACCGGACCTCATCGGCGGGCAGCGCGACGGCGAGCATCCCGCCGGTGCCGCCCAGCTTGACGAGCGCCTGGCTGCGGAGCACGACCACCTTCGCCGCGTCGTCGAGCGTCAGCGCCCCGGCGACACAGGCCGCCGCGATCTCACCCTGCGAGTGGCCCACCACCGCCGCCGGGTCCACGCCCAGCGACCGCCACACCTCCGCCAGCGACACCATCACCGCGAACAGCACCGGCTGGATGACCTCCGAGCCCACCAGCTCGCCCGCGCGCAGGGCCGCCACGACGGACCAGCCGGTGTACGGGGCGAGCGCGGCGTCGCAGCGGGTCATCCACTCGCTGAACACCTCACTGGAGTCCAGCAGGTCTACCGCCATGCCTGTCCACTGCGAGCCCTGGCCGGGGAAGACGAACACCGGCCGAATGTCCGGCAGCGCCGTGCCGCTGGTCACCGCCGCGTGCGACTCGCCCGCGGCCAACGCCGCCAGGGCCGCCGCCAGCTCGTCCCGGTCCCCGGCCACCACCACCGCACGGTGCGCGAACCGGGCCCGGCGGGCCAGCAGGTGTCCGGCGGCGGGCAGGTCGTCTTGGGGGGCGTCGGTGGCGTAGTCGCGCAGGCGCGCGGCATGCGCTTCGAGCGCGGCGGCCGATTTCGCGGACAACGCCCAAACCAGCGGCGCCGCGGCCGTCTCGGCGTCCGCGCGCGCCGTCTCAGGGGCCGCGTACGCCGACTCGGGTGCCGCACGCCCGGTCTCGGGGACCGCGTACGCCGACTCGGGGACCGCACGCCCCGTCTCCGGGACCGCGTACCCCGTCTTGGGGGCCTGCTCCAGGATCAGGTGAGCGTTCGTGCCGCTGATTCCGAAGCTGGAGACCGCGGCCCGGGTCGGCCGGTCGTCGGGCAGTTCGACGGGCTCGGTGAGGAGTCGTACCGCGCCGCCGCTCCAGTCCACGTGCGGCGTGGGCTCGTCGGCGTGCAGTGTGCGCGGCAGCGTCCCGTGCCGCATCGCCATCACCATCTTGATGACGCCGCCGACTCCGGCCGCGGCCTGTGTGTGGCCGATGTTCGATTTGAGGGAGCCGAGCCAGACGGGCCGTCCGGGGTCGCGGTCCGCGCCGTACGCGGCGATGATCGACTCGGCCTCGATCGGGTCGCCGAGCCGGGTACCGGTGCCGTGCGCTTCCACCGCGTCCACCTCGGCGGCGGCGAGCCCGGCGTCGGCCAGTGCCTGCCGGATCACCTCCTGCTGGGCCTGGCCGTTCGGTGCGGTGAGGCCGTTGCTGGCGCCGTCCTGGTTCACCGCGCCGCCCCGGATCACGGCGAGCACCGGATGCCCCTGGCGGCGCGCGTCGGACAGGCGCTCCAGCAGCAGCATCCCGGCGCCCTCGCCCCAGCCCGTACCGTCCGCGCCCGCCGCGAACGCCTTGCACCGGCCGTCGGGAGCCAGCCCCGACTGGCGGCTGAACTCGACGAAGATCCCCGGGCTGGACATCACGGTCGCGCCGCCGGCCAGGGCCAGCGAACACTCACCGCGCCGCAGCGCCTGCATAGCCAGGAAGATCGCCACCAGCGACGAGGAGCAGGCCGTGTCGGCGGTGATGGCGGGCCCGCGCAGGCCCAGCGCGTACGCGATCCGCCCGGACGCGACGCTGAGCGCGGTGCCTGTCAGCAGGTGCCCGTCGACCGTCCCCGTGGCCTGGTGCAGGCGGGGACCGTAGTCGGAGGCCATGGCGCCCACGAACACACCGGTGGCCGACCCGCGCAGCCCCGCCGGGTCGAGCCCGGCCCGCTCGACGGCCTCCCAGCTGACCTCCATCAGCAGCCGCTGCTGGGGATCCATGGCGGTGGCCTCACGCGGGCTGATGCCGAAGAACGCGGCGTCGAACCGGTCGGCGTCGTGCAGGAAACCGCCGTACCTGGTGTCGCTGGTGCCCGACCGGTCGGACCCGGCCGCGAACAGCGCGTCCAGATCCCAGCCTCGGTTGACGGGGAACTCGGTGATCGCGTCGGTGCCGGTGTTGACCAGCCGCCACAGCTCCTCGGGCGAGTCGGCTCCACCGGGGTACCGGCATCCCATGGCCACGATGGCGATCGCGTCGGGATCGGCGGCGAGGTCACCGTTGAGGCCGCCGACGAGACCGCCACCGGGGTCCCCGACGAGATCGTCTGCGGGCGCGTCGTCGAGGGGCATGGGCGTGGCGGAGTCGCTCTGGTGGGCGGCGGCCGACGCTGCGGATCCGGCGTCGTCGAGGAGCGTCCGCAGATGGGCGATCAGCAGATCGGGGGTCGGGTGGTCGAACAGCAGGCTGGTCGGCAGCCGGAGCCCGGTCGCGCTCCGCAGCCGGTGCCTGAGGTCCTCCGCCGTGGCCGATTCGAGCCCGAGGTCCTTGAACGTCCTGCCCGGCTCCACACCGGCCGCGTCCTCGTACCCGAGCAACCCGGCCAGGACGGTCAGCACCAGCTCACGCACCTCACGCGGCGAAAGCCCGCCACCCACCGAACCGGGGCCATGGCCGCTGGCGCCGCCACCTGCGGGGCCTGTTTTTGTCGTCGAGCGCCGGGTGTCCCCCGGGAGCGTCTGTGCCGTGGGGCGCCGGGCGTCGGCGGGCAGCGACGGCCAGTGGCGTTCGCGCTGGAACGCGTACGTCGGCAGCTCCACCAGCTCTGCCCCCGCCACCGGATCGGGTCCGGTCCAGTCGACCTCGGCCCCTCGCGTGTACGCCTCGGCGAGGGAGCGCCGGAACCGCGTCAGCCCGCCCTCACCCCGCCGCAGCGTCCCGATGACCGCGGCCTCACGGTCCGCTTCCTCGGCCGTCTCCTCGATCCCGGCCCCCAGCACCGGATGCGGGCTGCACTCCACGAACAGGCCGCCCTGGTGGTCGAGCGCCCGCCGGGTCGCCTGCGCGAACCTGACCGGCTGCCGGAGACTGCGGTACCAGTAGTCGGCGTCGAGTTCGGCCGTGTCGATCGGCTCGCCGGTGAGCGTCGAGATGAACAGCGTCCCCGCACTTACAGGCCGTACGGGTGCCAGCGCCGCCAGCACCTCGTCACGGATCTCCTCGACCTCGGCCGAGTGCGAGGCGTAGTCGACCGGGATGATCCTGGTGCGGTACCCGTCGTCGGTGAGCCGCCGCCCCAGGTCGTCGAGCGCCTCAAGCCGCCCGGAGACGACCACGGACCTCGGCCCGTTGTAGGCGGCAATGGACACGTGCCCCGCCAGCGAGCGGATCGCAGACTCGACCACGTCCAAGGGGGCGGCGATCGACATCATCCCGCCGCGCCCGGCGATCCCGGCGATGGCGCGGCTGCGCAGGGCCACGACCCTGGCCGCGTCGGGCATGGACAGCGCGCCGACGACGGTGGCGGCCGCGATCTCGCCCTGCGAGTGGCCGATCACCATCTCGGGTTCGACGCCGTACGAGCGCCACAGGCCGGCGAGCGACACCATGACGGCCCACAGCGCGGGCTGCACCACGTCGACCCGGTCGAGACCGGGCGCGCCCGGCGCCCCACGCAGCACGTCGAGCAGCGCGTAGTCGACGAACGGTTCGAGCGCTCCCGCGCACGCCTCGGCATGCGCCGCGAACACCGGCGAACCGGCGAGCAGATCACGAGCCATCTCCGGCCACTGCGACCCCTGCCCCGGAAAAACGAACACCCGGCGCCCACCAGACACGGACCCGGTGACCACCGACCCCGTGACCACGGACTCGTCCAGTCGCCCGGCCGCCAGCGCCGCCAACCCCGCCTGCCGGTCGGCGCCCAGAAGCACCGCCCGGTGCTCGAACACGGCCCGGCTCCGCAACAACGCCAGCGCCACGGCACCGCCCTCGACACCGGTATGGGGCCCGACGTGTGAGCCAGCAGGCGAGCCGACCGGCGGGCCGACGTGGGCGAGCAGCCGCTCGGCCTGGGCGCTGAGGGCTCGGGCTGAGCGTGCCGACAGCACCCAAGGCGTGTCCTCGCTCGCCGACCGAACCCCGTACTCGCTCCGCGGCGCCTCCCCGAGCACCAGGTGGCAGTTCGTGCCGCCCATGCCGAACGAGCTGACGCCCGCGACGAGCGGCCGGTCGGCGCGCGGCCACGGGCGGGTGTCGCGTACGACCTCCAGCCTCAGCTCGTCCAGCGGGATGTCCGGGTTGGCCGTCTCGAAGTTCAGGCTGGGCGGCAGTTCGCGCTGCTCCAGGCTCAGTACGACCTTGACCAGGCCCGCGATCCCGGCGGCGCCTTCGAGGTGTCCGATGTTGGTCTTCACCGATCCGACCAGCAGCGGCGACTCGCCATCCGCATGGTCGGGGCCGTAGGCGGCGCCGAGGGCGGCGGCCTCGATCGGGTCGCCGACCTTCGTGCCGGTGCCGTGCAGCTCGACGTACTGGACGTCGCCCGGCTCCACGCCGGCGCGCTCGCAGGCCAGCCGGATGACCTCCTCCTGCGCCCGCCGGCTCGGCACCGTGAGTCCGTCGCCGCCGCCGTCGTTGTTGACGGCGCCGCCGAGGATCACGCACCGGATGGGGTCGCCGTCGGCGAGCGCCGCGGACAGCGGCTTGAGTACGACGAGCGCCCCGCCCTCTCCGCGCACGTAGCCGTTGGCCCGGCCGTCGAAGACGTAGCAGCGGCCGTCCGGGGACAGCGCGCCGAAGTTGCCGATGGCGGCGGTGGTCTCGGCCAGCAGGTTGAGGTTCACGCCGCCCGCGAGTGCCAGCCCGGTCTCGCCGCGCCGCAGGCTCTCGCAGGCCATCTGTACGGCCAGCAGCGACGAGGACTGCCCGGCGTCGAGCGTCAGGCTGGGCCCCCGCAGGCCGAGGAAGTAGGAGACGCGGTTGGCGATGATCGCCCGGTTCGCCCCGGTGTAGGCGTGTCGCCCGAGGCCATCGGCCCCCACCCGGTCCTGCAGCGCCGCGTAGTCGTTGGAGATCGCCCCCAGGAAGACCCCGGCGCCGCTCCCGCTCAGCCGGGAAGGCAGCACGCGCGCGCTCTCCAGCGCCTCCCAGGCCAGCTCCAGCACGAGCCGCTGCTGGGGGTCCATGGCGGCGGCCTCGTTCGGCGAGATCCCGAAGAAGGCGGCGTCGAAGCGGTCCACGTCCGACAGGAAGCCACCACGCCGGTACACGGCGTCCGACCCGTCCGGCCACCGGCCCTCGGGCACGGCCGTCACAGCGTCCACGCCATCGCGCAGCAATTGCCAGAACCGTCCGGGATCGGCGGCCTGAGGAAGCCGGCAGGAAACACCGACCACGGCGACGGGCTCCACGGCGGACGAAACGCGACCGGTCCGCGACCGGCCGGTTTCCCCGGCCGTCATGCCGTTTGGCTGAATCGACTCACCAACCATCAATGCGCCACCTCAAGCTTCGGGCATCACCAACAAGACAGTGCCGGTTTCCATAAAGACGATCGCTTTGAATAGTTGCTGTGACCCTAATCGCCGCGCCCTTTCCGGACCACGGCCGCGGGCTGGCACATTGTTTCCGGCAGAAGCTGTCAGCGCGGGCGCGTTGACATAGGTGTAGGCGGTTCGCATCCTGTGTGGGACAGGTAGCGACATTGGCCTGAGAGTTCTGCCGAGCCGAAATAGATAAAGCCTTTTACCGGGCGCTCGGTGCGATCCGCAGTACGTGCGCGGTGGAGAGCCGTCGGCGGGGCCACTGTCAGCGGTCCGCAACAGCTCACGAGGAGACCACATGCCCGTCGACGCCCCCCTGAGCAACGGCCAGCTATGGAGCTGGCGAGAAGTGGAGCGTTACCCCGAGGACTGGATGCGGGACGCCAACCTGCCCACGACCTGGGACCTGCGCGGCCTTCCCTTGGACCGGGTCACGACGGCGTTGCGGCGGCTCGTCGACCGGCACGAATGCCTGCGCACCACCTACCACGTACGAGACGGACAACCCGTGCAGCGCGTCCACCGGACGGTGACGCCGCCGGTCGAGCATGTGGACCGCGCGGTCACCGACCGCGGCGACCCGGAGCGTACGAAGGAGCAGCTGGCCACGATTCCGTTCCCGATGACCGACGCGCTGCCCTGGCGCGGCGTGCTCGTCACGACCGACGGGGCCCCGGTCTTCCTGGCGCTGTCGTTCTCCCACCTGATCGTGGACGTGTGGTCGATCCATCATCTGCAGGACCAGTTCCGCGCCCTGGTGGTCGATCCGGATGCCGACGCGCAGATGGGTCCCACCCTGCGCGAGCTGGCCCAGCAGCAACGCGACGAGTCGTGGCGCGGCCAGCAGGAGAGCTCAGAACGCTACTGGCGGCGCGTGCTCACCGACGGCCTGATGGACGAGCTGCCCACGCTCCCCGCCCGCGCCGAGCGGAACCGGATCGAGGCCACGCTGCACTCACGCCGCCTGGGCGGGCTCGCCGCCGAGGCCGCCAAGCGCCATGGCGTGACACCGCCCGCGGTGTTGATGGCGTTCATCGCCGCCGGCCTGGCCCGGCACACCGACACCGACCGGGTCACGATGAGCCTGATGGCCTCCAACCGGTTCGCCGAGGAGCACCAGCACGTCATCGGCACCATGAACCAGCTCATCCCGGTCAGCGCCACCGTCGATCCGGGCGCCACGCTGGCCGAGCACGTCAAGCGCTGGCACTGGGCGAGCGCGCGCACGTACCGCTACTCCTGCTACGACTTCGACCGCGTCGCCGCGCTGGCCGCCGACGCGGCCACGCACAGCGGGCAGGAGCCGGGGCACGACTGCTGGTTCAACCACCTGTTCCGCAGCTGGTTCAACTACATGCAGATCGACCGCGCCCCACTGAACCCCGCCGACCCGACCCCCGCCGAGCTGGTCTGGACGCCGCTGGCTCAGCAGTACGGCCAGGCGTTCCGGGTGCGGGTGGCGGTCCAGGGCGGTCTCACCAGCGTCATGCTGCTCGCGGATCCGACGATCATCCCGCCCGAGGCCGCGACCGACATCCTGCGGGCGATGGCGCTCGGCGTACAGCTCGCGGCGACCGACCCGGACACGTGCCTGAAGGACCTGTGGAGCGCCAGGAGCGAGGGCCTGCCGCCGTCGCTGTTCCCCTCCGAGGTACCGGCGCCGCCGCACTAGACGTCCGTGGGCCGGCGCGACAGCCCCCGCCGCGCCGGCCCACGGATCCCGCTCACAGCGACAAAGCACCCGCCAAAGGGCCCGCAGTGACACTGCGGGCCTGCTTTCATTCCGGGCTCAGACCAGCACCTCGACGGGCTCCGGGTGGCTCAGGAACGCGGTGGGGCTCGCTGTCAGCCCGTACGCACCGGCCTGGAACAGCACGATCAGATCCCCCACCCCCACCTTGGGCAGCGAGACGTCGTCCCCCAGCAGGTCGAGCGGCGTGCACAGGCAGCCGACCACGGTCACGGGCTCCTCGGGCGGGTCGTCCATCCGGTTCCCCACCGCGATCGGGTAGTTGCGCCTGATCACCTGACCGAAGTTGCCCGAGGCCGCGAGCTGGTGGTGCAGGCCGCCGTCCACGACGACGAACACCTTGCCGCGCGACTCCTTGCGATCCACCACGCGCGTGACGTACACGCCCGCCTCGCCGACCAGATAGCGCCCCAGCTCGACGACGAGCCGCGCCTCCGGCAGCCGGGGCCGGACCAGCCCGTCGACCAGCCGCGCCAGGTTGTCGCCGATCGGGCCGAGGTCGAGCGGCCGGTCGCGCAGCGCGTACGGGATGCCGAAGCCGCCGCCGATGTTGACGTAGCGCACGGGCCCGGGCGCCGCGTCCGCGAAGCCGAGAATCAGCTCGACGGTACGGCGCTGCGCCTCGCAGATGTTGTCGACCCGCAGGTTCTGCGACCCGGCGAACACGTGGAAGCCCTGGAAGTCGAGGTCATCGCCGGTCAGCCCGGCCAGGACGGCGGGGATCCGCTCCGCGTCGATGCCGAACTGCTGCGGCCCGCCGCCCAGCCGCAGGCCGGAGCCGCGGATCGCGAAGTCGGGATTGACACGCAGCGCGACCCGCGCGGGAACGCCCACGGCGGCACTCGCCGACCGGACCCGTTCCACCTCCAGCTCGGACTCCAGCTCGACGGTGACGCCGGCGGCGACCGCCTGCGTCAGCTCGGCCATGGACTTGCCGGGCCCGGCGAAACTGATCCGCGAGGCGGGCGCCGGGGTGTCGAGGGCGTGCCGCATCTCCTGCGCGGAGGCCACGTCGAAGCCGTCGACCAGGCCGCTCATGTGCTGGAGCAGGGCCGGCATCGGATTGGCCTTCACCGCGTAGCTGAGCTCGACGTCCTCGGGCAGGGCCGCGCGTACCGACGCCACCCGCCGGTTGACCAGCTCCCGGTCATAGGCGAAGAACGGCGTGCTCCCCACGCGGGCGGCCAGCCGCTCCACAGGGATACCGCCCACGGTGAGCTGGCTGTCGTACCTGCCGTACCAGCCGCTCGGGATGGCGGTCACCAGGTCACCGACCTGCGCAGCTCCGTACGGTCGAACTTGCCGTTGCCCGATCTCGGCAGCCGGTCGCGCGCCACCACCCGGCGCGGGACCATGTAGCGCGGCAGGTCGCGTTCGAGCGCCTTGACCAGCGTCTCTGTGTCGCACGACGCGCCGCCCGGCCCGCTGACGACGAGCACCACCTGCTGGCCGAGCGTGTCGTCGGCGACGCCGAACGCCACCGCCTCGCCCACCAGCCCGGTGGCGTAGGCCGCCTCCTCGATCTCGCTGGGGCTGACCCGGTATCCGGAAGTCTTGATCATCTCGTCGGTACGTCCCACGAAGTAGATGAATCCCTCGTCGTCGCGGTAGGCGACGTCGCCTGACCAGACCGCGAGCTCGCTCCCCCATGGGCTGCCGCCCGGCGGGTAGGGGCGGAACCGTTCGGCGGTGCGTTCGGGGTCGTTCCAGTAGCCGAGCGCCACGAGCGCGCCACGGTGCACGATCTCCCCCTTCTCGCCGGGCTCGCAGACGCCGCCGTCCGGGCGTACGACGAGGATCTCCGCGTTGGGAATCGCCTTCCCGATCGAGTCGGGCCGGCGGTCGACCTGCTCGGGGTCGAGGTAGGTGGAGCGGAAGGCCTCCGTCAGCCCGTACATGAGGTACGGCCTGGCCTGCGGGAACGTCGCCCGCAGCGAGTCCAGCGCGGGCTTGGGCAGGCGCCCGCCGGTGTTGGCGAAGTAGCGCAGGCGACGGGTGGCCGCCTCCGGCCAGGTCTGCGCGGCGAGCTGCAGCCACAGCGGCGGTACGCAGGTCAGCCCGGTGACACCGTGCCGCGCGCACAGGCGGACGACCGCGCCGGGCACCAGGTAGTTCACCAGGACGACGTGCGCGCCCGCGATGAAGGAGGTGGTGAGCTGGCTGAAGCCGGTGTCGAAGCTCAGGGGGAGCACGCCGAGCACCACGTCGTCGCGGGTGTGGCCGAGGTAGTGGGCGACGCTGCGGGCGCCGGCGAGCAGGTTGCGGTGCGACAGGACGACGCCCTTGGGGTTGCCGGTGCTGCCCGAGGTGTAGAGGATCGCCGCCACGTCGGCGTCGATCGCCCCCTCAGAAGCCGATACCTCGTCGTCGGAGGCGCACAGCTGGGACCAGGTCGTGATCGGCAACGGCTCTGGGACGCGCGGCCGGTCGCCGACGAGGATCAGGTCACGCAGCGACTCCACCTCCTGGAGCCGGGCGCCGACCAGGCGGTGCCGCTCGACCGAGGTGACCACCGCGACCGCCCCGCAGTCGGCGGCCACGTAGCCCACCTGCTGCGGCTTGAACAGCGGATTGACCGGGACGAACACCCCGCCGGCCGCGGACACGGCGAACATGGCGACGACGGTCTCGATCCGCTTCTCCAGGTAGACGACGACCCGCTCACCCCGGCGCAGCCCGAGGCGGCGCAGCCCGCTCGCGGCGCGGCCGACGCGGTGGGCCAGCTCGCCGTAACTGAGCGTTTCGTCCTGGTACGTCACGGCGGGGCGGTCAGGGTCGCCGCACCGCACCACGTCGTCGACTCGCGTCAGCATCGGCGATCCTCACACTCGTAACGGCGCTCGCTCGTCACCGACGGTTCCTTGGGGGTGAATGAGCGCGGACAGGGCCTGCCACAGCGAGCCGACGGTGTCGAACGTCTCCTCGTTGAGGAGGTCGTCGGGCAGCTCGATGTCGTAGCGGTCCTCGATGTCGGCCAGCAACCGCACGACGCCCATCGAGTCGAGCCCGAGGCCCGCCAGCTCGTCGGAGGCGGAGAAGTCGCCCGCGTCCGCGTACGGCAAATGCGAGCGCAGAATATTCTGAAACTCGGGTGGTATTTCCAACATAGTCACCGCGCCACCTCAGGCCGAAAGCCGAGCCGCTCCATGCTGTTCGCTCCGAGCTTGGCCGAATGCGCGACGACGCGTCAAGACCGCCATTCTGGAAAAGCCGCCGCAGCCATTGGCAGGTAATCGCCTTCCGGAGCCGGTCATCGGCGCCCGGTTGTCGCACCCCTGACCGGCGCAGATTATGAAACACATTAACCGGCGACCGGCGCACATGGGGAGGCTGAGTTGTCCGCCGCGAAGAACGCGAATCTGTGCTGGGGCCAGCGTTACATGTGGCTGAAATACCACCGGCTGCCGCCGGGCGAACGGCATGACACGCACATCGTGCTGCGGCTCGCCATCCCGCACGACGTCACGGTGGCGAACTGCCGCGCGGCGATCAACTATCTGACGCGCCGCCACGAGTCGCTGCGGACCACGTACCACCTCGACCCCGGGCCGGAGCCGCGCCGGCAGGTGCACCCGCCGGCCGCGCTGCCGATCCTCCTGGCGACCACCGAACGCGACGGCACCCCCGCTCCCGCCGAGATCGTCGAACGGCTCGGCACCACCGACTTCCGCCTCGACACCGACTGGCCGATCCGCGCCTGCGTCATCACCACGGGCGGCGTCCCCAAGCAGATCGTCCTGGTGCTCAACCATCTGGCCGTGGACGCGTGGACGGTCCGGGAGATCAAGCGCGAGCTCACCGTCCAATGCGCCGGCTTCAGCTCCCGGCGACCGGCCGCACTGGAACCCGTCCGCAACCAGCCGTCGGACCTGGCCCGGCACGAGTCGTCGGCCGAGGCCACCGCGGTGGCGGCCCGCTCCCTGGCGTACTGGGGCGAGGAGATAGCCCGCCTCCCGGCCGACCCGTTCGCCGCCCGACGCACCCCCGACGGCGACCCGACGCTCCCCGACCGCGAGCCGGTCGCGCTCGACGGCAGACCGCTGACGCCTGATCGTGAGCCGGTGGCGCGGAGTGCGACCCTGACGTCTCCTTCGCTGCTCGACGCCGTGCGGCGGATCGCCGCCGCGGACCAGGTGTGGCCGTCGCTGGTCCACGTGACCGCGTACACCGCCATGATGGCCGCCTACACCGGCCTCGGGACGGTCGCGCACCTGTCGTTCTCCGGCAACCGCGAGCCCGGCCCGTACGCGGGCGTGATGACGTGCATGTTCGCGCCGATGCTGGTGACCGTCGACTGCCACGACGACCCGACGTTCGCGGAGCTGCTGCGCCGGGTGGCCGAGCGTTTCGAGCTCGCCCGGACGCACTCGTCCGTGCCCTACGACCAGGTCGTGGAGCTGGTGTCGCGCGAGGGATCGCGGCGTGGCCGGCCGGTACGCCTCGGGTCGGAGGTCAACTTCATCAAGCAGCGCTCCAGCGAGGCCCGGGCCCGGCGCACCACGTTCGCCTGGAAGACGGTGCCGACGGCTTGGGCGTACGAGGAGATGGACACGTACTTCAGGATCGACGAGTGGCGTGACGCGGTCGTCGTCGGCTTCCACGCCCGGTCCTCGGTCATGGGAGCCGGTGACATGGAGCGCTTCCTGCGCGGCTACGAGACCGTCCTGCTCGCCGGTGCCGACATCCGGATCAGCGACGTCACGCGCCTCGCCGCCTTCAGCGCACCGGCGACCCGCAGCACACCCGCCCCCGACACAACACCCGAGAGCGCCCCCGAGGCCGAGCAGGCGCTCGCCGAGGTCGTCCGGCAGGTGAACGGGCTCGGCGAGGTGGACCTGTCCGACAGCTACACGCTCGCCGGCGGCCGGGCCCTGCGGATCCCCCGGGTCCTGGCCCTGCTGGCGGCCCACGGATGGGCGGGCGCCTCCGTCCACCACCTGACCGGCCCCCAGCCGCTGCGGGCACTGGCCCGCAAGCTGACCCCTGAGATCACTTCGGAAGTCGTCATCGAGTCTCCGAGGCACGTACTCACCCAGCCCTGACCCACCCTGGAGTGGTCCACCATGACAGACGCGCTCGCCGCCCGAGTATCCAAGAGCCACCAGCTCGTCGGCTCCGAAGAGGAGCTGCGCCGGCTGATAGACCGTGAGCTGACCGCCTCCGGCATAGAGAACCTGGTCGTCATGGGCGGCCATTTCATGCTTTTCGAGGACGAGGGGAAGCTCGTCCCCGGCGTCATCGGGGCGCAAGAGTCCGAGGTGATGCGGCGTCGGATAGCCGGCCGGGTGGGGATCTTCCCGGAGTACAGCTGGCAGTTGTCGGCCGACCTCCTCAAGTCGTACGCGCGGACCCGCACCGACGTGCGGCTGCTCCTGCTGGTCAACGACTGGCAGTACGTCCCCACGTCGGGCCGCCCGGCGAGCGAGCTGCGGGCGGAGTTCTTCGAGCGCTTCACCGGGCTGCCAGCGGAGTACGAGCGGATCCTGGGCGAGGCCGGATTCGGGACTGACCGCGTGCTGCCGAGCCGCAAGCACCCGCTGGCCTTCCCCGAGACCTGGCTCAAGTACCGCTTCCAGAAGGCCGCCGACCGGTTCGTCAAGCAGGGGCGGCTGGAGAAGCGGTTCCTCGACTCGGGTACGAAGGACACCGAGGTGGCCTTCCTCGACGACGAGGGCAACTACCGCACGCTGATCAGCTGCGGCATCACCGGATGCGCCGGCGAGATCACCGAGATGATCTCCGAGGTGCACAACGCCGGCTACCGGGCGATCGTCATCTTCGCGCCTGGCGAGTGTCTCGCACCCGTCCAGACGGGCGTCGACATCGCCCTGGAGCTCTACCGCCTGTCGGACATGCTGGTGATCATCGCCGACCCCGGCGGGAGCGGGGAGATGTCCACGGACGAGATCTACTCGAAGCTCGTGACGGTCAGCACGTTCAGGAGCTGACGCGGCGCGAGACGGACCACCGAAAGTGACGGGCCGCCCATGAAGATCATTTATCTGGACAACTGCGCCACCACCCGCGTGGACGACGAAGTGGTCGACGCGATGCTGCCGTACCTGAGAGAGGACTTCGGCAACCCGTCCTCGCCGCACGTCCTCGGCAAGCGGGCCCGCCGCGCGGTGGACCTCGCCGCCGTGTCCGTGGCCGAGCTCCTGGGCGCCGATCCGCGCGGCATCGTCTTCACCTCCGGCGCGACCGAGAGCAACAACATCGCGCTGCTGGGCATGTTCGCCCATGAGGAGCGCGCGCCCGTCAACGCGCTGTTCTGCCCGACCGATCACAAGTCCGCGCTGGCCATCGGCCGGGCGCTGGCCGGGCGGGGCATCGAGACCCGCACGATGGCGGTACGCCAGGACGGGCTGATCGACCTGACCCGGCTGGCCGACCAGCTCGACGTCCACTCCCGCGTCGCCACGGCCGCCCTGGTCAACAGCGAGATCGGCACCATACAGCCGATGTCGGAGCTGGCCGCGTTCTGCCACGAGGTCGGCTGCCTGCTGCACGTGGACGCCGCCCAGGCGGCCGGCCGGATCCCGATCGACGTGGTCGAGGCCGGCGTGGACACGCTGTCCATCTCCGGGCACAAGGTGCGCGGCCCGAAGGGCATCGGCGCCCTGTACGTGCGGCCCGGCGTACGCCTGCGGCCGATCACGTACGGCGGCGGCCAGTACGAGCTGCGCAGCGGGACCATCCCGACGCACCTCGTGGTCGGGCTGGGCAAGGCGTGCGAGCTGGCGCTGCGGCGGCTCGACGACGACTGGATGCGGGCCGTACGGCTGCGCGAGGCGGCCCTCGAACTGATCACCACCCGGCTCCCGGGAGTACGGATCAACGGCGATCCGCTCAACGGAGTGCCTCATGTGCTCAACCTGGTGCTGCCCGGGGTCCGGGGGGAGAGCCTGGTCTCCAGCCTGCGTACCGTGGCCGTGTCCACCGGGTCCGCGTGCAACTCCGACTCCCAGGAGCCGTCACACGTCCTGACGGCGATCGGGGTGAGCGCCGAGGACGCGAACAGCTCCATCCGGATGTGCCTCGACCCGCGCATGGCGTTCGACGAGCTGGTGCGGGGTGTGGAGCTGGTCTGCGAGCGGGCCCTGGACCTGGCCGAGGTGTCGGTCGCGATGCAGGCCACATGACGTACGGCAGCGGGCCCGCCGGGGGCGGGCCCGCACAGACGACCGAACACTTGTCATGCCCCGTTGGGCAGGAACTTCCTGGCCGCCTGCACCCCGGCCTGGAATCGGCTGGTCGCGTCGAGGTCGCGCATCAGGGTGGCGATGTGCCGGCGGCAGCTGCGTACCGACATGCCCAGCTTGCGTGCCACGACCTCGTCGGTGTAGCCCTTGGCCATCAGCGCCGCGATGGCCTGCTGCAGGTCGTCGGCCACGTCGGCGTACCCGGCCTCGACGCCCTCCAGCGGCGTGGCCGTCTCCCACAGGTGGTTGAACAGGTCCAGCAGGAACTGCGCGACCCCATGGTTGTGCACCCGCGCCACGTTGGTCTCCCCGTCCGACAGCCCGAACAGCACCACCAGCGACCGGTCGAACACCACGGCCGAGCGCGGGATGTGGCTGACGGTGCACACCGCGGCCCCCGCGTCGATCAGCTTCTTCATCCGCATCCGGGTGGCGAGATCGGCCCGGTTGCGGTGCTGGCAGATGATGCGCACGGTGATCCCCCGCCCGAGCAGCGGTGAGTACGCCTGCGACAGCTCGTCCGCGTCCGTCAAGCTCGACTGGAGCACCAGCACCTCGTCCCGGCACGAGTCGCCGGCCGTCTTGAGGAAGCCCCGGACCTCCATCGACCCCACCAGATACTCGATCGCGCTGGGCGCCGAGGTCCCGCCGGTGTAGTCCTGCCGGAACACGTTGATCCGCTCGCGGATCTGGTCGATCAGCTCCCGGCGCTGGTAGATCTCCCGTTCGACGGAAGACACCAGCGAAGCCGCGGCCACCTCGGGATCCACGGGGACGAACCGGCGGCCCGCCCTGTCCTCCATCATGAGCAGCCGGTTCTCCACCAGATGGGCCACCGCCTCGTGCATCTCATGCAGGCCAATGCCGAGATCGACGGCGGCAACCTCAAGCGCCTCGATCGCGCCCTTGCGGGCCGCGTAACGATAAACGTCGGTGGCGTGGTCGCCGCCCACTGGGGCCATTCCCGGAAAGAACGGAATAGTCGTCATCATGGTCTCCCATCAACTCAACGGAACTCTCAGGTGAAGGTTCGGGTGCGGCGGTTGAACAGGAACAGCGACAGGCCGAGCAGCGCCGCCGCCATCCCGGAGAGCACGGCCACCTCGGGGAGCACCGTGCCGATGCCCGTGCCCGGCTTGGTCAGCGCCAGCAGCGCGTCCATGCCCCAGGCGTGCGGGAACAGATAGCCGAGCGAGTTGAGGAAGTCGCCCGCCGACTCCCTGGGCCACAGGCAGCCGCCCAGCATGCCGAGCACGATGCCCAGCGGCGGGCCGATGGCGGGCGCCTGCGAGGGCGAGCGTACGAGGCTGCCGACCAGGATCGCGGCACCGGTGGCCACCAGCGAGAACGAGCCGACCACCGCGGCGACGCCCAGCGGGTCGCCCCACGACACGCCGAACACCAGCGAGCTGACCACCATGATCAACAGCGACTGCGCGACGGCCACGACGAACCTGCTCAGCGCCTCCCCCGCGAGCACCGACCGGCGCCTTACAGGGGCGGTGAGCGCGCGCTGGATCATCCCGAGCCGCCTGCTCTCGGCGAGCGCGGCGGCCACGGCCATGGAGTTGATGAAGGTGAACAGCAGCAGGTTGGCCGGGGCCGTGTAGGCGAAACCCCTGGGTGTGGCGCCGGGCGTACCGGAGCCGACGACCGCGACGCGGCCCGAGTCGGCCTGTGCCTCGCGCACGCGCGCGGCGGCCTGCGCGGGCGTGGCGCCCGCGGCCTCGACGGCCCTGGTGGCCTCGAGTACGGCGGCCACCCGGCCGACCGCGACGTCCACGGCGCTGCGGGCCGCCATGCCGCTGCCGTTCATCTGGGTCATGACGAGTTCGAGCTTGGTCGAGCCGGCCGGGATCACCAGCCCGGCGGCGAGGGACCCTTCGCGTACGCCCGACTGGAGGTCCTGCTTGGTCGCCACGGTCGTGATGGCGAGGTCGGGGTGCGCGCGCAGCTCCTTGAGCACGGCGGCCGAGAGGGGGTCGGAGCCATCGGCCACGACGCCGACGGGCAGCTTGGCCGCCCCCACGGCGCCCCCGCCGAGCGCCATGCCGACGAACACGATGTTGACGAACGGCATGATCACCATGAAGAACAGGCCGACCTTGTCGCGGGAGAGCCGGCGCAGGTTCGCCGCCACCAGCGCGAGGATGGGACGTGGCCTGATCCGAATCCGCACGGCCTCTTGTGGCCTCATCCGAGCAGCCCCTTCCTGAAGCCGGCCGCGGCCAGGCCGCCCGCCACCAGCGCGATCGCGCACAGCACGCCGATCGGGACGATCACCGTGGTCAGTCCCCCGCCGGAGCCCGCGAGCCGGATCAGCCCGGTCGACGTCCAGCCGTTCGGGGTGAGCAGCGCCACCTTCTGCAGAAAGCCGGGCAGGTTGTACAGCGGCACCAGGCTGCCGCCGAAGAACGCCATCACGAACGAGACGACCATGGTCACCCCGTCGGCCTGGGCGTCGGTCTTGGCCCGGCTGGCCACCAGCATGGTGATCGCGGCGGCGGCGAGCACATGCGCGACCAGCAGCGCGAAGACCGCCACCGGGTCACCCCAGCTGGTGCCGAAGATGAGCGAGGAGGACGCCCAGGTGGCGACGACGCTGACCACACCCAGCCCGAACCCCACCATGGCCTTGCCGGCGATCGGCGTCCACTGCGGGATCGGCCCGGCCCGCATCCGGTCGAGCGTGCCCTGCCGCCGCTCGGTGAGCAGGCTCCTGAACGAGGCGCCCACCACGAAGAAGGCGAACAGGGCGGCCATGCCGGAGCCGTAGTACACCGACAGGTCGATCTTGCCGCCCTCCATGGGGTCGTCGGCCAGGCTCAGCCCGGGCCCGGCGGCGCCGTTACGCTCCACCAGCTCCTTCACCCGGTCACCGGGCACGCCGTACGCCAGCGAGGCGCGGACCGCGAGCGTGCGGGCGTCCACCACCGAGGAGATGCGGTCGACGATGGCGTTCGCCACCACGCCGGCCAGCGGCGACTCGGCGGAGGTGAGCACCGCGACCTGACCGCCCGAGCCCGCGCCGACGCTCTTCGTGAACCCCTGCGGGAACACGATGGCCGACCCGATGTCACCGGCGTCGAGCGAGCGCTGCGCCTCCTGCCTGCTGGGCAGGTCGCGCAGCGTCAGCGTGCCCTTGAGCTGCTCGTTGGACATGACCTCCCGCCGCACACTGGCGGAGAACTCGCCGCGGTCGAGGTCGACGAAGCCGATCGTGGCCCGTAGCGGCGGGTCGTCCCCGCCCAGGGCGAGGCCGAACAGGGTGGCCAGCGCGATGGGCACGATCAGCGCGACCACCAGGGCCGTTCCATCGCGTAGGCGGGTACGGAGTTCCAGCGCGGCGACGGACAGAAGGGGTCTCAGCATGATCAGTCCCGCAGCTTGCTGCCGGTGAGGTGGAGGAAAGTGGCCTCCAGGTCGGGTTCGATGACCTCGACGGCGGTCACGGTGGCGCGGCCGTCCACGGCGGTGATGATCGCGGGCAGCACGTAGCGGCCGCCTTCCGCGAGCAGCCGCACCGAGCCGGTGCCGGTCCTGACCGCCTCGACGACGCCTTCCAGCGCCTGGAGCTTGTCGAACGCGCCGTCCACGTCGCCGTCCAGGATCAGCTCGATCTTGTCGGCGCTGCCGACCATGGCGACGAGCTCGTGGCGGGTGCCCTCGGCGACGATCCGGCCGTGGTCGATGATCCCGACCCGGTCGCAGACCCGCTCGACCTCCTCCATGTAGTGCGAGGTGTAGAGCAGGGCCATGCCGTCGGCGACCAGCCGTTCCACGCCGTCGAGGATGGCCTTGCGGCTCTGCGGGTCGACGCCGACGGTCGGCTCGTCGAGGATGAGCACCTCGGGCCGGTGCAGCAGGGCCGCGCCGATGTTGATCCGCCGCTTCATGCCGCCCGAGTACGTGCCGAGCTTGCCGTCGGCCCGATCGGAAAGCCCGACCAGGTCGAGCACTTCGCTGATGCGCGCCGCCAGCTCCCGTCGCGGCAGGCCGAACAGCCGGCCGAAGAAGCGCAGGTTCTCCCGCCCGGTCAGCTCCGGGTAGAGCGCGATCTCCTGCGGCACGTAGCCGATCTTCGCCTTGGCCGCCAGCGGCTCGGCGGCGAGGTCCGTGCCGCACACCGTCACGTTCCCGGTGCCGGGCTTGAGCAGGCCGACGAGCATGGAGATCGTGGTCGTCTTGCCCGCGCCGTTCGGCCCGAGCAACCCATACGCCTCGCCGGGGGCGATGGCGAACCCCACGTCCTGTACGGCGAGCACGTCGCCGAACCGCTTGCTCAGGCCGGTACACGCCAGGGTGGCGGTCATCGGCCCCACCCGTCCGGCTCGCCCTTGTCGCTGGTGTTGCCCGCGCAGACCTGGCGTTCCAGGTCGACGCCGAGCTGGTGGTCGAGCGGGCTGTTGCCGGTCACCCGGTTCCACAGGATGTGGTTGTCCACGGCGTCGTCGCCTCCCCAGTCCTTGGACGAGCCCATGACGAACGCGGCGCCCATGACCGACTCGCCGCTGGGATGGTTGTCGTGGATCCGGTTGTCCACGACGCTGACCCGGTGCGTCCCGATCAGCGCCAGGCCCACGCCGGAGATCGGCGGGCCCGCGGCCCCCAGCGCGTCGGGGGCGTCGCCGCCCGCGGCCAGGCCGTTGCCGTACAGGTCGTTGCCCGAGACGAGGCAGTCGCGCACGCCGCCGTCGGGCTCGCCCTCGTAGGTCTGGTTGAGCATCAGTAGCCCGGCGGCGTTGCCGTGGCAGGAGTTGCGCAGCACCCGGACGCGGGAGGAGTTGTCGACGAAGATCCCGAAGGCGTTGGCGAAGCTCTCGTTGTCCGCCACCAGGCCATCGGCCTCGGGGCAGAAGCTGAGCGCGATGCCGCCGTACTGGCTGCCTGACGTGGTGCAGCCGGTCACCTCGCATCGGCTCGACTCGCGCACGTAGACGCCCCAGACGGCGTTGCCGGCCGTCTCGACGTTCCGTACGGTCAGGCCGGTCACGGTGTGGGCGTAGATCCCCGCGCCGGTCGAGCCGCGCACGCTCAGCCCGGCTATCGTGACGTCGCGGACGCCGTGCAGGCTGATGCCGCTGACGACGTCCGCCGCCGCGTCGTGCAGCTTCGGGATCCCCGCCGGGACGGCGTCTCCCGGGACCAGCACCGTACGGCCCGCCCCGGCGCCGGTCAGCGTCACGCCGTCGTGCCTGATCCAGACGTTCTCCGCGTACGTGCCCGCCGCCAGCTCGATCGTCGCGCCGGCGCCCGCCTCGTCCAGCGCCCGCTGGATCGATTCACCGGGCTTCACCTGGGACATCCTGGGTCTCCCTCCCTGTCGCCGAAACCGCAGTAGACGTCGCCGTCACCGTCGGCGTATCCGTCGCCGATGCTGTCGGCATACACGTCGCCATCACCGTCGCCGGGACCGTCGGCGTACACGATCGCCAGGGAGACGAGCAGCCCCGCGCCCATCCCCCACCGGGCCGCCCCGGCCACCCGGCTCCGGCGCGGCGCCAGCCGTACCAGGGCCGCCTGCTGGCTCGCACCCCGGACGGCGAAGGACGAGCCGCCCGTCAGCGCGAGCCCGGTCGAGGCGGTCAGCTCCGCGGCCGCCTCGTCGAGCAGCCGCCGCGCCCAGGCGGCGGGCCGCCCGGCGCGGGCCTCGAAGTCGTGCCAGGTGAAGCCGGGCGGACGCCCGCCCACCGCCTTGATGAAGCTCTCCTTGACGGAGAAGGCCACCTCCTCAGCGCCCAGCTCACGCTCGGCGGGCGTGGTGAGGTGCTCGGTGAACACGGCACCACCGCGCCCGGCTGCCCTGGCGAGCCGATCCGCGTCCACAATGTCCACCCCGACCAGCACGGGAGGGAACATGGGAGGGGTGGCCGGCCGCATGAGCTGTTGCCCGGCTGACAGCGTCATGCCGCGACCTTCGCGCAGCGGGCCACGAATGGTTCGAGCACCGCGTTGTACTCGTCCGGCCGCTCGATCATCGGAATGTGCCCGCTCTCCTCGACCACCACCACGTCGTTCTCCGGATAGTCGGCCAGCAGCTCCAGCCAAGGGCCGACCGGCGTCATCCGGTCGTGCCGGCCCCAGACGTACAGGGACGGGCAGCGGACCTTGTCCAGCGCCGGCTTCACCTGGTAGCGGCGGGTGGCCTTGAGGCTGCGGGCCATGCTGACCATGGACTCCGGCTGCCGGAGCATGGTGCCGACCTCGTCCATCTGCGCCCGCGTGAAGTAGGGCTCCGTACCGTGGAAGAGCGCGGACACCATGCGGACGCCGAAGTCGTCGCCGAACGGCTGCACGCTGGCCCGCCGGTCGAAGCTCAGCCCGACGTCGGGGTCGGGGGTCAGTCCGGGGGCGCCGCTCACCACGATGCCCTTGATCCGCTCGGGGCGGCGGCCGGCCAGGTCGATGGCGACCAGGCCGCCGAGCGAGTTGGCGCAGAGGACCAGGTCCTCGACGCCGGCCTCGTCGCAGGCGGCCAGCAGCGCGTCGCCGAGCCGCTCGATCGAGCCGGCCACCCGGCGGTCGAGCGCGCAGATCGCCTCGTGCGTACGCAGCACCGGCACGCCGGCCTCCGCCAGGTAGCGGTAGGGGTGCTCCCAGATCCAGCCGCCGGCGAACAGCGCGGACATGAAGACCACGGCGGGCCCGCCCTCGCGGTCGCCGAGCCGGTGCTCGGTGGTGAAGTCGGACATGAAGGCTCCAGTCACAGTAGGGAGGCGTCGCCCGGGATCCACCCGCAGCCGCAGGCGGCGTCCGGTCCGACCCGGATGACGGTGTCGCAGTCGGGGCAGCGGGCGTACTCGCGGATGTCGGAGGGGATCCAGACGCTGGTGAGCACCCGGGTGCACAGGCCGCCCTTGAAGAAGCGGCGCATGCTCCGCTGGTGCGGCCGGGCGTGCACCGCGCGGACGGACTCGGGCCGGTCGAAGGCGGTCACGGTGAACTTGCGGTCGCCGACGTCGAACGTCGCCAGGCCGAGGAAGCCCTTGGAGGCCCGCAGCGACTTGACGACCTCCACGCTGAGCAGGTCCACGTCCGCCGCCTCCGCGTCGTCGCGGACCTCCAGCCAGGTCAGGGTCAGTACGCCCGGCGGCTCGGTACGCCCGCTGGGGACGCGCGCGCTGACGCCGAACTGCCTGACCCCGCCCGTCTCCGCGTCGGCCGCCGGCACGAACCGGGCCGAGTAGCCGAGCGCCTCCGCGACCGCCAGCCGGTCGAAGCGGCGCCGCACGCGCGGACCGTCCGGGCCGAGGGTCACCAGGTCGCTCCCCTGGACGCCGACGCTCCCGCCGACCGCCGGCATGCCCAGGTAGGGGGCCCGATGGTCGGCCTGGAGCGTCCACCAGAGCGTGACGGCCTCGCCGTCGCCGACGACCTCGTCCACCAGGAATCTCGGCCGCTGGAAGCGGGCCAGCGTGTCGGCGGCGTGGGCGGCCAGCGCGGCCCCGCTCAACTCACCGCCGGAATCGGGGTCACTGTAGGAGGCGGCGGTGGCGGCCACGGCCTCGGGGTCACCGGCCTGCCACGCCTCAAGGTGCCGCTCGGCGGCCTTCCTGGCGTCCATGTCATGCCTCGTCTTCGTCTTCGGGCAGGCGCGCGGAGGCGACGGCCACCGCGAGCACCTTGCCGTCGGTGTGGCTGAGCGAGAGCCGGATCTGCTGGCCGGACCCCGCCGCCGCGCGCAGCGCCCCGGCGAGCCGGACGGCCGGCGGGTGCCCGGTGTGGCAGACGGCGGTCTTCGCGCAGTTGGCGGTGGGCCTGGGCAGCACCTCCGCCTGGCCGAGGTGCTCGGCCGTGGCGGAGACGCCGAGGAGGCGGAGCACCGCGTACTTGCCCGCCAGACGCCCGGCCCAGTGCTGGAGCGTGCGGCCGTACCCGGACCTGAGGCGCTCGGCCGCCGTGTACACCTCTTCGAGGCGCATGTCGCCGACCAGCTCCTGAGGCCGGGAGAGCCCGGCGAAGCCGACCATCGCGCTGCCCCACCGGTTCATGCCGCGATCTCCCTGGACAATCGCCGGAGGGTGGCGGGCTCGGCCAGGCTCAGGCAGCGCGCGCCCGCCCGGCGCGACAGGCCCGCGAGTACCTTGCTGTCGCCCACCTCGACGCCAGGGGCGAATTCCTCCACCGCGTTCACCGTGTCCGTCCACCGGACCCGGCCGGTGAGCTGGGCGATCAGCGCGTCCCTGAGCGTGGCGAGGTCGGTGGTGGGCTCGCCGGTCACGTTCGGGACCACGGGTACGAGGGGCTCGCTCATCGGCGCGGCCCGCACCGCCTCGGCCCAGGCGGGAACGGCCGCCGCCATCAGCGGTGAGTGGAAGGCGTTGCCCACCCGCAGCGGCACGATCTTGCTGGCCCGGGTGGCGAGCTTGCCCAGCCGGTCCAGGGCCGGCAGCGCGCCGGAGACCACCACATGGCCGGGCGCGTTCTCCAGGCCCACGACCAGCGGCTCGTCCGCGGAGCCCGCCTCGGCGGCCAGCGCCTCGACCTCCTCGACCGGCAGCCCCATCACCGCGTGCATCCCGCCCGTGTCGCTGACCTCGGCCATCAGCCGGGATCTGAGCTCGACCAGCCGTACAGTGTCGGCGAGCGTGAGCACGCCCGCCGCGTGCAGCGCGCTCAGCTCGCCGACGCTGTGCCCGGCGACCACGAGCGGCTCGAATCCCTCCTCCAGCAGCACGGTCAGCGCCGCCAGGTTGCACGCGGTCACCGCGACCTGCGCGTGCTCGGTCGCCACCAGCCGCTCCAGCGGCCCGCGAGCGCACAGCGGGGTGATGGGCTGTGCGAGCAGCGCGTCAACCTCGTCGAGCCGCGCTCGCGCCACGGGTCTGCGACGCAGCCACGCACCCATACCGACACGGACCGTGCCTTGTCCTGGGAAGAGAAATCCAAGCATTGCGCAGCACTCCTTTCGCCCAAACTCCCTCTCGCCCAAACTCTCCTTTCGCCTACAGCCGCCTGCGCGGTCGCCTCTCCTCGTGCGCGGCCTGCTCGGTGCCGAGGAAGCCGAGGAGCAGCTTGTTCACCTCATCGGGGGCGTCTAGCGGGAGCCAGTGGCCCGCGTCCTCGACGCGCTCGTAGCGCCAGGGCCCCTTCACGTACTTGCCGGAGGCCGACATGCCCTCCTCCAGCAGCGCCTTGTCCCCCGCTCCCCAGATGCCGAGCGTGGGCGCCAGCACGGGCGGGAAGGGGCGGGCCGGCCGCAGCTCGGCCTCGGGCGAGCGGTTGGCGCGGTACCAGTTCAGGCCCGCCGTCAGGGCGCCGGGCCGGGCCAGGTCGCGCAGGTAACGGTCGTAGTCGCCGTCGCGGCCCATGATCTCCTTGAACAGCCGCCAACCGTTGCGCCGCAGCAGCTCCTCGCTCACGCCGGGGAACTGGTAGAAGAGCATGTACCAGGAGGCCGCCCGCTGCTCCAGCGAAGGAGTGGCGAAGACGCCCGGGTGCCCGACCGACAACACCGCGAGGTGGTCGAGCCTGCGGGGCATCAGGAAGGCGTACATCCAGGCGATGGCCGCGCCCCAGTCGTGGCCGACGATGTGCGGCCGGCGGATGCCGAGCTTCATGGTCAGGGCGACGACGTCGTTGACGATCGTCTGCATCCCGTACGCCTCGATCTCCTGCGGCTTGCCGGAGTCGCCGAACCCGCGCAGGTCCGGCGCGATCACCCGGAAGCCGCCCTCGACCAGGGCCGGGATCTGGTGCCGCCACAGGTAGGAGGAGTCGGGGAAGCCGTGCAGCAGGATGACGGGATCGCCTTCGCCCTCGTCCACGTAGGCGAGTTCGACGTCGTTGACCTGGACTCTCTTCTTGTTCATGCCGTCTCCCTGAACAACCGCTCGGCGAAGAACTCGCTGAAACCGAACTCCGGCACGTCCTCGGGGGCGACCATGTTGAGCAGCCCGGTCACCTGCGCGGCGAAGTTCTTGGCCATGAGCTTGCGGACCCGGCGCCGCCGCTCGGTGGCCGCGGGCCCGAACTCCACGTGCAGCCTGCTGATGATCGACGCGCCGAAGTCGAGGCGCTCCAGGCGGAAGTCCCGCTCCTCCAGGTACGGCGCGAACGCCGCGGGCGACCAGTCGTCGCCGCCGAGCAGGATGTCGCAGACGGTACGGGAGTCGCGCAGGGCGCAGGAGAGCCCGGTGCCGAGCACGGTGTCGGCGTTGCCGGCCTCGTCGCCGATCAGCACCACGCCCTCGGTCAGCGGCGGCCCCTCGGGAACGCTGGACACCGACGGCCACACCGACAGCGGGCCCGCCGGGACCGCCTCGGTCACCGCCTTGCCCCTGTCGGGCAGGCAGTCGAGCTCGAAGGCGGCCAGGAAACGCTCGACGCCGCCGGGGCCGCGGTAGCGGAGCTTGTTGACCGTGGGGAAGTTCAGGTAGAGGCGGGCCCGGCCGTAGCCCTGGGGGAAGACCATGAACATGACGTCGCCCTCGGTGCCCATGGCCTGGACGTCGGCGGGCCAGCCGTCCATGCCCTCGACCATCATGCCGCCGCCCCAGTGGTGCATGGAGTTGCGCATCCGGACGCCGATCTGACGGCCGACGGTGTTGCCCCGGCCCGTGGCGCCGAGCACCATCCTGGCCCGGATCTCCTGCGGGCCCTCTTCGGTCTGGTAGGTCACCACCGGCTCGCGACCCGGCGTGACGGTGACCCTGGCCGCGTCCAGCACCAGCCGGGCGCCGCTGTCCACGGCCTGCGCCGCCATCAGCTCGCACACCTGGTGGTGCGGGAACGACATCGGCCCGCCGATGCCGGGGATGAAGCGGGTCATGTCCACCGCTTCGACCTCGTCCTCGGTGACGGCCTCGTCCCAGGTCATCCACTCCCGGATCTCCCAGCCGCCGCCCGCCCCGAAGCAGTCGTAGACGCCCAGCCGCTGCGCCTCCCTGATCCCCCAGGGGGCCAGCCACTCGCCGCGGACCAGGTCCCGGTACTCCTCCTGCTTCTCCAGCAGCACGACGGACAGCCCGCCGGCGGCCAGCTTGCAGGCCGCCGAGGCGCCCGCGATGCCGCCTCCGGCAATGACGACGTCGGCGTAGTCGACGGTCATGCCTCCCACCTCTCCCAGTACGTACGTTCGTGGGCCCCGTACCGATCCGCCGGCCGGAACTCGGTGCCGAGCGTGTAGGCGACCGGGATCAGGCACACCTGGGTGACCCCGGTCGGGATGCCGAGCAGCTCGCCCACCTGACGCTCGTGGGGGACGTGCATGCAGGTGATCGTGCTGCCGAGCCCCCGGCTGCGCAGTGCCAGCTGGAACGACCAGATCGCCGGGAAGATGGAGCCGTAGAAGATGCTCGCCCGCATCGGGCCGTGCTGGACCAGGTGTCCCGGGTCCTCGGGGACCTTGTCGGCCATCCGCCGGTCCCAGGCCGTGTTGATGGCCTCGATGTCCGGCGGGCGGCCCAGGACACAGGGCATGACCAGGACGGGCACCCGCCCGATGGTCTCGACCAGCGCCTCGGCCGAGTCGTAGTTCTTGCGGGCCTGCCGGTTGTTGCGGCGTCTGCCCGCGTTCGTCCACATGTCGTTGCGGTGGAACGTCCAGGACGTCGAGATCATCTCGGCGATCCGCTCCTTGACCGCCGGATCGGTGATGACCAGCCAGCGCCAGTTCTGGTGGTTGTTGGCTGTCGGGGCCTGGACGGCGACCTCTAGAGCCTCCTGTACGACCTCGCGGGGCACGGGCCGGTCCAGGTCGAGCCGCCGCCGCACCGACCGGGTGGTGGTCAGCAGCCGGTCCGTCTCGGCCACGTCGAAGGGCGGTGCCTGCGCGGGGCCGAGGACCTCCGACTTCAGGATCACAGTCATGGCGCCCCCAGCAGTACGGCCCCGCGCACCGAGCCGGGCGCGGCGGTCAGCACCAGCGCCTGGCCGATCGGGTCGGGCAGGTCCGGCTTGGTCACGTACGAAGTCGGCTCGCCCGCATGCGGCTCGACGAGCCCGGTGAGGGCGGGCGCGATCCCGTCGCGAATCGCCAGGGCGGCCATGGCGATGTTCATGGCGCCGGTCGCGGCCTGGCAGTCGCCGGTGAGTCCCGCCGACGTGGTGAGCACGGCGTCGGGCAGAGCCGTCAGCACGGCGGCCGACTCCTCGGCGTCGCCAGGGACCCCGGTGCCCGCGCCGACCACCAGCTCGGGCCGGGCTTCGGGCAGCCGGGCGAGCACCCGCGCCACCAGATCCCCACCGCTCGCGTGGCCGGTTCCCATGACCCGTGCGTACGGCCGACCGCCGCGTCTCGTGCAGTGCTCGGCCGACTCCACCAGGAAGGCCACCGCCGCCGACCCGGGAACCGTGCCGGAGTGCCGCCGGTCGTACGGCGACACCACAGCGTCCCCGACGGTCGTGGTGACCGTCTCGTCGGCCGCGACCACCAGCACCACGTCCGCCTTGCCCGCCCTGATCATCTCCAGCGCGCAGTCGAGGGCGATCGAGGCCGAGGCGCCGCCGTTGCAGATCGTGGTGGTGGGCCCGCGCAGGCCGAGCGTCTGGCAGACCGCGCCGCCGGTGGCGTTCAGCACGACGTTGGAGAAGCTCAGCACGGCCGGCTTGTTCGGGTTGGCGGCGATGCTCTCGTCGAACCCGCCGGTGCTCTCCGCCGACCCGGCGCCCGTGGCGAACACCAGCCCGACGTCGTCGAGCTCCTTCCTGGGCAGCTGCAGCCCGGCGTCCTCCCAGGCCAGCCGGGAGGCGGCGATAGCCATCCTGGACAGGTGGTTCATGTGCCGCCACAGCGAGCGCGGCGCGAACGTCCGCCCGTCGAGCGACGGCGCCTGCCCGGCCGCCTGGCGCCCGGTGACGATCGCCTCGGCCACCTCGCCGATGCCGGTGCCCAGCCCGGTGACGGGTCCAAGCCCGGTGATCACGGCCGCCGCCTCCGGCAGCTCGTCGTACTCCCGCGCGGCCCGTGGCGTCGTCAGCACGAGCGAGACGTTGTTGCCGCCGAACGCGTAGTTGTTCGACACCACGGTGTCGATCGGCAGCTCCCGTGCCACGTTGGGCACGAAGTCCAGGTCGCCCGGTACGGCGTCGGCGTCGAAGCCGATGGTGGGCGGCGCGGTGCCGTGCCGCAGGGCCAGCACGCTCGCGACGGCCTCCACCGCGCCCGCGGCGCCCAGTGTGTGGCCGACGAACGACTTGATGCTGCTGGTGGGCACCCGTCCGGCCCGCTCGCCGAACACCACCCGCATGACCTTGGCCTCCATGGCGTCGTTGGCCGGGGTGCCGGTGCCGTGGCCGCTCACGTAGCCCACGTCGTCCGTGGTCAGGCCCGCGTCCGCGAGCGCCCGCCGTACCGCGCTCGCCCCTCCCCGCCCGGTGGGGTCGGGCGCGGTGGCGTGGTAGGCGTCGGCCGACAGGCCGTAGCCAGCGACCTCCGCCAGCGGCGTGGCGCCTCTCGCGAGCGCCCGGTCCAGCGGCTCCAGCAGCAGGAACGCCGCTCCCTCGCCTAGGTTGAGCCCGTCGGAGTGGCTGTACGGGCGGCACGGCCCGGTGCTGAGCGCTTTGAGCCCGGCGAAGCCCGCGTACGTGCCGAACAGCAACGGGTCCACTCCTCCGGCCAGGACGACGTCGGCCTCGCCGGTGAGGATCTTGTCCTTGGCGAGCCCGACGGCGTTGCCGCCCGCCGCGCAGGCGGTGGACACCAGGATGCGCGGGCCGCGCATGCCGAGCCGGTCCGCGACCACGTCCTCGGTGCGGTGCATGGGCTGGTAGCGGCCCACGGCGTCGGGGGTCGCCTGGCACTTGCCGAGGATGATGCCGAACCGGTCGGGGTCCGCACCGGTCAGGCCCGCCTGCTCGATCGCCTGGCGGGCGGCGATCAGCGCGAGCCGGGCGGTACGGTCCAGGCCGGCGTCGGACTCCGGTAGCCCCCCGTCGATCCACTCGTCGGGTACCTGGCCCGCGTGCCGCGCCTCGAACACCGCGAAGTTCTCGTCCATGACCGGCGTGAGACCGCCCGTGCCCGACACGAGCCGCTGCCAGAACTCCGCGGGATCGCGGCCGATCGCACAGATGATGCCCAGGCCGGTGACGACGACAGGCCGCAGCGCCATGCTTGTCTCCTTCTCAGAAGGCCGATCAGATGATCGGGATGCTCCAGCTCTTGGGCACGATGTACGGGCTGGTCAGCGTGGTCACCTCAACGCCGTCCACGGTGAAGTCCAGACCGGCGGCGGCCAGCTCGGCGTCGACCCTGGCCAGCCCGAGCGTGGCGCCCAGACCGGCGCTGTGCACCGCGTGCACCACCTCGCCGATGTCCTGGCCGCCCGCCAGCACCCTGGCGCCCGCCTCGGGGATGGCGTCGCCGCCGGTGAAGCCGACCGTGCGGCGGCCCTGGCCCGACTCGAACGCCGCCAGCACCGCCTCCCTGCCGACGAACTCGTCCTTGGTGACGTCGACCAGCCAGTTGGCGCCGATCTCGATCACGCTCGCACCCGCCGTCGCCTCGTGGCGCGGGATCGGCTGGCGTACCTCCAGCATGGCCAGCTCCAGGGCCTCCTGGCCGGCCGCTCCCGCGTGCTCAAGCGCCTGGCACCACAGCTCGGCCGCGGACTCGATGGGCACGATCATCTGGTAGCCGTACTCGCCGGTAAAGCCGGTCCGGGCGAAGATGATCTCGGTACCGTTCCACTCGGTCTCCACCACCGACTCGAACGGCAGCGAGGCCAGCTCGCCGTCGATCAGCCGCCCGACCACGCCCCAGGCGTACGGCCCCTCCAGGGCCAGGACCGTGAGGTCGGCCGACCGGTCGGTGATCACCACGCCCTCGTCGTTGTGCTCCTCCAGGTGCTCCAGCAGGCGCGTACCGGCGCCGCAGGAGCTCTCCAGCAGGATCCCGTTCTCCCGGCCGAAGGCCAGCACCTGGTCGACGACCTGCCCGGACTCGTCCAGGACCAGGCTCATCATGCAGCGCTCCGAGGTGAGGTACTCCACGTCGCGGGCGAGCAGCCGCTGCGCGAAGTCCACGGCCGCGGGCCCGGTGATCTCGATGAGGCGGTTCCCGCCCAGGTCGAGGACGGCGGCGCGCTCCCTGAGCACCCGGTACTCGTCGGCCGACTCGGAGAAGCGCAGCGGGACCGAGCTGTCACCCACCTCGCCGTAGACGGTGCCCTCCGGATGCAGGTTCGCGAGGACGGTAGCCATGCTTCACACCTTTCGTACGGAACGTTGACCCGCCGGATCGGCGATCGTGAGGTTTCCTTCGGCGGCGACCTGGCCGTCCACCCGCGCCGACACCCGGTACTCGGCGAACCCGGCGCCGCCCCCGGTCCGCTCGGCCGACAGGGTCAGCTGGTCGCCGGGGACGACGGGACGGCGGAACCGCATCGACCTGACCCCGGCCAGGTAGCTGATCTCGCTCGCGCCCGCCAGGGCGAAGACCACCCCGGCGAGCTGGGCCAGCGCTTCGATGATCACGATGCCGGGCAGCACGGCCGCGGTCGGGAAGTGGCCCTGGAACCAGAGTTCGGTCCCGGCGACGTTCTTGGTCGCGGTGCCCTTGACGCCCGGCTCCACCCTGCTGACCCGGTCGAGCAGCAGCATCGGCCAGCGGTGCGGGAGCACCTGCCTGATCTGGTCATGGTTCAGCCCGGTCGCCGTGGCCGAGGCGAGCTGGGTGGCGCCGATCGTCATGGCGTCGCCCGCAGAGCGGGATTGACCTCGTCCGCCAGCCGCGACACCGAGCCGAAGACGGCCATCTCGCTGTCGTACAGCGCCACGCCGAACTCGGCCTCGATGGCGACGTACAACTCCAGGACGTCGAGGCTGTCGAGTTCGAGGCCGCGTCCGAAGAGCGGCTGGTCGTCGGTGATCCAGTCCGGCTCGATCTCCAGGTCGAGCCGGGACACGATCATCTTCTTGATCTGGGTGCACGTCTGCCGGCGCTCGGCGGCCTTCGCGCGGAGCTGGTCGAGGGTCATCCATCCTCCATGTGCCTCGTGACAGGGGCTTGCGGTCGGGGACTGGTTCACGGTTCGTGCCGGGATCGGCTCACAGCGGGTGGGCTCAGCAAGCGGGGACTCAGCGAGTGGGGCTCAGCGGGTGGTTTCGCGGCGGGTGGACTCGCGACGCGCCGGGTCAGCCGAGGCCGCCGCCGTGGGCGACCACCACCGCGCCGGACATGTACGACGCCTTGTCGGAAGCGAGGAAGCTTACGATCGTCGCGATCTCCTCCGGCCGGCCCATGCGGCCCAGCCGGATGCGCGTCTCGTAGTCCTTCCTGATCTTGGCGGGCACCTTCCGTGTCATGTCGGTGGTCACGAACCCGGGCGCCACCACGTTGGCCCGGATCCCGTGCGGGGCCGCCTCGTTCGACAGCGCCTGGGTGAAGGCGATGATCGCGCCCTTGGAGGCCACGTAGTTCGTCTGACCGGGGAAGCCGCCGTCCAGCCCGCTGGTCGAGGACACGGTCACGATCGCGCCCCGCCGCTGGTGCTGCATGATGCGCAGCGCCTCCCGGCAGGTCAGGAAGGTGCCGGTGACGTTGGTGTCGATGGGCCCGCGGAACTGCTCCAGGCTCATGGCGACGAGATAGCGGTCCAGCGTGATGCCGGCGCTGGTCACCAGCACGTCCAGGCGGCCGTGTTCGGCTCGTACGCCCTGGAACATCCGCCGTACCTCGGCCTCGTCCGTGACGTCGGCGCGCACGGCCGTCGCGCTGCCGCCCTCTTTCCCGATCAGGGCGACGACCTCCTCGGCGTCCGCCTCCGAACGGGCGTAGTTGACCACGACGTGGGCACCCTCCCGGGCTAGGTCGAGCGCGACCGCCCGGCCGATGCCGCGCGACCCGCCCGTAACCAGGGCCACGGAGCCTTCGGCAAAGAGCATCATCGTCTCCAGGGGTTTGACAATGCGCATACCAAACAATTGGTACCTGCACCGATAAAGCTACTAAAGGCGGATATCACGCCTGTATCATCCGGTTATCCGCGCATTGACGGCGATAAGCAGATATACGACGCTAACAACATGCACGAGGTCGATGTTGAGGTTCTTATCGTCGGTGGCGGGCCCGTCGGCCTGGCGGCATCCATCGAGCTCTCCCGGCACGGAATATCCTCCCTTCTCGTGGAGAGGCATCCGGGGACCGCGATTTTCCCGAAAGCGCGCCTCATTTCCACCAGAACCATGGAAATCTTCCGGTCCTGGGGAATCGCCGAGGAGGTGGAGGGCGCGGGAATGCCCCGCGAGGACGTGCTGGCGGTCGGCGTCGGCACCTCGCTGGCGTCCGACGACTTCGTCCGGGCCGCGGCGGCGATCGACCGCGACGCGCCGCAGAGCCCCACGTACACCTACCTCTGCTCGCAGGACATCCTCGAAGTGATCCTCCGCAGGGTCGCCGAGTCCCACCCACGGTCCGACGTCCGCTTCGCGACCGCCATGACGGACCTCCGCGTCACCGCCGACGGCGTGGAGGCGACCATCGAGCCCACGGCCGCGTCGGATAGCGGGCCTGTGCTCGTGCGGGCGCGTTATCTCGTGGCGGCCGACGGGAGTCGCAGCGGGATCCGAGAACGGCTCGGGATCGAGGTCGTGGGGCCGCCGCCGCTGGGGCACATGGTCAGTGTCATGTTCGACGCCGACCTCGGCGAGCTGCCCGCCGACCGCCGGGTGGCGCTGTCGTTCCTGCGCAGCGACCCGCCGTGCGCGGTGGAGGCGGTCGACAACAAGCGGCGCTGGATGATCCAGACCGGCTACGACCCGAGCACCGGCGGCAGCGCGGCCGACTTCACCGAGGAGGCGTGCGTGGCGGCGGTACGCTCGGCCGTCGGCCTGCCCGACCTGCCCGTCACCATCGTCGGGGTCATGCCGTGGCTGCAGCAGGCGGTGGTGGCGACCGGGTTCGGCGGCGGGCCGGTCTTCCTGGCCGGCGACGCCGCGCACGCGACCACTCCGCAGGGCGGGTTCGGGATGAACTGCGGCATCCAGGACGCGCACAATCTCGCCTGGAAGCTGGCCGCCGTCCTTAACGGGTCGGCCGGTGCGGAGCTGCTGGCCACGTACGACGCCGAGCGCCGCCCCATAGCCGCCAGGACGGTGGACGAGAGCCTGACCAACGCCCTGATCACGCTGCGCATGATGCAGGGACAGCTGTCGATGGGCCAGGCGATCGAGCAGCAGGCCGAGCGCCGCAGCTCCGAGGGCCTGATCCTGGGCTTCCGCTACGAGTCGGCCGCCGTGGTGCCCGACGGCACACCGGACCCGGCACCGGCGGATCCCTACCGGACCTACGTCCCGACCGCCCGCCCCGGCCACCGCGCCCCCCACGTCTGGCTGACCTCCCGGGAGGGCAGGGTGTCGACGCTCGATCTGCTGGGCCCGGCCTTCACGCTCATGACCCCGACCGGCAGCGGGTGGGTCCAGCCCGCCAAGGAGGCGGCGCACCGGCTCGGCGTCACGCTGTCCGTCGTCGAGATCTCCCGCGCGGGCGAGAGCGAGCCCGACGCGCCGCTCACCTCCCCGACCTGGGCGGAGGAGTACGGCGTCGGCGACACCGGGGCCGTGCTGGTCCGCCCTGACGGTCATGTCGGCTGGCGTTCGCCCGGCGGCGCGGCGTCGCAGGACGCGCTGGCCGGCGCGTTGGGCGCCATCCTGGCCAGGTCGTGATGGTGGCGGGCCCGCGAACGCATCTGCGCGGCCCCGAGGCGTACGGACAAGGGGTTGCCTGACGACGTGGCGACCAGGTCAGTGACGGCCTGGGCCACGGTCGGCGTGTAGGGCGCGCCGACGAGCATGTCGGCGAGCTCCCGCGCCGCCTCGGCCGGGAGCGGGCGGACGAACTCGCGGTGCGCGCCCTGCCTGGCCACAAGCTCGTCGAGCGGGTCGGCGCTGGTGACGATGACCCGGCAGTTCGCGCCGCCGGGGAGCAGCGGCAGCACCTGAGCGCTGTCCTTGACATCGTCGAGCACCACGAGCAGCCGCCTGCGCGCCGTACAGCTGCGGTAGAGCGCCAGCTTCTCGGCGGGGTCGAGGGGGATGTCCTGGGCGGGCACGCCGAGCGCCCGCAGGAACCGGTCGACCACCGCGCCGGCGGACACGCCGCGCATGTCGGCGTACAGCTGTCCGTCCGGGAACCAGTCGATCCTGGCGTGCGCCCAGCGCAGCGCCAGCGCCGACTTGCCCACCCCGCGCGGCCCGCTCAGGACCATCGTCCCCGGCACCGCCACCTCGGGCTCGGGCCGCAGCGCCGCGTCCAGCGCGGCGAGCTCACCCGTGCGGCCGACGTACGGCAGCACCTGCGGGGGCAGCTGCGACGGTACGACCGGCCCCGCGCCGGACGGGCGGTGGGCGGCGGGCCGCATGAGCCCGGACTCGTCGCGGAGGACCTGGTCGTGCAGCCGCCGCAGCGCCGGGCCCGGTTCGAGGCCGATCTGCTCCAGCAGGTAGCGGCGCGTCTCCTGGTAGGTGCGCAGCGCCTCGGCCCGCCGGCCGGCCCGGTACTGCGCGAGCATGAGCTGGGCCCGGACCCGCTCCCGGAACGGGCATTCCGCCACGAGGGCCAGCAGTTCGGGGATCACCCGGTGGTGGTGCCCCAGGTCGATCTCCAGCTCAAGGCACGCCTCCAGCGCCTCAAGGCGGGACTCCTCCATCCGCGCGACGTCGTACCGCAGGCCGCGAATGTCCTCGAACGGGTTGCCCCGCCACAGCGCGAGCGCCTCGCGCAGCAGCAGGACGGCATCCTCGCGGGCCCCGCCCGCCGCCTGGCCGCGCGCCCGCGCCACCAGCGCCCCGAACCGCAGCCAGTCGATGTCCTCGGCCGAGACCCGCAGCAGGTAGCCGGGGCTGGAGGTCTCGATCGCCGCGGCCCCGAGGGTCCTGCGCAGCCGCGACACGCAGATGGCGATCTGCCGCCCCGCGCTCTGCGGCGCCGAGCCGGCCCAGACGGTCTCGATCAGCCGGTCGACGCTGACGACCCGGTTGGCGTTCAGGACCAGGCTGGCCAGGATCGCCAGCTCCCTGTTCGCGCAGATCTGTAGCTCTTCGCCGTCGTCGACCACCCGGAGCGGGCCGAGGACGTGAAATTCGAGTGCCATCAGCGTTCCGTCCCGGCCAGATAAAGATAATGTCGCGCCATGTGGGAATCTCTCCCGCCGATAACTCGGGATACGCACTACTCACAAAGCTAGTAACGGCTCCCGGGCCGAGTCACCCCTAAGCGGCCCCTGACGGAAGGCCGAACCCACTCGATAGGGGTGTCGCCGAATCCGCACCCTATGGCCGTCTCCAGGGGTCACCTAGGGGTCGGAAACCTATTCCGGCAGTCCTAGGATTCAACTCAGACGGATTGACCGGCACTTTGTCCGCTCGGGAGGCGATGCACAGTTCTCCGCCGTTGCACCCCCGGAACGCGAGAGGCCATCACACCATTCGGTGTGATGGCCTTCCGCATTGTGCTCGGCGCAAGAAGCTCACCGGGGGAAGTTCACCGGGCCGGGCCGCTGCTCTGGACGGCCGGCTGCGGGGCCAGGACGGCGATGGCGGTCACGATCAGGCCGTTGCCGGTCATCCACCGGCCGGTGAAACCGCCCAGCCGTTGCCCCTGCCAGCGGGGCCCGAGAACCAGGAGGCGCGCGGTGAACGTCCGCCGCACCGGGTCCACCGTGATCGCCGCGTCCTGGAAGTCGAGCCACCGCTTCGCCAGCGGGAACCACGCCTTGTACACCGACTCCTTGGCGCAGAACAGCAGCCGGTCCCAGCAGACGGCCGGATGCTCGGCGGCCAGAGCGCGGAGCATCTCGCGCTCCTGCGGCAGCGAGATGGCTTCCACCACGCCTGCGGCCAGCGGCTTGTCGGGCTCGGCGTCGATGCCGATCGTCCCCGCCGCCTGGGCGAGCGCGGCGGCCCGGTAGCCGGCGCAGTGGGTGATGCTCCCGATGACGCCCAGCGGCCACAGCGGCTCGCCGCGCAGCCCCGACAGCACGGGCACCGGCGCCACGCCGAGCCGTTCCATCGCCTTGCGCGCGCACAGCCGCGCCGTCGTGAACTCCTTGCGCCGCTTGTCCACGGCCCGCTGGATCAGCCGTTCCTCCTCCGGGAAGAGCATCGTCCCGGGCGGGTCGTCGAAGGTGTCGTACGCCTTGACCGTCGCGGGCAGGATGTGCTCGATCATCTTCACTCCGGAGCTGGAAGTACGGTCCTGAGCGGGCCGCCGGTGCGCCCGCGCGGAACCCACTCGCGCGGATAGCCCAGAGAGACCTCTTCGAAGCGCACCCCGTCGTGGAACGTCGTGCGAGGGATGTGCAGGTGCCCATAGACGACCGCGACCGCGTCATAGTGCAGGGGCCAGGTGGCGGTCCGCTCGGTCCCGCACCACAGGGCGAACTCCGGGTGCCGCAGGATCCGGGTCGGCTCGCGGACGAGCGGATAGTGGTTGACCAGGACGGTGGGCAGGCGCGGATCCCGCTCGCCGAGGCGGCGCCGGGTCTCCGCGAGCCGCGCCCGGCACCAGGCGTCGCGGGTCGGGTAGGGGTCCGGATGCAGCAGATACTCGTCGGTGCAGACGACGCCCGCCTCGTGCGCGCGTTCCAGTGCCAGGCGCTTGCCCGCGCCGTTCGCGCCGAAGGTGTAGTCGTAGAGCAGGAACAGCGGGGCGACGGTCACCGGACCGCCGAGTCCCGTCCAGACCGGATAGGGATCCTCCGGCGTCAGCACGCCGAGGCCCCGGCACATCTCCACCAGGGCGAGGTAGCGGTGCTCGCCCCGTAACTGGATCGGATCGTCGCGCGGTGTCCACAGCTCGTGGTTTCCGGGCGTCCAGACGACCGTGGAGAAACGGCTCTTGAGAAGGGTCAGCGCCCATTCGATGTCGGCGAACCGCTCGGCGACATCTCCGGCGATCAGCAGCCAGTCGTCGGCCGAATACGGAAAGACGTTCTGGACGACGGTCCTGTTCTCGGAGAAGGCCACATGGAGGTCGCTGACCGCCAGCAACCTCCCGCCACCCGACCCTCCAACGACCACCAGCACAGCTTATACAGCAGCATATCTCTGCGAAAGCCGACATAACTACTTTATGGGGCGCCATCCCCGGAAGTAGGGGGGACGCCTAGGGGTTGTCGCAGGTCAGGGAGTTCCCTCAAGGAGTTCCCAGGTCAGCGGGTACGGGCAGAACTCGTGTCATCCAGGGGGCCCCGCAAAACGTATATATAAGAGGATAAATACCTAGCTTCCACCTCAGCGCAAAGCCGATCCGTAACGCTGGATCCGACTTTGACCGGTCTTTGACCGCGCTTTGAGTGATGCTAGGTATCAATAGAAATGCAGCAGTCTGCGATTGGCACACTAAGGCGGCCCAATTGCGTTACACGAGGCTGGGACGAGATGGACCGGACATCTCGAACATCGGACTCGGCTCGCTGGCGCTCAGCGGCGCCTATGGCCCCATCGACCGCGATGAGGCGCTCGGGCTTATTCGCCGGGCCTTGGACGGCGGCGTGACGCTCCTGGACACCGCCGACTTCTACGCCGCCGGAGAGGTGGAGCGCCTCGTGGGCCGCGCCATCGCCGGGCGGCGCGACGAGGTGGTGGTCTCGACGCGCGGCGGCGTGCGCCGCGGCGCCCCCGGCGAGCCGATCGAGTTCGACGCGAACCCCGACCATCTGGCGCGGGCCTGCGAGGCGTCGCTGCAACGCCTCGGCGTCGACTGCGTCGACCTGTACTACCTGCACTGCCAGGACGACCGCGCTCCGGTGGAGGAGGCCGTGTCCCGGCTGTCGGAGCTCGTGCGGTCGGGCAAGATCCGCCATCTCGGGCTGACCAACGCCACGGTCGACCAGGTACGGCGGGCGCATGCCGTACATCCCGTCACCGCGCTCGCCCTGGAGTACTCGCTCTGGGGCCCGCACGCCCCGCCGGAGCTCCTCGACGAGGCGCGGCGGCTCGGCCTCGGCGTGGTCGCCGCCCGCCCGCTCGGCCGCGGCTTCCTCACCGGCCGGATCAGGTCGTCGCTCCAGCTCGGCGCCGCCGATTGGCGGCACGAGGACCCGCGCTTCCAGCAGGAACACCTGCGACTGAGCACGCGTCCGCTGCGGCAGATCGAGGCCGCGGCGGCCCAGCTCGACCTGGGCGCCGGCCGGCTGGCGCTGGCCTGGCTGCTCTCCCACGGCGATCACGTGGTGCCGGTGCCGAGCACCCGCGACCAGGTGCACCTGGAGATGAACCTGGCCGCCTCCGGTGTACGCCTGACGCCAGAAACCCGCGACCGGCTGGCCGGCATCCTCCCGGCCGGCGGCGCGAACCAGTCGGGCTCACTCCTGCTCTGACCCAGGCGCCCAGCCGAGTTCAGCGCCCAGACCTCGGGGCCCGATTGGCTCGGGGCACGGGGTCAAGGCGGCTCAGTCGGGATCGTTCCGGCTTTGGGGCGAGATCAGGGACGCGGCGAGCGCCTTGTTGACGGCGTCGATCCTGGACACGGCGTTGAGCTTGACGAAGATGTTGCGCATGTGCCGCTTCACGGTCGCCTCGGCGAGCCCGAGCCGGCGGGCGATCTGCCCGTTGCTGAGCGCCTGCGCGGCCAGTTGCAGCACCTCCTGCTCCTTCTGCGACAGCACGCCGGGCGCCGGCCCCTCCACGTGCGCGAGGCTGTGGCGCGACACCGCGAGCACCACCCGCGCCGGGTCCTCGTACACGCTCCTGATCGCCGCGATCAGCTCGTGCCGATGGACGCTCTTGAGCAGGTAGCCGCGGATGCCCGCGGCCAGCAGCCTGGTGAGGAGCTGCGGCCCGTCGTACATGCTCAGGATGATGATCTGCGTCTCCGGGGACAGGCACCGGATCCGGGTGACCGTCTCGGTCACCTCGTCACCGGGGATCTCCACGTCGAGCAGGACCACGTCGGGCCGGGTCTCGACGACGACGGCCAGCGCGGTCGCGGAGTCGCCGGCCTCGCCGACGATGCTCATCTCTCCGGAAGCCTCAAGGATCTCGCGCAGGCCCTCCCGGAAGAGCGCATGGTCGTCCACGATGGCGACGCTGATCTTGGTGTTACGGTCGGTCCGGTTCATGGGACTGTCTCTTGAGAGGGATGAGGAGCTCGACGAGACAGCCGTTGCCCGGGACGCTGGAGATGGCCACAGTGCCCCCGAGTAACTCGGCGCGCTCCCGCATGGACGTCAGACCCACGCCGCCACGCTCGCGGGCGCACGACGGGTCGAAGCCCTGCCCGTTGTCCTGGACGGTCGCGCTGAGCTCGTGCGGCGCGATGTCCACCCGCATGAGGATCACCGAGGGCCCGGCGTGGCTGAGCGCGTTGCGGGCGGCCTCCCGGATGATGAGGAACGCCTCGTCGAGGACCCTCGGCTCCGCCCATGACTCGTCACCGTTCACATCGAGGCCGACGGACACGACATCGTCCTCGACCGCCTCCAGGAAACCGAGCAGCGCCTTCTCCAGACTCCTCACGGGGACCTGGGGATGCAGCTCGGAGGTTATCTGCCGCAGGTTCTCCATCGTCTCCTGGATGGCCTGCTGAGCGACCCCGACCTTGACCTCCGCCCGCGCCGGGTCGCTGGCCCGGTGCACCTCCGACAGAGCGAGCTGCTGGTGCGCGACGCTGATCCCATGGCCGATGCGATCGTGCAGCTCACGGGCGATGCGACGGCGCTCCTCCCCCTGGGCCTCCTGCACCTGGTTGAGCAGGAAGCGGTGATAGCTCTCGGCGGACTCGCGGATTCGCCGGGAGAGGCTCTCCTCCATTCCGGTGGCCACGAGTGTGAATGCTTCGGCCGGCGAGTCCGCCTCGACGGCGATAAGCCGCGCGAGGTGACTCAGAGCTACTCGGAAAAAAAGCGAGCCCGCCTCAAGTGAGGCCTTCGGATGAACTCCGGTCGAGGCGCGAGTAGTGCCGACTTCCCATGCGTGGAACTTATAGAGCTCGTTGACCTGCACTTTTCCAGCACGGAGCGTGGCCGCCACATCGTCGAGGACGAACTCGGCGGTCATTACGGCTTGGTGCGTGGCGCGCGGATCTGCGGAGAGCGCGTTGCCGGTGGCCTGGAGCTGCGACTCGAATTCCCTGAGGATTTCTTCTCGACAAGCATCAACGAATCTCGCAGGGTCGTTCTCAGCATCGTATGCCGCATCCAAGGAGCCCCCTTGGCCATGGGACGCGCGTGCCCCAACTATCTCGCAGGTGCCTCACCAAAGCAACATATAAGGTCAGATATTAGAGATCAGCGCGGTAATGTGAACTAGGTGCTGCGTCACCATGAACGCCCTGTAAGGCCGGCGTTGTTGATCACTTCCGCCCTTGGCGGCTGATTGGCCCGCCGCGATCACCGCGACCGTCCCCGCCGCCATGGCGAGGCATACACCGGCGAGCGGCACGCGGAAGAACACGACGGCCACGCCGAGCGCGGCGGCCAGCGTGAGCGCGGCGACGTACATGCAATGACGTGACTTCCGCTCTCCGCAGGTCACCGCGATGGTCCGCCGGCCCGCCGCGGCGTCTCCCTCGATGTCGGACAGATCCTTGGCGGGTACGCCCACGAAGGCCATCCAGCAGGTGGCGGCGACCGCGAACACGATCAGGCCCTTCGGCGTGGACAGGCTCTCGCCGCCGGTAACGGCGGTCAGCCCGCCCCAGTACGACAGCAGCCCCGATGTGCACAGCACCACGACCGTGCCGGTCGAGCCGCTCTTGAGGTGGAACGGCGGCGCCGAGTAGACGTAGCCGAGCACCAGGTTGAGCCCGACGATCCAGGTCAGCGCCGGGGGCAGTCCGGCGGTCGCGGCGATCGAGAGAGCGGCCGCGACGGCGGCGACGACGGCCGCGGTCCGCGGAGCGAGGTCACCGCGGGCGATCGGACGACCGGACCCGTTGACCCGGTCCTCCGTGACGTCGGTGACGCCGTTGAGCAGGTAGATGGCGAAGATCGACAGAACCCAGGCCGCGGCCCCCTGCAGCACTTTCGCCGGTTCCGGCACCGGCGAGACCGGGAGGGCGAGCACGGCTCCGGCCATGAATCGAAGGGTCGACACGGCGAGTACGGCAGGACGGGCCTCGACGAAGCACAGCCGGAGCACCCGCGCACTGGATCGCAGGGCGGTGACACCTGGCGCTTGATTGGACACCGATAAGCTGACCATGACCGGATTGTCGCCTTCGGTAAGGGATCCGGTAAGGGCGGTATCCGAAAGTTGTAGTCGGCATTGGTACTTTAGATACCCCCCGTACTACTCTCGGCGCGCCACCCCGAACTCCTGGGGATCCGCCTTGTCCGGTCACGACCGCCCCTATAGCTTGAGGTCGCCGGTCGGGGCACGGAATCCAATCCCACCTCACCGGACTGAGAATCCTCACGTTAGGGAATCTGATGCCGGATTTCAAGTTACTGGGACCGATGGAGATGGTCGACGACCGCGGCCAGCCCCATATCCCGGTGGGGCCGAAGGTCCGGCAGGTTCTCGCGCTACTCGCGCTCAACGCTGGAAAGGTCGTCGAGGTCGATCTCCTTATCCATGAATTGTGGAGCGAGAACGAGCCGAAAGACGTCGTCAAGACCCTTCAGACGCACATTTATCACCTCCGCCGAATTCTGCTGAGAATGGGGCCGGCCGTGGCCCAGCTGGTCGTCACCCGAGCGCCCGGCTACCTGCTGCGCGCAGACCCGGGACGGGTGGACGCGCTCGTCTTCCCCCGGCTGGTCGAGCGGGCCGCCGGGCACCACCGCGCGGGCGACCACGAGGCCGCCGACCTGGTCCTTCGGAAAGCGCTGTCCATGTGGTCCGGCCCGCCGCTGGCCGACGTGCCGAGGGGCGCGGTGCTCGGCCCGCGCGCCACCGCGCTCGACGAACAGCGGCTGCGGGCGGTGGAGATGCACCTGGAGACCAGGATCCGGCTGGGCCTGCACGGCGAACTCATCGACGAACTCCGCGTGCTCGTGGCCGCCTATCCCTTGAACGAGAACTTCCATACCCAGCTCATCACGGCACTCGGCCGCGCGGGCCGACGCGCCGATGCCTGGCGCGCCTATGAAGGGCTGCGCGCGCTGCTGGAAGCCGAGCTGGGTGTGGAGCCCGCCTTCGACATCCAAAACCTCCATTTGACCGCTCCAGCAGGAAGTCATTCAGGAAAGGACGTCTGACGATGAAAGGCTTTGAGCGTTACGCCGGATTCACGCCCGTAGACCTGACCGACCGCACTTGGCCGAGCAATCGGATAGTGGCGGCGCCCCGCTGGTTATCGACCGATCTACGTGACGGCAACCAGTCGCTGGCCAACCCGATGACGCCTGAGCGCAAGCTCAAGATGTTCGACCTCCTGGTGGAAATCGGCTACAAGGAGATCGAGGTCGGCTTTCCCGTCGCCAGCCAGAACGACTACGACTTCGTCCGCCTGCTGATCGAGCGGGACCGGATCCCCGACGACGTGCGGATCACCGTGCTCACGCAGGCCCGCGACGAGCTGATCGAGCGGACCGTGGAGTGCCTCGAAGGGGCGCCGCGCGCCATGATCCACGTGTACAACGCCACGTCGCCGCTCTTCAGGCGGGTGGTCTTCGACATGAGCCGCGCCGAGTGCAAGGACCTGGCCGTCCAGGGCACGCGCCTGATGATGAAGTACGCCGAGCGGACGCTGCGCGACTGCGACCTGGGCTACCAGTACTCCCCCGAGCTCTTCAACGAGACCGAGCTCGACTTCTCCCTTGAGGTGTGCGAGGCCGTCATGGACGTCTGGCAGCCGGAGCGGGGGCGCGGCATCATCCTCAACTTCCCGACGACGGTCGAGCGGTCGCTGCCCAACGTGTTCGCCGACCAGATCGAGTGGCTCGACCGCAACCTGTCGCGCCGCGAGCACGTCTGCCTGTCCATCCACCCGCACAACGACCGCGGCACCGGGGTGGCCGCCGCCGAGCTGGCCCTGCTGGCGGGCGCCGAGCGGATCGAGGGCTGCCTGTTCGGCAATGGCGAGCGCGCCGGCAACGTCTGCCTGGTGACGCTGGGCATGAACATGTACGCCCACGGGATCGACCCGGGCATCGACTTCTCCGACATCAACGCGATCCGGCGCACGGTCGAGCTCTGCAACGAGCTGCCCGTGCATCCCCGGCACCCCTACGGCGGCGACCTCGTCTACACCGCCTTCTCCGGCTCGCACCAGGACGCCATCAAGAAGGGCTTCGACGACCTGGAGCGGACGGCCGACGAGAGCGGCGCCGACGTCGCCGAGCTGCCGTGGCGCATGCCGTACCTGCCCGTCGACCCCAAGGACGTGGGCCGTACGTACGAGGCGGTCGTGCGGGTGAACAGCCAGTCCGGCAAGGGCGGCGTCGCCTACGTGATGAGCGCCTGGCACGGGCTCAACCTGCCACGCGGGATGCAGGCCGACCTGTCGGCCAAGGTGCAGGCGCAGGCCGACGCGGTGGGCGGCGAGCTGTCGCCGAGCCGGATCGGGGCCATCTTCCGCGCCGAGTACCTCTTCCACGGCGACCCGTCGGAGCCCCTGCCCGTGGGGCGGGAGCCGGTGACGGCGGCGCTGTACATCGACGGGCGGTTCGACGTCGGCGGCGACCGGGCGGACGCCTGCCGCGCGCTCGGCTCGGTGCTGGCGCCCTGGGGCATCCAGGTCCGTGTCGTGCACCGCACCGGCCGCCCGCTCGACCACGAGCGGCCGAGCGGGCTCGGCGACCGCTCGGGCGACGAGACCGTGATCTACGCCGAGTGCCGGATGGGCGGCGCCGTCACCTGGGGCGCCGGCATCGACGCCGACATCGCCACGGCCGCCTACTCGGCCGTCCGCGCCGCCCGCGCCCGCCTCACCCCCGACGCACGACCCACCGAGGAGAAGGAGACCCGTGATGCTGAAGAGAATCCACCGGCAGCGCCCGCGCGGCCCCCGTACCCGAGGCCGTCTGGACCTGCGCACCCCGTCCGGCCGCAGGCTGCCCTTCTGACACCCAGCCGACTCTGACATCCAGCCGACTCTGACAGCCGACGAACGAAAAAGGGGAGGCCGATCATGGCCATGGACGAACGGCGGGAGGGCCTGACCTCCCTGGAGGAACTGCTGCGCGAGACGGTGGCCGGCAAGGGCAGGATCGCCATGGTGACCGGCGCCATCGCGACCGGCAAGAGCGAGCTCCTGTACGCGTTCGCGGAACAGGCCTTCGAGCACGGCGCGTTACCGCTCACCGCCACGGGATCCCTGGCGGAGAGCGGCCTGCCGCTCGGCGTACTGGCCCAGCTGCTGCACAACGCGCCCCTGACGGAGGAGCAGCGGGCCGCGACCATGGACCTGCTGCACGAGGGCATGAGCTCGCAGCTGTCGAGCGACCCGCAGGCCGAGGCCATCGACCACGTAGACGTGCAGATCGTCGACGCGCTCTGCGCGGCCCTGCTCGAACTGTCCGAGCGCTGCCCGCTGGTGATCGTCGTGGACGACGTCCACCAGGCCGACCGGGCCTCGCAGCTCTGCCTGGCCTATCTGGCGCGGCGGGTCAAGTTCGCCCAGGTCATGCTGGTCTTCAGCGCGCCGGACCACAGCGCGCACGTCCAGACGCTCTTCCACACCGAGGTGCTGCGGCAGCCGCACTGCCGGCCCATCCGGCTCACCCACCTGTCCGCCGAGGAGGTGGCGCACTGGGTGACCGTCCGGGCGGGCGCCGCGGCCGCCGACGGGTTCGCGGCCGACTGCTACGCGCTGAGCGGCGGCAACCGGCTGCTGGTGACCGCGCTCGTGGAGGACTTCCAGGCCACCGGCGCCCCTGGCGCGAGGTACGGCGAGGGCACGGTGGCCTGCTTGCGCCGCGCCGATCGCCGGATGACGGTCGTCGCCAGGGCGCTGGCCGTACTGGGCGAACCCGCCTCGATCGGCCCGCTGCTCGGCGGTGGCGAGAGCGCCGTCATCAAGCTGCTGAGCAGCGGCGACCTGCCGGGCGGCCGGTCTCCGGGCGGCGAGACGGCGGCCGACCGGCTGCTGGACGAGGGCGAGGCGGCGGTCGCCAAGGCGATCCAGGCGCTGACCGGCGCGGGCGTGCTGGAGCACGGTCACTTCCGCCACCCGGCGGCCAGGGCGGCCGTGCTCGCCGACCTCGACGCCGCCGAGCGCATCGACCTGCACCGCCGGGCCGCCGAGCTGACGTACGAGAGCGGTGCCCCGGCGGCCGTCGTCGCCGAGCACCTGCTGCAGGCCAGCCACGCCGGCGACCCCTGGGCCATCTCGGTCCTTGAGGAGGCGGCGCGGCAGGCGCTCCGCGACGACGGCGTGGAGTCGGCCATCGAGTACCTCAAGCTCGCCTGGCGGGCCTGCGTGGACGAGCGGCGGCGGGCCAGGATCACCACCACGCTCGTACGGGCGGAATGGCGGATCAACCCGAGTGCCCCCGCCACGCACCTGGCCGAGCTGACCGACGCCCTGCACAAGGGCTACCTGGGTGGCGGCGACACGGTGGTGCTGGCCAAGGCCCTGCTGTGGCACGGGCACGTGGCGGACGCGAAGGACGTCCTGGCCCACCTCAACGAGCTGGCCGAGCTGGACCAGGAGACCGTGGCCGAGCTGGCCGCGGCCCGCCCCTGGTTCCGCAGCCTGTACCCCTCGTTCCTGCCGCACCTGCCGGAGGTCAGCGGCGAGCAGGCGAGCAACGCCGCCTCGTCCGTCGTCGTCGGCCGCCGGATGGAGTCGGCCGGCGTGCTGGCCAGCGTCCTGACCCAAGGTCCCCGTGAGGAGACCGTGGCGACGGCCGAGCGCATCCTGCGCGGCTCCCGGCTGGACGAGATGACGATGGACACGGTGGAGACCGCGCTGCTGGCGCTGACGTACACGGACCGGCCGGGCAAGGCGGCGCCCTGGTGCGACGCGTTCATCGACGAGGCGGCCTCGCGGCGCGCGCCGAGCAGGCAGGCCCGGCTGTCCGCCATCCGGGCGGAGATCGGCCTGCGCAGGGGCGATCTGGCCGCGGCGGCCTACGACGCGCAGCGGGCCCTGGAGATCATCCCGGCCACCAGCTGGGGTGTGGCCGTCGGCGGGCCGCTGGGTAGCCTGCTGCAGGCGGGCGCGGCGATGGGCCGGCTGGACGACCATGTGCGGCAGTTCAACCAGCCGGTGCCCGAGGCGATGCTGGAGACCCGGTTCGGCCTGCAGTACCTGCACGGCAAGGGCCGCTTCAACCTCATGGCCGGCCAGCCGCACCAGGCGCTGCGCGACTTCCAGCTCTGCGGCGAGCTCATGCGCAGGTGGGAGCTGGACGTGCCGGGATTCATCGCGTGGCGTACGGACGCGGCCGAGGCGCTGATCCGCCTGGGCGACCACGAGGAGGCGCGCCGCCTGATCGACGAGCAGCTCGCCCGGTGCGGGCAGCAGTCCAGGCGGGTCCAGGGCATCGCGATGCGCCTGCTGGCCGCGGTGAGCGAGACACGGCACCGCCCGATGCTGCTGCGCAAGTCGGCCGACCTGCTGCAATCGGGCGGCGACCGGTACGAGCTGGCCAGGACCTTGTTCGACCTGACGGCGGCCTACCACGCCAACGGCGAGTACCGGCGGGCGGGCATGTTCGGCAGGCGCGCCCGGCTGCTCGCGGTGGAATGCCAGGCCGAGCCGCTGACCCTGGCGCTCAGCCGGGGCGGCAAGGGCGACCGGAGCGCCGCGAACTCCGCCGGCGTGACGGGAATCCTCAGCGACGCCGAGCGGCGGGTGGCGGCGCTGGCGGCCGAGGGCTACACCAACAGGGAGATCTCCGCCAAGCTGTTCATCACGGTGAGCACGGTGGAGCAGCATCTGACGCGGATCTACCGCAAGCTCAATGTCACCCGGCGCACCGAGCTGCCGGCCAGCCTCACGGGCGAGGAGTCCATGCGGGCGCAGGTGCTCAGCTGACGCGAAAGCCCCGAGAAGCGCGTATAAGCCCCCGAAAAGCGCATGGCACGCCTTTCGGGGGCTTCTCGTGTGCCGGTTTGCGGGCTTTCACAGGGGATGTTCTGGTGGGCTTCACAGGGGGATGTTCGAATGCCGTCCTCTCGTGTGTGGTGCGCGGGCAAGGGCCTCGGCGAGCCGGAAGCGCGTGGTCGCGGGCGCGATGACCTCGTCGACCACGCCGAGCGACATCGCCCGCTCGACCCCGCCGGAGATCCGCTGGTGCTCCTCGACCAGCCGGGCCAGCAGCTCGGGCCGCTCAACCTCGGAGGCCGCGGCGAGTGCCTTCCTGTGCAGGACGCCGACCGCCGCCTCGGCGCCCATCACCGCCACCTCGGCGTCGGGCCAGGCGAAGACCGTGGTGGCGCCGAGGGAGCGGGAGTTCATGGCGATGTACGCGCCGCCGTACGACTTGCGGGTGATCAGCGTGACCCTGGGCACGACCGACTCGGCGAAGGCGTGCAGGAGTTTGGCGCCCCGCCGGACGACCCCGCCCCATTCCTGCCCGACTCCCGGCAGGTAGCCGGGCACGTCCACCAGGACGACGAGCGGGACGCCCAGCGCGTCGCACATCCGGACGAAGCGCGAGCTCTTCTCTGCCGACAGCGAGTCGAGGCAGCCGCCCTTGCGCAGGGGGTTGTTCGCGAGCAGGCCGACGGTCCGGCCGCCGAGACGACCGAGGCCGACCAGCATGTTCGGCGCCCAGCGGGGCTGCAGCTCCTCGAACACCGGCCCGCGCTCGTCACGGTCCATGACGCCGCGCACCAGGGGCCGCACGTCGTAGGCGCGGCGCGGCGATTCGGGGAGCAGCGCGCCCAGGTCCTCCCAGTCGTCCTGCAGCAGATCGAGGTCGAAGCTGCCGGGGCGGGCGAAGAATCCGGCGAGGCGGCGGGCCCGCTCATATGCCTCGTCCTCGTTTCCGACGACGATGTGGGCGACCCCGGATTTACCGCCGTGCGCTTCCGGACCGCCGAGCCCGGCCATGTCGATTTTCTCGCCGGTGACGCTCCGCACGATATCGGGACCGGTCACGAAGACGCGCCCCGCGTCGGCCATGATGACGATATCGGTGAGCGCCGGGCCATAAGCCGCGGCGCCCGCGGCGGGCCCGAGAATGACCGAGATCTGCGGAACAACACCGGACGCCTTCGTCATGGCGGCGAACATCCGGCCCACGCCGTCCATGGATTCAACGCCGTCCGCGAGCCGGGCCCCGCCCGAATGCCATAACCCGATCACCGGGCAGTCGAGCCGTACGGCGGTCTCGATGGCGGCCACGATGTGACGGGCGCCATGCGCGCCCAGCGCGCCGCCCATCCGCGTGGCGTCGGTGCAGTAGGCGACGATGGGCGAGCCGCCGACCAGGCCGGACACGGCCTGGACACCGCTGTCGTCGGCGGCGTGGAGCGGCATGAGAGAGCCGGGATCCGCCAGCCGCGCGAGGCGGACGGACGGCGATCGGGTGTCTGCGGATTGCTCGACCAGAACAGTGGACATGGGCCATTTCCCTGCTGCCGTGAATCGATCAGAAGTCGTGAATCGACCAGGAGTAACGCCGAATTTGTCAAGGGCGCCGTTATCAGCCAACCCCTAGCAACTCCGCCGGTGGTCGTCAGGCCGGTGGCAACTTGTGGCCGGAACTTCTGCGCGTTGACGCGCGAGGGCGATTCACGCTGCCATGAAATGATCTCAATCCTGGAGGACGACCTTGTCTCTGTGGTCTTTACCGATGGTCGCCGCCCTTGTGGCCGCGACGGCGATCCCGGCAGGCGCCGCTGTTACCGCCGCTCCGGGGACCGCCCCAGAACCGTATCCGGTCGCGTTGGTCAACACTTTCCTCGGCACTCAGGAGGCGGGTCCCGACTTCGGTCACGGCGGTGGCGCCGGGATGAACTTCCCCGGCGCCGTCCTGCCGTTCGGGATGATGCAGTGGAGCCCCGACACGGTGGCGAACGCCGGAGGTGGCTACAAGTGGGAGGACAACCGCTTACGTGGCTTCTCCATGACCCACATCAACGGCCCTGGCTGCACCGGGGCGCAGGACTTCCCCGTGATGCCGATCTCCGGAAAAATCGATAAGTCGCCTGCTACGCATGGCATGGACTACGTCCAGACGTACAAGCATGACAATGAGAAGTCCACGCCGGGCTCCTACACCACCACCCTCGACACCGGGGTGAAGGCGGAGCTGGCCGCGACCCAGCGGGCCGGCGTCGGGCGGTTCACCTTCCCCGCCGGCAAGCCGGGCACGCTGCTGCTCAACACCAGCGGCTCGATCAACGGCGTGGACGACGGCGAGACCAAGATCAGTGGCAACACCGTCCAGGGCTGGGTGCAGACCGGCGGCTTCTGCGGCACGCCGATGCGCTACAAGGTCTACTTCCACGCCACCTTCGACCAGCCGATCACGTCCTACGGCACCTGGAAGGACGACCTCGTCCAGCCGAGCGCCCTGTCCGTCAAGAACGCCTCGGCCGCCAAGGTCGCCGAGGCGGAGGCCGTGACGGCGGGCGACGTCGTCGTGAACGGGCCCGGCTCGGGCGCCTACCTGGAGTTCGACGGCACCAAGCCGGTGCAGATGCGGGTCGGCCTGTCGTACGTGAGCGTGGACGGCGCGAAGAAGAACCTCGACGCGGAGGTCGGCACCACCGGGTACGACTCGGTCGCCCTGAACGGGGCCTCCATCTGGAACGACCGGCTCAGCCAGGTGCTGGTCTCCGGCGGCACCACCGACCAGCGGCGCACCTTCTACAGCAACCTCTACCACGCGCTGCTGCAGCCGCACGTCGCCGAGGACGCCGACGGCACCTACACCGGCTCGGACGGCAAGCTCCACACCGTCGCCGCCGGCCGCCACCACTACGCGACGTTCTCCGGCTGGGACGTCTACCGCAGCGAGGTGCAGCTCCTGGCCCTGCTCGACCCGGCCGTGGGCAGCGACATCGCCCAGACCATGTACGAGAACGCGCACCTGCTCGGCGACGTCTGGGACCGCTGGTCGCTGCAGAACGAGATCACCGGCGTCATGGTCGGCGACCCGTACCACTCGATCGTCTCCAGCCTGTACGCCTTCGGCGCCCGGAACTTCCCGGCGGCCGACGCGATGAAGTCGATGGTCACGGCGGCCCAGCGGGTCGGCGGGATGGACATCGGCCACCCGCAGATCAAGTACGACGAGCGGCCGGGCAACGCCGCCTTCATGAACAAGGGCTACGTCGTCTCGGACCCGTCCATGACGCTGGAGTACGGCATCGCCGACTTCGGCATCGCCCAGCTGGCCTCCCGGCTCGGCTACCGCGACGTCTCCGCCACCTTCATGAAGCGCTCGCAGTCCTGGCAGAACACCTACAACCCGGCCAACTCCTGGATCCAGCCCAAGATGGCGGACGGGTCGTTCACCTCGCCCTTCGACCCCGCCAGCCCCGACTCCTACATCGAGGGCAACGGCGCCCAGTACCACTGGATGGTCCAGCACAACCCGCGCGGGCTGTTCGACGCGATGGGCGGCAACGCCAAGGCCATCCCCCGGCTGGACGCCTACTTCAAGGCGCTCAACGCCGGGCCGAACGAGCCCTACGCCTACCTCGGCAACGAGCCCGCGCTGCCGTCGCCGTGGCTGTACGCATGGGCCGGGCAGCCGTACAAGACCCAGGACCTGGTCCGGCGGGTGCAGCAGGAGCTCTTCAAGCCAGGACCTGACGGGCTGGTCGGCAACGACGACCTGGGCGCGATGGCGTCCTGGTACGTCTGGTCGGCGATGGGCCTGTTCCCCGCGATCCCCGGCCGGGCCGAGCTGCTGGTCAACACCCCGCTGTTCGACAGGATCAGCATCAAGCGGCCCCAGGGCAACATCGACATCTACTCCCCCGGCTCCACCAACCGCTACATCCAGTCGCTCAAGGTCAACGGGACGACGTCCGGCAAGGCGTGGCTGCCCGAGTCGTTCGCCCTGCAGGGCGGCCGGCTCGACTTCACGCTCGGCGCCTCGCCGAACACCACGTTCGGCACCGGCACGTCGAACGCGCCGCCGAGCTTCAACGAGGGCGCCAAGACCTACCTGGCCGGGTTCAACCCCGGCAGCGGGCCCGTCGAGCCGGGCGGGACCTTCGCGGCCACGCTCGCGGTGCAGTCCACGGGCGCCGCCGGCACCGTCAAGTGGCAGGCCAAGCCGCCGGCCGGGATCACCGTGACCCCGGCGAGCGGCACACTGACCGTCCCGGCGCTGGGCAAGGCCACTCAGGCGGTCCAGGTCTCGGTGGCCTCGGGCACCGCGCTCGGCTTCGTCACCGTGCCGATCTCCGTCACCGCGCCGACCTACTCCGGCGGCGCCACGATCGTCAGCGACCTCACGGCCAGCGTGCGGCTGAACGTGGCCACCCGCGGCACGCCCGAGTGGTCGCACAACCTCGCGGGCATCGGGGACGACGCCGAGTCGGGCCTGGCCAACCTCGACGCGGCGGCCTTCAGCTACTCGGGGCAGGCCCTGGCCGCCGCCGGGCTCAAGCCGGGCGGCAAGGTTTCCTGGAACGGCTTCGAGTTCACCTGGCCGAACCGCAAGCCCGGCGAATGGGACAACGTCAAGGTGGGGACCCAGCCGATCGAGGTGGCCGCGCCCGCCGGGGCCACGAAGATCGCCTTCCTGGGCTCGACCACCAACGGCTGGTCGGAGGTGACCGCGACGATCACCTACACCGACGGCTCCACCGGCACCGGCAAGCTCGGGCTCAGTGACTGGATGCTGGACTTCGGGGGCGGCCAGCCCCGATACGGCAACCAGGTCGTGGCCTCGACGCCGTATCAGCTCTACAACGGTTCGTGGATGATGCGGCCCCTCGGCTCGTACGTCTTCGCGGCGCAGCCGATCGCGCTCGACCCGGCCAAGAGGGTGAAGAGCATCACCTTCTCGCCGGTCCAGGAGGGGGCGATGCACATCTTCACCTGGGCATTTGCCTGATTTTTAGCCGCGGCTCCCCCCTGCCTGGCAGGGGGGAGCCGCGCTTTTGTGCGACAGCGCGCTTGCATTATGTAGGCTCCACCTGCCCTAATTTAGGTAAGCCTTTCCTACAGCGTGCGGGAGTGTCGGTGTTCGCCAGCTACCTCATAGGACTGCGTGAAGGACTGGAGGCGACACTCGTCGTCTCAGTCCTGATCGCCTTCCTGGTCAAAAGTGACCGAAAGGACAAGCTGCCTCACGTCTGGATCGGCGTCGTGGCCGCCCTCGCGCTGGCCGTCGGGTTCGGCGCGCTGCTGACCTTCACGGCGGCCAACCTCGGTCACACGGGGCAGGAACTCTTCGACGCGATCACCTCGCTGCTGGCCGTGGTGTTCGTCACCTGGATGATCTTCTGGATGCGCCGGATGGCCCGCGCGCTCTCCAAGGAGCTGCGCGGCAAGCTCACGGAGGCGCTCGAGATGGGCTCGCTCGCCGTGGTCGTGATGGCCTTCCTGGCCGTGGCCCGTGAAGGGCTGGAGACGGCACTGCTGTTCTTCGCCTCCGTCCAAGGCGCCACCACCACCGCGTCGCCGCTCATCGGCATCAGCCTGGGCCTGCTCACCTCGGTGGCGATCGGGTGGGGCATCTATCGCAGCGCCCTGAAGATCAACCTCACCAAGTTCTTCACCTGGACGGGCCTGCTGCTGATCCTGGTGGCCGCCGGCATCTTCAAGTACGGCGTGCACGACCTGCAGGAGGCCAACATCCTTCCGGGCCTGACCACCTACGCCTTCGACATCAGCGCGATCCTGCCCGCCGACTCCTGGTATGGCGCGCTGCTGGCCGGAATGCTCAACATCACTCCTCAGCCGAGCGTGCTGGAGGCCCTGGCCTGGGTCCTCTATCTCGTCCCGACCCTCATCCTCTTCCTGCGCCGCCCCCAGTCGACCTCAGCCCCGGCGAAGTCCACCGCCGCGCCCGAACAGGAGCGTCATGCTTAACTCCACCGCCCGCGGCCTCGCCTTGGTGTTCGGGGCGTTCACCCTGGCCGCCTGCGGCTCCGGTACGCCGGCCACGCCCGGCTCCGCCGCATCCGCCAAGCCGGGGAAGATCAGCGTCGCCGCCTCCGACACCGAGTGCAAGGTCGCCACCGCTGAGGTGCCCGCGGGCACCAGCACGTTCACGATCACCAACGGCGGCAGCAAGGTCACCGAGTTTTACGTGTACGCGCCGGGCGACCGCGTCATGGCCGAGGTGGAGAACATCGTGCCGGGCCTGACCCGCGAGGTCATCGCCGAGCTGCCCGCCGGGTCGTACGAGACGGCCTGCAAGCCCGGCATGGTGGGCAAGGGCCTGCGCAACGCGCTCAAGGTGACCGGTGAGCACAAGCCGCTCACCGACAACGCCAAGCTGGCCGAGGCCACCGCCAGCTACAAGCGCTACATCAAGACGCAGAGCGACACGCTGCTGGTCAAGACGCAGGAGTTCGTCGACGCGGTCAAGGCGGGCGACATCGCCAAGGGCAAGGAGCTCTTCCCGGTCGCGCGTACGTACTGGGAGCGCATCGAGCCGGTCGCGGAGATCTTCGGCGACCTGGACCCGGCGATCGACGCCCGCGAGGCCGACCTGGCGGCCGGCGAGAAGTGGACCGGCTTCCACAAGATCGAGAAGGATCTCTGGATCACCAAGGACATCAGCAAGGACGGCCCGGTGGCCGACAAGCTGATCGCCGACGTCAAGACCATCGTGGCGAAGTCCAACTCCGCCGAGCTGACCCCGCTCAACCTGGCCAACGGCGCCAAGGAGCTGCTCGACGAGGTCGCCACCGGCAAGATCACCGGCGAGGAGGACACCTGGTCGCACACCGACCTGTGGGACTTCGACGCCAACCTGCAGGGGTCCAAGGCCGCCGTGCAGGCGCTCCGCCCGGTGCTGGACGAGCGCGCGCCCGACCTGGTCAAGACGCTGGACGAGAAGTTCGCCGCGGCCGAGGCCGCCTTGGGCAAGCACCAGAAGGGCGATGGCTGGCAGCTGCACAACGAGCTGTCCAAGGCCGAGCTGAAGGCGCTGTCGGACGCGATCAACGCGCTGGCCGAGCCGATCAGCAAGATCGCCCCGATCGTGACGAAGTAGGAGAGGCAGGACCATGAGCGAGCGCATGAGCCGCAGGAAGCTGTTCGGCATGGGCGCGGCGGGGGCGGCGGCCGTCGGCGTCGGCGCCGTGGCCACGCGCTCGCTGCTCGAAGAGCCGCCGGTCGCGCACGCGGCCTCGATCTCCGACCCCGTCTCCTTCTACGGCGAGCACCAGGCGGGCATCGTCACGCCCGCCCAGGACCGGCTGCACTTCGTCTCCTTCGACGTGACCACCGACAAGCGGGCCGAGCTGGTCGAGCTGCTGCAGGAGTGGACGGCCGCGGCCGCCCGGATGGTGCAGGGCAAGGAGGCGGGCACGTTCGGCACGCTCGGCGGGGTTCCCGAGGCGGCGCCCGACGACACGGGCGAGGCGCTCGGCCTGCCCGCCTCCGGCTTGACGCTGACGATCGGCTTCGGGCCGTCGCTCTTCGACAAGCGGTTCGGCCTGGCGGGCAAGCGCCCCGCCGCCCTCGCCGATCTCCCGAAATTTCCTGGCGAGGCGCTCATTCCGGAAATATCCGGTGGCGACATCTGCGTGCAGGCGTGCGCGCACGACCCCCAGGTCGCCGTGCACGCCATCCGCAACCTGGCCAGGATCGGCTTCGGCAAGGTGTCGGTCCGCTGGTCCCAGCTCGGCTTCGGCCGTACGTCCTCCACCTCGCGCGCCCAGGCGACGCCGCGCAACCTGATGGGCTTCAAGGACGGCACGAACAACCTCAAACTGGAGGACGCCGAACTGCTGCGCCGGCAGCTGTGGGTGGACGCCCAGGACGGCCCCGCCTGGATGACCGGCGGCAGCTACATGGTCACCCGGAAGATCCGCATGATGGTCGAGACCTGGGACCGTACCTCGCTGGCCGAGCAGGAGGCCATCTTCGGCCGGGACAAGGGCGCCGGCGCGCCGCTGGGCAAGAAGGCGGAGTTCGACCCGCTGGACTTCGCGGCCAAGGGCGCCGACGGCGGGCCGCTCATCAAGGCCGACGCCCACGTCCGGCTGGCCCACCCCAGCACCAACGGCGACGCCCACCTGCTGCGCAGGGGCTACAACTTCGTGGACGGCTCCGACGGGCTCGGCCGCCTGGACGCCGGGCTGTTCTTCATCGCCTACCAGCGGGATCCGCGCAAGCAGTTCGTGCCGGTGCAGATGCGGCTGGCCAAGAGCGACGCACTCAACGAGTACATCAAGCACATCTCCAGCGGGCTGTGGGCCTGCCCGCCGGGGATGCGGGACGCGGGTGACTACTGGGGACGCGCGCTCTTCGCCTGACTGGGCGCGCGCCCAACGCCTGTCGTACAGCCGCTTGCAAGCGTCTTCGGTTCCCTGTGTTTACCTAAGTAAAACGGACATCGGCGTAGCCTCGTCGCACCCGACCGAGGCCGGGCAGTGATCCGGTGGAAGCCGAAGCCGCGTCCGTCCGGCAAGCCGGGCGGACCGTGGTTGAGAACCGCGTTGTCAGGGCCTGACTGCGCACTGCTGGAGGGAGTGCACCTCTTGGGCCACCGCCCCGCCGGACACTGTCCCGTTGATGCGAACACCAACGAGGGCGGGGACCGAGCGCCAGTCAGACACCCGGCTGTGACAGAAAATTACCGCACGACTACCATCCGTCGCAACCAAGCCAGCCGAAGGAATCCAACAACAGTTCTACCGGTAACCTCCGACTTGCATAGCGAGCGCCAGCAACAGCTCGTGCCCCCTACAGCGGTCGCCGATTCCTACCCCGACCTCAAGGCCAGCCAGAACTTCGCCGAACTCCAGGAAGAACTGGCCACCACCGAGAACCGGATCGCCTACTCCCGCCAGTACTACAACGACGCCGTCCTCACCTACAGCAACGCGATCCAGACCGTCCCGGCCAACATCGTCGCGGGCATGGGCGGGTTCACCGCCCGCGAATACTTCCAGGCGCCCGGCGAGGAGCGCGGGCCCGTACAGGTGCGGTTCTGATGGCCGTCTGGTTCGCCGCGGCGGCCGTCGCCACCGCCTTGTGGGCGCTGCTCCTGCTGGCCCTGGCGGTCGCGACCCGCACCCCGGACATCACCCCCGGCCCGCCCAGCGGGGCACTCGCGGACGAATCGCTCGCCGTGGTCGACCTCATCACCGGTGGCTGGCGCCTGTGCGACGAGGCCGCCTCGGCCACCCTGCTCGACCTCGCCGCGCGGGGCGCCGTCCAGATCGAGGAGGTCGGACCGGAGCTGTCGCTGGTACGGCTGCGCAAGGCCGAGGGGCTGAACCCGTACGAGCAGCTTGTCTATGAGCACGTGCGCTCACTCGCGCGCGACGGCGTCGTGGCGACCGGCGCGCTGGCCGAGGGCTCGCGCAACCTGGGCCGCTGGTGGAAGAGCTTCCGCAAGAAGGTCATCGCCGACGCCCGGCGGCGGGGACTGTCGCGGGCGCGCTGGAGCCGGGCACACGCGACGCTGCTGTTCGCGGCGGCGCTGGTGCCCGCCACGCTGGTGGCCGTCGCGGTGACCGTGGCCGACACCGGCTCCGACCGCGACGGCGGCATCGGCGCGGGCGTCCTCGCCTACGCCGCGCTGGTCTACCTGGCGGGCCGGCTGAACGGCGAACGCGGCACCGACCTGGGCGTCCAGGCGGCGGGGCACTGGCTGGCCGTACGCGAGAGCCTGTCGAACTCCCGCTTCGCCGACAAGCCCGCGGCGAGCGTGACCATCTGGGGCCGCCCCCTGGCGTACGCGGCCGCCCTCGGGCTCGCGCCGCGCGCGGTGCGCAGCCTGCCGGTGAGCGTGCCCGCCGACGACCGCCGGGCCTGGTCCGACTATGGCGGCATGTGGCACGCGGTGGACGTACGCTACCCGTCACGGCTCATCTGGGGCAGGCCGCCGCTGCACGCCATCGGCCGCGGCCTGGCGGCGGGGTTCTTCGCCGGCTTCTGGACGTGGATCGTGCTGATCGCCCTGTCCGCGTTCGAGCTGTGGCCGCAGGCCCTGGCCCAGCCCGGCGGCTTCGCCGTCGGCCTCGCGATCGCCGCCGTGCCCGCCGGCCGCGCCCTCCTGGACCTCACCGGCCAGACCTGGATCGAAGGCCAGATCGTCCGCCTGCGCAGACGCCGGTCGGGAGGCAACGAGAACCGGCCGAAGTACGTCTACTGGTGCGCCGTCGACGAGGGCCGGGGCCGCGAGCTCAAGGCGTACGGCGTGGCCGAGGACCAGTGGAGCCGCCTGTCGGAGGGCGATGTGGTCCGCGCCAGGGCCGGGCGGCGGGTCGGCTGGATCGGCGAGATCGAGGTGCTACGGAACACCGCCCACCGAGGCCACTACGCCGACACCCGGGACCACCTGATCGACGCCCCACGCAACCTCGGCGAGGTCCGTCCGGGGTGGCGAGGGCAGGACGGCGGTATGGGTTACTGATCGTGCCGCCGGCCTTACGGCCCTCGATCGGCTCCAAAAGGGGCATGCGCTTACGGATATTCACCTCGGCGGAGCAGCGACACCCCCAAATCTGGGGATCTTCCTGCGGCGCTACGCACGGGATTCTGGAGGGGCAGCTCAGGAGAGAGGAACGAGGGTCACATGGGCATTTGCACCATTCGAGGATTCCGCAAGGCGGCCACGGTACTTCTGGGGGCGACGCTGATCGCCGCCCCGTTCAACGCGGCACCCGCGTCAGCCGCCGGTGACGAGGACTTCAAGGCATTCAGCATGTGGTTCGACGTTGGCGAACTCTCCAACACCAACGAATGCATTCCCGTGTGGGTGACCGCACGCTACCGGGATGCGTCCGGTAGCGACACCTGGACCCGGCTCATCAGGACGAACACCAACGGCTGCGACCCCGACCAGGAACATCTGCAGAAATTTGGTGATTTTCAAAACACCCACAGCACGGTCCACCTGCTGGCCGGTCCGAAGCCGACCCATCACTTCCGCTGGAAAGACCTCACGAGCCTGACACTTACGGTGACCACTCCGAACACGCCGCCGGGGCGCCAGAAGAACGTGAAGATAACCAAGGAGGTCATCGCCGCGCAGGACCTCGACAACAACTGGCATGAGCTGTTCAACGAACAGTATGTGCACGTATTCGCCGACGGCTTCAACGACTTCGAAATGTTCGTCAAACACCCCTGATCGTGATCTTGCCGATCACCGGTTGGTGCTGTGACCGGGAAGGTTCACCGGGTTGGGCCGCGCCGATGACTCCCTCCAGCTCAGATGGGCTCCGGGGGCCCAACCCATGATGGCGATGCTTGGGCGGCCCTACGCCTGCGCGGGGGTGGTCGGTCGTGTCGCGTATCGGTGGCGCATGGCGTCGCTGGCCGCAGGACCTGCGGTGAAGACGTAGGTGTCGCTGTCGTCGAGTCGACGGCCGGTCTTGGCGTCAACGACGATGGGCTCGACTTCCTCGCCGCTGTGCGCGTCGATGAGGATCATGCTGCGGTCGGCCGGTGTGAGACGGGAGTTGCCCCACGCGGCCAGGGCGACGACCACCGGTCGGAGGGAGCGCCCGAGCTCGGTGAGGACGTACTCGTGACGCACGGGGTTGGTCTGGTAGGGCCGGCGCTCCAGCAGTCCGTCGGCGACGAGGGTTTTCAGCCGGGTGGTGAGCATGCTGGAGGAGATGCCCAGGCTCTCCTGGAACTGGTCGAAGCGGGTGTAGCCGTCGAAGGCGTCGTGGAGGATCAGCAGCGTCCACCACTCGCCGACGTGTTCCACCGTCGTGGACAGCGGGCACTCCCTGTCCTCCAGCCTGATCCGGCTTGCCATGGCAGCCATCCTCTCAGTTGCTGCTAAAGTCGAAGTTAGTAGCTTCTATTTTAGCAGCAACGACGGGAGCGGCGCCTTCCGCGCCCGGGAGCGGAGCACACCGTGACCACATCCATCAGCGAATCCCTCGAAGGCCGACACGCTCTGGTCACCGGCGGCACCAAGGGCACCGGGGCCGCCATCGCCCGACGTCTCGCCCAAGCCGGCGCGACCGTGCTGGTCACGGCCCGCAGCCGCCCCGACGGCGTCGAGGAGAAGACGTTCATCCCCGCCGACCTGTCCAGCGCCCAGGGCGCCTCTCACGTGGCCGCCGAGGTGGACGCCCGCGTGGGAGGCATCGACATCCTGGTCAACACCCTCGGCGGGTCCGAGGCACCGGCTGGAGGGTTCGCGGCGCTCGGCGAGGACGACTGGGCCAGGGAGCTGAATACGAACCTACTGGCCGCCGTCCGCCTGGACCGCGCGCTCCTGCCGCACATGATCGCCACAGGTAAGGGCGTAATCGTGCATGTCACCTCGATCCAGCGCCGCATGCCGCTGTGGAACGGAACCCTGGCCTACGCCGCCGCCAAGGCCGCCCTGACCACCTACAGCAAGGGCCTGGCCAACGAGGTCGCCCCGCATGGCGTCCGCGTCAACACCGTCTCGCCCGGCTTCGTGCAGACCTCGGCCGCCGACAACCTCGTCGCCCGGATCGCCCACGACGCAGGCATCACGCAGGAAGCGGCGCTGGGCCGGCTCATGGACTCCCTGGGCGGCATCCCGCTGGGCCGTCCAAACCGGCCCGAGGAAGTCGCCGAGCTCGTCGCCTTCCTAGTCTCCGACCGCGCCTCGGCCATCGTCGGCGCCGAACACGTCATCGACGGCGGCACCACCCCCACCGTCTGAACCCGCCACCACCCCAAGGAGCGTCATGCACGACAACCAGCCCCGAACCAGCCCCCCGGGCCCCCTGCCCGAGGTGATCACCCGCTACCTGGCAGCGCACCACGCCCACGACACCGTCACCGCGATCACGGCGTTCACCCGCGAAGCCACAGTGATCGACGACGGCAACTCCTATGAGGGCACGGAGGCCATCGGAGAGTGGCTCGACCGATCGGCCACCGAATTCACCTACACCATCCACCTCACCGGCGCCCAGCAGACCGACGCAACCCGCTACATCGCCACCCACCACCTCGAGGGCGACTTCCCCGGCGGGACCGTCGATCTGCGTTACCAGTTCACACTCCGCGATGGCCTCATCGAACGCCTCGTCATCGAACCCTGAATCCCTTCCAGCACCACCCGTTGCCGTCTCATACGAGAAGCCCCGCTCGCCCCGCAATCTCGGTGTCTCGATTCCCGGCGCGTGGAGTCCTCCGATGTCGGGCAGGGAGGGCCGGTCAGGTGTGGTGGCGGGCGCGAGAGGCGGCGGCGTGGGCGCGGTTGGCGCAGCGGGTCGAGCAGAACTGCCGCCGCCCCGGCCGGCTCCGGTCGATGAAGGCGTCACGGCACGGCGAGGCCGCGCACAACCGCAGCCGTGTCCAATCCCCTGCGGCAGCCACGTCGAGCAGCTCGCGCACCGCGCGCACCGCCAGCCGGTCCGCCGTCCCCGCGCCGTCGGGTGCCGCGAGCCGTAGCACCGGCACCCCGTCCACGTCCTCCACGGCCACGCGTGTCGGCAGCCCGGCCGCGAACCTGGCCAGCGCGCGCGTCCGCTCCGGCGGCTCGCAGGCCAACACGGCCCGCAGCCGCCCGCGCATCTCCCGGACAGCGGCCAGCTCAGGCTGCTCACCAGGCGACTCGGGCTCTTCACCAGGCGATTCGCCGAACTCCGCGCAGAACTGCCGCAGGGCCGCAGGGTCCGGCAGCCGCTCCGGCTCGTCCAGATACTCATCCCACGTGTTGGCGAGGTCCAACGCCACCAACCCCGTATCGACGTACTGGCGCATCTCGATTTCCTCCTGCTACCGTCAGGACTATGAGCACTATAACCCCTGACACAAGATTCGCCATTCTCGACGCTCCCTCAAACCTCGGCCTGCGCCCGCCCGCCCCTGACGCGGTTCCCGGCTGCTACAAGGCCCCATGGGCGCTGCGCGACGCCGGGCTGCGGGAGCGGATCGGCGCGGACGACGCGGGCGCGGTGGTTCCGCCGCGCTATGTGGCCACCTGGCAGCCGGGCGACGGGGTCCGCAACGGCCCGGCCATCGCCGCGTACGCCAGGAAGCTGGCCGACCGCGTCACCGCCGTACGCGAGTCGGGGGCCTTCCCGATCGTGCTCGGTGGCGACTGCTCGATCCTGCTCGGCCCGGCCCTCGCGCTGCGCGAGAGGGGACGCTACGGCCTGGCGTACCTGGACGCCCATGCCGACTTCCGCAACCTGGGCAATTCCCCGTACGTGAGCTCGGCAGGCGGAGAGAGCCTCGCCCTGGTGACCGGACGTGGCGACGACTACCTGACGGACATCGGCGGTCTGCGCCCGTACGTGGCCGACGAGGACGTGATCGTGCTCGGCGTCCGCGATGAGGAGGACCTGCGGGACGTCAAGGAGTCCGGTCTCGCGTACGTACCCGCCGCCGACCTCGGCCCCGGCACCCTCGACCTCGCCAGGAAGGTGCTGGTCCGCGACGACCTCGACGGCTTCTGGATCCACGTCGACGCCGACGTGCTCGACTCCGCGGTACTGCCCGCGGTCGACTCCCCCACGCCCGGCGGACCCGACGCGGACGGACTGGCCGGGCTGCTCCGTGGCCTGCTCAGCCTCCCGGGAGTCGCCGGACTGGAGCTCACCATCTTCGACCCCGACCTTGACCAGGACGGCAGCCAGGCCGCCCTCCTCGTGGAGGTCCTAGCGACGGCGCTCGCCACGGATCGGTGAGGCTTACCCGTCCATCGAGAACGACGATGACCCGTCCGGTGCGGGTGTCCCGACTGGTGGGACGACGGGCCGTACTCCCTTGACGATGCCTGATCCACCTCGGAGGATTATGTACAGATTGTGGACTAAAAGCAGTCAGGGGAGCCGAAGTGACCAAGCCGCTCAGCGTGCAGCTCTACTCCGTAAGGGATCAACTGGCCGCCGACCGTAACGACGTGCTGCGCCGAATAGCCGGAATCGGTTACGGGGCCGTCGAGCCCTTCGATCCGACCGGCGATCCCAAAGGCTTCCGGCAGGTGGCCGACGATCTGGGACTGACCGTTTCGAGCACGCACGCCTACGCGCTGCTCAGCAAGGAGCCGGCCGAGGTCTTCGACGCCATCGCCACCGTGGGCACCGACCTCGTGATCATCCCGGGCGGCATCAAGGAGGAGGAGTTCACCACGCGCGACGGCCTGTCCAGGACCGCCGACCTGCTGAACGGCCTGGCCGAGCAGGCGGCCGCGTACGACATGCGGATCGGCTACCACAACCACTGGTGGGAGATCGAGCCGCGGATCGACGGCCGCCACGCCCTGGAGGCCCTCGCCGACCTGCTGGCTCCGGAGGTGTTCCTGGAGATCGACACCTACTGGGCCGCCGTGGGCGGCGCCGACGTGCCCGCCCTGCTGCGCGGTCTTTCCTCCCGGATCCTGGCGCTGCACGTCAAGGACGGCCCGGGCGTCAAGGAGGAGCCGCACGTGGCCGTGGGACAGGGCGTCATGCCGGTGCCGGAGATCCTCGCGGCCAGCCCGGACACCTGGCGGATCGTGGAGCTCGACAGCTGCGCGGGCGACATCTTCGAGGCGCTCGCCGGCAGCCACGACTACCTCACCGAGCTGAGCGCTTCATGAGCTCCGGACCCGTAGGCGTCGCCATCGTCGGCGCCGGTGTGATCAGCGGCACCTATCTCCGTCAGCTGACCTCCTTCCCCGACGTCCGCGTGCTCGGGATCGCCGACCTCGACACGGCCAGGGCCGCGACCGCCGCGCGCGAGCACGGGGTGCCGGTCTCCGGCACCGTCGAGACCGTACTGGCGGTGCCGGAGGTGGAGATCGTCGTCAACCTGACGATCCCGGCCGCGCACGCCGCCGTGGCGCTCGCGGCGCTGCGCGCGGGCAAGCACGTGTACAGCGAGAAGCCGCTGGCCCTGGACATGGACGAGGCGGCCAAGGTCACCGCGGAGGCGGCGAACCTCAACCTGCTCGTCGGCAACGCCCCCGACACCTTCCTCGGCGCGGGGCTCCAGTCGGCGGCCAGGGCGCTCGCTTCCGGTGTCATCGGCACCCCGGTGAGCGCCGCGGCCGCCTTCCAGAGTCTTGGTCCCGAGTCGTGGCACCCCAATCCCGAGTTCCTCTACCAGCGTGGCGCCGGTCCCCTGTTCGACCTGGGCCCCTACTACCTGACCGCCCTCGTCGCCCTGCTCGGCCCGGCGGCCCGCGTCACGGCCAGCACCCGGCGGGCCCGCGACCACCGGGTGATCGGCTCGGGGCCGAAGGCGGGTACGGCGTTCGCGGTGGAGGTTCCCACGCACGTCAACGCGCTGATCGACTTCGCGGGCAGCGCCAGCGCGACCGCGACGTTCAGCTTCGACTCGCCCATCCGCCGGCAGACGATCGAGATCATCGGCACCGAGGGGGCGCTGTCGCTGCCCGACCCCAACAACTTCGACGGGCAACTGCTGGCCCGCGGTCCGCATGACGCCGAGTGGCGGGAACTGCCCGTCACGGGTACGACGGCCGGACGCGGCCTGGGCGTCCTGGACATGGCCAGGTCGTTGCGTACCGGGACCCCGCACCGGGCCTCGGGCGCGCTCGCCCAGCACGTACTGGAGATCATGACCGCCATCGGCGACGCCGGAGATGACGGCGAGGCCCGCCGCCTGCACACCACATCACCCACCCCGCCACCCCTCCCCGACGGCTGGGACCCGCACGCCGCCACGCTGACGTAGACATGGCAGACCGGCCCGTTCACGCTTGGTCAGCCAAGCATGAGCGGGTCGGCCTCAATCGCGAGCAGGCCTGCCTCGATCGTGAGCGGGGCGGCTTCAAGTGGAGATCGGTTGCGTGACCTCGTGACGGAGTGTCGAATGGGATCGGCACGTGGGCGCGACGTCGGCGAACCGCTTGGAGTGGCAGATGAGGCCGTTGGTCATCGCATTGATCGCGATCCTGCTGGCCGCGGGCTGTTCGACGCCGAGGCGGGACAAGATCACGGTCGCGTGCGGCGCGAGCGAGCGGTGGTGCGCGATGATGGTCAAGAGGTTCTCCGACTCCACCGGCGTGGAGGCCGAATTCGTCCGGCTGTCGAGTGGGGAGGCGCTGGAGCGGATCAAGGCGGCCAGGGCGCGGCAGGAGTTCGACGTCTGGCATGGCGGTCCGGCCGACTCCTACGTGGCCGCCAAGAGTCAGGGACTGCTGGCGCCGTACAAATCCGAAAAAGCCAGTGAAATCCGGCACGGGTGGGCCGATCCGGAGTATGCCTGGAGCGGGATCTACGCCGGTGTGCTCGCCTTCTGCAACAACACCAAGGAGCTGGCCAAGCGCGGCATGCAGCCGATCCACTCCTGGCGGGAACTGCTGGACGTGCGACTGCGCGGCAGCGTCGCCATCGCCCACCCGGCCACCTCCGGAACCGCCTACACCGCCCTGTGGACACAGGTGGAACTCAACGGCCGCGACCAGGACAAGGCACTGGGCTACATGCGCGGCCTCCACCCGAACGTACTGAGGTACAACTCCTCCGGCAGCGCGGCCGCCTTGCAGGCCGCCAAGGAGGAGGCGGCGGTCGGCGTGGTCTTCTCCCACGATTGCGTCGCCGCCCAGGAGCAGGGCTATCCGAACCTGCAGGTGACCTTCCCGCAGGAGGGCACCGGCTACGAGCTCGGCGGCCTGGCCGTACTGGCCGGGGCCCACAACCCCGACAGCGCACGCAAGTACGTCGACTGGGCGCTGAGCGGAGAGTCACAGCGGCTGGGGCCGCTGGTGAACTTCTACGCCCTGCCCACCAACACCACGGTGCCGGCGCACTCCAAGGCGGCCGACCCGGCGACGGTCAAGCTGGTCTCGTACGACGTGGAGGTCGCCGGCCGCGCCAAACAGTCACTCGTCGACAGGTTCAGCGCGGAGATAGCCCGGCCACCCGTCTAGGAGCAGCCCTCGAACTGCGGGACGGAGACCACCGACAGGTCGATGCCCGACTTGCCGAACCACTTGTCCAGCAGCATGTTCGCCGTGCCGTCCTGGTACATCTCGGTGATGGCCCGGTTGAGCTCCTCGCAACCGTCGACATCACCCTTGCGAATGCCGATCGCCGTACGTTGCTCGTTGAAGGTCGCGCCGACCAGGTGCAGGTCGACGCCCGGTTTGGTGAGCAGCCCCGCCAGGATCTGGCTGTTGGTGGAGATGGCGTCGATCCTGCCGTCCTTGATCATCTGCAGGCAGACGTTGTAGTCGGGCGCGGGGACGGCGATCGCCTTCACCCGGCGCTCGTCGATGATCCGCTGCGCGATGTTCGTGCCGCGCACCCAGCAGATCTTGCGGCCCGCCAGGTCGCGGACGTCGCGGATGACGTCCTTGTCGGCCGGCCGCACCGCGATGTCCTGGAAGTCGACGTGGTACGGCCCGGCGAAGTCGATCACCTTCTTCCGCTCCGGGGTCACCGACATGTGGGCGAAGACCAGGTCGGCACGCCCCTGCGTGAGCACGGTGAGCTGGTCTCCGGCGGTGATCTCCAGCCAGTGGATCTTCTTGCCCAGCCGGGAGATCAGATATTTGGCCACGTCGATGTTGAAGCCGTCGTATCCACCGTTCTGCCCCTTGAAACTGATCAGCGGGACGTCGGAGCGGATGGCGACGATCAGCTCGTCCTTGTCCACAAGGGACTCCGGCCGCCCCGCGCCGCAGGCGGTGAGCAGCAGCATCAGGCAGATCAGCAGCTTTCTCACCGGTACTCCCTGAGTCGTGGCCAGATCCCGACCAGGATGAGCAGGGCGCCGGCGGCCAGCCCGGCGGGGATCAACCGCCACAGCGTCTCCAGGGCCCCGTCGCCGCTGTCGATGGCGCGCTCGAAGTCGGACTCGTGCCGCCGGACCAGCTCCTCCAGCATCTTGTCGTAGCTTTCGTAGGTCTGGGTGAGCTCGCCGTCCCAGTATTTGATCGCCGCTTCGGCCGTCATGGTCCGCATTCGCGCGTCCGCCTGCTGGAACTTCTGGTAGACGGCGAAGAGGCGTTCCCGGTCCTGGCCCGTCAGGCTGCCGAGCAGGCCCTGGAAGTTGCCCCGCAGCTTGCTCTGGTAGTCGGGCAGGCTGGTGGAGTCGACGGCCGCGATCGTCTGTGACTTGTCCAGGAAGTTGTGTTCGTAGGTGTCCTTGCGGAAGCGGTCGAGCAGGTAGCGGTTCTGGTCTCCGTGCATGCTGTTGCTGATCGCCCGTGCCCTGGTCAAGGTGAGCACGGCGTCGAAACCGCCGCGCTTGGCCTCGTCCAGCGCCTGGCCCTGCCGGTTGAGCAGGACCGTGCCCGTCACCAGACCGGCCGCGGTGAGCACGGTGGCGACCACCAGGGCCGGCGCGAAGACCCGGCGGAACCTGCGGGTCAGGTACATCTGCAGGCCCAGCAGGCAGGCCAGCGCGAGCAGCCCGGCGACGATGACGGCGACGCGGGCCAACGAGGTGGTCGAGCGCTCGGCCACGTGCGCGCGCCGGACGATCGTCCCGGTTTCCAAGGTCAGGTTGTAGGCCTGGGGAAGCAGTTCGCGGTGCATGAGGTCGGTGGCCTTCTGATAGGCCTGGACCACATTGTCGGGCGGCTGTCCCGCGGTGTGCTTGGACTGCACGTCCAGCAACCGGGCCTGGGTCGCCAGCCGCTCGTAGCGGCCCAGCCCCTCGATCAGCGACTCGACCGTGCGTTGCTCGGCGGGATTGTCCAGGGCCAGCCGGTACGCCTTGAGCAGGCTCTCGGAGATCTCCAGCCGCCGCTGGTCATAGTTGGTCAGGTCGGCCTGCTGCTGGGGGCCGTACTCGCTGCCCAGCAGCAGGGTCTCGGCCACCAGCGCGTCCATCTCCGACATCTGCCGATACAGGCCGGTGGTGGCGAGCACCTGGGGCCCGGCGTCATGTCCGATGGTGCGTAAGCCGGCGCCCGTACTCGCCGCGCCGGCCAGGATCGCGGCCAGCAGGAGCGCCAGCGTCAGAAGGGACAGCCCGGCCAGCGTACGCAGCCGCCCGGAGACCGACTTCTCGCGCCGGGCCGGAGGCGCCGCTGTCACCGTCATGGCCCGCTCCGGCGGGAGACGCAGGGATCGTCGGTGTGCAACGCGCCTCCCGAGATCGACTCGTGCTGGGAAATTCGAGCATGGCCGCGGAAGTGACAGATCCGCAAGAGGGACTGCCGGTCGCACCGCCGAAGAGACAGGTTTGCCCCCGTTCGGCCGCCGGAAGCTAACGTGCTGGCTGCGCTTCGACGGCGGCCTGTGGTGGACGACCCCCGACGGGGCCGAGGCGACCCGCGCACGGCACGCGCACGAGGTCGCGCGCGGCTACGAGTCGCACCTCATCGGCCGCGCGGACACCAGCGACCGGGTCAGCGGGGTCCAGGTGGGGGCGGGCCTCGCGATCCACAATCCGGGTGACGGCTGGGTCTCCCTCCCCCACCTGATCCGCGAGCTCGCGGACGAGCTGGTCCGTCGTGGGGGACGGCTCGTCACCGGCGCGGGCCGCTGCTCGGTGCTCGTGGAGGACGGCCGGGCACGGGGAGTGCGCGGCGCCGACGGCACGTCATGGCGTGGCGACGCCGTCGTGGCCGCCTGCGGTGCGCAGACCCCGGCGGTGCTCGCGGAGCTCGGCGTGGACCTGCCGGACGCGTCCCCCCTGTCCATGCTCGTCATCACCGAGCCGGTCGAGACCGAGGTCGTGACCGTGCTGAACACGCCGCGCGCGGCGATGCGCCCCAACCCCGGATCGACGTTCGCGATCGACCAGGAGCTCATCGCCGAGGCGTCCGCCCTGCTCCAGGGTGATGTCACTCTCCGGGCGGCGTCGTGGCGGCTCGGCCGCAAACCGATACCGGCGGACGGGGAGCCGGTCTTCGGCGAGTTGGAGTCGGTGCCCGGCTGCCATGTGGCGTTCACCCACTCGGGTGCGACGCTGGGGCTCATCGCCGGGGAGCTCACCGCGTACGAGGTGCTCACCGGCACCGGGCATCCGCTCTTGGCGGACTTCCGCCCGGAGCGCTTCTCCCGAACGGGGTGACCCCGGGCACCCGCGAAACCGCGAAACTGGACGGTCTTGGTGCTGCAACTCGCTACTGATCGCGTATCAAGCGACTGGCGTTCAAATTGCCGTGACATTTGCACTCAGATCGCGAGCGGAAGAAGTGATGTCAGCAAACAAGCAACGTCCTGACGACCAGCCGGAGTTATCCGACGGCGGCAACAGCGGCAGACAATTCCCAGCAGACGTCGTCGTGCCGGAGCTCTCTCGCAGAACCTTTCTGGGGAGCAGCCTCGGAGCCATGGCTGTGGCCTCGCTGCCCTGGGCCGGCGCCCCCATCCCGACGTCATGGCGCTGGGCTCTTCACGGCAAGCCCGGCCCTGGGGTGACGTACGGGATCGGCGCGGTGGCGGTCCAGGACACGACAGTCTCGATGGCCTCCCGTCCTTTCGTATTCGTGCGAGGGGATGACAGTCATCTGTACATTCTCTGGGAAACCCCCGCCGGCATATGGGAATGGGTCGACCAAGGGGGAAAGGTCGACCGACCCGTTGGTGTCATCGCCCTCGGCGACGATCCGAATGGGAATCGACCCTACGCGTTCGTCGTGCGAGATGGACATCTCTGGGTGCGCTGGTGGAACGGCACAACTTGGATCTGGTCCGATCAGGGCCAGCCGGCGAGCGTCGACGTTCTCGATGGCCTCGGCGCGGTGACGGTCGCGCTGAAGCGGACGCTGGGTCTCGCCCCCTTCGCCGTCGTAACCGGCAGCGACGGCAATGCGTGGGTGAACTGGTGGAACGTGTCGTCCTGGAACTGGTACAACATGGGTTCGCCCGGCGTCGCGATCGCCTCCTCGATGGGAGTTCTCGCCGTCCCGGACGAGAGAACCGGCGGGGAGAGCCTGCAGGTCTATGTGTGGGGCGGCGACAGGCAGCTGTGGCTCGGTGTCACGGACATGGTGTCCACGCGATGGACCGCCCTTGGTGGGCCCCCCGCGGTGATCAGTGGATCGGCCGGTGCGGCGATCATCATAGGCGCCTCGGAGCTGCTCTCGCAGCCCTGCTGCTTCGTTCTGAGCGCATCACACGGCGACCTCTGGGCCTGTCAGGACGGCACCTGGCTCAACATGGGCGCCCCGCCGAGTGACCACTACGCCAAGATCGGTTTGGGTGCGAGAAGCGTCCTGGACATGAACAACGGCTCCCAATACGCACTGGTCTTCGTGACCGACGGCAACAACTCCGTCTGGGCCTGTCGGTGGGACGGCACCCATCCGGTCTGGGAGGATCACGGGAATCCGACTGGCTATACCATCGACGCGGGCATCGGCATCACCAACACACAGACCTCGCCTGCGGCAGCTTGGCTGCCCCATGCCTTCATGCGAACCACAGACGGGCTCGTATGCGAGAACTGGCAGCAATAGGCCCCATCTGAGCGACGTCGCCGGATATCGCTCAGGTCTTCAAAGCAAGGCGGCCCGCCTCAGAAGCTGGGGCGCGTCCGCTACGAGGGAATGACGTACGCGTTGGTGCTCGACCGGCCGGTGCCGTTCACGGCGGTGATGTAGAGGAACGGGCGGCGGGGATCGACGTCGGTGGGCGTGGGGAAGGGGATCCAGCCGGCACCGGCCTCGTCCGGTCCCTGGGCGACGGTCACCGTCTTCATCCCCGCCCCGGCGCGGGCGTACTGGACCTTGATCGTCCCGCCCGCGAGGTTGCGGCCGGTGATCGCGATCCCGGCCGCGTTCCTGGTCGCGCCGACGATGAGCGGCGCGTTCCAGGAAGCGTGGAGGTCGTCGCTCAACGACGGGGTCATCCAGTTGAGGCGGCAGGTCAGGAACGGGTCCCAGCCGTAGGAGATCACCTTGGTCACGGCCTCCCCGGCCGCCATGACCTGCGCGTCGAGCCGCTTCTTGGTCGTCCGGCCGCGCAGCGGCAGCGGGTCGGCCCGGCCGCACTCGCCGGCCACCGGGGCGGGCTCGAAGGCCTCCGCGTTCATCCACAGCTCCACCCCCGGCGGCCGGGACCGCGCCGCCGCCTGGAGGTAGTCGTAGGTCGAGCCGTAGTACGCCTTCCGGTTGGTGACGTCTCCCACCATCGGCACCAGCCGGCGATCGACTTTGGCGTCCACCTCGTCGCGGCCGTACACGGGCACCTTGCCCGTCCCGCGCCCGTCCTGCACGGCGACGATCATGGGCGCGCCGTGCGCGGTGGCGGCGATGGCGAGCAGCCCCGGCCCCACCCGCTCGGGCGGGAAGCCCTTGTCCCTGCGCGCGTCGAAGTAGGGACTGACCAGGATCTTCTTCCCCGGCAGCGTGGCGGCCACGACGGTGTGCTGGGCCTGGTACAGGTCGATGGTCGGATCGACGCTGGGCCGCGACTTCACCGCCAGCTCGAACGACTGGTACACCCCGGCGAACGCCGCCGACGGCCCGTACCTGCCCCGATAGTCCGTCACCACCCGCTCGGTGAACGCGGTCACGGCGCCGAGGTGCGTGAGGTCGGGCAGCCACGGCCGCTTGACGTCCTGCGGCGCGGCGGGCAGCCCGGGGAACACCTTCATCCCGTACCCGGCCGCCTCCGTCATCAGGTTGCCCAGCCCGTCGCCGTCGGTGGCGATCAGCACGAGGTCGTACGGGCCGCGTGAGCAGGATCTGCCCAGCAGCAGCCGGTAGTAGACCCGCTCGCCGCTCTCGATCCGCCGGTCCAGGCCCGGACACCGCAGCAGGCCGTCGCCGAACAGCTCGTTCGCCGCATAGCCGTAGACCCGGCGGATGCGCGGAACCGCCTCCCGAGCGGCCCGGTAGCACGTCTTTCCGTTCTCGACGCAGCCGGTGAAGTCGGGGTCGGGCGCGCCCTCCTTCAGCAGCCGCCCCGCCCGGTCGACCCGGCTGGGCACCAGACGCGGGCCGAACGTGATGAGCGTGTCACCGCCGACCCCGTGGATCGCCTCCACGGTCCGCCGCGTGACACACGGGTCCGAGCGAGGCACCAGCCAGTAACCGGTGATCGCGTACGGCGCGTCGACCCGGGTGTCCCGCGCCGGACAGCCCTCGCCGACCGGCGTCACAACAGGAGTGGGAGAGGGCGTCGTGGCCTCGGCCCGCGTCCCAGGAACGACGGTGGCCGCCAGCACCGCCACGGCCGCGAACCCGCGCAGGATCCACCCGGATACCACATGACCTCCTCGCGCGAGTGTCCGCTCGCGGCCAGAACGGTCGTACCCGTTAGATCACCCCATGCACCTTATCGTGGCCCGGCCGGACCCCCAGGAAACAAACCTGGGGGCCACGACACGGACTGCTCAGGCCACCGGGTCGTCCGCCGGATCGCGGTACGGCGTGGTGAAGGTGTGCATCCCCGACCCGACCTCCACCAGCTCCCCAGACGGCAGGTCGACCTCGGCGGTCGTCCCCGACGGTACGGAGACGGTGACCGTGAGGTTGCCGCCCGTCCGGGACCAGGCCACCGCCGCCGGGCCGTACGGCGTCTCGTGCTCGGCGGAGGCGTGGGTGAGACCGGCGCCGGGCCGCGGCGCGACGCGGATGCGACGGTAGCCGGGCGCGGCGGGGGCCAGGCCGGCGAGCGTGCCGTGCAGGAAGTCGGCGACCGCGCCCAGCGCGTAGTGGTTGAACGAGGTCATCTCACCGGGGTTGACCGAGCCGTCGGGCAGCATGCTGTCCCAGCGCTCCCAGATCGTGGTCGCGCCCATGGTCACCGGGTACAGCCACGAGGGGCATTCGCGCTGCGTCAGCAGCCGGTAGGCCGTGTCGTGCTCCCCCGCCGCGGCCAGGGCGGCGCAGACCAGCGGCGTGCCGACGAAGCCGGTGCCGATGCGGTAGTCGTCCTGGTCCACCAGCTCGGCCAGCCGCTTGCCGGCCCGCGCCCGCTGCTCCGGCGTCTCCGCCAGGCCGAGGTGCAGGGACAGCGCGTAGGCGGTCTGGGTGTCGCTGACCAGACGGCCCGACGGCGAGAGGTATTCGCGGCGGAAGGCCGCCCGGACCTCGGCGGCCAGCTCACCGTACTTCTTCGCGTCCTCGCCCCGGCCCAGCAGCTCGGCGGTGTCGGCCACGAGTTGCGCGGTCCACGCGTGGTAGGCGGTGGCGATGAGGTACGGGTCAGTCCGGGCCTTGCCGGGCCGGTCCGGCGGCGCGGCGGGGTCGAGCCAGTCGCCGAACTGGAAGCCCTCGTCCCACAGGTGGTCGTCCCCGGCGATGCCGGCGATGTGGTCGACCCAGCCCTTCATGCTGTCGTACTGCGTCTCCAGCACCCCGAGGTCCCCGAAGCGCTCGTAGAGCACCCAGGGCACGATCACCGCCGCGTCGCCCCACGCCGCCGTCGGCATGGCGGGGAACTCGAGGCCGACCCACGGGATGTAGTAGGGCACCATGCCCGACTCGTCCTGTTCGGCGGCCAGGTCGGCGAGCCAGGAGCCGAGTGTGCCCGCGCAGTCGTAGAGGAAGGCCGCGGTGGGGGCGAAGACCTGGATGTCGCCGGTCCAGCCGAGGCGCTCGTCGCGCTGGGGGCAGTCGGTCGGCAGGTCGACGAAGTTGCCGCGCATGCTCCACACCACGTTGTCGTGCAGGCGCTGGAGCTGCGGGTCCGAGCAGGTGAACCAGCCGGTACGGCGCATGTCGGTGTGGCAGACGACGGCCTGGACGCTGTCGGGGCGCAGCTCGCCCGGCCAGTCGATCACCTCGGCGTAGCGGAAGCCGTGCATGGTGAAGCGCGGCTCCCACTCCTCCTCCGCGCCGCCGGCCAGGGTGTACTCGTCCCGGGCGGCCGCGTTGCGCAGCGGGCGGCGGGACAGGGCGCCGTTCTCCAGGACCTCGGCGTGGAGGAGGGTGACGGTGTGGCCCGCCGGTCCCTGGACGCGGATGCGCAGGCGGCCGGAGATGTTCTGGCCGAAGTCGAGGATGGTCTCGCCGGCCGGCCCCTTGATGACCTCGACGGGGCGCAGTGTCTCGAAGCGGCGCACCGGCGGGCCGGTGGGGGCGACGAGCAGGCCGCGGTCGTGGTCCACGACGTCGGCGGGCAGCCAGGCGCCGTCGTCGAAGCCGGGTGCGGACCAGCCGGCGGGCAGCAGGCGGGCGTCGTACTTCTCGCCGTCGTACAGGCTCGCCGCGAGGATCGGGCCGCGCGCGCAGCGCCAGGAGCCGTCGGTGGTCACGACGTCGGTCGAGCCGTCGGCATAGACGACTTCGAGCTGGGCGATGAGCGCGGTGCGCGAACCGTACGTCTCGACCCTGCCGTCCTTGAAGCCGACGCGGCCGCGGTACCACCCGTCGGCGAGCATCGCGCCGATGGCGTTGTCACCCTCCGCCAGCAGCGCGGTGACGTCGTGCGTGCGGTAGCGCAGGCGGTGGTCGTAGCTCGACCAACCGGGCGCGAGTACGTCATCGCCCACGACCTGCCCGTTGATCTCCACCTCGTACAGGCCGTGGCCGGTCACGTACAGGCGGGCCCGCTCGACCGGCCCGCGGAGGGCGAAACCGCGCCTGAGCATGGTCGCGGGCCCGTCCGGCGCGCCGAGCAGTTCGGCGGGCGGCGCCGCCGCCTCCGCGCGCCACTCCTCCGCCTCCAGCAGACCGGCCTCCACCGAGGTCCACTCGCTCCACTCGCTCGCCTCGCCGTCCTGACCGCGGACCCGCACGCGTACAGCCCGGCGCTCCCGCGAGCGCAGGTCGTCACCCGGCCACGGGACCAGCACGGAGTCGGAGCGCCCGGTCGAGGAGACGACCTTGCCCTCCGAGTCGCGGATCTCGACGTCGTAGCCGTGCTGTTGCCAGCCTGGACGGTCGTTGCGGACCGTCCAGGACAGCCGTGGCCTGGGTTCTCCGATGCCGAGCGGCTCTCGGTGGTGCTCGAAACGCAGGTCGATGGTCATGCGGCTCCTCTGAGCGTCAGCCCTTGATCGCGCCGGCGGTCATCCCCGCCACGATCTTGCGGTTGAAGAAGATGAAAGCGAGCAGTGGCGGGATCGTGATGAGCACGATGTCCATGAACAGCAGGTTCCACTGCGTGCTGTATTGGCTTTGGAAGTTGTACAGGGTGAGCTGAACGGTGGCGTTCTCGTCACCGGGCAGGAAGTAGAGCGGGTTGACGAAGTCGTTGAAGACGGCGACCGACGTGGTCAGGATGACGGTGATCGTCACCGGCCGGAGCAGCGGGAAGATCACCTTGAAGAACAGCCGGAACCCGGTGCATCCGTCGATCATCGCCGCCTCGTCCAGCTCGCGCGGCACCGCCGCCACAAAAGCGCGATAAAGCAGCACCGAGTACGACATGTGGAAGGCGACTTCGACGAAGATGAGCCCCGGCAGCGTCTTGAACAGGCCGAGCGTCTGGAGCACCCAGATGGTCGGCACGATCGCCGGCGGGATGATCAGCCCGGACAGCACCAGGAAATTGACCACCGACCGCATGCGGCCCGCCCGGCGCTGCAGCACGAACCCGGCCATGGAGCAGAAGACGACCAGCAGCGTGACCGCCACGACCGTGAGGATCGTGCTGTTGAGGAAGGCGCGCAGCAGCACGTAGTCGCGCGCCTCGATCACCTCGACGAAGTTCTGGACTATGGGCCAGCTCGTCGGCCAGCCGAAGTCCAGCTCCGCCGACTGGACCTCGTCCTTGACCGCCGTGAGCACCATGAACGAGAACGGCACGACGAAGATGACGACGGCCAGGAGGACCACGATGAGTTCGGGCCCGGATCTGCGCAGCGCCCTCATGCGGCGACCTCCCTGGCGCTCAGGAAGCGGGTGAGCGGCACGACCAGCGCGGTGACCACGATGAACAGGATCACGTTCCCGGCGGTCGACAGGCCGAAGAACCCCGCCTGATACTGCTTGTAGATGATCGAGGCGATGACGTCGCTGGTGAAGCCGGGTCCGCCGCGGGTCATCGTCCAGATGAGGTCGAAGGACCGCAGCCCGCCGATGAAGGACAGGATGATCACTGAGTTGGTGGCGGGCCAGCTCAGCGGAAGCGTCACGAACCTGAACCGGTGCCAGGCGCCGCCGCCGTCGACCGCGACCGCCTGGTAGTAGTCACGCGGGATCGACATCATGCCGGCGATGTAGATGACGGTGGCCAGGCCGACGCCCTTCCAGACGTCCACGAGCGCCACCGACAGCAGCGCGGTGTTGGCGTCGCCGAGCCAGTCGGGGCCCGAGATGCCCACCAGGGCCAGCGCCTTGTTCACCAGCCCGGTGTCGGGCTTGAGCAGCACGCTGAACGTGATGCCGACCGCGACCGTGCTCACCAGCACCGGGAAGAACACCACCGAGCGCAGGAAGCCGCGCAGCTTGATCCGCGAGGTGAGCAGCACGCCGAGCGCCATCCCCAGCACGACCTTCAGCCCGCTGGTGGTCACCGCGTAGATCAGCGTGTTCTGGAAGCCGATCCGCAGGTTCTGCTCGGCGAAGAAGTCGGTGAAGTTCTCCAGCCCCACGAAGGTGCTGTCGAACAGCGTCCACCTGGTCATCGAGAAGTAGAAGGCCATGATCGTCGGAACCAGGAAGACGATCGTGTAGACGACCCCCGCGGGCACGTAGAACAGGTAGGGGTACGGGTTGCCGCCGCGCCCGCCCTTCCCCTTGCGCGCGCGGGCACGCCGCCCGGCCGCCGCGGTGGGCGGCTCGGGCGACGTGGCCGTGCTCGGCCTCGACGAGGTCACCACCCCGCGAGCCCCAGTTGCTTGGCCTGCTTCTCCACGTCCTTGTCGTACTGGGCCGCCCCCTCGGCCGCCGTGGTCAGGCCGGAGCCGACCGCGACGGTGATCTGCTCAAGGGACGGGCCCTTGACCGGGGAGACGAACTCCAGCGCGGGCGCGGACGCCTTGTTGTCGAGGTAGACCTGCAGGTCCTTCGCCACCTGGACCGCGTCGTCCGGCAGCTTGGCCCCCTTGATCCGGTACGGTCCGGCCGGCGGGGTGCCCTTGCCAAGGGCGGCCGTACCTTCCGGGGAGGCTATGAAGGCCAGGAACTTCTTGGCGGCGTCGAGATGCTTGGTCGTCTTGGGGATGTAGGCGGCGCTCGGCTCCCAGACCGTGGCGCCGTTCTTGGCGGCGTCGTCACCCGGCAGGCCGAAGAAGCCGACGTCGGTGCCCACCTGCGGGAACTTCTTGATGAAGCCGGGCACCACCCCGGTGAGCAGGGGATAGTGCACGCCCTGGCCCTCGGCCAGCAGCTTGATCCCCGCGTCGAGGTTGGCCGAGCCGAAGCCCTTGTTGAGGTACCCCTTGGCGTGCACCTCTTCCAGGCGCTTGAAGCCGGTCAGCGCGGCCGGGGTGGTGGCGTACTTGGCCTTGTTGGCCGTGTAGTCCTGCGCGAAGGTCGGCGAGGCGGCCTGCACGTTGAAGAAGTCCGCGAGCACGAACAGCTGCGAGGTCCAGGTGTCCTTGAACGTGGAGATCACCGGCGTCAGCCCGGCGGCCTTGATCTTGTCGTTGTTGGCCGTGAACTCGGCCCAGCTCTTGGGCACCTGCAGCCCGAGCTTCTCGTAGACCTTGCGGTTGTAGAGGATGCCGCCTCCGGTGGCGGTTCCGGTCGGCACGCCGTACGCCTTCCCGCCCTGGGTGACAACGGGTAGGTACGACTCCTCCACGTTCTTCATGACCGGGTCGCCGGTGAGGTCGACGAGGGTCTGACCGGGGTTCAGGGCCTGGAGCAGGGACCCGGAGTTGTACCAGAAGACGTCGCTCATCTCGCCCGTGGACAGCCGGGTCTTGATGATGTTGTCGCCCTCGGTGCCCGCCGGGCGGGTCTCCGACTCGATCTTGATCTTCGGGTTGGCCGCCTCGAAAGCTTGGACGACTGCTTTGGCCCCGTTGACCGTGGCTTCGTTGTTGTCGTAGAGGAAGGAGATCGTGACGCTGCCGTCGGCGGCCGTCGTGCTGCCGGACGAGCCGCATGCCGCCAGGGAAAGGAGGGGGAGGGCGGCGGAGAAGGCCACCCCGAGTCTGTGAAGCGTGGTCTTCATAACACCCCTTGGGGCTCGAAGCTTAAATCGTTTCAATGGCCTCGTTAGGGCGTTAACATAGGCTTTACGTTCCGGGGCCGTCAAGGCTCTCCTGCGGTAACGAAACGGAAACGTATCAGCGACTCAAGGCGTGTCATCCGCCCAGATACCCGCAAACTTCCGCTCTGAAGCGAAACGATTCAAGCCTTCAACGCCGACGACCCGTCCCCTTATCCTGGACGTCCGACCCCTGGCGCCTAAGGAGTTCCCATGCACGTCGTCGTCACCGGTGCCCACGGAAAGGTCGGACGTGCGGCCACCCAGGCGCTGCTCGACGCCGGTCACGAGGTGACGGCCGTCGACCTCACCCGCCCGGTCTGGGAGCGGACGGAGCCCGGCGCCCCCCGCTACCAGCAGGCCGACCTGACCGACGCCGGAGCGGCGTACGCGGTGGTGCGCGGCGCCGACGTGGTCGTCCACGCCGCCGCCATCCCCGAGCCCAGCACCAACCCGCCGCACGTGGTCTTCCAGAACAACCTGATGTCCACCTTCAACATGCTGGAGGCGGCGATCAGGTTCGGCGTGACCCGCTTCGTGAACATCTCCAGCGAGACCGTGCCCGGCTTCTTCTTCCCCGAGCGGCCGTTCCTGCCCGACTACGCGCCCGTGGACGAAGAGCACCCGATCCGGCCGCAAGACCCCTACGCCACCGCCAAGCACTTCGGCGAGCAGCTCATGGACGCGGCCGTGCGCCGGTCAGACATCCGATGCGTCTCCATCCGGCCGAGCTGGGTGCAGCACGAGGGCAACTACGAGCGCAACCTGGGCCCGCAGATCCGCGACGGACAGCCCGGAGCCGGGCTGTGGAGCTACATCGACGTCTACGACCTGGCCGACGCCATCGTGCTGGCGACCGAGTCCGACCTGCCGGGACACGAGGTGTTCTACATCGCCTCGCCCGACAACGTCGGTGGCCACGACTTCGCGACGGCCCTGCGGGAGCACTACGGCGACGCCATCGCGCTGCGGCCGCTCAGCCGTCCGGACGCCTCCGGCATCTCCTGCGCCAAGGCGGTGCGCATGCTCGGCTGGGCGCCCAAGCGCTCGTGGCGCGACTACCTGGACGAGGACGGCCGGGCGCTCAAGGCTCCTATGAAGTGATCTTGGTGATGCGTACGGCGTCCGCGATGACGTACCCGGTCGTGGAGGTCCAGCGGCTCACCCCGACCACGTTGTAGGTGCCCGCGTCGAGGGTGTAGGTGCCGAGGGTCCGCCACTGCCCGCCACCCGTGCGCTGGTCCACGACCACGGTCTGGTTCCCGCCCGACGCCGCCACAAGGTACGGCGTGGCGCTGTTGTAGCCCGCGTTGGCGGCGTACCAGACCTCCACCCGGTAGTTCCCGGCGCTCGGGATGGCCGCCTTGAACCACGCCGGGTCGCTGGCCGCGACGGGGTCGGCGAAGCGGTAGTCGGCGCCGTAGAGCTGCGCCGAGAACGACGAGGTGCCCCAGGAGGAGCTCGCGGCGAACCCGGCGTCGGAGTTGTCGACCACGACGCTGAACGCCGCCGTGCCCGTCACCACCGCGCCGGCGCTCGGCGCGCTCTCCTGGTGCGTCCGGTTCAGTGCGGTCACGTAGTAGGTGTAGCCGCCGGTGGCCGTCGCCGTGGCGTCGGTGAAGGTGGTCTTCCTGGTCGTGCCGAGCAGGTTGCGGGCGTCGGCGTACGCGCACGGATCGGCCGCCGGTCGGGAGCCGTCGACCCGGTAGATCGCGTAGGCCGTGGCGCCGGCGCCCTGCCACGACAGCGCCACGCCGCCCGAGCCCCTGGTCGCCGCCGCGCTCGTGGGGGCCGCCGGTGCGGCGGCGGTGCCGCGGGCGGGCGGCAGGGCGGGCTTGGCGTAGTGGGCGTTGACCAGCGCGGCGATGGCGCCGATCCGGTTCGCCTTGACGTCCTTGGCGCTGAAGTAGATGTCGCCGGCCACCTCGGGGTGCTTCCTGTTGTCGTAGAGGTGGTCGCTGAGCTCGGCGGGATCCTGCCAGGCCGCGTCCTGGCCGCTGGCGCCCGCGCGGTAGGCGGCCTGGCCGACGACCAGCTGGGCCCCGGTGCCGCGCACCACGCTCGACCACCAGGCGGTCAGCACCGCGTAGTCCGCCGGGGAGTATCCGATGTTCCAGTAGATCTGCGGCGCGAGGTAGTCGACCCAGCCCTGCTTGACCCAGAGCCTGCTGTCGGCGTAGATCGCGTCGTAGGACTGCAGGCCAGAGGTGCTCGACCCGAGCGGGTCGGTGCTCGCGTTGCGCCAGATGCCGAACGGGCTGACGCCGAAGGAGACCCAGGACTTGGCGGCGTGGATGCGCTGGTCCATCTCGCGCATCAGCTGGTTGACGTTGTCGCGCCGCCAGTCGGCGATGTTGCCGAACCCGCCGCCGTACTGGGCGTATGTCGCGGCGTCCGGGATGGTCTCACCGCTGACCGGATAGGGGTAGAAGTAGTCGTCGAGGTGCACGCCGTCGAGGTCGTAGCGGGTGACGGCGTCCATGATGGCGTCCTCGATGAAGTCGCGGACCTCCGGGATGCCGGGGTTGTAGTAGAGCTTGCCGCCGTAGGCGAACCGCCAGGCCGGGTGCGTACGGGCCGGGTGGGTCGCCACCAGCTTGCTCGGGTCGGCGTTGTTGGCGATCCGGTACGGGTTGAACCAGGCGTGAAACTCCAGGTTGCGGGCGTGTGCCTCGGCGACCATGAAGGCCATCGGGTCGTAGCCGGGATCCTTGCCCTGGGTGCCGGTGAGCCACTGTGACCACGGCTCGTACGACGAGGGCCAGAACGCGTCCGCTGTCGGCCTGACCTGCACGAACACGGCGTTCATCCGCTTGGACACGGCCAGGTCCAGCCACGCCCTGAACTCCGCCTGCTGGGCCGCCACGCTCAGCCCCGCGCTGCTCGGCCAGTCGATGTTGGCGACCGAGGAGACCCACATGCCCCGTAACTGCCGCTTGGGCGTCGCGGGATCGGTCACGCACGCCGCCGCCGAGACGGCGGGGGTCGTGGAGGGGACGACGAGAGCGGTGAGCACAAGGGCGACCGTGGCCAGGATGGTGCGCAGGGGGTGCGTGGTCACGAAAAGAAGTTTCATCTTCTCCCGAACTGAGCGCAATAGTCTTCAGCCAATCCGGGGGACCCAACTTTCCGTCCCAGATGTCCGAGTACGGGCGAAAAGTTTCTTCTAACTCGTCAGTAATGTCAATTATCGACATCTGTCAGGAACCGGCTTACTGTGCAGCCGTCGACCCTTAACGAGGGAGCTCCCATGTCACTCTCCCCCAAGCGATTAACGGCTCTCGTCTCCACGGTCCTCGCCGCCCTCCTGGTCTTCGCCGGCCAGCCCGCCGTCGCGGCCAAGGACACGCCGCTTTCGGACGCCTTCGCCCGCGCCGCCGCGGCCCAGGACGTCCCGCGCGACCTGCTCGTCGCGCTCGCCTACGCCGAGACCCACCTCGACGGCCACAACGGCGAGCCCAGCGCCAGCGGCGGATACGGCGTGATGCACCTGGTCAGCAACCCCACCACGAAGGCGCTGGAGAAGGCGTCCGGGCTCACGGGGCTGCCGGTCAAGAAGCTGCGCGCCGACACCGCGGCCAACATCCTCGGCGGCGCCGCGCTGCTGCGCGCCAACGCCGACGAGCTCGGCCTCGACGAGGCCGCCAGGAAGGACCCCGGCCGCTGGTACGAGGCCGTGGCCAAGTACGGCAACACCGCCTCGCCCCAGCTCGCCCGCCTCTACGCCGACGCCGTCTACGAGCTGCTCGGCCTCGGAATCCAGGCCAAGGACGTACGCGTGGCGCCGCAGGAGGTGACGGCCGATCGCGGCCAGTACGCCGAGACGCGCTCGTTCGGCGCCGCCGAGGCGGCCAGCCCCGACTACCCGGACGCCACCTGGGCGGCCGCCAGCTCCAGCAACTACACCGCCTCCAGCCGCGAGTCGAGCTACGCCATCGACCGGGTGATCATCCACGTGACGCAGGGCTCCTACGCCGGGACGATCTCCTGGTTCCAGAACCCCAGCGCCCAGGTCTCGGCCCACTACGTGGTCAAGTCGTCCAACGGCGCGATCACCCAGATGGTCCGGGACAAGGACATCGCCTGGCACGCCGGCAACTGGACGTACAACACCAGGTCCATCGGCATCGAGCACGAGGGCTACGTCAGTGAGGCCTCGTGGTTCACCGACGCGATGTACCGCTCCTCGGCCGCGCTGACCAAGTACATCTGCGACAAGTACGGCATCCCGAAGGACCGCAGCCACATCATCGGCCACGTCGAGGTGCCCGGCTCCGACCACACCGACCCGGGACCGTACTGGAACTGGACCACGTACATGAACTACGTGACCGGTGGCGGCGGCACCCCGACGTGGACCACCACGGTCGACAACACCACCTCCGGCCAGTTCACCGCCAGCGCGAACTGGGGCACCTCCACCTACTCCACCCAGCGCTACGGCGCCGACTACCGGTTCGCCGACCCCGTGGCCGCCAGCGACCCGGCCTGGTACCAGGCGACCATCCCCAGCGCGGGCACCTACCGCGTGGAGGTCTGGTATCCGGACGATCCCGGCTACAACAGCTCCGCGCCGTACATCGTGGCCGCCTCCGGCGGCAACCAGACGGTGTACGTGGACCAACGCTCCGGCGGCGGCAGCTGGAAGAGCCTCGGCACCTTCTCCCTCGCGGCGGGCACCGCCAACGTCGTGGGAGTCAGCCGGTGGACCTCCGGCACCGGCCTCGTCATCGCGGACGCCGTCCGCATCAGCAAGGTCTGAGATCTGGTACGGCCCGTGCCCGATCGCACGGGCCGTACTTGTTCACCGCGGCCAAATAAACGTCGATAAATATATGCCCATTCGCTAATAAGTGGACCGATGGAAACTTCCCCCTTTGCACGTCCTGGCAAAGGATGTTAGATGGAGGGGTCTTGACCGGCCACGCTTCGGGGCGGCGCGGCAGTCGATCGCACTCCGGCAAGGAGGCTCGTGCACATGGCGCTGGTTCTTGACGGCGTCCGCGTACGGCAGCGCGGGGAAACCTGGCTGCACGACATCCACCTGGAATTATCCCATGGAATGACCACGCTCGTCGGGCCGATGGCAGCGGGGAAGACGACCCTGATGCGGGTCGTCGGAGGACTGCTTCCACCCGACGCGGGGCGGGTCGTGGTGAACGGAAAAGACGTAACGGCTATTTCCGTGCGCAAACGCTCGGTCGCCTTCGTCTATCAGCAATTCATCAATTATCCCTCGCTCTCGGTCTACGAGAACATCGCCTCACCGCTGCGCATGGCGCGCTCCTTTCCCAAGAAAGACATCGATCGGCGGGTGCGCGAGGTCGCCGAAATCATGGGCATCGGCGACCTGCTCGACCGCCGGCCCGCCGAGCTGTCGGGCGGCCAGCAACAGCGCACCGCGATCGCCCGCGCGCTGGCCCGGCCGGTCGACGTACTGCTGCTCGACGAGCCGCTGGCCAACCTCGACTTCAAGCTCCGCGAGCAGTTGCGGGGCGATCTGAAGAACATGTTCCGCGACTCGCCGAGCGTGGTCCTCTATTCGACGGCCGACCCGGCCGAGGCGCTGACCTTCGCCTCGCCGACGCTGGTCCTGGGCGAGGGCCGGGTGCTGGACGTGGGCGACGTGGCGGACATGTACGCCCAGCCGCCGACGCTGGCCGTCGCCGCGACGCTCAGCGATCCGCCGCTCAACCTGCTGCCCGGCGTCGTGCGCGAGGGCCGGATCGAGTGCCTGGGCAGCTCGTTCCCCTCCCCCGGCGCGCATGCCTCGGGACGGAACGTGGTGCTCGCGGTACGCCCCCACCAGGTGACGATCCAACGAAGTGGAGCCGGCGTGCTGGAGTTCCCGGCGGAGATCAGGCTCGCGGAGGTGACGGGCAGCTCGACCTTCCTGCACCTGCAGCTGATCGACGGGCGGCACCTGGTCGCCCAGCTGCCGGGCCCCCAGCTCTTCACCCCCGGCGAGCGGGCCATGGCCTACGTGGACCCGGCGCACATCTTCGTCTTCGACGAGGCCGGCGGGCGCCTGCTCGCCACCTCCGCCGCGGAGGTCGACCTGCATGGCTGACATCCGGCTCGAAGGCGTGGGACACAGCTACGACGGCGGCCGGACCTGGGCGCTGCGGCCGATGACGTGGACCTGGCGGAGCTCACGGGCGTACGCGCTCCTCGGCCCGAGCGGGTGCGGCAAGACGACGCTGCTGAACATCATCTCGGGGCTGCTCTCCCCCACCGTGGGACGGATCTTCTTCGACGACCGCGAGGTGACCGCCGTGCCGACGGCGGGCCGCAACATCGCGCAGGTCTTCCAGTTCCCGGTGCTGTACGAGGAGATGTCGGTCTACGACAACCTGGCCTTCCCGCTGCGCAACCGGAAGTATTCCAAGGCGGAGATCGACCAGCGGGTACGCCGGGTCTCGCAGCTCCTCGGCCTGGACGACCACCTCAAGCGCAGGTCGCGGCGGCTGGATCCGGGCCGGCAGCAGATCGTCAGCCTGGGGCGCGGGCTGGTCCGCTCCGAGGTGGCCGCCGTACTCCTCGACGAGCCGCTCACCGTCGTGGACCCCGCGCTCAAGTGGACGCTGCGCAGCAAGCTCAAGGAGATCCACCGCGACACCGGGCACACGCTCATCTACGTCACCCACGACCAGACCGAGGCGCTGACCTTCGCCGACGAGGTGGTCGTGCTCAACGAGGGCGCGATCGTGCAGGCGGGCGAGCCGACGGAGCTGTTCCTGTCGCCCGCACACGAGTTCGTCGGCCACTTCATCGGCTCGCCCGGCATGAACGTCGTGCCCGCCGAAATCGCCGACGGGGTGGTCAGAGTGGCGGAGACGGACGTCGGGCAGGCGGTCAGCGACCAGGAGGGCGAGCTGGAGCCGGGGCCGGTGCGCATCGGGGTGCGGCCGGAGTTCGCCCGGCTCGGCGGTGAGGGAGCCTCGCCCGGACTGCCCGTACGGGTGACGGGGGTGGACCGGATGGGCGCCTACAACCTCGTGCACGTCGAGGCCGGTGGCCACCCGGTGATCGCCAAGACGGAGGCGGACGCCCGGTTCGCGCCGGACGCCGTGGAGTTCCTGCGCTTCGCACCGGATCGCGCGTTCCTGTTCAGGGACTCGGTCAGGTGCGGGTCCATCGCACCACTCAACGGGCTCGATGGAAAGGGCGCGCCGCTCGACGGGCTCGACGAACTCGACGGAGAGGGCGCATCGTGACCGAGCAGAGCGTCACCGTCGCGGGCAGCCAGGTGGGCGGCGAGATCGTCACCGGCGCCGCGCCACAGGACGGCACGCCCGACACCCGGATGAGCCTCAAGCCGAAGAACAACCGCGCCTGGCTCCTCGTACTGCCGGTCGTCGTGTCGGTGGCCTTCACCGCCGTGATCCCGCTGATGACGGTCGTGAACTTCTCCGTCCAGGACATCTTCAGCCCCGACGACCGGATCTTCGTGGGGCTGGAATGGTTCAGGTCCGTCGCCCGCGACCCCGAGATCCGCGCCGCGTTCGTCCGGACCCTGCTGTTCTCGGCCCAGGTGCTGCTGCTGGAGATCCCGCTCGGGGTGGCGCTCGCGGTGGCGATGCCGCGCCGCGGGGTCTGGGTGTCGGTGGCCCTGGTCATCGTCGCGCTGCCGCTGCTCATCCCGTGGAACGTGGTGGGCACCATCTGGCAGATCTTCGCCCGCGCCGACATCGGGCTGGGCGGCTGGACGATCAACAACGTCCTGGGCATCGACTTCAACTACACGCTGGATTCCACCGACGCCTGGATCACGGTCCTGATCATGGACGTCTGGCACTGGACCCCGCTGGTGGCACTGCTGGCCTACGCGGGCCTGCGGTCGATCCCCGACCCCTACTTCCAGGCCGCGCAGATCGACGGCGCCTCGGCCTGGGCGACGTTCCGCCACATCCAGCTGCCGCGCCTGCGCGGGGTGCTGACGATCGCGATCCTGCTCCGGTTCATGGACAGCTTCATGATCTACACCGAGCCGTTCGTGGTGACGGGGGGCGGACCGGGCAACGCCACCTCGTTCCTGAGCATCCTGCTGTCGAAGGTCGCCGTCGGGCAGTTCGACCTGGGGCCGGCGGGCGCTTTCTCGCTGCTGTACTTCCTCGTCGTACAGATCGTCTCGTACGTCTTCTTCACCGTGCTGACCAGGTCAGGGAGGTAACCGCGATGGCCGAGGGGCAGGTCGCCGTGGCGCGGCGGGCCGGGCGGCAGCTGCCATGGGCGCGGGCGGTGTTCTGGTTGTACGCCGCCACCCTGATGCTGCCGCTGTTGTGGATGTTCGGCATGTCCATCCGCCCGAACGAGGACATTCTCGGCAGTTTCTCGCTCATTCCGCAGCGGACCACGCTCGACAATTACCGGACCTTCTTCACCGACCCGGTCTGGTATTCGAGCTATCTGAACTCCATCATCTACACGTCGCTGAACGCGGTGATGTCGCTCATCGTGGCGCTGCCGGCCGCCTATGCCTTCTCCCGGTTCAGGTTCGCCGGGGACAAGCACCTGTTCTTCTGGTTGCTGACGAATCGCATGGCGCCGCCGGCCGTGTTCCTGCTGCCCTTTTTCCAGATTTATCAGAGCGTGGGGTTGTTCGATACGCACCTGGGCGTGGCCATCGCGCATATGCTGTTCAACGTCCCGCTCGCCGTCTGGATCCTCGAAGGATTCATGTCCGGGATACCGCGCGAGATAGACGAGACGGCGGCGATCGACGGCTATTCCCTGCCACGATTCTTCCTGCGCATCTTCCTGCCGATGATCCGCTCCGCGGTGGGCGTCACCGCTTTCTTCTGCTTCATGTTCAGCTGGGTCGAACTGCTCATCGCCAGGACCATCACCTCGGTCAACGCCAAGCCGATCGCCGCCACGATGACGCGGACGGTGAGCGCGGCCGGAGTGGACTGGGGCCTCCTGGCCACGGCGGGCGTGCTGACCATCATCCCCGGAGCCATCGTCATCTGGTTCGTGCGCAACTACGTGGCTAAGGGCTTCGCTCTTGGAAGGGTCTGACGATGCAGTGGATGGTGTGGACCCTCCCCACGGCCCTGGTCTTCATCGGCCTGGCGCTGCTGCTGTGCGGCATGGCGATCTGGGGCCACTTCTCACCCCCGGTGGCCCGGCGCGGCTTCCTGCGCATCGAGACCGACCGTGGCGACCGCTTGTACATCGGCCTGATCAGCGCGGCCGTCGTACTCGCCGGCTGGATCGCCGTCACCGACCTGTCCATGTGGCTGGCTCTGGCGTGCGCGCTCCTGGTGACCATCGTGATCGGGATTTGGGGCTGACCGAAGGAGGCATGAGGCGATGAGACGTCCAAGAGGCAGGACCACGGCCGTTGGCCTGGCCGTGCTCGTCTTGCTGGGGGCCGGGTGCTCAGCGGGCGAGCAGAAGCCCAAGAGCGATTTCACCGAGGCCCAGGGGAAGGCGGCGGCACAGAAGTGGGTGTCGAGCGAGTTCACGCCGAGCACCCTGTCCAAGGATCAGCAGCTCGCGGAGATGGACTGGTTCACCAAGGCCGCCGCGCCGTACCGCGGCATGGAGATCAACGTCGTCTCCGAGACGATCACCACCCACGAGTACGAGTCGCAGAAACTCGCCAAGGCGTTCACCGACATCACCGGGATCAAGGTCAAGCATGACCTGATCCAGGAAGGTGACGTGATCGAGAAGCTGCAGACGCAGATCCAGGGCAACCAGAACATTTACGACGCCTACGTGAACGACTCCGACCTCATCGGCACCCACTTCCGCGGCAACTACGTCTTCCCGCTGTCCGACTACATGGCGGGCGAGGGCAAGGCGGTCACCTCGCCCACCCTCGACCTGAACGACTTCATCGGCACCAGCTTCACCACCGGGCCGGACAAGAAGCTGTACCAGCTCCCCGACCAGCAGTTCGCCAACCTCTACTGGTTCCGCTACGACTGGTTCACCAATCCGACGTTCAAGAAGCAATTCAAAGACGCCTACGGCTACGACCTCGGCGTGCCCGTCAACTGGGCGGCCTACGAGGACATCGCCGACTTCTTCACCAACAAGGTCAACGGCAACGGGACCATCGACGGCAAGAAGGTCTACGGCCACATGGACTACGGCCGCAAGGACCCCTCGCTCGGCTGGCGCTTCACCGACGCGTGGCTGTCCATGGCCGGCAACGGCGACCCGGGCATCCCGAACGGCCTGCCGGTGGACGAGTGGGGCATCAGGGTGGAGAACTGCCGCCCGGTCGGCTCCTCGATGACCCGCGGCGGCGACACCAACGGGCCCGCCTCGGTGTACGCGCTGACCAAGTACGTCGACTGGCTGAAGAAGTACGCGCCGAAGGAAGCGGCGGGCATGAACTTCAGCGAGGCCGGACCGGTGCCGGCGCAGGGCAACATCGCCCAGCAGGTCTTCTGGTACACCACGTTCACCGCCGACATGACCAAGCCGGGCCTCCCGGTCGTCAACGCCGACGGGACGCCGAAGTGGCGCGTCGCGCCCAGCCCGCACGGCGTCTATTGGAAGGAAGGCAACAAGCTGGGCTACCAGGACGCCGGCTCCTGGATCCTGCTCAAGAACACGCCCAAGGAGCGCAGGGCGGCGGCCTGGCTGTACGCCCAGTTCGTCACGTCGAAGACGGTCTCGCTGAAGAAGTCGATCACCGGCCTGACCTTCATCCGCGACTCCGACATCAAGAGCGACTACTTCAAGGACAACTCCGCGAAGTACGGCGGCCTGATCGAGTTCTACAACTCCCCCGCCCGCAAGCAGTGGACGCCGACCGGGACCAACGTCCCCGACTACCCGAAGCTCGCCCAGCTCTGGTGGCAGAACGTCGCCACCGCCGTCACCGGTGAGACCACCGCCCAGCAGTCGATGGACAACCTGGCCAAGCAGCAGGATGACATCCTGTCGCGGCTGGAGCGCCGCGGCGGCAACTGCGCGCCCAAGCTGAACCCGGAGCGCGACGCCCAATACTGGCTGGACCAGCCCGGCGCCCCCGCGCCGAAGCTGGCCGACGAGCGCGGCAAGCCGGCGACGCTGGACTACGACAAGCTCATCGCCCAGTGGAAGACCGGAGGCTGATCAGTCGCGGCGGGACCGGCGGGTAATCTGTCGGTCCCCTCTCTTAGTGTGCCTACGCGGCCGGTAAGCGCGAATGATTGGATCGGTGCCGTGGAGGCCTCTGTCGAGCAGCTCGTGTACGTCCGTGAGGACGAATACACGGTTGCCCGGATGAGCGCGGAGACCACCCCCTCCTTCGTCGCCGCCGGCCGCGCGCTGGCCGGGGTACAACCGGGCGAGACGCTCGCGCTCACCGGCGAGTGGGGCGAGCACCCCCGCCACGGCAGGCGCTTCACAGTGACGGCGTGCGAGCGAATCGTGCCGTCCACCACTCGGGCCATCCAGCTCTACCTGGGCTCCGGCCTGATCCGCGGCATCGGCCCGCGGCTCGCCCAGGCCATCGTCGGCCACTTCGGCGAGGCGACGCTGACCGTCATCGACACCGAGCCCGAGCGGCTGAGGGAGGTCGTCAACATCGGCCCCGCCCGGCAGGGCCAGATCCTGGAGGCGTGGCGGGAGCAGAAGGAGATCGCCGCGCTGATGGTGGTCCTTCAAGGCTTCGGAGTCAGCCCGCTGCTCGCGGCCAAGATCTTCCAGGTCTTCGGCCGCGACTCGGCCGAGCTCGTCACCTCCGACCCGTACCAGCTCATCGGCCGGGTGCGGGGCATCGCGTTCGGCACGGCCGACAAGATCGCCCTCCAGTCGGGGGTGCCCGAGCACAGCCCGCAGCGGATCAAGGCGGCGCTGCTCGACCGGCTGGAGACGGCCGCCGCCAGGGGCGGCCACTGCTACCTGTCACTCACCGCCCTGCTCACGCAGACCGCCGAGCTCGTCGAGCAGGATCAGGACGTGGTGCGGCCGATGATCGACGCCCTCACCGCCGAGCGGCGGGTGGTCGTCGAGGCGACTGCCGACAAGATCATGGTCTACGGCAAGGAGCTGCACAGCCGCGAGCTCAAGCTGGCCGAGCACCTGGGCAGGCTCTGGCAGGCCCGCTCGACGCTGCCCATGCGCGACTTCCGTGAGGACCCGGAGCTGCACGACGACCAGCGCGCGGCCGTGACCATGGCGCTGACCAGCACCGTCTCCGTCCTCACCGGCGGTCCGGGCTGCGGCAAGAGCCACACCGTGCGAGTCATCGCGGCCACCGCGCGGGCGATGGGCGGCCGCGTGACACTCGCCGCGCCCACCGGGAAGGCGGCCAAGCGCCTGTCGGAGCTCACCGGGCTGCCGGCCATGACCGTCCACCGGATGCTGGCCTACGAGCCCGACCCCGACGCGCTGTTCGACCAGACGCCCGCGCAGGCCGACCTGATCGTGGTCGACGAGGCGTCCATGCTCGACCTGCACCTGGCCACCCGGCTCACCTCGGCCATCCCGTCGGGCAGCCACCTGCTGCTCGTCGGCGACAGCGACCAGCTGCCCAGCATCGGGCCCGGCAGCGTGCTGGCCGACCTGCTGCGGGTCGAGGAGATCCCGCGCGTACGGCTCACGCATGTCTTCCGCCAGGCCGACGGCAGCGGCATCATCCACAACGCCCACCGCATCCGGGCCGGGCAGCTGCCCGGGATCCCGGGCGGTGGCGGCTTCTGGTTCGAGGAGCTCGACGACCCCGAGGCCGTCGCCGAGCGGGTCGTCCACCTGGCGACGGTGGCGATCCCCCGCAAGCAGGGCGTCGAGCCGGGCCAGGTGCAGGTGCTGTGCCCGATGCGCAAGGGCGCGGCGGGCACCGCCGAGCTCGGCCGCCGACTCCAGGAGCGGCTCAACCCCGCCCAGGAAGGACGGGCCGAGCACTGGTCGGGCGCCTCGGCCTTCCGGGTCGGCGACCGGGTCATGCCGATCCGCAACAACTACGACAAGGGCGTCTTCAACGGCGAGACGGGCACGATCACCGGCATCGTCCAGGAGCAGCGGCTCGTGGAGATCGCCATCGACGACGGCGAGACGGTGACCTACGGCTTCGACGAGCTCGACGACCTGACCCACGCCTACGCGATCAGCGTGCACCGCTCGCAGGGCAGCGAATACCCGTTCGTGGTCGCGCCGCTCGTCGCCGAGTCCGGCGGCATCATGCTGCGCCGCCGGCTCCTCTACACCCTGGTCACGCGGGCCCGGTCGTGGGTGGTGCTGGTCGGCGAGCGCAAGGCCCTGGAGCTGGCGGTCGCCCGGCTCGGCGACCGCCGCAACACCGGCCTCACCCGGCGTCTGACCCATCTGCTGGCCTGACACCACCCGGCGTCCGGCCCATCCGCTGGCCTGACACCACCCGGCGTCCGGCCCATCCGCTGGCCGGACATCCCCCGAAGGAGCACTATGGCCATCGACTTCACCCTCGCCCCCGAGCACGAGAAGATCCGCGACCGGGTCCGAGCCTTCATCCAGGGCACGGTCATCCCGGCCGTCGACGAGGTGCCGGAGAGCGACCGCGCCGCCTATCTCCGGACGATCTTCCGGCTGCGCGAGAAGGCCAAGGCTGAAGGGCTGTGGCTGCCGCACATGCCGAAGGAGTGGGGCGGCATGGGGCTCGGCCACGTCGAGCTGGCCATGGTGCAGTCCGAGGCGGCCAAGACCCGGCTCGGGCCGTGGGTGCTCAACTGCATGGCGCCCGACGAGGGCAACATGCACACGCTGCTGCACTGGGCGAGCGACGCGCAGAAGGAGAAATACCTGCGCCCTCTGCTTGAGGGGAGCAAGATGTCGTGCTTCGCGATGACCGAGCCGGAGGTCGCCGGCTCCGACCCCACGCTCATCCGCACCCGGGCGGTCAAGGACGGCGACGAGTGGGTGATCAACGGCCACAAGTGGTTCATCTCCAACGCCCGCCGGGCGGGCTTCGCCATCCTCATCGCCAGGACCGAACTCGACCTGCCAGAAGGGGCGCGGGGCGCCAACACGGCCTTCCTCGTCGACCTGCCCTCGCCGGGCTGGAACGACATCCGCGAGGTCGAGACCATGCACGGCTCGACGGGCCACAGCGAGATCGTCATCACCGACCTGCGGGTGCCCGACGACCAGGTGCTCGGCGGCCGGGGCAACGGCCACCGGCTCGGCCAATACCGCCTGGGCCCGGCGCGGCTGGCCCACTGCATGCGCTGGATCTCCCAGGCGGAGACGGCACTCGACATGATGGTCGACCGCGCGCTCAGCAGATACAGCCACGGCTCCGTCCTCGCCGACAAACAAGGGGTGCAGTGGCTCATCGCCGACTCGGCCATGGAGCTCTACCAGTGCAAACTGATGGTCCTGCACGCCGCATACAAGATCGACAAGGGCGAGGACTTCCGTACGGAGGTATCGATGGCCAAGCACTTCGTGGCCAACAGCCTCAACCGCATCATCGACCGGGCGATCCAGGTGCACGGCGCGCTCGGCTACTCCACCGACACCCCGCTGGCCAGTATGTTCCAGCACGCCCGCTGGGCCAGGTTCGCCGACGGGGCCGACGAGATCCACCAGATGCGCATCGCCGAACGGACCATCGCCGCCTACCGCGACTCAGGCTCCACCACCGCAGCCACCGGCGGTCTCCCCCTGTGACCCGCAGATCTCAGCGGGCTCGGCGCGTACCCATCCTGCGCCGAGCCCGGTGCTTCTTCCACGGCTTGGGGAACGGACCTCCGCCGGATCTACGGTCTGCACGCCGGCAAGGGCCAGCCCGGTGCTGCCATCCGCTACTCCGGTGGCCAGCCATACACCCCGCCCACCGCCACCAAGCTCACCATCCGAGCGGGGCCTGCCCGAGGCCGGCGGCCTGAGGGCGGCTTCGTCTTAGAAGGTGCGGGTGGTGACCCAGTTTGCCTGACTCGACGGATTATTCAGGTCGAACGTGGTCCCGGACAGGCGCCTGTCCGGGCCCAGCGAGCCGGTGTATCGGCCTCTGGCTCCGTTCGACCACCCAACGGTGAAGAAGATATTCCGGCCTTCCACCGCGCCTTCTTCGATCGTCCCCACGCCGCCGGACCAGGAGGCGGTCCCGAAGAGCCTCCCGCTGCTGTCCTGTGTCACGTTCATCGTGACTGTGATCCCGCCGCTCTGAATGAACTGCCACGTGCCATTGACGGAGAACTCGGGCGCCGTGACGGCCGCCGTCCGCGAAGCGGAGGACACGCTGGCGGCGCTGGCGGCAGGGGCCAGAGCGAGACCAACGCCGCCTAGAACAAGAGCGAGGCCGGCCGTGGCAAGCTTGGTGCGCATGGGAGATCCCTTCGTTGATGTTCGGTCGATCCGCTGAGCGGACCTGAGCGCTCCTCGGCGTCTTTTCTCGGTCGGGTGGCCTGACGCCTCGTGAGGGCACATCTGATGGTGCGCTTACGGCCAGCGCACCCGGCATCCCATGCTTTCGGGGGGTTGACCTGGGCAATCGTCGCCGACTGCACCGGTATTGGCTGGTTAAGGTGCCCCGAACCTTCCGGGCATTGGCCCAACCTGGCACCTTCTGCATACTGTTGCGGTTCTCCGGATGGTCGCACCAATGAAGGTCCCGTGAAGGTCCCGCGTGATCACGTCCGCCCGCTGGGGCAGGCCGGGTTCCCGCGGCCCGCCTGCCCCTCCCCGTAACGCGAGAGGGATGGTGAACAGCGTCGCCCGCAACACCGACAGCGGATCCGCGCTGGGTGTCAGCAAACGCAGAACCTCCGGCACCAGCGCGATTCCGGCGATGGTGCCACCATCATGCGGCTGATCGGGGAAAGCCGGGGCTGTTTCACACCTTCCGACGTTCCCCAGGCGCGCAGGACAGGCAAGAGCCCTTCTCTGGTGTCAGCCGGCCTTGGGCGGGTCCTGTGGCTGCGCGTGCTGCAGTTGGACGCAGCATTCACCGGGGTGTGGGGCCAGGACCGCCTGAACGGCCGTGGCTTGCAGTCCTTGCAGGTACCCGGTGAGGAAGGCGTGGTTCATGCCGCAGACGAGGTCGGGGGCCTGGGCGGAGAGGGGGTGAAAGGGGCAGTTGCGCAGCCGTAGCCGGTCGGGGGCCTGCCGGGTGGGTTCGAAACCGTGCTGGTCGAGCATGTGCTCGCACAGGGTCAGGCCGCGTTCGGCGCCGAGCCGGCCGGGGCGCAGGCGTGCGCGATCCTGCCCGCCGAGTTCGTGGCCGTGCTGCCTGGCGGTGCGTACGGCGGCGGTCGCGGCGCTCTCGTCGTCGCCTTCGGTCAGGACGGCTTGGAGGAGGAGGCCGGCCAGCAGTTCGTGGCGGCGTTCGGGGATGCTGACCTGGATGGGGCTGTCGGTCGGCTCGTAGACCTTGGGCTGCCGGCCGACTTTGCGCCCTCCGGCGGGGGACACGTACCGAGTGCGGAGCAGGCCGACGTCGACCAGCTTGTCCAGGTGGAACGCGGCGAGTTTGCGGGAGATGCCGACGCCGGCGGCTGCCTCCTCGCGTGTGACGGGCTGGCGGGCACGGCGGATGAAGGCGAAGATCTGCCGCCGGGTGCCCTCGCCGAGCACGCTGAGGGAATCGAGCGCGGCATCCGCCGGAGACGCCGGCTGGCTCATGTCGGAGGTCACGCCTTCATGATAACGCCAGCATGCATTGCCAGACGATGGGTAGCAGCCTATTGAACGGCCCTACTTGACCGCCATCCCTAATAAGACCAAAATCCATTGGTGAAAAGGAGGTGGCCGTGATGACCCAGCCGCATCAAGCCAAGCAGCCGGTCAGCGCCGCGCTCGCCGGCCCGTACGGGCACCCGTTCCATCCCATGCTGGTCACGATCCCGATCGGCGCCTGGGCGGCCAGCCTGGTCTTCGACATCGCCTCACAGCTCGTGGCGGATCCACGCTTCCTGTCCCAGGGGGCGATGTGGCTGATCGCGGTCGGCGTGATCGGCGCTCTGGGCGCGGCCATGGCAGGATTCCTGGACCTGTTCGCCATCCCCGCAGGCACGCGCGCGTTCCGGCTGGCGCTCACCCACATGACCCTGAACCTGCTGGTGACCGCCGCCTACCTCGGCAATTTCCTGTGGCGGCACTCCGAGACCGTCACCGGCAGCGTCCCCGCCGGGCCGCTCACGCTCAACGCCGCCGCCTTCCTGACCTTGGCCGTGTCGGGATGGCTGGGCGGCAAGCTCTCCTACCGCTACGGCGTCCGCGTGGCCGACGAGACGACGCAGGCCGAAGGGTTCATATCCGCCGGCCGTACCCACTGACACCCCGCACCGGCTGCCGCACCGTCCCGGTGCGGCCATGATCAATCTGGAGTTCCCATGAACATCGCCGCACTGATCACCTGGCTGATCACCGCTCTTGGCGGTTTCTACATGCTCGGCACCTGGCTTTCGCGCGGCGGCGCCCGCGGCGGCAGCCACCTCCCGGTCCCGGTAATCTTCGGCCATTTCGCGCTGGCCGCCATCGGCCTCATCGTCTGGATCGTCTATCTCATCGCCGACCTGGATGTGCTGGCCTGGATCGCCCTCGTCCTGCTGGTGCCCGTCGCCCTGCTCGGGTTCGTCATGCTGAGCCGGTGGATCCCGGTATACCGGGCCCGCGCCACCACCGCCCCGGCGGCAGGCGAGCAGACCGCCCCCGCCGAGCGGCATTTCCCGGTCGCCGTGGTCGGCGCACACGGGCTGTTCGCTGTCGTGACCGTAGTCCTGGTCCTGCTCTCCGCCCTGGGCGTCGGCGGCAGCTGACATTCCCCAGCGTTCCACGCCCTCCCCCAGTCGACGCCATCGGCCTCGCGGGTGGTCTCCTCGATCCAGCGGGAGGTCTCGCGCGGCTGCCCAGGTCACCCGCACGCCTCCGGCGCGCAGCGCGCACGCCGGAGGCCGGGACTGTGCTGGCGGTCAACTCGGGTTGAGATCGTTCTTCCAGATTTCCCGTTCGTCGCGGCGCGGGTCGTGGACGATGACGTTGTCCGGCTGGTTGTCGCGGTAGAAGGTCATCACCGGCCGTTCGGTGGTGTTGTAGGGGGGCCACTGGTCGAGGTCGCCGGTCTTGACGAACTCGACCCAGCGCCCGTGCAGGGCGTCCGCCAGTCCCTGCGGCGGGTTCGGGCCGGTGAACTCCGCGCTGTCAGGATTGTCGAGCGTGTCCCACACGAAGGGGAGCGGAAGGCTGTGACAGGCACCGAGCTTGACCCGGAGGGTGTTGGGCGTGGCGGGTGACCGCCAGCCGAACTCGAAGACGTGGGTGGTGGCAGGCGCGTCGCCGCGAGCCTCGGCGACGCGGTAGGTGGGGATGCGGAACATGCGGTCGGTCAGCGTCGCGCAGGCGATGCCGGAGGGGGCGTTGCGGACGTACGGCTCGACGCTGGTATCGGCGTAGCGGTCGTAGAAGCCGGCCGGGGCACCGTAGACCTCGGTCCTGGTCCTGAACGGCGCCGCTCCGGGCCAGCCCACCATGGCGGTGGGAACGACGAAGGTCCTGAACTCCTCGACCGTGGTGCCGATCAGCAGCGGCACGTCAGCGCCGCGGCCGTCGGCGATGGCGTCGATCGGCAGTCGCGGAACCACCTCGCCGTCGATCACCGGCATGAACGACATGCCGCACGAGGCGATGGTGCTCGCCCCGTACCGAACGGGGTCGGCGCCGGAAGTGACATCATCGCTCACCTCGGCCTGCGCCGTCATCAGGGCGGCGGTGTCCACTGCGGCGAGTGCCTGGGCGGTCGGCTCCACACCCAGCCGGGTGGCGACGGCGGCGGTGACAAGGGCGGCGTCCTGGAGGGTCTGGCCGATGTGCGCGGTGCCGCTTTCGACAATGGCCTGGTGGAACAGCTCCCGGTCGAGGGAGAGCAGGGTCAGCACGCTCATCGCGCCGGCGGACTCGCCTGCCACGGTGACGTTGCCGGGGTCGCCGCCGAAGCCGGCGATGTTGTCCCGCACCCACTCCAACGCGAAGATCTGGTCGAGCAGGCCGCGGTTGGCCGGGACGGCAGCGTCTTCGATGTAGGCGAAGCCGTCCACCCCGAGGCGATAGTTGATGGTGACGCAGACGACGCCGTCGCGGGCGAAGGTGGCGCCGTCGTAGGTCGTCACCGCGGAGGAGCCGGTGGTGAACGCGCCCCCGTGGATCCACACCAGCACCGGCATCGCGGCGTCGGAGCCGGCGGCGCTGGTCCACACGTTCAGGTTGAGGTAACCGTCCCCGGGGATGACCGGGTTGTGGAACAGCTCGCCGAGCTTGCCCTTGAGCGGCGGCTGCGGCGGGGTCGGTCCGAACTCGTGAGCGGGCAACGGCGCACTCCACGTATCGGGCGGCACGGGCGCGCCGAACCTGTTCGGCCCGACGGGAGCGGCGGCATAGGGGATCCCGCGGAAGGACGCGATCCCGTTTTCGATCAGCCCCGATACCGGGCCATAGGCGGTCGAGACCTCAACGGTGGTGGGTGACATGACACTCCTCGGCCGGGACAAGGCGGTGCACACTCGCACAGGGCCGGCCGTCCCCCGGAGCACCGTCCAGGCCTCCAGCTGCGGCCCGTCACCATATCGTTACCCTAAGTGATGTCCTTTCATCTCATTGCCGGGTGACGGAGACCTCGTCGCTGCGGGCGGCGCCCTGTGGCCACCCCTCATCGGCCTGGGCTATTTGTCCAAATCGGACGTCTGGACAATGTTTGGACGGCTATCCGGCGGATGTCCGTTGCCGCCGTTCGAGGCGCCCGGCATAGTCGGAGCTGCTCTCGCCTCCCCCGCCTATCGGGAAGTCTCCCTCCTTCCAGAGATCATTTCTCGCGGAGAGATAAGGGCGAGAAATTGAGTTCATACCCCGGGCCTCTCACAAAGGAGTCGACCAATATGAAGATCCACGTAGCAGCGGCTGCGGTGTCCGTAGCGACGATTGGCACGCTCTTGCTGACCACGGGCCCAGCGAGTGCCCACACGTACGACGGAAAGGACCCTTACAGAAGCGGGTGCGCCAACAGCAAGGTCTACACCGGGAAGAAGGCCTCGCTGAGCAACGAGATCGATGACACCCTGGGCACGATCCGGCTGTATTACTCCCGTCGTTGCGGCACCAACTGGGGCGAGGTGACGGTGCCCAAGAACGCGACCGGCCACATCACCGTCTTCACCAGCCGCAAGAGCATCTCCTTCACCTACCGCGCCGGGAACGGCGGGCACCACTGGGGCGACATGGTCTACGCGCCAAGCGGCGTCTGCGCCCAGGCCACGGGCAGCGTGACGGCCGGGGTCGGCCGCGTCAACAAGGGCAGCGGCACCACTGCGAAGGCCTGCGGCTGATTTGTGATCGCCCCATCAGCCGCCTGCACCCTGGCGCAACGGCCGAGCTAGCTTGGGCGGCTTGGCATCCTACTCCCGAGCCGCGGCCAGGGTCGCTTGGTCCCGTCACCGCCCCACTCGCGCTCCATCGTGCCGCATGCCGCTCAGCACCTGACCACTCCCGCGCCGCCCAACGCCAACGACGCTGACCAGCACTCCGTCCCGGTGTTCGTCGGTGCGGAGAGACGAACCTAGTAAAGCCTCCGCTTTCGGTGGGGGTTATGCGGCGTGGCATGGGCACGCATCGGCGCTGGGATCGGGGCGCGGCGTGAGATGGTCAGAACCGCCAGGCTGCGCCAGCCCGGCAGGTGAGTGATCGTCTGCGCCTATCTCGGCCCACATGACCTTCCCGCCACACGGGGAGAGGTAGGTGCCCCAGCGGCGCGCCAGGGCGCCTACGGCGCTCATGTGGGGGTCCGGTGGGGTGGTGTCTGGCGGGGTGGGGTCGGTATCCCACACGTCGATGATCAGGGCGTCTGCGCGGCGGTGGACCCGGATACTCACGGCGGCGATGGTGGCGGGGTTGATGTCGGAGTATCGGGGATTGGGGTTGGGGTGGCCAGTGTTCTCGACGGCGCGGGCGAGCAGGTGGCCAGCGGTCCGTTCGGCAGGGCGTTCGAAGTAGGGCAGGCCCCACACTCGGGCGCTGATGCGGGCGACTTGCGCGCCGATGGTGATCGCGGTGTGCAGCGCCAACAGGGTGACCTCGGAGGCGCGCACGGTGGGCGGCACGGGCGCGAACCGGTCGCTCATGAGGCCCCGTGATCCTCGGTGGGCAATAGGAACGGTTCGGCGTCGCGGAGGTAGTGCGCGAGCGTCGGTTGGACAGTGCAGGCTCGCCGCGCCCCCCGGGGCCACCATCGCCGCAGGAATCCGGGGCGGCACAACCGGCACCTCCCGCGCGGGTCGACGCGGTGCCGGGCGTTGATCCCCAGCAAGGCACCGGCCAGCCGTAGGAGCCACCGTTCGGCGGTGGCTTGGTCCACAACGATCGCGGGAACCTCCGCCGCGATCACCTGACCGAGCAACTCTTTCAGCCGCCGGTCATGGACCTCATGGACAGGCGCCGGGGTCATTGCGTGGCCTCGGTGGTGTGGGACATCACCAAGACATCAGCGCCGGTCTCTATCTCGATCAGGGCGCGCATGGCCTGATAGATGCCGTCGAACTCCGACAGATGCTCCGGAGCGGGGATCACCACGGTGCTGATGTCGGGGCGGCACAGCGCTTGGAGAAGCTCACCAAACGCCGATCGCCGGTACGGGTGCGGGTGCTCGGTGTAGATGTCGACCAGGTCCAGCCCTGACCGCGCCGCGAACCCGCGCAGGCGCGCGGTGATCTGCTCGCTGGCGGCGGTGTCGGTGTCGGGTCGAAGCCGCACGTACCCCACCGCCCGGCGTCGTGCTGTTGGTGGGAGGGCCGATCCGGGCAGCGGTCCCGGATGCGTGACCGGACCGGCCCAGACGATGGGGCGGCCCGAGACCGCCAGGTAGTTCCAACCGATCACCGGCTCTGGTGCTGCGTGTTGTGTGGTCACGGTGTGCCTTTCGCGCTGGTCGGCTGGGGGTGCTCCCACAGTGACCAGCAGCCCGCACATGCGGCCATGACCAATAACGCATATGGATATGCGCCCCAGCGAATACCTGGATTCGCAACGTGATCGCGTGGTTACATTCGGGGTGCAGGGATCTCCGATGTGGCGGTGAGTCCAGATGACCGACACGCAGGCGCGGCGCTGCCGCTGCGGGACACGCCTAGCGCGCGACAACACCAGCGGCCGGTGCGCAGCATGCACCACGGGCGCACGTGAGGCGACTGGTACGCCCGCCGGGCCGCCGAGGGTGCCGCCGGAGTTCTGGACCCATCCCAGCATGCGCTCAGCGCTCGACCAGTGGCACATGGGCAAGGTCATCGCGGCCTATCGCGCCCACCCGCACCACGGCCGCCCCCTACGACAGGAAACGGTGGCGGCGTGGGTGGGCATCACCCAACCCCAGCTGTCCAGGATTGAGAACGGCCCGCCGATAACCGACTTGGGCAGGCTCACACAGTGGGCGCGACTGCTGCACATCCCGGCTGACCGGTTGTGGTTTCAGGTACCGCAGCAGCGCGCAGCGCGCCCACCAGTGCATGCCTCAGCCCCGGCCGCGGAACCGCCCCCGGTCCCTGTTCCGGTTTCGGCGCGGGCCACCGTCTCGGGGCAGGGTGAGGATGCGGCGGCGGCAGTGGCGGCGTGGCGGGCGGTGGACGCCCAAATTGGCGGCGCTCACCTGTACGCGACCGTCACCACCTACCTACGCGACCACCTCAGTCCCCGCATGTTCTGCGGTGAGGGGACGCAGGTGTTCACCGCGGCCGCAGCACTCACAGAAATGGCCGGGTGGATGGCGCATGACGCCGGAGACGACGACCGCGCCGGGCGGCATTTCGCGCGGGCGCGAGACCTGTCCGGCGTGGGCGACGACCCCCATTTGAGGGTTCACGTGCTCGCGAGCCTGGCCCACCTCGCGCACCATCGCGCCCACCCCGATGACGCTATCGGCTACGCCGCTCAGGGACAGCGCGAGTTGACGGCGGGACCGGCTCACCCCGAACTGGCGGCGCGGCTGTGGGCGTTGCAGGCTCGCGGGCACGCCGCCGCAGGACGATCACGGGAAACGCGCGCACTGTTGGGCCGCGCTGAGACCGTCCTGCAGGGCAGCCACAGCGCAGCCCCGTCGCCCTGGGTATCACCGTTTGATGCTGCGTCCCTCGCCGGAGACGCGGCCCGGTGCATGCGGCAGCTCGGCGACCTACTCGCAGCCCAGCGCCACGCCCAGCGAGTTCTAGAGCTGCGGCCAGCCGGCCGCACCCGCTCCCGCGCGTTCGGGCACCTCACCCTGGCCGGTGTGCTCATCGAACGCGGCGCGTTGGACCAGGCGTGTGCAGTCGCGACCGATGTTCTTCATACCACCGGGTCGCTAGGCTCGTATCTGGTGATTCAGCAACTACGCGATCTGCGCGACCAGCTCCAGCCGCACCGCGCCACCGCATGCGCGCGGGGCTTCCTCGACCACCTGGCTGAGGCGCTGCGGCAGCGTGAATGGCTCTACCAGCTCACCACCGACACCACACAGCCAAGGACCAGCCCAACCCCATGACCGAGCCCGACACCCGGCCGCTCTACGAACGCGATCCCGCCGCCTACCGCGCGCATCTGACCGAGGGCAACGCCCGCCAGGCCCGCAAGCGCGTGGGAGTAGACGCCCTCATTTGTGATGATCACGGCCGTGTGCTGCTCGTCGACCCCACCTACAAACCCAATTGGGATCTCCCCGGTGGCATGGCCGAAGCCAACGAACCACCGCTTGATGCCCTCCGCCGAGAACTGACCGAAGAACTCGGCCTCCACCTCCCGGAGGACATGGCGTTGGTGTGTGTGGACTGGGTGCCACCACACGGCCCATGGGACGACTCGGTGATGTTCATCTTCAACGCCGGAGTCCTCACCCCCGACCAAACCGCCGCGCTACGCCTTGCCGATACCGAGTTGGGCGCGTTCGAGTTCTGCACTCCCAACCAAGCGCGGAAGCGGCTCCGGCCGTACGTGTGGGCACGCCTACAGGCCGCGATCACCGCCGCTGACGCTGGCACCGTCGCGTACCTGCACAACGGCCACCCCGTCAGGCGTACGCTGCCCTCGTGACAGATGCGATTATTCCTGCTGTGGCTGAAGATTTTCGGTTGCCCTTTATTGGGCATTTGCCGGGTTATTTGGCGGAGAGTGAGGAGACAGCGCCAGGGCGGCCAGTGCAAGAGATCTACGACGCCGCTGTGATGGAGCAGTGGCGTTTGCTACTCGATAGCCCGGAGTCGCAGGATGAACGTTTGGTGCACGCTTTTTTGGAACGTCACCCGTCACTGTTGCCTGGCGCTTACAGCGTCGATGGGGATTCGGGTCATTCCGCATTCCCTTCGGCTGTGATCACCCGGCCGAAGTTGCCCGGTTTGAGCGATCGGGAACCCGACTTTATGTGGATCGCCACCGATAGCGGGTCGCTGTATCCGATCTTGATTGAAATTGAGACTCCTCACAAGAAGTGGTTCCATGGTGACCGCGCCGAGATTCACAGCGCTTTCACCCACGCCCAAGGGCAGCTCGCCGAATGGCGCCACTGGTTCAACATCGGACACAATCAGTCAGCGTTCTTGGAGCACTACGAGATACCGCCCGACCTGGCAAGACGGCGCCTTGAGCCCCGATACGTGCTGATCTATGGGCGGCGAGAGAACTACGCAAGATCTCGACGTCGACAGGGGAAGCGGGCTGAACTCGCCCGCGACGGCGAACGGCTCATGTCGTTTGACCGGCTCACCCCAGCCAAAAACAGTGTTCTGTTCTCGTGCGTGCGTAAGGAACAGGACGGATATCGGGTTGTGGCGGTCCCGCCCTGCTTGACGATTATCAACAACGGCGAGCGCTACCAACCCGTTTCCGGGTGGGATGAGGCGCTAGATGACTGCCATGACATGCCCCCCGCCCGGCGACAGTATCTCAAAGAACAACTCCACCTGCTGACCACCAACCCAGATGCCTACGTTCGCACCGATCGTGGGATGCGGGTTCGTAGACCGCAGTGGCTGTAACTCCAACGTCGACGCTCCTCCAGGGTTTCCGGTAGCGGACGCTTCTCGGCGAACAGAGTGTCGATCTTGGTGTGAATACCGCGTTTGCCGCTGTAGTACGGGCGGTCGTCGGCAAGGCGGTCCATGGGGATGAGGGTGCCATCGAGGATGGTGTAGGCCGATGGGATGCGCGCTCGGCGGCGGCGTGTACTCGTCGGCCAGGGCGGCCAGCAGGTCCACGGCTTCGCGGATGTAGCGCCAGGCGGTGGTGGTGCCGATGGCGAAGCCGGCGGCCAGGCGGGCCGTTCGACCGACCATCCCAAGATCACGAATGATCGAGGCTAGGAGGCAGATCGGCTGTCGGCAGGATGGGCCTGGGGTGACGCTCCAGAGACCGCGGCAGGAAAACGCCAGGGATCTTAAGCTCCTGTCTGATGCCCTCGTGAAGGGCGTTGAGCGCTCGGACATACGCCTGGTTGCATGCCTCCCACATCTCGTTGTTCGGCTGAAGCAGACCGCGAGCAATCCATTCGAGTCGCCAGACCTCCCGATTCAGATCCCTGACGGCTCCGACAACCGTCGCGTCCCCGACGAGAGCCACCATCTCGCTGGCAGTGGCCCTGCTATTCTCCGCATCGTCCAAAAGCGCGTGCGCTTTCTCTCGGCCCAACTTCAGGGCACGCCCATCACCGATGCCACGACTCGCGGCTATCCTACGAGATAACTGATTCATGTGCTTGATAGCGTTGAGGTATGCGCCATATACTTCTAGCTTCTTGTCAGTCCAGTGCCGTGCCTGCTCACGGCGAAATCGGGAGCGGTCACTTAAGGTCGTTACCGTGAACGACGTAATCGCGCCCACAATCACCGCAAGCAGGGTCGCAAGCTGATCGGCAAGAACCATCTGAACGGCGCCTCTTCCGTACCGCCTTGCCTTATCCTTCTCATTATGACGGACAACAATCCTCTGTCAAGGATCGAACGGTTGATCGATTACTTTCAGCCGTGCGTCGTGAATGTCGCGACGACATCCCTTCTCTCTATCCCGGCCGTCTCAGGCCGTGTCAGCCAATCGGGGGGCGTGTCATGGGTTCAAGGGAGCCGAACGAGGCGTGGGATGCCATTCCAAGGGAGGAGTTGGTCGCGTTTGACAGATATCTAGATCGCCTCCCTCGGAAAGTTTCCTTTCTGCGATTGCTGGCAGATGGGCACAGCGGAGCGTCCGTAATGGTTGTACGCGATCAATTGGATCGAGCCCCGCATCGACAGGTAATCCTAAAATTCTGTATAGATCCAAGCGAGCCAAGCAGAATATCAACTGCGTACAATGCGACTCCGCAGGAATACCGAATCAAACACATGGCCAAGTCCGGCGACACCGAAAGGCTAAAGAATTGGGCAGTAATCTTTATGGAGATCGCTGGCGGAGATATCGAAAACTATAGACCGATGGACGACTATGTACGTAATCCCGTCCTTGCTAATATCTGCGAGACAGTCACAGGATCCCTCCTGAACGACTGGAACAGGGATATCCTTGATTTCCGGTCCAACGTCAGCATCTCCGAGTTCCTCAGAGACTCCATTGGTGAGAAGCGATTGTGCGAGGACAGTCCCTTGATCCGCTACGCGAAAGATGCAGACATCAGCGTGCAGGACGTATGGCTTCGCCGCGAGGGTTGGGATCAGAAATTGGTCAACCCGCTCGCTCTTATGTCTTCTGATTCATACCTGGGGGCGCACCGCTTTGACGCGTTTATCGGCCGGGTGCATAGCGACTTCAACGTACGCAACATTCTTATACCGACCTATCTCAAAGTCTCGCCAGAAGACTACATATTTATCGATTATGGCGGGTTTAATGCAAACGGGCTGCTGACGTGGGATCAAATGTACTTGCTGGTGTCGCTAGCCACGCGATGGCTCCGTGACATCGATCTCAGTTCATCCAAGGCCAGATCACTCATTCGGTGTCTGGCCAATCACCAGGCTGACAATGAAGACCCTGATTTCGAGAAAGAACATGAAGTTATCAGATCTGTCTTCCACGCTGGATATAAGTGGGCGGCGAGTAAGAGCTACGGAGACCGCTGGGTTCCCCAATGCCACCTCTCGCTCGCTGCAGCAGCATTGGTCTTCCTCGGCAGGGATATCCCTAACTTGCATGGGCCCATTGATGGCTGGCTCTTCGACCTTGCCGCTGTTGCGCTGACCGAGTATCTCCAGATCACCAACCTCGAATCGAATAAAGTATCAGATTTGAGCAATACCTTGGCAAAGGCGAGTCATGCTCAGCGTCGCCAAGAGTTGGAGGGGTCGATGCCTGTCGCGGGCGTGGGCATCGCTTCACAGACAGCGTCGCCGCCCTCGCTGGAACGACCCCCGGCTCCCACGTCTAGACCGTCAACCCACCTCATCTGGACCTGGACATCGCGAGCCTCTGCGCTTTGCCGTCATGCTGCGCTGCGTCTAGTTATTTTTTGCGGGATAGTTTTTCTACTAATTATAGTCAGTGGCGATTATTATCGCCCATCAACAGAGCATTTCATCCCGAACTCTAGAGGCTCGCTCGTGGCGACACCTTCCTCGCCTCCGCCTGAGACAATAAGTCATGCCACAGAATGTAGCGACCACCCGAGTGGTATGAGTTGCGATAACCAGGATCCAGTTGCTCAAGGCTGCACCGAAGATGCTGTCGTTGTTCCTGGGGGCGGCAACAGCGGGATGGCAAGCCAGGTACATCTTGAAGTCAAGCTGTGGTGGAGTTCACGCTGCCAAAGTTTCTGGGCAGCTGCACGCCCCAGAGAAAAGGTCTATTTCCAGTCCTATGTGGAACCAGACCGCCACAATGCCCAGCGTTTCTTTTCCACTCAACGGCTTCAAGCTGACTGGCTTGTCTCGCCGATGGCGCATAGTGACAGCTACAGGATCGGAGCTAAGGCGTGTGCTTTACTTTCAGGCAGTGTGCCGAAGTGGGTATGCACTCAGATGCTCTTGCCGGACGGGAAAACTCCAAGCTAGCAAATTCGGCAGAATATGGGAGAAAGGCTCACTGAGCTCTTTCCATCGTGACGGTCCTGGTCAGGATGGAAAGAGCTCCCTGTTGGAGCTGAGTGGGCTCGCTCCGGTTAGGGGACCGTTTGCGTCTGGAAGGCGCCCGAGCGATTAGCGAGGACCACGCTTGTGAAGGTGGGGGCGTGGGGGGCACTGCCCCGCACTGGGCGCAGCCCGGAGCCGACAGCGCGAAAGCGCCCTCAAAGCGAAGGCCCATGCTTGTTCAGCCGGTCAGCGGCCCGAACTCCTTGCGGGTGTCGATCACATGCCCGAACAGCTCCCACCTCTCGCCCTTGAACTTCATGAGTTGCATCGACTCGATCGGGAAGCCGTCATCGGCGGCGGTGTTCATCGTCACCCCGGGGAGCAGCATGTTGATCTGCACGTTGCTCAGGCTGCGCATCGCGTCGCGCAGCCCCTCGCGGGTCGGGCACTTCGCGGCCGACATCGTCTTGTTGAAGGAGTCGGCCACCGCCCAGCCGAAGGTGAAGAACGGCACGTTCGGGTCGGCGCCCGGCGCGTACTGCGCCATCTTCGCCTTGTAGAGCTTCATCTCCGCGTCGTCGTTCCACGTCGCGTCCCTGGGGTCCTTGTAGTAGGTGGAGGACACGACGCCTTGTACGTTCTCGAAGCCGACCGGCTTGAGCACGGTGATCGAGGCGGAGACGTTGTTGAGGATGTGCAGCGGGTTCCAGGTGGTGTTCTTGGCGTCGGCGGCCAGCGCCTGTGAGCCGAACTTGGGCGTGGTGATGTTGAGGAACACGTCGGCCTTGGACCCGGCGAGGTTGCGCATCTGCGGGTCGACGCTCGGGTCGGTGACCTCGTAGCTCTGCTCGCCGACGACGGTGATCCCGCTGCCCTCGATGGCCCGCTTGAAGCCGCCGAACAGGTCCTTGCCGAAGTCGTCGTTCTGGTAGAGCACCGCGACCTTGGCGTTGGGTTTCTCCTTCTTGAGGTATTGGGCGTAGACGCGCGCCTCGGAGATGTAGTTGGGCTGCCAGCCGATGGTCCACGGGTGCTTGGTGTCGGTGCCCCACTTGGAAGCGCCGGTCGCGACGAAGATCTGCGGCACCTTCTGCTGGTTGGTGTAGTCCCAGGTCGCCGTCGTCGAGGGGGTGCCCAGCGTCTGGAACAGCGCGAACACCTGCTCCTGCTCGACGAGCCGGCGGGCCTCCTCGACCGCCTTGGGCGGCTGGTAGCCGTCGTCGCGGACCACGAACTCGACCTTGCGCCCGCCGATGCCGTTCTTCTCGGCGTTGATGTAGTCGAAGTACGCCTTGATGCCCTTGGGGATGTCACCGTAGGCGGAGGCGGGTCCCGACAGTGGGTAGATGCCGCCGAGCTTGATGCTCTTGTCGGTGATGCCGGTCGTCTGCTGGCCCTGGCACGGCCCCGACGCCGTGGTGCCCGGCTCGGTCCCGCCCCGCCCCCCGCAGGCCGCCACCGCGGCCAGGAGCATCGCCGTACAGCCGATAACGGATACGCGCATGCCTGTTACTCCTTCCGGAGGGTCTTCTTGATCGAGTACGCCGCGCGGCCCGCCAGCCCGGCCAGGCCGGTCGGGGCGACGTACATCACCGCGATGATCAGCAGGCCGAAGACGACGCCGGGCGCGGCGTCGTTCACGCTCTGGGAGATGCTCGGTACGAACATGACGAACAGCCCGCCCAGCAGCGGCCCCCAGTACGAGCCGAGGCCGCCCACGACGAGGCCCGCCAGCAGCGTGATCGAGAGCGTGACGACGAACGAGTCCGGCGAGACGTACCCGATCACCCACGTGTAGAGGCAGCCCGCGATCCCGGCGAGCATCGCGCTCCAGGCGAAGGAGAGCGTCTTGTAGAACGACAGCCGCACGCCCATGACCTCGGCCGCCGCCTCGTTGTCCCGGATGGCGTGCAGCGCCCGGCCGACCCGCGAGCGCAGCACACTGCGGGTCACCAGGAACGCCACGACTGCCACGGCCAGCGTGAGGAAGTACAGCCATTGGTCCTCGGCCAGTCCCGTCCACGCGAGCGGCGCCGGCTTGGCCAGCGTCAGCCCCATGGAGCCGCCGGTGACCGACTCGAACCGTTTGAGCAGCGGCACCAGGAAGATCGCGATGGTCAGGGTCACCAGGGCCAGGTAGAGGCCGCGCAGCCGGACGGCGGGCACGCCGAGCGCCAGTCCCAGCGTGAACGCCACCACGGCGGCGGCCGGCAGCGTGGCCGGGTACGGCACGTCCCAGCTGTGCAGCAGGATCGCCGTGGTGTAGGCGCCGACGGCGAAGAAGGCGCCGTGCCCGAGCGAGATCTGGCCCGCGTGCCCGACGAGCAGGTTCAGCCCGAGCAGCGCCACCGCGTAGATCAGCACCATGGTGAACTGGAAGACCCGGAACGGCACCAGCTGGAAGGGCGCGTAGCAGGCCAGTACGAGCAGCAGCGCCACGACGATCCAGCGCCAGTTCGCGGGCACCCGCCACCGCCGGGCGACCCGCCCTCCGGGCCCCTCCGCGACCGGAGAGTCGGGCCCCTCCGCGACCGAAGAATCGGGCTCCGCCGCGACCGGCGAACCGGGCCCCTTCGCGACCGGCGAACCGGTCGCCTCCGCCGACTCGCTCATACCCGCTCCACCACCGCTCGCCCGAACAGCCCTTGAGGCCGCAGCAGCAGGACGCCGAGGATGACGACCAGCGGCACCCCGATCTTGAGATCCGATCCGATGAAGCCGACGTACGCCCCGGCCAGCGTCTCGGCCACGCCGACGATCAGGCCGCCCACGACCGCGCCCAGCGGGCTGTCGAACCCGCCGAGCGTCGCCGCCGCGAACGCGTAGATGAGCACCCCGCCCATCAGGTTGGGGTCCAGGAAGAGCAGCGGCGCCACCAGCACGCCCGACACCGCGCCGACCGTGGCGGCCAGGCCCCAGCCGAGCGCGAGCGTCCAGCCCACCCGGATGCCGACGAGCCGGGCGGACTGCGGGCTGGAGGCCACCGCGCGCATGCCCAGGCCGATCTTGGTGTGCTGGAAGAGCAGGTACAGCAGGCCCATCACCACGGCGACGACGCCGAGGATGCCCAGCGTCGAGTACCCCACGCTGACGCTCCCTGCCGTGAGCGCGCCCTCGGGGAACGGGTTGGGGAAGTCCTTGATGGTGAACGACCAGATCCACCCGGCGGCGGCGTTCACGAAGATGAACAGCCCCACGGTGACGATCACCACGGTCAGCTCGGGGGCGCCTTCGACCGGGCGGATGATCACCCGCTCGATGAGCATGCCGCCCGCGAACGACACCACGAGCGTGATGACCAGCGCCAGCCAGAACGGCAGCCCGGCGGCGGTGAACTGCCAGGCCAGGTAGGTGGAGAACATCGCCAGCTCGCCCTGGGCGAAGTTGACGATGCCGGTGAACTGGTAGATCAGCACCAGCGCGAGAGCCAGGCTGGCGTAGATGGCGCCCGCGCCGAGCCCCTCGACGACCTGCTGCAGGAAGCCGGCCATGGCTAGACCCGGTATCCGAGGTAGGACTGGGCGACCTGCTCGTCCGCCCTAATCCGCTCCGCCGTGCCCGACAGCACGATCCGGCCGGTCTCCAGGACATGCGCCTGCTGGGCGATGCCGAGGGCGAGATGGGCGTTCTGCTCGACGACGACCACGGTGGTCCGCTCCTGTTCGTTGATCGCCCGCACGATGCGGAACAGCTCCCGGGTGACCAGCGGCGCCAGGCCCAGCGACGGCTCGTCCAGCAGGAGCAGCCGGGGGCGCAGCATCAGCGCGCGGCCGATGGCCAGCATCTGCTGCTCGCCGCCGCTGAGGCTGCCCGCCGCCTGCCGCAGCCTGGGCTTCAGCGCCGGGAAGTAGGTGTAGATGCGGTCGAGGTCGGCGTCCACGCCTGTTCTGCCCCGGCGTACGTAGGCGCCCAGGCGCAGGTTCTCCTCGACGGTGAGCGGCATGAACGTGCCGCGGCCCTCGGGCACGTGGGCGACGCCGCGCCGGGCTATGGCGTCCGGCGAGCGGCCGGTCAGCTCGGTGCCGCCGAGCCGGACGCTGCCGCGCCCACGGACCATGCCGGACAGCGCCCGCAACAGGGTCGTCTTGCCGGCTCCGTTCGGCCCGAGTATCGCGCAGATCTCCCCCGGACCGACCGACAGGCTCAGCCCGTGCAGCACCTTCGCGTCACCGTATCCGGCGACCAGGTCCGTCACCACCAGCTCGCTCATACGGCGGTCCCCAGGTACGCCTCGATGACCCCGGGATCGCGCTGAACCTCGGCCGGAGCTCCCTCGGCGATCTTGCGGCCGAAGTCCAGGCAGACGATCCGGTCGCAGATTCCCATGACGAAGCCCATGTGGTGCTCGACCACGACCATGGTCAGGTCGTACTCGTCGCGGATGGCGCGCAGGACGCCGGCGAACTCCTCGACCTCCGCCGAGCTGAGCCCGTTCACCGGCTCGTCGAGCAGCAGCAGCGCGGGGCGGCCGACCAGCGCCCTGGCCAGTTCCACCCGCTTGAGCGTGCCGAACGGGAGCCCGGCGGCCGGGTGGTCGGCGACCTCGGTCAGCGCCAGCCGGTCGAGCACCGCGTCGGCCTCGGCGCGCAGCCCGGCCTCCTCGCGGCGCACGCCGGGCAGGCGCAGGCCCGCGGTGAGGAAGCCGGCCCGGCCGCGGTGGTGCGCGCCGACCAGCGTGTTGTCGCGGACCGACATGCGCGGGAACAGGCCGAGGTTCTGGAAGGTCCTGGCGATGCCCAAGGCCGCGATCGCGTGCGGAGGTACGGCGAGCAGGTCCCGCCCCTCGTACTCGACCCGGCCCGCGTCGGCGTCGTGGCGGCGGGTCAGGCAGTTGAACAGCGTGGTCTTGCCCGCGCCGTTCGGCCCGATGAGCCCCACCATCTCGCCGCGCCGCACCGAGAAGCCCACGCCGTCGAGCGCCGTGATGCCACCGAATCGGACCGTGAGCTCGCTTACCTCCAGCACTCCGGCCTCCCGCTGACGGTGAGCGGCGAACAACGTGCTGAAAGCGTAGAAGTCACCCGTCCGACACCACATTGGGCACGGTCACCCAAGATGCGTGCCGGCTGTTGTCCGCCGGGCACAGGGTCTGTCTCGGACCGGTTACGACCTGTTGACCGCCCGGCAAAGTGCATGGATCATCCCGGCATGTCCGGTGGTTTCAGCACGGAAACGCTCACCGGTTCGGCGACGGTCCGCGTCCAGCGCACGCGCATCCTCTCCGAGCTCCTCGATCATCTAGCCGACCTCGCCGACACGGCCGTTCAGACGATGCGGACCGAGATCCCCGCCTACGCGGCTCAGGACGAGAACTTCCTCGCCGACGTACGCGACCAGGTGGTCCGCCATTACCGCAGCAAGCTGGCCGTGATGCTCGAAGACCGCACGGTCACCGTCGACGACATCGCCTTCGCGCGCCGGGCCGCCATGCGGCGGGCCAGGGCCGGGCTCGCCCTGGCCGACTACATCAACGCCTTCCGCGTCGGCCAGCGGGTCTTCTGGGGGTCGGTGCTGGAGCGGGCCGGCCACTCGGCCGCCGGCCACGAGGCCGCCCTCTCTCTGGCGGGCCCGATCATGCGTTACTGCGACTTCGCCAGTACGCACGCGGCCAACGCGTACATGGAGTTCCAGCACTACGCCGCGGCGGAGGCCGTACACGAGAGCAGGGACCTGCTGGAGACCCTGCTGGCCGGCGGCGCGCCCACGCGCGGCGGGCAACTGGCCGCGGCCCAGGCGTACGGTCTGGGGTCCGACACCCGCTCGCCCCTGCTGGTGGTGATCGCGGTCCTGCTCGGGCCGCGCGCGCTCGTGATCGGCGGGAACCCGGACTCCGACCGCGGCGTGGACGCGCGGCACGCGGCCTGCGCGGCCCTGTCCAGGGCCGGGGCGAACGGCGCGCGGACGCTGTCGGTCGTGCGGCAGTCGGAGATCGTCGCCATCCCCGCGCTCGGCCCCGGCGGCGACCCCGAGGAGCTGTGCGAGCGGCTGCAGGCCGTGCGCGAGAGCCTCATGGGCGAGGGGATCGTGCTGGCGATGGGCATCAGCACGGTCGTCGCCGGGACGGCCGGGATCCCGCAGGCGTACGACGAGGCCCGTACGGTGCTGGAGTTCCTGCCGGAGGACGGCGGTGTGGCGGCGCTCCCCCGGCTCTCGCCGTTCCAGTACTTGGCGCTGAGGGCCGACGACACCGCCCGCCATCTGGTGGATCCGCGGATCACCGCGCTCCTGTCCGAGGACCGGGCGCGCGGCGGCGTGCTCACCGCCACGATCCGCGCCTTCGCCGCCGCCGACCTCAACCTGCGCGCCTCGGCCGAGCGGCTGCAGATCCACCCCAACACCGCTCAGTACCGCCTGCGCCGCATCCAGGAGCGCACCGGTCGCAGCCTGCGCCGGATCAGCGACCTGCTCGACCTGCTCGTGGCCATCGCCCTCCACGACTCCCTGCCACTCACCCCCAAGCAGCCGCCCAACACCAACCACGGGGGGCAAAGACTGGCCACCGTGACCGATGAGCGACGTGGGAGCGGGGACGTACGGTCGTTCCATGAATCTCGCTGACCGGCTCCACACCGTCGCCGATCGGCTCGGCGGGAGGACGGTTGTCACGCTCGACGACGAGGCGCTCACCTACGGCGCGCTCGACCTGATGAGCGCCCGCGTCGCCGCCCTGCTGCGGCTGCGCGGGATCGGCGCAGGCGACCGGGTGGCGATCATGCTGCCGAACGTTCCGGAGTTCGCCGTCGTCTACTACGGGGTGCTGCGGATCGGGGCAGTCGTCGTTCCGCTGGATCCGCTGCTGCGCAGGAGGGAGATCGCCGCGTACCTCGGTGACTGCGGGGCCTGCCTGCTGATCGCCTGGCACGCCTTCGCGGAGACCGCCGAGGCGGGCACCGCCGGCACCCTGACCGACTGCTTCTTCGTCGTGCCGGGCGAGTTCCAGCGGCTGCTGCGCGGCCTGGCCGCCGAGCACGACGTCACCGCGCGCGCGGACGGCGAGACGGCGGTCATCCACTACACCTCCGGCACGACCGGCCGGGCCAAGGGCGTCGAGCTGACCCACGGCAACCTCGGCGGCAACGCCGCGGCCGTCGCCCGCATGCACGCGCTCGGGGTGGACGACGTCGTGCTCGGGGCACTGCCGCTCTACCACTCCTTCGGGCAGACCTGCTCGCTCAACGCCACCGTCCAGGCCGGCGCGCGCCTCACGCTGCTACCTCGCTTCGAGGCGGGCCGGGCGCTGGAGGTCATCCGGCGGGACGGCGTCACGGTCTTCCAAGGCGTGCCGACCATGTACATCGCGCTGCTCGACCATCCGGGCGCCTCCGACATGTCACTGCTGCGCATCCTGGTCTCCGGCGGGGCGGCGCTGCCGCTGGACGTGCTGCGGGCGTACGAGACGCGGTTCGGCTGCTCGATCGTGGAGGGCTACGGGCTCAGCGAGACCTCGCCCGTCGCCTCGTCCAACCGGGGCCGCAACGGCACCCGGCCGGGGTCGATCGGCCGCCCGATCAAGGACGTCCAGATGAAGGTGGTCGACGAGGACGGCGGCGAGGTGCCGACCGGCCACATCGGCGAGATCGTCGTCCGGGGCCCCAACGTGATGAAGGGCTACTGGAACAATCCGGCCGCCACCGCTGAGGCGATCCGCGACGGCTGGTTCCACACCGGCGACCTCGGCCGGGTCGACGAGGACGGGTTCTTCTTCCTGGTCGACCGCCGCCGCGACGTGATCATCCGGGGCGGCTACACCGTCTACCCGCGCGAGGTGGAGGAGGTCCTGTACGAGCATCCCGCCGTACGGCAGGCGGCGGTCATCGGGGTCCCCCACCCGGAGCTCGGGGAGGAGATCGCGGCCGTGGTGACGCTGCGCGCGCCGGTCGAGGCCGACGAGCTGCGGGCCTTCGTCAGGGAGCGGGTGGCGGCGTACAAGTATCCCCGGCACGTCACCTTCGCCGACGAGCTGCCCATGAGCCCCACCGGCAAGGTCCTCAAGCGCGCCATCGAGACGTTGACTCGCCACCGGTAGTAGAACTACGTTCTGGATACCGGCTGGTCGGTTAGGAAGGTGGCTTCATGCGGGTGCGGGACAAGGTCGTCGTCGTCACGGGGGCGGCGAGCGGGATCGGCCGGGCCATGGCGCTCAGGTTCGCCGCCGAGGGGGCGGCCGGAGTGGTGGTCGCCGATCTCGACGAGGCGGGCGCGGGCGCGGTGGCGAAGGAGATCGGCGACCGGGCCCTGGCCGTACGGACCGACGTGTCGGTGGAGGCCGAGGTGGCCGCGCTGGCGGAGACGCCCTTCGGCCCGCCCGATCTGTTCTGTTCCAACGCGGGCGTCATCGCCGGGCACGGGCTGGAGGCCACCGACCAGGAGTGGGACAGCCTGTGGTCGGTCAACCTGCGGGCCCACGTGTACGCCGCGCGAGCGGTCGTGCCCGGCATGGTCGAGCGGGGCGGTGGCTACCTGCTCAACACCTGCTCGGCGGCCGGACTGATCAGCTGCCCCGGCGACGCGCCCTACGCGGTGACCAAGGCGGCGGCCATCTCCTTCGCCGAGTGGGTCTCGATCCACTACGCGACCAAGGGCGTCAAGGTCAGCGTGCTGTGCCCGCAGGGCGTACGGACCGCCATGCTGGAGCGCGGCGTCGCGGAGGACCACCTGACGGCCCGCGCGGTCGGCGCGTCCGGGGCGATCCTCGACCCGGCCGACGTGGCAGGGACGGTGGTCGAGGGGCTGGCGGCGGAGCGGTTCCACATCTTCCCGCACCCCGAGGTGGCCGACTTCGCCCGCCGCAAAGCCGACGATCCCGACCGGTGGCTGGCCGGGATGGCGCGGTTCGTGGACTCACTGTCATGAAGGGGGACGCTGACATGAGGGCAGCGCGACAGGCTTGGCGGCGGCTGGAGCCGGTGCACGGCATGATCTACTTCGTCCCCGAGGGCCGGAAGCGGTACGCCGCGCTGGGGCTGAACGCCCGCTCCGGTTACTTCGCCTCGCGCGGGGCGGCGCTCGGCCGCGCCTCCGCCGAGCTGGTCATCGCGACCTTCTACAACTTCCACCCCGACCTCGTACGGAAGGCGCTGCCCGCCGCCTGGGACCTGGCGACGCCCGAGCAGGTGCTGGCCGCGCGGTACGAGGCGGCCGACGAGGCCCTGCGCCGGGCGGGCATCCACGAGCAGCCCGAACTGGACACGGTCCTCGAGCTGGCCCGGCGCGCCGCCGAGGCCGCCTGCGAGCATCCGCAGGGCCGCCCGCTGTTCGCCGCGCACGCCGCGCTGGCCTGGCCGGACGACCCGCTGCTCCAGCTGTGGCACGCGCAGACGCTGCTGCGCGAGTTCCGTGGCGACGGGCACATCAGCATGCTGGTCGCCGAGGGCGTCGGGCCGCTGGACGCGCTCGTGCTGCACGCCGCCAGCGGGGAGGTCCCGGTGGACTTCCTCAAGCTGAGCCGGGCCTGGCCGGAGCCGGAGTGGGCAGCGGCCGGGGAACGCCTGCGCGAACGCGGTCTCCTCGACGGCCACACGCTCAGCGCCGAGGGCAAGACGCTGCGCCAGCACATCGAGGCCCGCACCGACGCGCTGGCCCTGCCCGCCTACTCGGCGCTGGGCGAGGAGGGCTGCGAACGCCTCGCCGAGCTGGCCCGCCCCTTCGGCCGGGCCATCGTCGACGCGGGCCTCCTCACCCCGGCCTGACCTCATCACCCCTTGGGATCACCCCTTGGGCAGGCCGGTGGCCGGGTCGATCGTGGTGGTGAAGACGTCGCCGTTGCCCGGCGCCTCGCCGCCGGTCGGCGTGCCGTAGGTCAGGCCGGAGACGGCCACCTGCCCCGACGGGGTGGCGGCGGCGTACAGGTTGACCTCGGAGAACGGGTCGACGCCGTCGTCACGGGCGGTGCCGAGCTGGGCGGCGGCCTGCTGCTTCCCCTTACCGTCCAGCCGGACCGTCAGGACGTCGGCCGCGCCCGCCACCACGCCCACCCGGCCCCGGGTGTATCCGGCCAGCGCGACCGCGCCCCCGGTCAGCGGCACCACGGCGGCGCCCTCGTCGGCGGCCGGGGTGGCGACGGTGGCCTGCCAGCGCTGCTTGCCCGCGCCCGTGTACGCCGCCGCGACCAGATCACCGCCGACGCCCCCGGTGGCGACCGCGAGGCCCGCCGTGGTGATGGCTACCGCGTTCAGCCGGTCGTCACCGGTGCCGCCCACCGCGGTGGCCCACTTCCGGGCCCCGTTCGGGTCGTAGGCGGCGAGCCAGCCGTCGAGCCCGCCGAGCGCGGTCGTCCCCGGCAAAGCCGAGGTCGCGCTGCCCGTCACGTACAGGTTCGTCCCGTCCGAAGCCACTCCGTACGCCTTGTCCTCGCCCACCCCACCGTACTGGCGGACCCAGGAGACCGCGCCGTCGGCGGACAGGCGGGCGACCAGCGCGTCCTTGTCCCCGCTGTTGGCCCCGTCGAGGGCGCCCTTGGTGTAGCCGGCCACGTAGGCGCCGCCGTCAGGGGCGGCGGCCAGGCCGTAGAGGCGGTCGGCCACGCCGGGCGCGCCGAACTGGGTGAGCCAGCGGACCGCGCCCTTCGCGTCGAGCCGGACCACGAACGCGTCGTCCGTGGCGTTGCCCGCGTGGTGACCGTCCAGGTCGCCCTTGGTGTAGCCGGCCGCGAGGACGCCGCCGTCGGGCAGCGCCGCGACTCCGTACAACCGCTCGTCGGCGGCGCTGCCGAGCTGCCTGGTCCAGCCGTCCGCGCCGCCGCGGACCAGCACCGCGTCGAGGCGGCCCGCGTACGGCTGGCCGCCGACGGGTCCGCTCGCCGCGAACCCGGTGGTCAGCGAGCCGTCGGCGTGGGCCGCGACGCCACCGGCCCAGTCCTGGGCGGCCGTGCCGTACAGCGGGGCGGGCAGCCCGGCCGGCGGCGTGACGCTCAGCCCCGGGCCGAGCTCGGCCATCGCCTGCTCGAACGCGGGCGCCCAGACGGTCCAGTCGTGGCCGCCGTCGAGCACGCGCAGCTGCGCCGAGATCGCGGGCGAGCGCCGGGCCGCGTTGTAGAGCGCGGCGGACTCGAAGTCGAGGTCGTGCTGGGCGTCGGCGGGGTCGGGGTTGGCGTACTCGTCGTCGCCGACGGCCACGAACAGCCGTACGGGCAGGTCCTGGTCGAGCTTGGGGAGCAGGGCGGGGTAGTTCGACTCCCGGTACACCGCGTCGGCGAACTTCTCGCCGCCCTGGCCGAAGGCGCCGTAGTCGCGTGTGGAGGAGTCGCCCGGCGGCAGCGGCGTATAAACGGCCGGGCTGAGCACGATGGCGCTGCCGAACAGGTCCTGGTGGGCCAGCGCGAAGCGCAGCGCGCCCGAGCCGCCCATGGAGTAGCCGCCGACCATGCGGGCCTGGCGGATCGGCGCCGTGCGGTACGTTGCGTCCACGTGGGCGACCAGGTCGCGGGTCAGCGCGGTCTCGACCGGCCGTCCTGGCAGGTCGGAGCCGGTGTAGCGGGAGTCCACGTACCAGCTGCCGCGCTCGCTCCACGGCGCGTCGGGCATGACGGCGATGAGCGGCGGTATCCGCCGGGTCCGGATCATCGCGTCGAGCGTGTCCTTGACCCGGGTCCACGCCTGCATCGTGTCGCCGCGCCCGTGCAGCAGGTACAGCACCGGGTAACGATCGGCGCCCTTGGCGTAGCCGTACGGCAGATACAGGTTGTAGGCGATGTTCTCCCCCAGCGCCGCCGAGGGCGCGGCGGCCGCGGTGATCGTCCCGGTCCGGTCGGCCCGCACGCGTGCCTCTCCCGGTACGGCCAGCAGGACGACGAGGGCGAGGGCAATGAGCGCACCGACACCGCTCCATCGAGATAAGGGCATCGGTCGCTCCCTGTAAACGTTTACCGAACAATCTGTCCGGTGGTGCAGGAGAGTTTCCTGGTGGCCTTTGATCCGTGTCAAGTATTCAAATGATCACATGTCGTAATTCTTGCGATTTGCCAGTGAAATGACCTCTAGGCTGAGCCGAGATAAGCCCTCCATTACCGCGACGACCTGGGGACCCCTGATGACCGAGGACGCGAACGACGACGTCATGGAACAGCTCAGCCGCATAGACACCTCGGTGGCTCATCCGGCGCGCGTCTTCGACTACTGGCTGGGCGGCAAGGACCACTACGCCGCCGACCGCGAGACGGGCGAGCAGATCCTCCAGGTCATGCCGGAGCTGGCCATCATCGCCCGCGCCGAGCGGGAGTTCCTGGCCCGCGTGGTGCGGCACCTGGTCGTGGAGGAGGGGGTGCGCCAGTTCCTCGACATCGGCACCGGCATCCCGTCGGCCGACAACACCCACGAGGTGGCCCAGGCCGCCGCGCCCGAGGCGCGCATCGTGTACGTCGACAACGACCCGATCGTCCTGGCCCACGCCCGCGCGCTGCTGCGCGGCACCGACGAGGGCCTGACCACGTACATCGACGCCGACCTGCGCGACCCGGAGACGATCCTGGAACACGCGGCCAAGGCCCTGGACTTCACGCAGCCCGTCGGCCTGATGCTGCTGGGCGTGGTGGAGTTCGTGCCGGACGACGAACAGGCGTACACGGTCGTCGCCGAGCTGATGCGGGCGCTCCCCTCGGGCAGCTATCTGACCGTCGCCTCCAGCGTGAGCAGCCCGGCCATGGACCGCGCCGCGGCCATCTGGAACGACAGCGGCGCCACGCCCATCACGATCCGTACGATCGAGCAGCTCATGGAGTTCTACAAGGGGATGGAACTGGTCGAGCCGGGCATGGTGTCGCTGCCGAAGTGGCGCCCCGAGCCGACCACCCAATATCGCGGCCAGGAAGTGTCGCAATATGGCGCTGTCGGCCGCAAATCCTGACCTTCCACCAAGCCTTTCAGACAGTTGCTTGACCGACACTCGGCGATCAGCATGATGAGCTCGCACGCTTGACTATTCTCCTGGTGAAGCTTTGACAACTGCAGGATCAGAACCAGGGGTGAACATGAGTGACGCAGCGGGGGCCTCACGTTCGTCCGGACGTCCCAAGCGGACACGTGACGTCGGCGAGGTCGGCGAGCCGGAGCTCCGGCAACTGCTGGCCGGCCTGACCGCGGTCCGCGACGGCGACTTCGGCACCCGGCTGCCGGACGACGCCGACGGGCTGCTCGGGGAGATCGCCTCCGTCTTCAACGGCATGGTCGACCAGCTCTCGCTGTTCACCTCCGAGGTGACCCGCGTCTCCCGCGAGGTCGGCACCGAGGGGCGGCTCGGCGGGCAGGCCGAGGTGCCGGCCGTGTCCGGCACCTGGAAGGACCTCACGGAGTCCGTCAACGCCATGGCGGGCAACCTCACCGACCAGGTACGCAGCATCGCCCAGGTGACCACGGCCGTGGCCCGGGGCGACCTGTCGCAGAAGATCACCGTGGCGGCTCGCGGCGAGATCCTGGAGCTGAAGAACACCGTCAACACGATGGTCGACCAGCTGTCCTCCTTCGCCGACGAGGTCACCAGGGTGGCCCGCGAGGTCGGCACCGAGGGCGAGCTGGGCGGCCAGGCCGACGTCAAGGGCGTGGCGGGCACCTGGCGGGACCTGACCGACTCGGTGAACTTCATGGCCGGCAACCTCACCGCCCAGGTCCGCAACATCTCGCAGGTGGCCACCGCCGTGGCGCGCGGCGACCTGTCGCAGAAGATCACCGTCGCCGCCCGAGGCGAGATCCTGGAGCTCAAGAACACCCTCAACACCATGGTCGACCAGCTGTCCTCCTTCGCCGACGAGGTCACCAGGGTGGCCCGCGAGGTCGGCACCGACGGACGGCTCGGCGGGCAGGCCGACGTCAAGGGCGTCTCCGGCACCTGGAAAGACCTCACGGAGTCGGTCAACGTCATGGCCGACAACCTCACCGCCCAGGTACGCAGCATCGCCGAGGTCACCACCGCCGTGGCCAAGGGCGACCTGTCGCAGAAGATCCGGGTGGACGCCCGAGGCGAGATCCTGGAGCTGAAGGAGACCATCAACACGATGGTCGACCAGCTCTCCGCGTTCGCCGACGAGGTCACCAGGGTGGCCCGCGAGGTCGGCACCGAGGGCAACCTGGGCGGCCAGGGCACGGTTCGTGGCGTGTCGGGCACCTGGAAGGACCTGACCGACAACGTCAACGTCATGGCCTCCAACCTGACCAACCAGGTACGCAGCATCGCCCAGGTCGCCACCGCCGTGGCCAAGGGCGACCTGTCGCAGAAGATCACCGTCGAGGCCAAGGGCGAGGTCGCCGCGCTCGCCGAGACCATCAACACGATGGTGGACACCCTGTCCGCCTTCGCCGACGAGGTCACGCGCGTCGCCCGCGAGGTCGGCACCGAAGGCCAGCTCGGCGGCCAGGCCCGGGTCCCGAACGTGGCGGGCACCTGGAAGAACCTCACCGACAACGTCAACTCGATGGCCGACAACCTGACCAACCAGGTACGCAGCATCGCCCAGGTGACCACGGCGGTGGCCAAGGGCGACCTGACCCGCAAGATCGACGTCGACGCCCGCGGCGAGATCCTGGAGCTCAAGACCACCATCAACACGATGGTCGACCAGCTGTCCTCCTTCGCCGCGGAGGTCACCAGGGTGGCCCGCGAGGTCGGCAGCGAAGGGCGATTGGGCGGCCAGGCCGAGGTCGAAGGGGTCTCCGGCACCTGGAAGCGGCTGACGGAGAACGTCAACGAGCTGGCCGGCAACCTCACCCGCCAGGTCCGCGCCATCGCCGCGGTGACCAGCGCGGTCACCTCGGGCGACCTGACGCGCTCCATCACCGTCGACGCGGAAGGCGAGCTCGCCGACCTCAAGGACAACATCAACTCGATGGTGGAGTCGCTGCGCGAGACCACCCGGGCCAACGAGGAGCAGGACTGGCTCAAGTCCAACCTGGCCCGCATGTCCGGGCTGATGCAGGGCCATCGCGACCTGGCCACGGTCGCCGAGCTGGTGATGGACGAGCTGGCACCTCTGGTCTCGGCTCAATACGGCGCCTTCTTCCTGGCCGAGGAGACCGAGCTGCAGCTCATCAGCGCGTACGGCTTCGCCGCCGACCCCGAGCGGCCGATCCGGTTCCGCATCGGTGAGGCGCTGGTCGGCCAGGCGGCGCGCACCCACAAGACCATCGCCATGACCGACATCCCGGCCGACTACATCACCGTCTCCTCCGGGCTCGGCCGCACGGCCCCCGTCTCGGTGATCGTGCTGCCGATCGTGGCCGAGGAGCAGGTGCTCGGCGTCATCGAGCTGGCCTCGGTCTACACCTTCACCCCGGTCCACCGGGCGTTCCTCGACCAGCTGATGGAGACCATCGGCGTCAACCTCAACACCATCGTCGCCAACGCCCGCACCGACGAGCTGCTGGTGGAGTCGCAGCGGCTCACCGTCGAGCTGCAGACCCGCTCGGCGGAGCTGCAGAACCAGCAGGAGGAGCTCCAGCGCTCCAACGCGGAGCTGGAGGAGAAGGCGACGCTGCTGGCCACCCAGAACCGCGACATCGAGACCAAGAACCTGGAGATCGAGCAGGCCAGGCAGGAGCTGGAGGAGCGGGCCCAGCAGCTCTCGCTGGCCTCCAAGTACAAGAGTGAGTTCCTGGCCAACATGAGCCACGAGCTGCGCACCCCGCTCAACTCCCTGCTCATCCTGGCCCAGCTGCTCGCCCAGAACCACACCCGCAACCTCACGGCCAAGCAGGTCGAATACGCGGGCATCATCCATTCGGCCGGCTCCGACCTGCTGCAGCTGATCAACGACATCCTCGACCTGTCCAAGGTCGAGGCCGGCAAGATGGACATCAACCCCGAACGCGTGTCGCTGCGCCAGCTGCTCGACTACGTCGAGGCCACCTTCCGGCCGATGACCACGCAGAAGAGCCTGGACTTCCTGATCACCACCATGCCGGGCGTGCCGACCGAGCTGCTCACCGACGACTCGCGGCTGCGCCAGGTGCTGCGCAACCTGCTCTCCAACGCGGTCAAGTTCACCGAGACGGGCAGCGTCGAGCTACGGATCGAACCGGCCAGCCCGGCCGAGCTGCCCGTTCCCGCGCGCCCGCACGGCGCGGCCGTGGCCCTGCGGGTCATCGACACCGGCATCGGCATCCCCGAGCAGCAGCTGGAGGTGATCTTCGGCGCGTTCCAGCAGGCCGACGGCACCACCAGCCGCAAGTACGGCGGCACCGGGCTGGGCCTGTCGATCAGCCGCGAGATCGCCTACCTGCTCGGCGGCGGCATCACCGCGCAGAGCACCCCTGGACAGGGCAGCGTCTTCACGCTCTACCTGCCGATCGCGCGCCCCGACTTCGAGGACTACTCCGCCCCCGAGGCCAAGCCGCTGCCGTCCGCCGCCAAGCAGAGCCTGCCCGCCGCGCCCGTGGTGCCGCAGCAACGGCGGCTCTTGATCATCGAGGAGCGGCAGCGCGGGCTGCTGTCCCTGGTCGCCGAGAGCGTCGTGACCGACCTGGCCAACACCCGCGACCTGGCCCACCTCCACGGGACCGTCGAGGTGGTCACCGCCGCGGGTGCGGAGGAGGCCGCCGCCACGCTCGCCGCCGAGCCGTGCCACTGCATCGTCCTCGACATCGACATGCCCGATATGGCGGCGTACGGCCTGCTGGAGGCCATGGACGGCGACCCCGCGCTCCAGCAGGTGCCGGTCCTGGCCTACAACAACTGGCGCACCAACCCGCAGCAGGAGGCGACTCTTCAGGCCCGCGCCAGCAACCGGCCGCTGGAGCTGCTCTCCAGCCTCGACGAGCTGCGCGAGCGCATCGCCCTGCACCTGACCGCCGACCAGCCGAGCGACGTGCTCCCCCTGGTCCGCCCGGCCAACGTGGGCGTGCCCGCCGGGCGGGAGGTCGACGACACGCTGGCCGGGCGTACGGTGCTGGTGGTCGACGACGACGCCAGGAACCTGTTCGCGCTCACCAGCATGCTGGAGATTCACGGCATGAACGTGCTGCACGCGGAGAACGGCCGCAAGGGCATCGACATGCTCATCGCCCACCCGGAGACCGACCTCATCCTGATGGACGTGATGATGCCGGAGATGGATGGCTATGCCGCCACGGAGGCGATCCGGGCCATGCCTCAATACGTCGGCCTGCCCATCATCGCGGTGACGGCCAAGGCCATGCCGGGCGACCAGGAGAAGTCGCTCGCGGCGGGAGCGAGCGACTACGTCACCAAGCCGGTCGACTCCGACCATCTCATCGAGGTGATCCAGCGCTGGATGACCTCCTAGCGCAGTCCCCCGGGCAAGCCCGTGTCCATCCCCAGGAGTCCCACCTTGCAACCAGCACAGCAGCCCGGCACCGCCCATGCGGAGGCTTCAGCCGATGACGCGAACGTCGGGCGGCTGGCCGCCACGATCGAACGGCTGCGCAAGGAGATCCAGGACGCCCACCTGGCCGCCGACGGACGCGCCCTGATCGAGCTGGCCAAGGGCGTCCTGGTCGAGCGGCTGCGCTGCGGCCCCGCCCAAGCCGCCCGCCAGCTCACCACGCTCGCCGAGCAGGCCGGGATGTCGCAGCTGGAGCTGGCCTCGGTCATCATCGACCAGGCGGCGCAGGACCGCATCAGCGAGACGGCCGGCGAGTTCCTGCGCTTGGCGACGACGGACCACGACCGTGCGCGCCACTCCGTCTCCCTGCGGCTGCGCGCCGCCGAGAGCGGCGCGCTCGGCGCGAGCGACACCCAGGCGGTCGCCGGGTCGCTCCTGGAGCACGCGCTGGTGCCGCTCGGCGCGACGACGGTCGCCGTGTGGGCCGCCGGTCCCGACGCCTCGCTCAGCCTGGCCGGCTACGCGGGGCTCAGCGCCGAGGAGGCCATGCGGTGGCGGTACGTCCCTCCGGGGGTGGCCACCCCGGCTCGTCAGGCTCTCTCGGAGCGCCGGACCGTCTGGTTCCCGGCCCTGCGCGAGGCCGGGCTGCCCACCATCGGACACCGGCCGGCGGCCGAGGGCGGGCGGGTGACGGTGCCCGCCGGTACGGGCGGCCGCATCCTGGGTGTCCTGGAGATCGGCTGGCCGCATGACCTGGAGCCGCAGCCGCCGCAGATAGAGCGGCAGATCGAGGCGCTGGCGGACCTGTGCGCCCATACCCTGGACACGTTCGCGCCGGACGGGCCCGTGTCGCCCGACCCGGCCTTCTCCGAGCTCGTCGACCTGGCCGACGGACTGCATGATCCCGCCCTGGTGCTCTGCCCGCACCTCGACAGCCGCGGCAGACTGACCGATTTCCGCATCGTGCACGCCAACGGCCGGTTCGCCGACCCGGCCGGGCGCCCGCACCACCGGGTCACCGGGGCGCTGCTGCTGGAGGCGTACCCGCTGGCGGCCGAGAACGGCGGCCTGTTCGCCAAGGTCGAGCACGTACACGCGACCGGCGAGCCGTTCCGCACCGACCGCATGACCCTCGACACCCTGGTGGACCAGGTACGGCTGAGCACCGAGGCCGGCGTCAGCGCCACCCGCCACGGCGACTGCGTGCTGCTCATCTGGCGGCCGCAGGACGAACGGGCGCGGCTGGCCGGCATCCTGCAGCACGCCCAGCGCCTGGGCCGCATCGGCGGCTTCGAGGAGAACGCGCTCACCGGCCGGGTCACCTGGAACGACCAGCTCTTCGCCCTGTACGGCCTGTCTCCCGGCGACGAGCCGATCCCCCTCGAACGGCTGCGCGAGCACGCCCATCCCGACGACGAGACCGGTATCGGCCGGTTCTTGCGCACCGTGCTGCACCATCGGCGCTCGGCTTCGACGGCGTTCCGGCTCCAGCGGCCCGACGGGATCGCCCGGCACATCCGCGTGGTGGCGGAGCCGGTTTTCGGGGCCGACGACCGGTTGCTGGCCGTACGCGGTGCTTATCAGGACATTTCCTCACAGCACTGGACCGAGGTGGCGCTCGCCGCGACCCGCGACCAGCTCGCCCACAGCGAGCAGCAGACCGCCGAGCGCAACCGCCTCGCCCTGCAACTGCAGCGGGCCATCATGCCGTCGACGCACGCGACGACGGACGCCTTCGGGCTGCGGATCGCCGTCCGCTACCGGCCCGCCGAGGAGGAACACCTGGTCGGCGGCGACTGGTACGACGCCGTCGTACTGCCGTCCAAGCAGGTGCTCCTGTCCGTGGGCGACGTGGCCGGACACGGCATCCAGGCGGCCACCGGCATGGTCGTGCTGCGCAACGCCCTGCGCGGCCTGGCCGCCACCGGCGCGGGGCCCGGCCAGCTGCTGACCTGGCTCAACCTGGTCGCCCACCACCTCACCGACAGCGTGACCGCGACCGCGATCTGCGGCCTGTACGACCCGCGGACCAAGGTCCTGCGCTGGGCCCGCGCCGGGCACCTGCCGCCGCTCCTGGTCCGGGGGACCAACGCGTCGGAGCTGCCGATGGTCCAGGGACTGCTGCTCGGCGCGGTGTCGGAGGCGGCGTACGAGGAGGGGCAACTGCAGCTCGAAGCCGGCGACACCCTGATGATGTACACGGACGGGCTCATCGAACGCCGGGACCGCGCCCTGCAGCACGCCCAGAACCACCTGCTGGTCATCGCCGGGCAGCCGGCTCGTACCCTCGACCTGCGGCTGGACCACCTGCTGACGCACTGCAACTCCGACACCGACGACGACACGTGCCTGATCGGTGTCGAGTTGCGGTGACGCCTGTTGTGGCGCCTGTGGTGACGCCGCTTCGGCCGGCGCGATGTGGCGCCGGCCGAAGCGGTGCGGCCGCGGACCTCAGTCCGACAGGCCCTTGCGCAGGTCGTCGAGGACCTTGCGCAGGATGCGCGAGACGTGCATCTGCGAGATCCCGAACTCCGCGGCGATCTCGGCCTGCGTCATGTTGCCGTAGAAGCGCAGCAACAGGATCTTCTTCTCCCGTACGGGCAGCGCGTCGATGAGCGGCTTGACGGCGTGCTTGTCGACCAGGGAGTCGAGCGATTCGTCGTGTTCGGGGATGACGTCGCCGAGGGAGGCGGAGTCGTCGTCGACACCCGTCGGGGCGTCGAGCGAGAGCGTGCTGTAGGCCGCCGAGGCGTCCATCGTGAGCAGCACGTCCTCCTGGGAGATCTTCATCTTCTCGGCCAGCTCGGCGACCGTGGGGGCGCGCCCGAGGGTCTGGCTGAGGTCGGAGACGAGCTTGTTGAGCTCGGAGCGGCGCTCCTGGTAGACGCGCGGCACCCGGATGGCCCAGGTACGGTCCCGGAAGTGGCGCTTGACCTCGCCGGTCATGGTGACGACCGCGTAGCCCCTGAAGTCGTGGCCGAGCTCGGCGTCGAAGCCGTTGATCGCCTTCATGAGGCCGACGTAGGCGGCCTGGCGCAGGTCTTCGATGGGCTCGCCGCGGTAGCGGTAGCGGCGGGTGATGTCGTTGGCCAGCCACTCGTGCATTGCTACGAGACGCTCGCGGATCCGTACCCTGTCGAGCTCGGAGGTCTCCGGCTTGACCATTTCGACCAGGAGTTGTTCGGCGGTCATCTCGTCGAGCACGAGTGCCTGAGGCTGAGCGTGAGCCTGCTGGACGGTCATTCCTGCTCCTCATATCTACTGCAGGCGGTCCCGTCCAAAGACAAAAGCCCAGACAGAGACACGCCTCGATAACACGAGACGAAGCCCTCTGCTGGACTTCGCTTTCATTATCTCCTATTTTCCGGAGATGTCACGCCCGCGGGATCACAAAAAGGTCACGCATCCCGCGGGCGGCCCCTCAGCCGCGCTCCCAGAAGGCCTCCGGCAGCGCCTCGATCTCGACCACGGCCTGTTCGAGGTTCGCGGCGAACGGCAGTAGCGCCTGGTAGACCGGCTCACCGCCCTCGGCGAGCCGGCGGATGACCTCGGCGTTCATCCGCGCCCGGTCGACCACCTCGGAGCGGAACGCCGTACGGTCGCCCTCGTAGCCGTAGGCGTCGAGCAGCAGGTGCAGCCGCCGGGAGCGATCCTCGAACGCCGTGAACCCCTGCTCCGTGACGACCCGCCGAGCGTGCAGCGGAACCCACGTCAACGCGCTGTAGGCCAGATCGCGCTCCCGCGAGGACGGCCCGGCCGTGTCCCAGTCGACGAACCCGACCAGGTCGTCCTCCTGCCATACCGCGTTGTAAGGAGAGGCGTCGTGGTGCCCGATGACCAGCCCCGGCCGCCAGGGACGCCCGGTGAACCAGACCGCGTCCGGCTCGGGCACGAACGTCGCCGTCGCGTCGTGCAGCCGCCGCATCCAGGCCCCGACCTGCTTGAGCGCGCTGTCCGACCAGGGCCACGCGGGCCAGGGAGCCTGCTCCCCGATCGTGTCGCCCGGGAGGTAGGTCAGCACCTCGCGCCCTCGCTCGTCGAACCCGAGGACCCGCGGCGCCCCCTCGAACCCGGCCGCCTCCAGATGGTTCAGCACGGTGTGGACGGTGCGCGTCCAGGGGTTGGCGGGCCGATGGACGGTATCGCCGATGCGTACGCCGCCGACATGTCTGCCACCCGGCAGGGGCTGCTCGTCCATGACGCCGTTTCTACTCCCGGCCCGCCGGTCGCCGCACCTGGTTTTCCGGCCTGGCCGGGGACGAGCCTGGTCAACTGGTCCGCGTATCTCGTCCCAGCTCGTCATGGCAGGGACCATAGAGATCACTACCGACACAAATCCCCCCACCCCGCGGAAACGGGGGCTCGCGCGGACAATTACCATGATCGTGGTAAAAATGTCCCGTGTCGTCCGATAAACCTTTATCCATGGCCAGTCAACCGCCCGGCAACCTTTCGCCGACCACCTCTCCGGGCTCGCCGGCGTTCGGGACGCCCGGCCCCTCGCCGTCGCTGGTAAGCCCGTGTCCGCACGTCCCCGCGTGCCCGCCGCCCCTGTGCCTCCCGTCGCGGCTACGCGCGCAGCCGGTGCAGGCCTCACTGGCCAAGTCCGCGCCACTGCTCGAGGACACCGACGGCCCCGCGAAAGGCTACGAGACCGACGCGGGGTACGTGCGGAAGTTCGCCGGCACCATGGACGACTCGGCCACCGGCGTGGACACCGTCAAGCAGTGGACTCCTCGCTTCGAGGGCTGGAATCTGGCCCCCATGGCCGGAGTGCCCATTGTCGGGCTGATGTTCGTCAACCGGTTGAACACCATCGCCGACACCTGGCGGGACAGCGCGGGCATCCTCTCCGAAGTGCTGCGCACCGACAGCGGCAAGATTGACAAAGCCGCGGACAACTACGTCGCCGCCGCGCGGGCCAGCACCGCCGAGTGAGGAGAGATTCGCGATGTCGACTCCGTCTGGAGAACCGCCGAAGCTGATCGTGCCGGGCAGCACCACCCCTGTGGCCAATCAGCAGCTCTATATCTCCAACGCCAGCGGCACCGTACAGCGGACCGTCACAGTCGCTCCCAAGCCGCGCACCGACCCCGGCTTCTACAAGCGGCTGATCACGGAGCTGAATCCGCTGCGCCAGTCCAACAGGGCCGCGATGGCTGTTTCGGGGCTCGGCGTCGCCGCGCTCGCGCTGGACGTGGCGGCCACCCTCAACCTGGGCAACCCGTTCCTGTTCTACGATCGGCGTGAGCAGTGGAAGAGCATGGCCGGACTGCTGGAAGGCAGCCGGTCCGACTTGTGGCGTGCCTTTTTTGATGACATCTCCCCCAACTGGAAGGGTCAAGCGAGGGATACGCTCCAGCAGTACGTCCGCTTTAACGTCAACGGCTTGTACGGCCAGCTTGGCAAGATCACTGACGAGATGAGCGGCGCCATGCACGGCCAGTACAAAGAGGTACTGGAGTACGACCTGTCGGTGTTCGGGCTCTACGCCACTTCGGCCCCCATACTGCGCGCCGTCGCCGCCATGAGCGCACACCCGGTGGGGAGGGTCGCCCTGATGACCCAGGTCGGCCTGTTCATGAGCGCGGCAGGAAATCTGGTCAAGCAGTTCGCCGACGTGTACAACTCCTACGAGGGCACCCTCAACAAGCTCGAACTCAAGCTCAACGATCTGAGGGGCGCCTTCTACCGGTCCGGCAACCCGGCGCTGGGGCCACGCGATCTCCACCTCACTCCTGCGATCGCGGACCCCACCCAGCTGGAAAACTACTGGGTTCCCATGTCGAAGGAAGCCTCATGAGGCGTGTCGAGGCGTTCGCCGGGGGTCGGCAGGACGACGTCGACGGACTGCTGCGCGAGACGGACGGCTGGGCGCGCACCCTGGCCGGGGCGCTGGGCGAGTTGGAGGAGGAACGGCTGGCGGGGGCCGACCCGTCCGAGGTCGTCCGCGCCGAGGTGTCCGGCACTGGCCGCCTGCGCGGGTTGTCCATCGACCCGCGCGGGCTGCGCGGCCTGGACCACGTCCAGCTCGCCCAGGCCGTTTGTGAGGCGATCGCCGCGGCCCACCTCGCGATGGGGGAGCGGCTGACTCAGGTCGTCCAGGATCTGACGGGACAAGCGCCTGACACCGCGAGCGCAGAGGGCGCCGCCGACCCGCTCGACGGCCACATCCGCAACGTGCTGCGAGGAGAGTGAGCGATGGAGGGCATGGAGGAGGCGCAGGCGCGGCTGGAGGCGTTGATCGCCGCCGCCGAGCAGGCGGAGGCGAGGGTGGAGGAGTGGAGTGCCGCCGAGTTCGCCGGCGTGGCCGACGAGGGTGGGATTGTGGCCGTCACCGACGCGCTCGGCACCATCACGCGGTTGGAGATCTCCCCGCGGAGCAGGAGGCGACTGGACGCGACGAGCTTGGCCGCCGCCATCCTCGCGGCGATCACGACAGCCGAGGAGGCCGCGGCGGCCTCCAGGGACGCGCTGCTAGGGAGTTTGCCCGCCGCTTCGGGCACGATCGCCTAGCCCTTCACCTGCGCTTTGAGATTGTTGAGCTTGCGCCGGCTCGCCGTCCTGCGGGGGCGGCCTACGCCGTCCCCGCCAGGAGCCGCCGGGTGCGGGCCGGCGCCGAAGGGGGCAGCTCGGCGAGGATGTCGGCGAGGGTGACCCCGGCAAGGCTGCCTCGCCATGCCTCGTGCGCGTCGGCCATCTTCTCGGCGAGGACGCAGGTGCGGCGGCAGTCCTCGGCAGGCAGCGCGCCCCGTCCTCGTTGGCGGATCTCACGGCACTCGTACGGAGGGGACGTGCCGTCGACGGCCTCGACGATCCGCAGGAGCGTAATCTCGGAAGGGGGCAGCGCGAGCCGGAACCCGCCTCGCGGACCTGTGGTCGCGCCCAGCAGGCCGGCCCTGACAAGTGCCTTCAGCTGCTTGGTGAGATAGGGCGCCGGAAGGTCGTAGTACTGCGCGAGCTGTGCCGCCGACGCACTGGCTCCCGCATCGAGCTGCGCCAGCGTCGTGGCGCAGTGCAGAACCCATTCAGTGCTCACCGGCAGCTTCACGCCTCCGAGCCTATCGCAGATATTATGGACCTGTTTAGTCCGTGATAGCGCTCTCGCGGGTCAGCCAGAGAAAGAGAGATCATCATGCGGATCGCGATCGCCGGTGCGACCGGGAACATCGGAGCCCTCACCGTCGCCGCCCTCGAACGCGGCGGGCACGAGGTCGTCCGGATCAGCCGCTCGCTGGGCGTGGACCTGGTGACCGGTGACGGACTCGACGACGCACTGGCCGGCGTCGAGGCGGTCATCGACGCCACCAACGGACCGGCGACCAACGAGGCCGAGACGGTGGCCTACTTCGGCGCCGCCACGCGAAACCTGCTCGCCGCCGAGGAACGAGCCGGCGTCCGTCACCATGTGCTGCTCTCGATCGTCGGGATCCATGGCATCGAGGGCAACGCTCACTACGCCGGCAAGCGGGAGCAGGAGCGCCTCGTGTCCGAGGGAGCGGTGCCGTGGACGATCGTCCCGGCCACGCAGTTTCACGACTTCGCCGCGCTGCTGACGAGCTGGACCGAGCAGGACGGTGTCGCGACGATCCCGCCGCTGCTCGTACAGCCGATCGCGCCCGCGGACGTGGCCGACATCCTCGCCGAGATCGCGGTGGGCGAGCCGCGGGGTCGTTACGTCGACGTCGCCGGTCCCGACCCACAGGACCTGGTGGACATGGCCCGGCGCACCAACGAGGCGCGCGGCCGTACGGTGAAGCTCGTGCCCACGTGGTCGGCGGCACTCGGCCCGGAGGCGGCCGGCAACGCGCTGCTGCCCGGCAAGGACGCCCGCATCGCGCCGACCACCTTCGACGAGTGGCTCGCGCAACAGCGCTAGCCCGGCGGGGCAAGACGGATGATCTGGTCGCGGAGGGCATCATCAAGGGCCGCATTGAGAAACCCGTTGTCGATGCCATGATCACAGCCCAGCACGATCGACACCCGGACAGGTGGCCCTTCCGCGTATCCGAACAGGAGATCGAACCAGTCGGCCGGGTTGCAGCTGATCTCATTAAGGATCTCCTTCCCCCCAGCGTCCAGGGCGTTCAGCGTTTCCGCCAGAGGTCCTGCCGTCCGACTGCCGTGCTCACGCCGCGGATCCCTCTCACCAGCCCTGGTCGCACGCCTGCACACCAGAACGGAGATGGGCTCGTCGGGCACCATCCGCTCGTCCTGGCCCCGGCGCTCGCCGGGCATCTGGCAGGGGTCGTCGGGGTGTACGAGCCGCCATGTTCCGGTCCGGTAGGCGGCGGTGAGGCTCCGGCCTACGTACGAGCGGGATTGGACCGTGCCGTTCGTGGTCCGGACGCAGCCGTTGGCCTCCTCGGCGCTGCCCACCCAGAGCCCTCCGCCGCCAGGGTAGGCGAACCGGATGAGGTAGTTGGTCATCGGGCCGCCCATCAGCGTGCATATGACATCGCGCTCCTCCGTGCTGACCGGAAGGTAGCCGAGGTCGCGGGCCATGGCCTCGGCGTCCCCGGTCAGGGTCCGCGTTCCGGCCAGCCGCTCGCCGCCCATGCGGGTGTTGTCGCCCGGGTACGCGCAGATCATCGCGGTGACCGGCCTGCCAGGCACGAGGTAGTCGCCGACCTCGTCGATCTGCCCGGCGGCAGGCACCCAGCCACCGGCGTGGTGGCCTCCCCACTGTCGCGGGCACGACGTCGGGACGGTTGGCGGGCTGCTCGCCGAGGATGTTGTCAGGACGGTGACCGCGCAGATCGCTGTGACGACGACGGCCACGTGACGGAGATTCACAAAGGTGAGACGTCACCTGCCCGCCGACCGGTTCAGGCGTTACCAGGGTGCCACTCCGGCGGGGTCGAAGAACGCGCCGGTGGGCCCGTCGGCGCCGAGCAGCGCGGCTCGTACGATCGGGGCCGCGCCTTCCTGGACGGTCTGGGTCCCGCTGAAGCCGTTGAGATCGGTGGCGGTGTAGCCGGGGTCGACCACGTTGACCCGCAGCTCGGGGCAGAGCCTCGCGTACTGGACGGTCAGCATGGCGAGCGCGGCCTTGGAGGCGGTGTAGGCCAAGGCGGGCACCTTGGACTCGATGCGCTCGGGGTCGTGGACCCGGGAGAACGAACCGAGGCCGCTGCCGACGTTGACCACGACTCCATGCCCGCCGCGCAGCAGCAGCGGCAGGAACGCGTGGGTCACCCGGACGACGCCCACGACATTGGTGTTCAGGACGGTCTCCAGGTCCGCCCCGGTGAACTCGCTCGCCGGAGGCGCACCACCGGCGATGCCCGCATTGTTGACCAGGACGTCCAGGCCGCCCTGCTCCTTGTCCACGAGTTCCGCGGCCGCCTGGACCGACGCCTCGTCGGTGACGTCGATGAGCAGCGGCAACGCGCCCAGCTCCTTCGCCGCCCGCCGGGCGTTGTCCTCGTTGCGTGCGCCGATGTAGACGGTATGGCCCGCTGCGACGAGTTGGCGGGCGGTCTCGAAGCCGAGGCCCTTGTTGGCCCCGGTGATCACTGTTGTTGTCATGACTCCAGCCTCACACCGTCGTCGCAGGTCGTACCAGCGAAGGGTCTTCCTGGGAACACCCGTACCAGGCACGAGCGGCGGGGTGGTGCGACGATGAGGGGGTGAGTGGCAACGGCGAACTGGCGACGATCCTGCGAGTCTGGCGCGAGCGACTGCCCCCCGCACAGGCGGGCCTGCCCGCCAACGGACAACGGCGCACGCGGGGCCTGCGGCGCGAGGAGCTCGCGATGCTGGCGGGCGTGTCGGCCGACTACATCGTGCGCCTTGAGCAGGGCCGCGCCTCGACGCCGTCGGCGCAGGTGTGCGCCGCGCTGGCGCGGGCGCTGCAACTGGACGACGCCGAACAGACCCATCTCTTCCTGCTGGCCGGCCACGCGGTCGGCAGCGGGCGGATCGGCCAGTTGATCCCGGCGAGCGTACGCAGGCTGCTGAACCGGCTCGATGACCACCCGATCGCCGTGTACGACGCGATGTGGACGCTCATCCTCTGGAACCGGCCATGGGCGGCGCTGATGGGCGACCCGTCGGCCCTCGACGAGCAGGAACGCCATGTGCTCTGGCTCGCCTTCACCGGCCAGCCGCACCGGATCATCATGACACCCGCCGAGTGGACGGACTTCGAGCGCTCGATGGTCGCCGACCTCCGGCGGACCGCCGCCCGCTATCCCGACGACCCGCGGCTGCACGCGTTCGTCCAGCAGCTCCGCGAACACAGCGACTCCTTCCGCACGCTGTGGGACGCCCATCTGGTCTCCGACCGCCACCAACCAACCAAGAGCGTCGACCACCCCGAGGTGGGCAGAATCGACCTGGACTGCGACATCCTCACCAGCCAGCACGGCGACCTGCGGATCGTGATCTACACGGCGCAGCCGGGCAGCGAATCGGAGACCAAACTCGCCCTGCTCGGCACCATCGGCACCCAGACCATGACCCCCGGCTAGCCTCTTACCCTCCTCCAGGACAGGACGGGCCCACTCCGCAAGGATCTTGACCCGTGGTCATGGCCGCGGACAAGATGCGCGACGCCCACGCAAGGAGGCCGAACGACCGAACTCGGGGCCGAATCGGATCACAATCGATTTGATCAATAAAACGCCTATATACCGGTAATTCGATACTCTCGCTCTCCGCCGGAACCGTCGAAGGTGTGGAGTGACGTGGAAGAGCAGATTTCCGAGGTGCCGACCTGCTACAGGCACTCCAAGAGCGAGACCTATGTCCGCTGCACGCGCTGCGACCGCTACATTTGCCCTGACTGTATGCGGGACGCGGCCGTGGGTCATCAGTGCGTCGAATGCGTACGTGAGGGCAACAAGTCGGTACGGCAGGCCAGGACCGTCTTCGGTGGCAAAGTGTCCGCCGTTCCGGTGGTCACCTACGCTCTGATCGTCATCATCGTCCTGGCCTACGCCGGGGAAATCGCCATGCCCTCGCTCGTGGACCGGCTGGACGGCCTGGGCATCGGACTGCTGGGCGCGGACGGACAGTACTACGTTTACGAGAGCGACACCGGCCTGACGCCCATTGGTGTGGCCGCCGGCGAGTGGTATCGGCTCATCACGGCCAATTTCCTGCACCTGCAACCCACTGAGGGCGGTTTCGGCATCCTGCACATCGTCTTCAACCTGTACTGGTTGTGGACCCTGGGCCGGGCGGTCGAGGAGATGCTGGGCAGGCTGCGCTTCGTCGGGCTCTACCTGCTGGCGGCCGTGGGCAGTTCGGTCTTTGAGTACCTCATCTCCCCTGACACGGAAGCGGTCGGCGCGTCGGGAGCGATCTTCGGGTTGGCGGCTGCGTACTTCGTTTTCAGCCGGCGGCTTGGCCACGACCCGCTCGGGGGCGGTCGGCTCATGATGTTCTTCCTGATCTGGCTGGTGATCTCGGCCGGGTTCACCTCCTGGGAGGGACATCTCGGTGGGCTCATCGTGGGTGGCGCCACCGCGCTCGCTCTGGCTTATCTGCCGCGCAAATACCACCTTGCCGCGATGGGTGCGATGCTCGTTCTGCTCGCTGTCTTGGTGGCGGTGAAGACCCACGACCTCGGCTTGTTCTGGCCCAGCGGCAGTTCATTGAATCAAGGCGATGTGGAAGCGTATGTGCGGGGGCTTCCAGGTGAAGTAGCCAAGCAATGACGAAGTCCAAGCCGTGCCCACAAGGGGCCCACCCGACCGGGCAGGCCCCCGCCGGTCCGACTAGAAGTCGAACTCTCCCTTGGACATCCCATCCCGGAAGGCATCCCATTCAGCCTGCGTGTAGACCAGGACAGGACCTTCCGGATGCCGACTGTGCCGCACCCCTACGCGTCCACCGCTCAGGGGGGCGACCTCGACGCAGTTGCCTCCATTACCGCCGCTGGCCGTCGCCTTTCGCCAGGCAGCGGTGACCAACTCCCTATCGGTCATGACTTTCCATCACCCTCTGAATGATCTTCTCGGTCTCGTAGATGGGCTGCGCAAGAGCGGACAGCACCTCCCATCGCTCGCCTAGCTTCCGGATCATTTCTGTCTGGTGCGTAACCTCGCCGCTCTCGGCGCTGTCGATGTAGCCAGTCTGCGTACCGTCGTCAGTGTCGGCTATCGCGAATGCGCTAACCAATCCAGCCGTAGCCCCTGATGCCAGGGGAATCACCCGAACCGTAATGCATGGACGGGCCATCAGAGCAAGCAGATTTGCCAGCTGCGCTCTCATCACCTCACGTCCGCCGACCTCCCGCCGCAAGACGCTCTCATCCAGGATGACGGAGAGGGTAGGCGGAGAGACCCGAGACAAGATCGCCTGGCGTTGGAGCCGAACCTTGACCTCCTCTTCTACGTCGGCGGGTAGGGCCCCCGGTTCGCCCTGAAAGATCGCCTTGGCGTAGTCGGCGGTCTGGAGGAGGCCGGGGATCAACGCCAGTTCGTAGACCCGGATGAATCGCGCCGCTTGCTCGGCTGCCGGCCATTTCCTGAACCACTTCTGGCCCAAGCCTCTGATCGGGGGCAGCAGCTCCAGCAGCTCGCCATGCAGCCCCAATGCCTTTTCGAGCTGCCGGGTGAACGGTTCGGTGGGCAGCCGGGTGCCTCGCTCAACCGCGCCTATCAAACTCTCACTGCAGGGAAGGAGCGGTGCGAGACGGGCGTGAGTGAGATCCTTTGCTGTTCGATACTTCAGCATTCGTGCCCGGTATTCCTCGCTGGCGTTTCTCGCAGCTTTATTCCCATCTTCCGACATATCACACCCTTTCACCGCCGCGTGCACACCCGTACGCACAAAGACAACCACAGGTTGTGAAGCTTTTGGAGGGGGATTCCGGAAGACATCCGCATTGACCATGGCCATGCTTGGGATCTGCAACCGCACAATCGCAAGAGATCCGTACGTTCCGAGGTGGCCATGCGAGCAGCTGTGTCTAACCCCCCGTACGCAGGTGTCAAGGTATGGACGACGGGCGAGACGGAATCCCGCCGGATTCCCTCGTTGGCCCGCCGAGAACTCGTGGAATGGGTGGGCCCGGACCATCCCACCCTTCTCGACCTTCAGGAAATAGCCTCAGAACTGCTCACCAACGCCATCATTCACGCGAACGCCATATGGGTCCGAATGCACCTAACCCCCGAGTCGGGGTTTTGGCGATTGACCATCACCGACCCCGGCAACTCCGGCGAAACTCCACGCGCGCGCCGGCCTCGACCGAACGAGACCGGAGGCCGCGGACTCCTGGTCGTGGACGCCCTCACCAACGGCCAATGGGATACCCACCGCAGTCCGGTTGGCGAGCGCGTCGTGTGGGCGCTGCTGCCTCGCTAGACCTCCCCACGGTCGGTACGACGGTGCCTCTACCTGCCGTGGGGTGCAGACCTCCCTTGCCCCCAGGGAGGAGAAGGCCCCCAGACGCGCATCCGCCGCAGCGTTCCGTCTGAGGGCCTTTCCCAGCCGCCCGCGTCGTAACTCGAGGACGGAGCCCCCATTTTGACCTTGACCCCCAGGTCAGCCTTTAGCGTCGCGGTCACTCACCTGTGGAGAGAGAGGACACTCATGGACGGCCTGGCAGGCAAGGGCGTGGTCATCACCGGAGGCGGCACGGGGATCGGCCGTGCCACGGCTCACCAGTTCGCCGCCGAGGGCGCGCGAGTGCTCGTGGTCGGTCGCACCGCCGCGCGTCTGGAGGAGACCGCTGCCGCGTACCCCTCGATCAGTACCTTCGTCGCGGACGGCGCGGCAGCCGATGGGCCCGAGCGCATCGTCGCGGCGGCGGTGGAGCGCCTGGGCAGGATCGATGTCCTGGTCAACAATGCCGCGATCACTCGGCCCGCCGCGCTCGGGACGATCGATCGCCACACCGCTGAAGAGCAGATCGCCACGAACCTCCTCACGCCCCTCTTCCTGGCCCAGGCCGCCCTGCCGTACCTGGCCGCCGCGAAGGGGACGATCGTGAATGTGTCCTCCAACCCGCCCTCGTACGGCTGGCCGGACAACTCCGTCTACGGATCGACCAAGGTCGCCCTCGACTTCCTGACGGCCACCTGGGCGGTCGAGCTCGCGCCCAAGGGTGTGCGGGTCGTGTCCGTGGCGCCTGGCATCACCGCCACGCCCGTGCTGGCGCACGCCGGGTTCACCCAGGAGCAGATCGCCGCCGCGGGCGAAGGACTTGTCGGACGCATTCCGCTCGGTCGCATCGCCCAGCCCGGTGAGATCGCCTGGTGGATCGTGAACGTGACGCGGCCCGAGGCCGGGTACCTCACCGGCACGGTGGTTCGCGTCGACGGCGGCCTCTCCGTGGCAGCGGGAGCATAAGGCATAAACTGCAGTAGTGCTGATCGGGGAGCTGGCGCGCGCGAGCGGCGTCACCGTCCGGGCCTTGCGCTATTACGAGCAGCAGGGCCTGCTTGAGCCGGAACGGGCCGTCAACGGGTACCGGCATTACGACGGCAGCGCGGTGGCCAAGGTACGCAACATTCAGCTCCTGCTGTCGAACGGCTTCACCGCCCAGGACGTACGCGGCTTCCTGCCCTGCCTGGACGACGGCGAGGTGTCGCTGGGACCGGCCTGTCCGCCCAGTGTGGAAGCGGTGAGCAGGAAAGTCGCGGCTCTGGAGGAGCGGATCGCCGAGCTGAGCGCCGTACGAGATCGGCTCGTGCAGGCTCTGACCGGCAACGCGACGCCTCGGCAAGCGGCTCTGAACGGCAACGCGACGACGCGGCAACCCGGCACCATCGCTCGCCACCCCGCCTACACCCGCCGCACTCACGATCAGGAGACCAGCTGAGGTGACGGGCGGTCGGCGCCTTGGCCGCAGTGGCGGCACTGGCCCCGGCGGCGCAGGTGGTAGGCGAGGGCCGCCGCTGCCAGCGCTCCTCCCCAGACCGGCCACAACGTCTCCGGCAGCCAGGCGCCCCACTCCGACATGGAGAACCGGCCCGCGATCGCCCCACGGATGTACGTCATGCCGGCCACCGTGATGATGATCGCGACCAGCGTCGCCGGGATGATGGCGAGCAGCGGCGGCACCCGCCTGCCCCTCAGGCCGAGGATCCAGCGCGGGAACACCTCGCCCCAGCGCTGCGCCAGCCCGAGGGTGAGCACGCCGCCGCCCGCCCCGAAGGTGGCGAGGTAGGCACCGGCCAGCCAGATGCCGGGAGCATCGCGTGCGCCTTCAACGAGGAACTCCTTGCTCACCCCCAGCGGGACGCCGAGCGCCCAGCACCACCGGGTCGCGCAGTAGACCAGCGGCACGGTGGCGGCGATGTAGACGGCCCGGCGCCCCCACCGAGCCGCCGCCTCGGGCGCGGTCCAGCCGTCCTGGCCGGTACGCCCGCACGTACGGCAGGCGTCACGGCGACGCCGCTGATAGGCGAGCGCCGCGGCGGCCAGCAGCAGTCCGCCCAGCACGCACACGAGCTGGTTGACCACCGGCCACGGCCAGGCATCGGCCAGGGTGGTGCCGCCCACGTTCAGGTCGAAGAGCGGCGCGGCAACCAGCAGCGGTGAATAGGCCACGCCCATCATGAGGCGGGAGTCGGGGATCACGACGATCAGTACTGCCGCCATGGGCCAGGCCAGGAGCAGGGGTGTGAGAGAGGCCGGACCGCGTCCGCGTCCGGTACGGGTCAGTGTCAGTGCGAGGATCGCGCCGAGCGCGCCGAACGCGGCGATCCACCAGCCGCCGGGCCGTGGGGTGGCGCCGGCGAGGATGGACAGCTTCCCGTCGAGATCGGGGTCGGAGGCGCCCCAGGGGAAGCCGGGCGCGCCGAGCGCCCAGGCCGCGCCGAGCAGGCCGTAGCTCAGAGACCACAGGGCCGCCGCGTAGGCCGACCACGCGGGCCAGCGCGAGATCAGGGATCGTGGGGTTGTCGTTGCCATACGACCAGCCTGCTGGCCTGGGTCGACGCGGCCCATGTGCCGTTCGGCCGATCTTTTCCCTGTTCGGGGGTTGCGGGTATGCCATTCGGCAGAGGTGGGCGCCGTAATGCCCAGAACCGCCATCGTACAGAGGCTGGTGGAGCTCGTGTTCAGGCCCTCGACGCGTAGTGAGCGTCGAATCCGATGTCGGTAACCCTTTCGCCTGGACCGACGTGGATGCTTTCCCCCTCACATCCGCTTTCTCGCCAAATGTTGTGTGCGAACAATGTGTTGTTGATCACCGATCTGGCGGCGAATGAGCTACCGAGGCAAAGGTGAAGTGGAACTGACCGATTAACATCCAAAGTTCCGTTGAAGTCGGTGTCGTCGTAGAAGCACAGCCTGGACTGGGGACATGCTGCAGCGGTACGCGGCGAGGGGGCCGCCGTTGACACCGCCGAAGCGGACGACGTGATGCAGAGCCCGCCGAGCATGGTGACGACGGGCAGGAGCACCAACATCGTGGATCTGCGCATCTTGCTCTCCAATGCAGTCCCGGGGGTCATCCGCCGAACTGGCGGTGATCCGCCCTGTCAGCCCCCACAGTCACCCGGGCAGCGTGCGCGACGGCATCCCCAAACCTCGGGGTTGCCGCGGAAGACCCCAACCGCGGTTCAGCGGCGGTCTCGGCGCATTTCGTGGCGTTGCCGCAGATAGAGGCCGAGCAGCAGCCCCACCCCGACCGCCACCACGGCCACCGTCAAGCCGTAGATCCCCCAGTATCGGCCGGCGAACATCGACACCCGCGCATCCACCTCATGCGCGTTCACCCCGAAAAAGGTGAGCACCAGGGTCACCGGTATCGCCACCGTGGACACGAACCCGACCGCCACCGTCCACCGCAGCCGCCGGTCCTCGTCCGCCCGCCGCTCCAGGCTCTCGATCGAGGTCAGCTCGGCCCTGATCGCCCGGGCGAGCCGTTCGAGCATGCGTGCCACGTTCTCCGCCTTGCCCACCAGCCCCATCGTCGCGTACAGGGCCTCGTGGTAGCCCGCCACCCGCAACGACGGCACCATCATCCCGAGGTCGGCCGTCGCCTCGACGCTGTAGCTGAGGTCCAGCTCCAGGTCGCCGAGCTGGTCGGTCAGTGACTCCAGGCTCCGCCGCCGCTCCCGCGTGTCCTGCCAGCCCCGGTCGCGGCCGCGGAACGCCTCGACCGCCTGGTAGGCCACCGACCGGATCTCCCGCAGCCGCGCCGCGCTCGCCACGCCCTGCACGGCGGAGAGGAAGATGCCGTCCTCCACGTACTTCGGCTGACCGCAGAGCACGCTGACGTACGGGCCCACGGCGGCGGTCGTCTCCGGGCGCCGGTTCAGCTCGCTCGGGTACGTGATCGTGCTGAACTCTTCGCGCTCCGGGAGATCACCACGGTAGATCACCCGCTTGACCAGGTCGTCGGACGTCTCGGGCGGAAGCTGGGAGCTGAAGGCGAGCTGGTGGCGTTCGGGGAAGAACCCGCCGGTGCCGCCCGCCAGCTCCGCGGCCACCTCCTCCAGCGAGCGGCCGTCGATCTTCAGGTCGGCGTAGAAGCAGTCCTCCAGCAGATCGACCGTGTCGGCCAGCTCGTCCTCGACGTCCAGGGTCAGCACGGCCACGATCTGCGTGGACGGCACCGCGAACAGCCACAACCGGGCACCCGCGAGCGGCCGGTCCCAGCTCTCGAACTCGACCTTGTGATGGTCGAGAGCCAGCTTGTGCAGGACCTGAGGGGTCGCCGAGCCGGTGAAGTAGGTTTCCGGCCGCCCGAGCCGTGGCCGCTCGCCCGCCGACGCCGCCTCCGCGCCGTCCGTCACGTGCCAGGGTGTGGCGAAGATATTGGTGAGTCGTACGCCCTGTTCTGGACGGATGCCGAACAACGTCACGATCTCGAGGGTATCGCGGGGTTCAGCCGCCCCCCACGACAGCCGCGCGACAGGGGCGCGACAGAGACCGCTTGTTATCCTCAACGAGCCACAAACCCCCCGTCTCCCCAGGAGTAGCACCATGGACGTGTTGCGGGTTGTCTCGCTGATGGCCGCCACGATGACGATGGGGCTGGTGGCCGGTGTCTTCGGCCTTTACGCGCACACCGTCATGCCCGGCCTGGCCAAGACCGACGACCGCACCTTCGTCGGCGCGTTCCAGGCCATGGACCGGGCCATCATCAACCCGTGGTTCATGGGCGGCGGCTTCCTGGGCGCGCTGATCTTCACCGTGGTCGCCACGATCACCCACATCGGGCGGCCCGAGCTGCCGTGGGTCGCGGTCGCGCTCGTCCTCTACATCGTCACGTTCGTCATCACGATCGCGATCAACGTGCCGCTCAACGACGCGCTCAAGGCGGCCGGCGACCCCGACTCCATCGCCGACCTCGCCGCGGTCCGCGCGCGGTTCGACGAGGCCCGGTGGGTGGGCTGGAACCTCGTCCGCGTCCTCGGCTCCACGACCGCCTTCGGCCTGCTGGCCTGGGCGCTCGTCGTACACGGCAAGTCGAGCTGATCAAAGCGGAATCCGCCCTGAGCGGCGGTGCCCGAGAGTAATCTTCCGGCAACAGCCAGTTGCCAGGAGGCCCCCACCGTGTACTCCTCCCCCGCCCGGCAGCCGTTGACCGACGAGTCGATCGATCGGCTTCTCGAGGGCGTGGCCGAGATCGCCGAGCATGCCGTGACCGACCACGCCACCGCGGAAAAGCACTACCGCGACTCCTACAGCCTCGCCGAACGGGTGCGCCAGCAAGACTCCTCGTCCGGCCGGGTGGTCGGCGGGACGAGGCTCGAACCGCTGGTGTCGCTCATCGTCCAACGAGTGCTCCTCGCCGAAAGCATGGTCGACGAGCACGAGGAGGCCGCCCAGAAGTTCATCGCCTGGTGGGTCGACCTCGCGGTCTGCGCGGTGATGGCGCTGCTCACCGGCGTTCCGCTGACCCGTGGACGCGCGGCGGCCGGCGATCCGAGCTCGTGCATGTGCCCGGCCGAACTCGCCTGTCTGCCCCCCATACCCGAAGACGACCGCCGGCTGGCCGAGCTCGCCGGCAGCATGGATCAGTGCTGGACGCCGGAGGGCATCCCGGTCGGCGGCAAGGCGTTCGCGGCGGAGCTCGGGCTGATCCTCCAGCGTGACCATGAGGGAAATCCGATGCTCGTCGAGGACGGGACTCCGGAGGGGCGGCGACAGCGCCTGTGGGGCGAGATGTGGCGTAAGCACCGGATGCCGCTCCTGCCGGAGACCGACGACCTCGTCCAGGCCCTGACCGCCGCCGGTGTCGCTCCGCCCATGGTGGACAACGTCCGCTTCGCCTCCAGGGCCGTGGAGATCGCCGTCGCGGCCAAGGAACGCGCCTGGGAGCTGTCCGATGAATGGGACGGTGCCCAATCGTCAGAAGAGAGCGACCTCGTCGACTCCCTGTGGGAGCAGGCGGATGAATTGCCCCATCTGCTCACCGCCTACGCCCGCGTCCTGACCGCGCTCCTGCCCACGCTCCGCGCGCTCGGAAACGTGCCCGAAGAGCGCCGCGACTGACCGAAGAAGGGGCGGGTGTCTGAAGAAGGGGCGGGCGAGTGCTACATGTGCGGGCGAGTGCTACCCACGAAGGACGGCGGCCAGTTCCGGGATGCGGGCCCGGTAGCCGTCGAGCAGCTTGCGCGCCGTCCCGACCGAGTCGACCAGGGGGTGCAGGGCGAACGCCTCGACGGCCAGGCGGGACGAGCCCGACAGGGCGGCCTCGATGGTCGTCTGCTCGACCGCCTTCACCTGCTGGACGAGCCCGAGGAAACGGCCGGGCAGCGGGCGGGTGGCCAGGGGCCGGACTCCGGAGCCGTCCACCGCGCAGGGGATCTCGACGACCGCCTCCGCGGGCAGCCCGGCCACCGCGCCGCCATTGCGGACGTTGAGGATCATGGTGGAGGGCTCGCCACGCGCGATGGCGCCCACCAGGGCGAGCGCGATGCCTTCGTAGCCGCCCGCCTCCAGGTCGACGGCGTCGCGCTCACCGGCGTCGGTGATCTCCCGCGTATCCGCCATGTACGACTCGTCGCGCTCCTTGCGTGTCCTGCCCCACTCGGCGAGGGCCTGCTCGGGCCGGGCGCGTACGGCCTCGTAGAAGCGATCCTGCTGCCCGAGCAGAGACTCGCCACGGGTCTGCCCGGACATGGCGGCGACGGATTCGCGGGTGAAGTAGTAGTAGTACAGATACTCGTTGGGCAGCGCCTCCAAGGTCCGTACCCAGTCGCCGCCGAAGATCCGGGCCTCCTCGACCCGCCCCAGCGCCGCGTCGTCGGCGAGCAGCTCGGGCAGCACGTCACGGCCCTGGTAGGTGAGCCCGCGCAGCCAGCCGAGGTGGTTCAGCCCTACATAGTCGGGCGACACGCGGGACGGGTCGAGCCCGAGGGCGGCGGCGGCCCGGCGGACCAGCCCGATGGGCGAGTCGCAGATGCCGATCACGCGGTCGCCGAGCACGCTCCGCATGGCTTCGGTGATCATGCCGGCCGGGTTGGTGAAGTTGATCACCCATGCCTGGGGCGCGAGGGCGGCCACCCGTTCGGCCACCCGTACGGCGACCGGAATCGTGCGCAGGCCGTAGGCGATGCCGCCGGGCCCGGTCGTCTCCTGACCGAGCAGGCCCAGCTCCAGGGCCACCCGCTCATCCGCGGTGCGGCCCGCCAGCCCGCCGACGCGCATCGCCGAGAAGACGAAGGTGGAATCGCGCAGCGCGGTGTCCAGGTCTGTAGTGGTCAGCACCTCGGGCGGGTCGTCGTGCCCGGCGGCGAGCTGCTGGAGCACGTGCCGGATGGCCGCCAGGCGGTCGGCCGACACGTCGTACAGCATCACCTGCTCCACGCGCGGCTTCGCGGTGTCGCGCAGCAGCGCGCCGTAGACCAGCGGGACCCGGAAGCCGCCACCACCGAGCACGGTCAGTCTCATGGAAACCCCTTCACACGACCTGCACTTCGGCACCTGCGGCCGCGCAGTTGCGCAGCGTCGTCTCGTCGGCGCCCGCGTTCGTGACCAGCACGTCGATATCCTCCGGACCGCACACCCGCAGCGCGCCGGTGCCGGGGAACTTGTGCCGGTCCACGAGTAACACCACCTGGCCCGCCGCCGCGATCATGGCGCGCTTCAGCGGCACCTCGGCGAGCGTGGTGTCGACGAGCTGGCCGTCCGGACGTACGCCGCTCACGCCCAGGAACACCCGGTCGGCGCACACCTGGCGCAGCGCCTCCTCGGTCAGCACGCCCACCAGCGAGTGGTACGGCCGGCGGACCATGCCGCCGAGCAGCAGCAGCTCGACCGCCGGGTCGGCGCGGAGGACGTCGAGGACGGCGAGGCTGGAGGTGACCACGGTGACGCGGCGGCCACGCAGCCGGCGGGCCAGTTGCATGGTCGTCGTCCCGATGTCGAGCAGGACCACGTCGCCGTCGCGGACGAGCTGCGCGGCGCGCCCGGCCACCGCCTCCTTGTCCCGCTCGTCGACCACCGCCACCTCGGCGAAGGGCCGGTCGGCGTCGGCGTCGACCTCGGCGAGAGCGCCGCCGCGCACCCGCCGCAGCGTGCCGTCGCGGTCGAGCACCTCAAGGTCGCGGCGGATGGTCGACGGACTCACGCCGAGCTGGCTGGCCAGATCGCTCACGCTCGTGGCGCCTGAGAGGCGGACCCGGCGCATGATCTCGGCATGCCTGAGGCGCTGAAGCACGCGGGAATCGTATCAGTCATATCTGTTCATGTGTGAGCATCATTGACCAAAACCTCGCGCAAAACACTTGAAGTGCGCGAGCAAACATGCAAGATTGCGCACATCTCGCTCTGCCGAGGAGGACTTGTTCTGTGTCTGCCCAGGCGTATGACCCTCTAGCCGATCAGCGAACCCCGGAGGGGCCGCAGTTCGACGTCTTCTTAGCGGGCACGGTCTTCCTCGACATCGTGTTCACCGGGCTGCCCGCCATGCCCGCGGCCGGCACGGAGATCTGGGCCGACGGCATGGGTTCATGTCCGGGTGGCATCGCCAACCTGGCCATCGCGACCAGCCGGCTGGGCCTGCGCACCTCGCTGGCCGCCGCGTTCGGGGACGACGACTACGCCGACTTCTGCTGGCGTACGCTCGCGGAGCAAGAATCGGTTGACCTGTCCAGGTCCCGGCGCTTCGAGAACTGGCACTCGCCGGTGACGGTCTCCATGGCCGTCGACCGCGACCGCAGCATGGTCACCCACGGCCACTCCGCTCCCATGGCCGCCTCGGACATGATCGGCGCCCCGCCCCGCTCCAGGGCGGCGATCGTGACGCTGTCGGCCGAGGAGCCGCTCGGCATGCCCGGCAAGTGCAACTGGGCCGAGAAGGCGCAGCTCGACGGCGCCCTCATCTTCGCCGACGTGGGCTGGGATCCGTCCGGCACCTGGTCGGCCGCCCTGCTGGAGCAGCTCGCGGTCTGTCACGCGTTCATGCCCAACGCGGTCGAGGCCATGGCCTACACCGGCACCGACAGCCCGCGGGACGCGCTGTACGCGATCGCCGACCGGGTCCCCCTCGCCGTGGTCACCGACGGGGCGAACGGCGCCATGGCCATCGACTCCCTGACGGGTGAGGAGGCGTTCGTCCCGGCTCCGCGGGTGACCGCGCTGGACCCGACCGGCGCGGGAGACGTCTTCGGCGCGGGCCTCGTGCTCGGCACCCTGTGCGGCTGGCCGCTGGCCGACCGGCTGGCGTTCGCCGGGGTCTGCTCGGCGCTGGCCGTACAGCAGTTCGGCGGCTCGCTGGCCGCGCCCGGCTGGGGGGACATCGCCGACTGGTGGCACGAGGTGCGGGCGGCGGCCGGCCACAGCGGCGCCTACGGCGACTCGCTGGCCCGCCGCTACGGCTTCCTCGACAAGCTGGTGCCCACCGACCCGGTGGGCGCGGTACGCCGGGCGGCCGCCACCATCGCCCGGCAGGCCGACGTGGGAATGGCGCCGCGGACGCCGGGTAAGCCACCGGCCAGGACCGCCGCCGAGGCGTCCGGCGGGCCTGAGGGCGCCACGGCCGACGGTCCACCCGACGAGCCCGAGGGTCCGAGCACGTCCCGCGTGCCTGCGCAAAAGGAGTAACGCCATGATCCCCCCAACGCCTCGCACGCGTGCCGTACTCGCCGCCACCGCCGTGGCCCTCGCCGCGACCGCGTGCGCGCCCGGCTCCTCGGCTCCACCGCCGGCCGCCTCGTCGGCCGCGCCCAGCGCGGTGCGCACCGACGCCGCGGCGCTCGGCAACGTGACGCTCACCATCTGGGACCAGGAGGTACGCGGCGGGCAGGCCGCCCAGATGAAGCAGCTCAACGCCGCGTTCGAGGCGAAATACCCCAACATCAAGCTCAAGCGGGTCTCCCGCTCCTTCGACGACCTCAACACCACCCTGCGCCTGGCGCTGAGCGGCAACGAACCGCCGGACGTGGTGGAGGCCAACAACGGCCGGTCCTCGATGGGCGCGTTCGTCAAGGCCGGCCAGCTCCGCCCGCTGAACGCCTACGCCGAGGCGTACGGCTGGAAGAAGCGCTATCCGGACTCCGTCCTGCGCTATTCGAGCTACAGCGCCGACGGCAAGGTGTTCGGCGAGGGCAACCTGTACGGCCTGCCGCAGGTCGGCGAGGTCGTCGGCATCTACTACAACGCCGCCAAGCTGACCAGCCTGGGCCTGCAGCCGCCCAAGACCTGGGAGGAGTTCCAGGCCGCGCTGGCCAAGGCCAAGGGCGCCGGCGAGGTGCCCATGCAGCTGGGCAACCTCGACAAGTGGCCGGCCATCCACGTGTTCGGCACCGTGCAGGGCCGTAACGTTCCGGCCGCCCAGATCAGCACGCTGGCCTTCGGCCGCAAGGGCGCCTCCTGGAACACCCCCGAGAACACCAAGGCCGCCCAGCAACTCGTCGACTGGGTCGACAAGGGCTACTTCAACAAGGGCTTCAACGGCCAGGGCTACGACCCGGCGTGGCAGGCGTTCAGCAAGGGGACGGGCGTCTTCCTGATCGGCGGCACCTGGCTGATGGCCGACATGGAGAAGGTCCTGGGCAAGAACCTCGGCTTCATCCTGCCGCCCGGCGCCACACCCGACGCGCCGCCCGTCGCGACCGGCGGCACGGGCCTGCCGTTCGCCATCACCGCCAAGAGCCCCAACCCCGACGCGGCCGCCGCGTACATCGACTTCATCACCAACGCCGACGCCATGAAGGTGCTCACCGCCACCGGCAACCTGCCAGTGGCCGACACGGACCAGCAGAGCGTGCCGGCGGGTGCACAGCAGGACGTCTTCAAGGCGTTCGGCACCGCGACCAAGAACGACGGCCTGGTGCCCTACCTCGACTACGCGACGCCGACCTTCGCCGACACGCTGGGCGCGGCGCTGCAGGACCTGCTGGCCAAGAAGGCGACGCCGCAGGAGTTCCTGGCCACGCTGGAGAAGGACTACAAGACCTTCGCGGAGAGCAACGGGTGAGCGTGGGCCGACCTCCCGGGGAGCCCAGACGCGTCGCCTACCTCTACATACTTCCGGCATTCGTCATATACGCGGCGTTCCTCCTTTATCCAATCGGCCGGGCGGTACAGCTGTCGCTGTACAACTGGGACGGGCTGTCCGTCGGCACCTGGGCTGGATTGTCCAACTACGCGGCGATCGTCGCGGACGAAGGGCTGCGCGACGCCTTCGTCCACGCCCTGGTCCTCGTCGGGTTCTACGCCCTGGCGCCGCTGGCCATCGGGCTGATGCTGGCCGCGATACTCAACCACGCCAAGGTGCGCGGGCTCGGGTTCTTCCGGACGGTGGTGTTCCTGCCGCAGGTGGTCGCCATGGTCGTGGTGGCCGTCGCCTGGCGGCGCGTGTACGCCCCGGACGGCACACTCAACGGCCTGCTCGGCGCGCTCGGACTCGACTCGCTCACCAGGGGCTGGCTGGGCGACTACACCTTCGCGCTGCCGGCGGTCGGCGTGGTCGGCACGTGGTTCGAGACCGGCCTGGTGACCGTGCTGCTGCTGGCCGGGATGAGCCGCATCCCTTCGGAGCTGTACGAGGCGGCGCGGCTCGACGGGGCCGGGGCGGTCAAGGAGTTCTTCGCGGTCACGCTGCCCTCGGTGCGCGGGGAGATCGCGGTCGCGCTGACGCTGACCGTGATCGCCGCGCTGCGGACCTTCGACCTGGTCTACATCACCACGCGCGGCGGGCCCGGCACCTCGACCTCGGTGCCGTCGTACGAGGTCTACCACCGCGCCTTCGGGCTCAGCCAGATCGGCTCGGCGGCGGCGATCGGGGTCACCCTGACGGTCGTCATCTTCGCGATCTCGTTCATGATCAACCGCTTCGCGGACAGGGGGGCCTCGTGATCTCACGCGGGGAGCGGCTGGCCAACTACGTCATCCTGTCGGCGTTCGCCGCGTTCGCGCTCTTCCCCATCCTGTCGATCCTGTTCGCCGCGCTCGGCCCCGACGACAGCGCCGACGCCACCGGGCAGGGGCTCAGCGTGGCGGGGTTGCACGTGGGCAACTTCTCGGCGGCGTGGGAGATCGGGCGGTTCGGCACTTACCTGCGTACCAGCCTGATGGTGTCGGCGTTCGTCGTGGTCGTCAGCGTCGTGCTGTCCATCATGAGCGGGTACGCCTTCGGCACCATGCGCTTCCGCGGCCAGTCGGTGCTCTTCTACCTGTTCATGCTCGGGATCATGATGCCGAGTGAGGCCATCGCGGTGCCGCTCTACTTCGACCTGCGTTCGCTCGGCCTCATCGACACCTTCTGGTCGGTCGCGCTGCCGCAGGTCGCGCTGTCGGTGGCGTTCGGCACGTTCTGGATGCGGGCGTACTTCCGCGCCAGCAGCCGGGCGATCGTCGAGGCCGCCCGCATCGACGGCGCCTCGACCTGGCGCATCCTGTGGCAGGTGCTGGTGCCCCCGGCCCGGCCCGCCGTCGTGACCCTGACCGTCCTGGTCTTCATGTGGACGTGGAACGAGTTCCTCATCCCGTTGATCATGGTGACCAGCGAGTCGCTGCGGACCGCGCCGCTGGGGCTGGCCTTCTTCCAGGGCCAGTACACCTCCGGCTTCACCCTCCTCGCCGCCGGGTCGGTCATCGTCGCGACCCCGGTCGTGATCTTCTACCTGTTCCTCCAGCGTCACTTCGTCCGCGGACTGCTCCAGGGGGCGGTCCGCGAATAACCCCCCGGAGGTTCCCTTGAAGAGGTCGCTCTACGCGCTGGTAGCGGTGGCCGCCGCGCTGGCTTTCGTACCGGCGGCGCCCGCGCTGGCCGAACATGCCCCCGCTCCCCCGATTGACCTCGACGCGCTGTTCGTCGGCGCCCATCCCGACGACGAGGCGTTCAGCCTGTCCACGCTCGGCCAGTGGAACGAGGACCACCGGGTCCGCACCGGCGTCGTCACCGTCACCCGGGGCGAGGGCGGCGGCAACGCCGTCGGGCCGGAGGAAGGCCCGGCGCTCGGCCTGCTGCGGGAGGCCGAGGAGCGGACCGCGGTCGGCAAGGCCGGTGTGCGGGAGGTGTTCAACCTCGACGACGTCGACTTCTACTACACGGTCAGCGCCCCGCTCACCGACCAGATCTGGGGGGACGACACCCTGGAGAAGGTCGTACGGGTCGTCCGCCAGACCCGGCCCGAGGTCATGCTGACCATGGACCCCGCCCCCTCCCCCGGCAACCACGGCAATCACCAGCAGGCCGCCCGGCTGGCCGTCGAGGCGTTCTACGCGGCGGCCGACCCGAAGGCGTTCCCCGAGCAGCTCACCCGTGAGGGGCTGCGGCCCTTCGCACCCGCCCGGCTGTTCCTCGGCGGCGGGCGCGGCACCTCCCAGGTCGGTCCGGCCTGCGCCGCGACGTTCCGCCCCACCAACCCGGCCCAGAACGTGTACGGCGTGTGGAGCGGACGCCCCTCCCAGAGCCAGGGCGGCAAGACCTGGGCCACCATCGAGCGCGAGGCCCAGCGCTCGTACGCCTCCCAGGGCTGGGCCGTCTTCCCCGACGTGCCGTCCGACCCGGCTCAGCTGGGCTGCGACTTCTTCACCCAGGTGGACTCGCGGGTACCCTTCCCCGAGCCGGGGAGCGCGGCGGCGGCCGCGCCGACGGCGATCCTCGACGGGGCGCTGACCCGCGCGGCCGGCACCGTGCCGCTCGGCACCCTGCTCGACCTGCGGCCCAGTACGTTCGACGTCCGCCCGCGAACGGCCTTCACCGTCAAGGTCACCGCGACCGCCCCATCCGGCGAACCGCTCGGCCGATCGTCCGCCGCGCTGCGCGCCCCCCAGGGCTGGGTGGTCAGCGGCTCCGGTGACCTCGGCAGGATCGCCCAGGGGCGTACCGGATCCGCGACCTTCACGGTGACGCCGCCCCAGGGCGTGAGCGCCGGTGACCGGGTTCGCCTGGCGGCCACGCTGACCACCGAGCATGGACGCGGTTACACCGACCGGCAGGTCGAGGTCAGCCCGGCCGTACGAGGTGGGCAGCAATTGCTCCCCCAGGTCGCCCAGTACGAGAAGTGGACCGCCGAACTCGGCGTACCGCAGCTGCGTGGCCTGGTCACGCCCGTGCTCACCCTCCCGTCCGGCGGCTCCCGCCAGGTGGGCGTCGTGGTCACCAACGTGAGCGGCACCACCCAGTCCGGCACCGTACGGCTGGACCTGCCCGCGGGCTTCACCGCCGACCGAGCCGAGGCGCCCTACAGCGGGCTGGCGGCCGGGGCCTCGACGACGGTGCCGTTCACCGTCACCAACTCCGACCCCGCGCTGAAGACCTCGAACCAGGGCGGCGACTACGCGTACACCATCACCACCACCAGCGCGGACGGATCGTCGGTGAGCAAGCCCGCGCTCGAACTGGTCCCGGCGGCGGCCATCCCGCAGGCCACGGCGGCGCCGGCCGTCGACGGCGTGGAGGGCGACGGCGAATACGCCGGCCCCGCCCTCGACATCTCCCGCCTGTGGGAGGGCACCGCGTGCTCGTCGGCCGCGGACTGCTCCGGCACGGCCAAGGTGACCTGGCGGGACGACACGCTGTTCCTGATGGTCCACGTGAAGGACGACGTCGTCGGCACCCGCCTGCCCGCCTCCGACTGCAAGCGGCACTGGCGTACCGACTCGGTGGAGGTGACCCTCGACCCGCGCGGCACGTCGGAGAACACCTCCACGACGTTCAAGGCCGCGGTGCTGCCGGTGACGGCCGAGGGCCCGCCCTGCGCGCTGCGCGACGCCGACAACCACCAGGGACCCGCCACCGGCATGCGAGTGGCCTCGAAGGTCTCCGCCGGGGCGTACGACGTGGAGATGGCCATCCCGATGGAGACCCTGCCGGGTGCGGTCGATCCCGCGCATCTCGGGCTCAACATCCTGGTGTACGACTCCGACACCCAGGACAAGACCGGCCAGACCCGGATCGGCTGGTCGACCTGGGGCGGCGTCCAGGGTGACCCGTACCGGTGGGGCGTCGCGACACTGCCCGGCTACCAGCCGCCGGCCGATCGGCCGACCACCCCACCAGACCCGGTGATCCCCGACACCGGGCTGTCCAGCCTGGACTCGCCGCAGTCACTGGAGCAGGCGGTCCGCGTCCACCTCCCGCTCGCCGGCGGTCCCGCGGCGAAGGAGTCGGAGAGCGGCCGGGTGGTCTCCGCCACGAGCGGACGGAACGCGGTGAAGGTGACGCTGCGCGCCAACGCCGCCGGCAAGGCGCACCTGTTCGTCCGCGACGACCAGGGCACGGCGGGCGGCCGCGTCGTCACCGTCTCCGGTAAGGGCACCACGACCGTGACCGTACCCCTGACCCGTGCGACGGGCGGCCACCCGACAGTGGTGGCGGGATGGCAGGCCACGAGCGGCGGCACGCTGGCCTCACAGGTCCGCGTGCGCTGACGACTCCGGCGTCCGCATCGTCGAACCCCTCGTCTCGACGATGCGGACGCCGGGCTTCGGGACGGTCCTCTGCCCCTTTAGATGTCGTCTAGATGTCGTCGGCCTTCCAGTGGGTCAGGCCGTAGGTTTCCGCGATGGGGCGCCACGCCTCGACGAATCGGGCCTTCGCCGTCTGGGCGTCGCCCGATTTGTCGAGTCCGCGCTGGTAGTCGGGATCCGCGGCGATGGGTCCTGTGCAGCCCTTCGCCAGGTGGCGCCGGGACCAGGTGAGGAAGGCGGCGTCGGCGGAGTAGGAGGCGTGGAGCGCGGCGACGAGGGACTCCTTGAGCGCCGGTCCCTCCGGCAGGGCGGTCAGGTCGAGTGCCTGGGCCATGGTCAGCTGGTCGCGCCGGTTGACGGTGATGTTCTGGATGGCGTTCACGCCGCTCCGCTCGCATTTGCTCGCGCGGGCGATGGCGCCCGACAGGCTGGCGCGGGTCGAGTGGCTGTTGGTCAGCAGATCATCCAGACCGGTGGCCTGCCGGGCGGCCTGGTCGGTGTCGGCCGCCGGTGCTCCGGTGTCGGTCGCCGGTGCTGAGGTCGCGCCGGTGGCATCGGTGAGCACGGGCACCTCGTCCTGCCGCGCCTGGGTGTCTCCTTCACCGGAGGGCCAGGGGAGGCCGGAGGCGAGCCACCAGACCAGCCCGAGGGCGAGCGCCGGCAGGATCAAGCCGAGGAAGACCAGCGACGTCCAGGGCCGCGGCCGATCCCAGGGGTCCCATTCCCCACCGTCCGCTGGCGCCGGTGGCTCCGCGAGGGCCGCTCCACACCTCGGGCACCGGTCGAGGTTCCCGGCGTCGGCCCCGCATCGCCCACAAAGGCGGCCGGAGCCCGATTCATCCACCAATGCACCTCTCCCTAATTAATCCCGAAAAACCAGGACAAATGCTTTATTGCTGATTCGTCGTGTCGACAGCCGCCCGCATTACCGAAAGAAGACTATTTGATAACGAGCCACTCTTGAGATATTCGCCCACTATAGGCTCACCGCCACGCACGAATGAGCGGGAGGCGGCCACGATGCTCAACAGCTCCGGAACGGATTCCCCGCACACGCGGACCGCGAATGTGAAAACGTCTCGCATGGGCAATGTGACGCGTTACCTTTGCGGCGCCGCCTACCTGGATAGCGGCTTCCGCGACAAAGTTCTGGTCGAGCTGCTGTTCGACCAGTATCGGGCGATCCCTCCCTCTTACGGGGGTTTCGACCTGATGCCGGTGATCTATCACTGCCGACGATCCCGGACGATGCTCGTGGTCCGCGACGCCCTGATCACCGGGTTTTTCGCCATCGGCTGTTTCATCGCCCCTTTGAGCACATTCGCATGGGTGACGGCCCTCATCCCGTTCGCCCTTCTCACCGTGGACGGGATCCGGCGCGGGCCGCTGTACTTGCGGGCGCTGATCTGGCTCTGGGCCGGCTACTCGGCCTTCTCGCTGCTCTTTCTAGCGATCTTCAGCGCGCTCTTCTCCGCGGCTACGGGGTTGCTCACCTCACGCCGCTCATCATTTCCCGATATATACGGAATTGAGCCTGCTGCTCCGGATGTCGTGAGCGACAGCACCGGCTCCCTGTTGCAGGCGCTCATGGTTCCGGCCGTCACGCTCGGCGTCGCGCTCGTGTACCGGATCGCGATCTACCTGACCCTCGTCGGGAGCCTCAAGCCGGGCGCGCCGGAACCCATCATCAGAACCACGCACCCCAAGCTGGCCCGCCGCCTCGACTACATCCGCGGCGCGCAGTGGGGAAACATCACCATGTACGCGAACGAGGACGCGTTCCTCGGCGCCGGGACGATCCAGCGGAACTGGTCCATCGCCGTCGAACTCGACCGCGTACGCGAGAATCACCGGCCGGCACGACGGGCGGACCCCGTCGACATCGACCCGGTCGAGCTGCACGGCTTCGTCCGCAGCCGCCTCATCGACATGCGTGACCGCGTACTCCGGCCCAACGAGGGCATCCAGCGGCTCGACATCGGAGACCACGTGGTGACGCGCGGGATCTTCACCGTCGCCGACGGGCAGCGCGACCGCGCGGCCGGGCCGCATCCGATGATCGACCGCAACGGCCTGCCCCGCTACCTGGCCACCCCCGAGGAGATCGCGGCAATCGCCCGCCATCCGCAGGGCGGCGTTCGGTACTACCAGCGCGTCACCATCAACAACGCCGGCCAGGAGATCCGCGACCTCAACGGCAACCTGGTCGCGCCGGCCGAGGACCAGGAGGCGCTGACATCCGCGTTCATCTACCTCGCCGTCGAAGGCCGAATGCTCTACACGCAGTTCGTGGTCACCGTGCTCCCGCCGGCCCACGACCTCTATCACGTAGTCGACAGCCTGCCCGCCATGACCAGCGGGCGGATCACCTGGGAGGCGGTCAAGGTCCTGAAGCTCCAGCTGCTGCGCGACGTGCTGGCGGCTCCGGTCCGGGTCGTCCGGACGATCGTGCAGAGCGTACGGCAGAGCTCGATGACGCCGAACCCCCGCGACCACATCGTCTATCCGTACGGGGCCCGCTTCAGCGTCCGCGAACTGGGCGCCAGCGAGCGCCTCCAGACCCACATCCAGGTGCTCGACGTCACGAAGTACATCAAGATGATCGAGCAGCGGCTCACCGAGGCGGTCCTCGACTTCCTGGAGGAGCGGAAGGTGGAGACCGGCGCCTACCGGCTGCAGGCGGCCAGCGTGACCTCGTACTCGATGTCGGTGGGGCCCGGCGGCACGGTGAACGGGCCGATCGCGTTCGGCGAGCACGCGTCGGCGACCTACGGCCAGACACGTGACTAGCGGGGAGGATTCGATGGGAACGGAATACGGCCTGCACATCACCGGTGGGCAGGTCAATGGGCCCATCGCGATGGGCGCGCACGCCCGCGCCACCGTCAACCACCTGGGCTCTTCGGGGCCTGGTACGGCCGAGATGCTGCTGGATCAGTTGGAGAGTCTGCTCGGCGAGCACGAGTCGGTCGTGGACGAGCCGGGAAAGGCGCGGCGGGACGCGGCTGACGTCCGGCGGGAGCTGGCCGAGGCCGAGCCGGACCGGTCGCGCATCCTCGACGCCCTGAAGCGGCTCTCGCTCAGGGCTGGCGAGGTGTCGGTCATCGTCGAGGTCATCGGCAAGATCCGCGAGCTGTTCTCCTAGGACCCCGGCTGTCTCGTCATCCGACCGTCTCGATCCGTGTGACGGTCCGTGGTGGCTGGGGTCCTTTGAGAGATACCCCCTTCGGGGGAGAGAAAAGGGAAGCGGTCTGACGTGGGTCAGAAGTCGTCGGGGGTGCGGATTCGGTCGCGGACCCACACGCCGGCCGCCTTGAGGCGAGAAGTGCCGGTGAAGGGGCCGTTGGGGCAGGTGCCTTCGGTGAAGACGGCGCCGGAGCGTTCGTCGTCCGAGTAGTTCCAGTTCGTCCAGCTGATCTTCTTCTGGGCCATCAGGTCGAGGTACTGCTGCGACCTCGTGAAGTTGTTCGACCCGTCGCCGGAGGAGGTCTGGGTGCCGAACTCCGTGACGAACATCGGGAGCTTGTCGGCGGCCCTCGACAGGGTGTTGAGGTATTCGGTGCCGTGGGAGGCCGCGTAGAAGTGGAAGGTGTACATGATGTTGGTCGCGTTGACCGGGTTGTTGACGACCTCGGTCTCGCTCGCGCCGTCGGAGACGCCGAGGGAGGACCAGGCGCGGGTGCCGACCAGGATCGGGGTTTCGGGGTCGTACTGCCTGATGACGGGGATGAGTTGCTGGGCGTAGTTCCTGATCGTGGACCAGGAGACGCCGCTGGGCTCGTTGGCGATCTCGTAGAGCAGGTTGTTCTTGCCGTTGTGCCGCTGGGCGATCTCGGTGAAGAACGTCTTGGCGCGGGCCAGGTTGTAGTTGGGGTCGCCGGGGGTGAGCATGTGCCAGTCGACGATCGCGTACATGCCTCTGGCCGTCGCCTGCTCGATCAGGTTGTGCACCCGGTCGGTGAACAGGCGGGGGTTGGTCTCGTAGCCGTCCTCCTGGATGTACATGGAGATGCGCAGCACGTCGGCCTTCCAGTCGTCGGCCAGCGCGTTCAGTGACGCGGTGTTGAGGCACTGGTAGTACCACTGCAGGCCGTGCGAGCTCATGCCGCGGAGCTGGATCTCCTTGCCGTGCTCGTTGCAGAGCCTGACCCCGCAGACGTGCAGTTGGCCGTTGGCCGCGACGGGGGTGCCGGTGCCGCCCGCCTGGGTGGTGGCCGTGACGGCGGCGCTGCGGTCCGACTCGTTGTCCGACGGGTCGCGGGCGGTGACCGTATAGGTGTGCGTGCTGCTGGGCGCCAGTCCGGTGATCTGGGCGGTGGCGGCCGTGACGGTGGCCACGACGGTATCGCCCTCGCGTACGCGGTAGTCCTTGATGGTGCCGCTGTTGTCCGTGGCGGCGTCCCAGGCGAGCGTGATGGAGGCGGACGTGGTGCCCGTGGCGCGCGGGTTGCCCGGCACGGACGGCTTCTCGGCGCCAGGTGGTCCGATGACTGAGGTGCTCAGCCGGTCGAGGTTCGGCCCGCCGTTCGCGGTGGTGGACGTGGCGCGGACGGTGTTGGCGCCCGCGCTCAACGCGGCCGCGACCCTGACCTCCTGCCAGGTCGTCCAGGCGCCGGTGCCGGGAAAGTCCCGGTTCACGGTCGTGCCGTTGACCGCGATGGCCATCGGGCGGTTGACCGTGGTGCCGTTGGCGAAGCGCAGGGCCAGCGTGGCGTTGCCGGCGGTGGCCGCGTTCACGGTGAACTCGACGTACGAGCCGACGACGTTGTCGAGGTTGACGAAGCCCGTGCCGGTGTAGCCGGCGTGGTTCGACTCGACCACGCCCTGCGAGATCGTGGCGTTCTCCGCCTGGTAGTCGTTCGACGGCGCGGCCACGTCGGCGTCGATGTAGTCGAGGTTGGGCCCGCCGTTGGCGGTCGTCGCCGTGGCCCTGACGGTGTTGGCGCCCGCGTTGACCGGCGCCGTGATCGTGACGTCCTGCCAGGTCGTCCAGTCACCGGTGCTCGGGAAGTCCCGGTTGACCGTGGTGCCGTTGACCGCGATGGCCATCGGGCGGTTGACCGTGGTGCCGTTGGCGAAACGCAGCGTGATCGAGGCGGTGCCCGCGCTCGGGGCGTTGATCGTGGTCTCGACGTAGCTGCCGGTCAGGTTGTCGTAGTTGACGAATCCTGTCCCGCTGAATCCGGCATGGTTGGACTCGACCACACCCTGCGAGATCGTGGCGCTCTCCGCCTCGTATCGGGTGGGGGCGACGGCTCGGGTGGTGGGGGCGGCCTGGGCGGGGGCGGCCTGGACGGCGGCGGTTTGGGCGGGGGTGACGGGTAAGAGGGCGGCGGCGAGCGCGGCCAGCGCGACGAGCCGGATGGATCGGTGCATCGGGGGGGTGCTCCTACTCGTTTTATTAGGAAAGTTAACTAACGAGTAATGTGGAGCGTAGATCGGAGGTCTTCCGGCGAGCAAGACCCAAATCTGACCGCCCCAGTCAGACTCAGGTCTTGCTCACCGAGGACCGCGTGCGGTGTCCCTATCCAGGGCCATCGCCGGGCCCCTGCGGTGCGGCCACCGAGGGCCGCACCGGCTCAGCCGCCGAGAGCCGCGTCCTGGCCGATGGGTGCGATGCGGTGGCCAGGACGCGGTCCCTGTCACCAGGGGGCGGTGCAGATGGCCCGGCTGCCGGGCACGCCCCTCGGTGCCCCGCAGGCGCGGAACTGCAGGTTCGGATCGCTCGAGGTGCGCGCGGCGGGAGTGGTCACGATGTCCCCGTCCCAACGGGCCTCGAACGGACCGCAGTAGCCCCAGGTACGGCCCCCGTCGCTGGTCACGTCAAGGGTGACCCAGTCGCCCTGCTTGGCGCCGGACAGCTGGGCCCAACCGTGCTGGATGCCCTGGATCTTGCCGTACATGAGGTTGAACTGCGGGCGTCCGTTGGTGCCGCCCCAGCGGACCATACGGGCGGACTTCGGGTCGTTGCCCGTGAAGTGCCACCATCCACTGCAGTCGATGGGATCGGCCGCAGCCACCGCCGGACGCGCCGCCGCCGCCGCTGCCACCGCTGCGTCGCCCGCCGGACGTGCCATCGCGGACACAGACGCCGCCCCCGCCGGACGTGCCGTCACGGACGCGGGCGCCGCCGACGCGCTCGGCGCGGACACAACGGCGCCGGCGAGTAGAATGGCCGACACCGCAGCCACCCCGAGATGTCTTTTCTGCATGTTTCTCCCCCTGCTCTACGTGAAATTCCTGACCCCTTGTCGTCATCACGGTAAACAGCTGCCCTGTCAAAAGGCTGACGTCATCCTTTCGGCAACCTGTCGCCCCAGCGCGGGGCGGCCGTATTAAGGATGGCTACGAAGTAGAACTCCGGACAGGATGTATTCCGGGACACGCGGAAACCGTCCTTCCTTGCTGCATGGTGGAGAGTGCGAACAGGTGATCGTGTCATTGGGGATGGCGCGCACACCGACGGGAGATCGCGGAAAGGTCCACGGATGGAAACGGGTACGGGGATCCGGTTCAGTGTGCTGGGACCACTGGAGATAACACGCGGCGGCCGGCCGGTACGGCTCTCGGCGGCCAAGCAGCGCATCGCGCTGGCGACATTGCTGGTGAACGCCAACCACCACGTACCGCCCGACAAACTCATCGAGTACGTGTGGGGCGACGATGTGCCCAAGCAGGCGCGCGCGGCCCTGCACACCCAGATGACCAGGCTGCGCCGGGCACTGGACGACGGCGCCGACGGGCGGCCGCTGATCGAGACCATGGGGGCGGGATACATCCTGCGGGCCGACGCCGACACCCTCGATGTCGAGCGGTTCCGCGAGCTGGCCGGACAGGCGACGCTGGCGGCCGGGGCGGGCGACCAGGCGGGAGAGTCCGGTCTGCTGCGTGAGGCGCTCGGGTTGTGGCGGGGCCCGGTGCTGGTCGACGTGGTGTCGGAGTCGCTGCACCGCGACGAGGTGCCCCGGCTGGGAGAGGAGCGGATGCGGCTGCTGGAGCGCTGGTTCGACCTCGGGCTGCGGACCGGCCGCCACGAGGAGATCATCGCGGACCTCAAGGCCGCCACCGCCGAGCACCCGCTGCGCGAGCGGCTCTGGGAACAACTGGTGCTGGCCCTCCATCTCGCCGAGCGCCGGGCCGAGGCGCTCGAGGTCTACCGCCACGTCGCCGCCCTGCTGCGCGAGGAGCTCGGCATCGATCCCGGCAGTGAGCTGCGACGTCTCCAGCAGGCCGTGTTGAACGGCATTCCCTTGACGACGCCGGAGGCGCCCGCCGAGCTCGAGACCTATCCCCCGGCCCCGGTGCCGCGCCAGCTGCCGTCCGATCTCGCCCGGTTCACCGGCCGCCACACGGACCTGGCGAAGCTGTACGACTTACTTCCGGAAGAAGGGGAGCATCGGCCCATCGTCATCGCGGCGATCGGTGGCGCGGGCGGGGTCGGAAAGACCGCGCTGGCCGTGCACTGGGCCCACCAGGTGCGGGAGCGCTTCCCCGACGGGCAACTGCACATCGACCTGCGCGGGTTCGGCCCCGGCGAGCCGATGGCGCCCGCCACCGCCCTGGAGATGATGCTGCGGTCCCTGAACGTACCCGCCGACCAGATCCCCACGGCGGTCGAGGCCCGCTCCGCGCTGCTGCGCAGCACGCTGGCCGGTCGGCGGGTGCTGGTGCTGCTGGACAATGCCCGCAACACCGCCCAGGTACGACCTCTGCTCCCCGGGTCTGACTGCCTGGTGCTGGTGACCAGCCGCACCCGCCTGGCCGGGCTGGCCGTACACGATGACGCGCGGCACGTCTTCCTCAGCAGGCTGCCTGAGGCGGAGTCGTACACGCTCCTGGGCAAGATCCTCGGCGCCGGGCGCGTGTCCGCCGAGGCCGAGGCCGCGGCCGAGCTGGCCCGGCTGTGCGCCCACCTTCCGCTGGCGCTGGCGATCAGCGCCGAGCACGTGACCCGGCGGTCCGGCGCGCGGCTGGCGGACCTGGTCGCCCAGTTGCGCGACGAGCGGTCCCGCCTCGACCTGCTCGACGTGGACGACGATCCGCAGATGAGCCTGCGGGCGGTGTTCTCGTGGTCGTACCAGGCGCTCGATCCGCGGGCCGCGCGGGCGTTCCGGCTGCTCGGGCTGCACAGCGGGACGGAGTTCGGGGTCGGCGCCGCCGCGGCGCTGATCGGGGTCCCGCCCGCCGAGGCACGGCGGCTGGCCGAGATCCTGACCGACCGGTGCCTGCTGGAGACGGGCGGCGTCGAGCGGTATCGCATGCACGACCTGATGCGCGTCTACGCCGGCGAACGGGTCGAGGCGGAGGAGTCCGACGCCGACCGGCTGGCCGCGGTCAAGCGCCTGCTGTCGTGGTACCTCCACACCGTCGACCAGGCCGACCAGGTGCTCAACCCCCAGCATCAGGGCCTGCCGCTCCCGCCGCTGGAGCCGTCGTGCGAGCCGTACACCTTCTCCGGCTACGACGCCGCGCTGTGCTGGCTCCAGACCGAGCACGCCAACCTCATGGCCGCCGTACGGCGGGCCTTCACGCTCGGCCAGTACGGCGTGGCATGGCAGCTGCCGTGCGCGCTGTGGAGCTTCTTCAACCTGCGCAAGCACTGGGACTCCTGGATCTCCAGCAACGAGATCGGCCTGGAGGCCGCGCTGCTGCTGGGCGACGCGCACGCCGAAGCCACGATCCGCACCAGCCTCGCGCTGGCTCACTGGGACCGCCGGCAGTTCAAGGACGCGCTCCCGCACGCCGAGATCGCGCTGGCGCTCCAGCGTGATCTCGGCGACCGCTGGGGCCAGGGCAACGCGCTGAACACGCTCGGCCTGGTGCACCGGGACCTGGACGCGGCGGAGGCGGCCGTCGTGTGCCACCGGGAGGCGCTGGCCATCTTCACCGACCTCGGCTATCACTGGGGTCAGGCCATCGCCTCGGCCGGGCTCGGCCGGGCGCTGCTCGCTCTCGGCCAGCCGCGTACAGCACTCCAGCACCATCTGTCCGCGCTCGCCGCCTTCCGCGCGATCGACAATCTCTGGGGCGAGGGCATCGCGCTGACCGACATGTGCATCACGTACGCCGCGCTGGGCGACCACGAGGAGACGATCCGCTGGTGCTTCCGCTCGCTCGACCGCAGCCGTGAGATCGGCGACTGCAACACCGAGGCCCGCACCCTGCACATCCTCGGCCAGGCCCTGGCGGCGACCGGCTGCCCGGTGCTGGCCGTCGAGACCTGGCGGCGGTCCCTGACCATCTTCGACCACCTGGCCGACAGCGAGGCGGCACAGGTGCGCGCCGACATCGCCGAGGTGGAGGCGGAGACCGGCTTCTCCACGGAATCCATGCTCGAACCGGAGAAAGCCTGGCTCTCGGACATCGTCGCCTCATCCCGCGTCATCTCATCCCGCTGAGTCCTGCGGGCTCCACCGGCTCAGCACGGATCGCGCGAAGCCGGTGAGGAGATGGGTCTCGCCATAGATCCGGGCCGCGTCCTCGGCCGCTCGCGCGCCGCGCCGCACCGCGGCTTCGGGGTCGCCGAGCCTGCCGAGCTGGTGCGCGAGGATGACCTCCCCTGCGAGGACATGCGCGTCACCGGCGCCGAACACGCTCCGGCCCACCTCCAGGGCCCATTCGGCGATCTCTCTGGCCCGCTCGTGATCTCCCGCCCCGTCCATCCGGCCGCCCACCCACCAGGCCAGGTTGGTGAACAGCGTCATGGCGCCCCAGCCGTCCAGCGCCCCCTCCTGGAGCACACGTTCACCCAGTTCGTCGAGCCAGGCGACGGCATCCGCGTCAAGCCGCGGGTCGCCGATCTCCTCGAGGGCGGCCTCGATGTTGTCCAGGCTGTCGGCGATCTCGCTGTCACCGATCGCGACCTTGTCGGCGGCGAGCTCCCGCCAGAGCTCGACCGCCCGGCGGGGATTCCCGCCCCACCGGGTCCAGATCGCGATCTCGAAGCGCCCACCGTGCACGATGCCGCTGTCCGCCCCGTGCACCCGCGTACCGACCTCGACCAGCTCCTCCGCCAGCGCGAGCGCCTCTTCCGTGCGGCCCACCGCGCCGATCTGGCGGGCCAGCGTCAGGCGGCACGCCAACGTCTGCGCGTGCTCCGCGCCCAGGAGGCGTTCGCTCTCTTCCGCGGCCGCCCGCGCCAGGTCGAGCGCCCGGGCGGGATCTCCGCTCTGGTGAAAGCGCGCCCCGATCCACCAGGCCACCCGGTCTCGGAGGGCGATCACCTCCTCCGGCGGGGCGCCGCTCTCGGCCGCCCTGGCCAGGGCTCGTTCCAGCCAGCTCACCACGTCCTCATCGCGGCCGGCCGAACTCATCATGTGGGCGAAGTCCAGCGCCGCCTCGAGAAGCCCCGCGTCGAACGCCTGGTGAAGGGCACGCTCGGCGATATCCGTACGGTTCCGGAAATATGCCGACCAGCCGACCTCCACGACATCACTCGCGGTGACGAAGGAGACGACCGCCTCCCAGGTCTGTCCCGGCACCTCGGGCAGGCCCTGGGCCTCGTCCAGAGCGTCGGCCAGATAGTCGAACGCCACATACTGCTCGTCCTCGGCCGGAACGAGCAGGCTGCTGGTCGAGTGCAGCGGTTGGGTCGCCCAGTCCAGTGCCTGCTCCCACGATTCCGGGCGAACACCGGGCCGCAGGTAGCCCTCGTGTAACTCGCGCAGCAACGACAGCGGCACCGGCCGCTGCACCCCCGCCCGCCGTACATCGACCGCCGCGCTCACCAGCGCGGCGCCGCGCGGCCGGCCCTCCGGCCAGGAGCCCTGAGCGTCCAGCCATTCCTGGAACAGCTGCGGGCCGGCGGCCAGATACTGGCTCACGCCGTACTGGTCGCCATGCTCGAGCGCCTGGCGGATCCGATGATCGTCGACGTCGGCCGCCGCCCGCCGCTCGTCCGGCGACCACAGGCGCTCGATCCGGATCTCCAGCGCCTGCTTCAGCACGGCTCCCGCCAACCGGTGCGCCTGCCGGTCGCTGTCGCTCAGACCCGAGCTCGCCCGAGGGCTGTAGCGAGCCCGCTCGTGCGACCTCATCGTGGCCAGGACCACGCAATGACGGTCCGGGGCGGCGATCAGTGGGCTGATCATCTCCGCCGTCAGGCCGTCCACGCCCAGGTACAGGTCCAGGTCGTCCAGCCAGACGACGCTCTTGCTCCGGCGCCGCGCCAGGTCCAGGGCCTGCGGCAGGTCCGGCTTGCCCACCGGGCGGATGAACGTGTGGTCCGGCAGGCACGCGCGCATCGCCTCGTAGGCGGCTCTGGTCTTGCCGGCCGTCGACTCGCCCACGACCAGGACGAACCTGCTCACGGCCAGCGCCCGCTCCAGGTCGTCGCTCCGGTCGCGGCGGGTGTACGGCGGGCATCGGTCGATCGTGCCGTCGGGCCCGGTCAGCGGGGGCGCCAGGTGGACCCCGAGGCTGAGCGGGTCTTCGATGTCGCGCACCTGGAGCGGCTTTCGGCGTTCGCCGGTGTAGAGCTGCGGCTGCGTGGCCGCGTTCCGGTCGATCGCGCGCTCGGCTCGTACGGTGAGGACCGCGGCCCCGCCGCTGACCGCCCCCACCAGCACGGAGCCGACCAGCGCGGGCATGGACGAAGCCAGGAGGGAGACGACCGCGCTGGCCGTCGCCGCGATCACCAAGAGCCACCAGCCGCGCAGCCGCCTCACGTATCCGCCGCCCTCCGTCGCCCCATATGCAGCAGAGTATGACTCAGATGTACATGATCTTGCATGGGAATCGGCGCGATATTCGACGGCGAACGCCTCCCGGCTACGGCGTTCCATTCCGTTCCACTCGGTTCCATTGTCGGGACGAATATCGACCGCGCGGCCCCGCCACCAGGCAATATGCATAATTGTCCGCGCCATAAAGAATATGCGCCCTTTTACCTGTCCCGGGACCGTGCGCATACCCTCTAATTGCGGCACATCCCCTTCAGAGAGGTGTGCACCACACATGAGAAAGATTCTGTCCATCCTGGCGTTGGCCGCGACCATGGCCGGTGTTCAAGCGGTCTTCGCCTTACCGTCCCGCGCGGACACGTTGGCGGCCCTCTTCGGTAACAACCTCCAAGTGGTGGCGGCCCAGGGCAAGGTGAACAACATCACCGTCTCCACCGACGCCTCCGGCAACGTACTGGTCTCCGACACCGGCGACGTGGTCCGCGCCGACGGCGGCGCCTGCGCACAGGTCACGGCCAACCAGGTACGGTGCCAGGGCGTCATCGTCATCCGGATCTTCGCCGGCGACCTGGACGACACCATCACCAACAACTCCGCGGTGACCACGCAGCAGTTCGGCGAGGCCGGCCGGGACACCCTCAGGGGCGGCAGCGCGGGCGACACCCTCTCCGGCGGCCTGGGCGACGACACCGCGTTCGGCAACGGCGGTGACGACATCTACCAGGCCGACAGCATCGATGGCCGGGACAGCTTCTCCGGCGGTCCCGGATCGGACCTGGCGGCGTACAACAACCGGGGCGCCGCCCAGACCATCACCCTGGACGGGGTGGCCAACGACGGCACGGCCGGCGAGGGCGACAACGTCGGCGGCGACGTGGAGCGGGTGTTCGGCGGCGCGGGCGCCGACCGGATCACCGGCAACGCCGCGGCCAACGAGATCCGGGGCGGCAACGGCGACGACGTCATCAACACCGTCGACGGGATCGGCGGCAACGACACCATCAGCGCCGACGGCGGCACCGACACGTGCGACTCCGACAGAGGCGACACCGAGCTCAACTGCGAGATCTGACGAAAGGTGCCCGGGCGGCGCGGTCACACCGCCGCCCGGGCACTCGGGTCAGGTGGTCGGGCTGAAGGAGCCGTCGCCAGGTCAGGCGGTCGGCTTGAAGGAGCTGTCGCCGCGGAACAGCGTCGTGTCCTCTGCCTTGTCCAGGCGGAGGGCATCATCGCGGTGGCGGACGAACCGACCAGGGTAGTTGGCCGACTCCAGCCGCACCGAGCCGTCCACCGTGCCCTGGCGAGCGTGGAAGGTCGCGTCGCGTTTGAACAGCGCGGTGCCGTCGTTGGAGTCGAACCGGATTAGGAAGTTCTTGTGCCGCAGGTATCGGCCCTCGGAGTCGACGAAGGAGTATCCCTTGGCGTCGGACAGGCCGGGCACGATGCGCAGCGCGAGCGCGGTCGCCCCGATGCGGCCCACGGCACCTGCGGCCTGGATGTACGCCTTCGGGCGATTGACCGACTGGAAGGCCCGCGAGACGCCCGTCGGCAGCAGCCCGCCCCCGCCCGCGGCCGTGGCCCTGGTGAAGGTCAGCGTGCCGAAGCCGAGGTTGTCATACTTGCTGCCGCCGTAGTCCCCGCCTCCCCCTTCAGGGGCGAGCCGCTTGCCGTACGCCTCGATGTGGGGCACCGGCAGGCCCCGGCGGACCCCGTAGTGGTTGTAGAGCACCGCCCAGACCGGGTCGTTCATGCCGCGCCCCGCCGCGCTGACCTCCGTCTGCTCACGGGGTGCGCAGTTCTGTCCGGTCCCCCACTTGTACGTGGTGAACGGCACGCTCTCGCCGAGGTTGTATTTGGCGACATACTGGGCGCCCTTCATGAACCGGTCGTCGGCGTAGCCGTACAGGTCGATGCCCTGGTTCCAGGCCATCTCGCACAGCACGCCCATCAGCCCGATGCCCAGGCTGGCATGGCCCTGGTCGCGGCCGCTCTCCTGCCACTGGCCGAGGCCGCCGGGGTGGAGGAACGGCACCGCGTTCATGATGGCGCCGTTGCCCTTGCCGTGCTTGAAGTACTCCACGGCCTGGTCGACCTTGGCCTGGTCGTCGCAGAGAATGCCGATGGCCAGGATGGAGGCCATGGCGCACAGGTCCCAGTTGGCCCAGTAGTTGGTGATGCAGGCGTCGTTGTGCCCCCGCAGGAACCGGTCGTTCAGCGGGTAGAAGACGGTGAGCATCATCTTCTTGAAGCGGTCGAGGTCGAAACCCGGGTAGCCGCGCATGATCTCGCCGACGTTGGCCAGTTGCCAGCCCTGGATGCCCGCCGCGAGGAAACGGTCGGCGTTGCCCGTCACCGCCTTCAGCGCGGCCGACCAGGCGTTGAGGATGTCGCGGGCGGCGTCGCCGTGGGCCTTGTCGCCGCTGATCTTCCAGCGCAGCGCGTTCTGGTAGGCGGCGGCCACGTCGATGGCGAGCTGCACGTGGTTCGCCCCCGTACCGCCTCTGACGACCGTCTCCACCGGGCGAGCCTTCCAGGTGCTCTTGGAGCGGCTGTTGGCCACCAGCTTGTCCCAGCCCGCCTTCCACGGCTGGGCTCCGGCGTTCACCTGGGCCCGCATCCGGTCGAAATCCGGCTGCGTGTGCAGCATGCCGGGGTGCCTGAGCGCCGCGGCCGAGGCGCCGGCGGGCAGGGCGGGGAGTACGGCGGCGCCCGCGCCCACGGTCACGGCCGCCTTCAGCAGGCTCCGGCGGGAGGGCTGCGTGGTCATGGAAGTCCTTTCCCAGGGGTCACTCTTGTCACAGGAGACGGAGCCGCCTGCCGCTGATAACAGAAATTTCAGGATGAGACCCGACTGCGCTGGGGCACCGTCGCGGGGTCGGCGGGCCGCGCCCTGGTGACGTACTGCGGGACGGGGGCACGGTCGTCACCGGTGTCGCGAGTCAGGCCGTAACGGACGATTCCCCTGGCGGGGTCGAGCCCGGTGGAGATGTCCCGCCAGACCTCGCTCCAGGTCCGGGGCGCCACGTTGAGGTCGATGTCCGTGCCGCTCTCGTTGTTGTGGATGGTGACCCGGCCGTCCAGGTAGTAGAACTCGTTCTGCCACATCTGCTGCTGACCGGGAGGCAGCCGGACGAAGCCGGTCTCGGGAGCGCCCATCCAGGTGACGCCCGGCGCCTGCTCGTCGTCCATCCGCCGCCCACCGCCAGACGCGACGTGGAACAGTTTGCCCTTCAGCCCGGTCCAGGTGGCGGCCCGGAAGTCGCCGAGCCGGCTGCGGTAGAGGATGCCCCAGCGGACCTCGAAGTAGCCCTTGCCGGTGATGGTGATGTAGTCGCCCCGGTGCGTTATCTGGGGGGCGCCGCCATACCTCGAGTAGCCGTGTTTCCCGCCGATGGCCAGCGTGCCCGCGGCGCGCCGGGGCAGCGGGGCGGGACGCCGAGCCTTGGGCGGCGCCTGGTCCACCGTGTCGACGGTGCGCCCGTACAGGCCCGCCGGACGGCTCCGCGTCGGCGTCGGCTTCGGCGTCGGCTTCGGTGTCGGCTTCGACTTCCGCAAGGGGCGCGGGGAGGAGGCGGAGACGGAGGTCGCGATCACCGGCGCGGCCTGCCGGGGCGGCGGCTCGGGCTGGAGGTTCTGGACGATCACCGCACCACCGGCGATCAGCGCGGTGCCGACCGCCGCGATCGCGACGGGCTTGGCCGCCAGCGAGGAACCCACCGCGCCGGCCGCCACCTTCCCCTTCGCCACCAGGCCGCCCTTCAGCACTGGTACGGCTGCCGTCCGCGCCATCTCCAGCAGGCCCACCGCGAACCCCGCCGGGACGGCCACCAGGCCCAGCCCCGCCAGCAGCCGGTCGGCCGGAACCAGGTCTGACAGACGATCCGCGCAGATCCGGCACTCGCGTACATGCCGCGACAGCCGCTTGCGCCACAGGGGTGACGGCGTGCCCGTCCAGCCATCGGCCACGTACGCCAGCCCGGCGCAGGGGGGACGGGCCGAGAGGGCCCGCACCACCGCGCGGGCCGACTCCAGCCGCCGCTTGACCCGCTGCACGCGGACGGCCGCGTGTCTCTCCTTCAGGTCCAGGCCGGCTGCCAGCTCCGCCCGGGTGATCTCGTTCGCGGCCTCCAGCCACCACAGCGTGAGCACCTCACGGTCGTCGGCGTCGAGCCAGCGACTGGCCTCCACCGTCTCCTTGCGCTGCCCGGAAAGGCCGAGCCGGGTGACGGTGAGACCGGCGAAGTCGGCACTGGCGTCCGCCATGCCCAGCGCCTCGTCGAGGGCGGCGGTGTTGGTGGTGGCGGCGGCGGCCCGCCGCCACTCCCGCACCTGGTTCAGGGCGATGGCGACCAGCCAGGATCGGAAGCTCCTGGGATCGCGCAGTCCGGACAACCCGGTCACGACCCTGGCCATGGTCTCCTGCACGACGTCGTCCACGTCCGGGTGGCCGTTCATGGCGCGGCCGGCGATGTTGTACACGAGCTGCAGATGGCTCCTCACCAGCTCGTCGACCGCTCCGTGGTCGCCCGCCCCGGCCGCCAGCACCGTTTCGACCTCGTACGTCGAGCGCGCGTACATCCATCACCCCGATCCGGAACTCCGATGCTCCGACCAGGAGACGGGAACATCACCACTGAGATAACACAAAACACAAATTTGTCGCTTATATGCCTGTTGGTGGCGTGGTGCGCACGATGAGGTCGTGGACATGCGACGAGGTGAGTGGTGGTGGGGGTGTCGCCGGGCAGCGCTGTCGTGCTCGGACAGGAGCGTCGTGGGTCAGTTGCCGGCGCGGATGAGGCCGTGTTCGTAGGCGTACACGACGGCCTGGACGCGGTCGCGGAGGGCGAGTTTGGTGAGCATCCGGGCGACGTGGGTCTTGACGGTGGCTTCGCTGACGTACAGACGGGCCCCGATCTCCGCGTTGGACAGGCCGCGCGCGACCAGGTGCAGGACCTCGAGCTCGCGTGCGGTCAAGCTGGCGACCTGCGGTGGCGGCGGGAGTGGTGCGGGGGTGCGGGCGAACTCCTCGATCACCCGCCGGGTGACGGCCGGGTCGAGCAACCCCGCGCCGGAGGCGACGACGCGGATGGCGTGGACGAGGTCTTCCGGGGGCGCGTTCTTGAGCAGGAAGCCACTCGCCCCCGCCCGAAGCGCCTCGTAGACGTACGAGTCGATGTCGAACGTGGTCAGGACGATGACGCGGGTCGGCGGCGGGGTGTCGGCGAAGAGGCGTTGGGTGGCTTGGATGCCGTCCAGCCTGGGCATGCGGATGTCCATGAGTGTCACGTCCGGGCGGAGCCTGCGTGCTGCGGTCACCGCGCCGAGCCCGTCACCGGCCTCGCCCACCACCTGGATGTCGGGCTCCGCCGAGATGATCAGGCGCAGCCCGGCGCGGATCATCTGCTGGTCGTCGGCCAGAAGCACGCGGATCGTCATGAGCCCTGCCCGGACTGCCTGGACTGCCCGGACTGACCGGTCAGCCGGAGGACGGCGGTGACACGGTAGCCGCAGCCCGGCTGCGGACCGGCCTCCAGTGTCCCGTCGTAGAGCGCGACCCGTTCGCGCATCCCGACAAGTCCGTGGCCGCTCCAAGGCGTCGGCCCGTCGGCTGGTGGTGACCTGCCGTCCGTCCGTGCTGACCTGCCGTCAGTCCGTGGTGACCCACCGTCCGCCTGCGGTGGCCTGCCGTCGTCGAGGACATCGAGGCGTAGCGTCTTGTCGCCGTAGTGGATCACGCAGTCGATCCGGGTGGCGTCGGCATGCTTGCCCACGTTGGTGATTGCCTCCTGCAAGATCCGGTACGCCGACAGGTCGATGCTGGGCGGCAGCGGTAAGGGAGTGCCCTCAACCCGCAGCTCGGCCCTCAGGCCGCCCGCCCGGAGCGGTTCGAGCAGGTCACCGGCGTCGGCCAGCCGTGGCAGGGAGGTGTGCGACACGGGTGCGTCCGGTTCGCGGAGCAGGGCGAGGAGCCGGTGCATCTCGGTCAGCGCTTGACGCCCGGTCTGCTCGGCCACCAGGAGCGCCTCCCGCTCGGCCTGCTGTTCGGGCCGCAGGAGCCGGCGGATCCCGCCGACGTGCAGCGCCATCGCCGCCATGCTGTTGGCCACCACGTCGTGTAGCTCGCGGGCGATCCGGGCGCGCTCCTGGTTGACCGCGGCCGCCGCCTGCCAGTCGGCTTCGCGCTTGATCTGCGCGGCCCGCTGTTCGGACAGCTCGGCGCGGATTTGTCTGATGCTCACCGCGTGACCGGCCAGCCACACACCGGTCACGAACACACCCGCGTAGAGCAGGTCGGCGGGCGAGGGTCCCTTCTCGATCAGCACCGCCACCGCGGCCAGGCCCAGTGACACGGGCAGGACCGCCATGAGGTGCCGCGCGTGGAAGGCCGCCGAGAAGACCGCGATGACCAGGGCGAACAGCGTCGAGAAGCCGCTGTTGGAGTCCACGCCGAGCGAGGCCTGAACGATCTGGCCGCCGAACACGATCACCAGCACCACCGTCGGGGCCCGTCTGCTCCATGCCAGTGCCAGGCCCGTCACCAGCACGGTGGCGGCCACCGCCGGCCGGGAGCCGCCCACGACGGCGCCGGACCACACCTCCGCCTGGGCGAGGCCGGCGATGCCCAGCGCCAGGAGCACGTCGCGCCGGTGCGGCGATGCGGTAAGCCTGACCATGGGTTGACGATAAGCCTGCGGGGAGCTGCGGCGAGTCAGCCTGGGGGACGACGTTTTCAGGTGCTGCCGTCATCCCGTGGGCGGACCCGGATCGAGCCGTACTACTGACGACCGCGGTGGCGTCCCGGCAGGACATTGAGGCGTCGGCCGCCATCGAGGCGGTCGCGACCACGGGAGGGACATCATGTCCGCTTTCTCCGACGCCCGGCGTCTCCGCCGCATCGCGGCGGGGCTCAGCCTGATCGGGCTCGGCACGCTGCTGGTAGCCCAAGACCCACTCGACCCGACCGGCGGAACCGGTTTCTACGGCGCCGCGGTCGGCCGACCGGGACTGATGACCGCCTCGGCGCTGACACTGCTGGCATCGGCGGTGCTCACCGTGCCCGCGATCGGCGGCATCGTCCACCAGGCTCGCGACCGCGGCTCACTGCTCGCCCACCTGGGAGGACTGTGCACCCTGCTCGGCGCGCTGGGACACATGGGACTCGCCACGGTGTACCTCGTCATGCGGTCACTGGCCGGCGGCGATCCGGCGCAGATGCGGGCCTTCGAGGACAGGCTCAACGCCGACCCGGCGCTCGTGACCTTCTTCGTCCTGCTGACCAGCTTCGGCATCGGCATAGCGCTGCTGACCTGGGCGGCCTGGCGAGCCGGGCTGATCGGCTGGTGGGCCCCGGCGCTGATCACCGCCGTCGTGATCGTACACAACGTGTTACCCGATGACCCGCCGGCCGCGGTGGAGCTCGCCGCGCTCGGCGCGATCGCGGTGGTGTTCGGCCGGCTGGGCGTACGCACGCTCAGGCTGTCCGACACCGACTGGGACGTCACCGCCACGCCCGCACCACGGCCGGCCACGACGGCCCCCACCGTCCCCCGAACGTCCGAAGCCTGAGCGCCTTGGGCGAAGGAGGGCTCCCCGGGACAGTGACAACCGGGCACCCTTGGTTTCGGCCTGCGGCAAGGACACCGCGGAACCCGCTAATCTGCTGCTCGCGTGTCATCAGAACCGAGCGCTGGGCAGGGAGGACGATGACACAGAGAACCCCGCTGGATTGGCCCGAGGCGGAAGATCATCTCCCACCGGACTCGTGGGGGCGCAGACCCGCCCATGAGTCGTGGCTGCCGTGGTCGTTCGTCGGCCTGGTCGCGCTGCTGGTGGCGGGCCGGTTCCTGCTGGCGCCCTACCTCACGGCTCCTGTGCTGCAGACATGGGCCACCATCTTCGTGGCAGTGTGTGTGCAGGCGCTGCCGTTCCTGGTGTTCGGGGTGGCGTTGTCGGCGGCCATCACCGCGTTCGTGCCCGCCTCGTTCTGGACCAGGGCCCTGCCGCGTCAGACCTACGCGGCGGTGCCGGTGGCCGGGGTGGCGGGCGCGGTGCTGCCCGGGTGCGAATGCGCCTCGGTGCCGGTGGCCTCGGGGCTGATGGCGCGTGGTGTGGCGCCCGCCGCGGCGCTGGCGTTCCTGCTCGCCTCGCCGGCGATCAACCCGGTTGTGCTGGTGGCCACGGCGGTGGCCTTTCCCGGCGACCCGGCGATGGTGGTCGCGCGGTTCGGCGCCTCGCTGGCCGTGGCCGTGCTGGCCGGCTGGATCTGGGCGCGGTTCGGGCGCACCGAGTGGCTGCCGGTGCCCCGCCGTACCGCGGCGCCGGGGCATGGCAAGTGGGGCGCGTTCGTGGACGCGATGTGCCACGACCTGCTGCATACCGGCGGGTTCCTGGTCGTCGGCGGGCTGACGGCGGCGACGCTCAACGTGGTGGTCCCCCGCTCGTGGCTCACCTCCGTGGCCGGGATTCCAGTGCTGTCCGTGCTGGTGCTGGCGCTGCTGGCGGTGCTGTTGTCGATCTGCTCGGAGGCCGACGCGTTCGTGGCCGCCTCCCTGACCGCCTTCTCGCCCACGGCCAAGCTCGCCTTCCTGGTGGTGGGGCCGATGGTCGACCTGAAACTGATCGCGTTGCAGGCGGGTACGTTCGGGCGGCCCTTCGCCTGGCGCTTCGTGCCACTCACGCTGACGCTGGCGATCGGCGTCAGCTTCGTCACCGGATGGGTGCTGCTGTGAAACGCCAGACGCAGAGTCTGATGCTGCTGATCCTCGGCGGGGCGCTGCTGAACATCTCCGCCTTCTCCACTACGTACGTCAACTACGTCAAACCGGGTTTCCGGCCGTTACTCGTCGGAGCCGGGGTGGTGCTGGCGATCCTCGCCCTGGTGTCCCTGGTCAGGCAGTGGCGCGGGCAGGGTGATGGGCACGACCACGGTCACGACCACGGGTCACGGGTGGCGTGGCTGCTGGCCGTGCCGGTGTTCGCCATCGTGCTGATCGCACCTCCCGCGCTGGGCTCGTTCGCGGCAGGCGGCGAGGACGACGCGCCCGCGCCGCGCCCGCCCGCCCCCGCGGCCTTTCGTAAGCTCTCCGACGGCGCGCCCCAGCTGGCGCTCGGCGAGTTCATCGGGCGCGCCTACGACCCCGCCGGCACGTCGCTCGCGGGCCGGCAGGTCAAGCTGACCGGCTTCGTGGTGCCGTCGAAGAAGAAGAATCTCTGGTACGTCACCAGGATGCAGATGAGTTGCTGCGCCGCCGACGCCCTCGCCTTGAAGGTGGCGGTCCGGGGCGTACCGGCTCCGAGGGAGAACTCCTGGGTACAGGTCACCGGCTCATGGATCCCGTGGAAAGGCAAGATCCCCAACGGCTACGTAATCCCTGACATGACCGCTACCGACGTAGTGAAGATCGATCAGCCGGCCGAGCCGTACGAATAGCCAAATTGCCCGCCGGATTATGGCAACTCAGTGGGGTTCTCGGCCGGGTGATCGCTGGTTACACTCCGGTCGGTACCGAGCCGCCCCACCGGGCGACTCATACGGCTTGTCACCCACCGGGGAGGGTTCAGTGATCTCTCCGGTGTGCCTCGACGCAGGGTGACCTGACGCCTCCTTGGCGCGTGGTGAGTCCATGCAGCCTCGACGAGGAGGAACTTGTGTTATCCAGTCCCCGCTTATCCCGTGCGCGGCGGCTCGCGTCGGTGGTCATCGGCCTGAGCATGGTGGCGGTGATGAGCCCGGCAGCGGCGCGGGCCACCCCCACCCCCTCTCCCGCGAACGGGAAGTGGCAGGCCACCCCCGTCACCGGCGCCCAGCTCGTCGAGGGCGCCAAGTCCCCGACGGGCAAGCTCGCCAAGAGTGACCAGGCGCTGTTACGGACCACGTCGCCGGCGCCGATCAACATCATGGTCAAGCTGGACTACGACTCGCTCGCCGCCTATCGGGGCGGGCTGCCCGGTCTGCCGGGCACCAGTCCCGCCGTCACCGGCAAGGCACTCGACACCAGGAGTGCCGAGGCCAAGAAGTACGGCCAGCACATCGAGAGCGTGGAGAAGGCGTTCCTCGACCAGCTGGCCGGCAAGGTCCCAGGGGCCGTGGTGGGCCAGCGGGTCAGGACCGTCTATGGCGGCATCGCGCTCCGGATCCCGGGCAACAAGGCGGCCGAGGTGTTGAAGCTGCCCGGCGCCGTCGCCGTACAGGAGGACAAGCCCCAGCAGCTCCTCACCGACTCCAGCCCGGAGTTCATCGGCGCCAACACCATCTACAACCAGCTCGGGGGCAGCAACTCCGCGGGCAAGGGCGTGATCGTGGGCGTGCTGGACTCAGGCGCCTGGCCCGAGCACCCCCAGTTCGCCGCCCCGACCGGCCTGCCCGCGCCCGGTCCGACCAAGGACGGCACGCCCCGGGTCTGCGACTTCGGCGACAACCCGCTGACCCCGGCCAACGATCCCTTCACCTGCAACAACAAGCTGATCGGCGGGCAGCCGTTCCTGGAGACCTACAACGCGGTCTTCGGTGGCGAGGTCTACCCCGACAGCGCCCGTGACTCCAACGGGCACGGCACCCACACCGCCACCACGTCGGCCGGCGGCCCGGTGGCCGACGCGAACCCGATGGGGATCAGCCGCGGCCCGATCCACGGCATCGCGCCCGCCGCCGAGGTCTCGGTCTACAAGGTGTGCGGCGCGCAGGGCTGCTTCCCGTCCGACTCGGCGCAGGCGGTGGCACGTGCCATTCTGGACGGCGTCCGGGTCATCAACTTCTCGATCTCCGGTGGCTCCGACCCCTACAGCGACCCGGTCGAGCTGGCCTTCCTCGACGCGTACGCGGCGGGCGTGCTGGTCTCGGCGTCGGCGGGCAACTCGGGGCCCGGCGCCAACACCACCGACCACCGCAGCCCGTGGGTGACCACGGTGGCCGCGTCCACGCAGACCAGAACGTTCCAGTCCACGATCACGCTGTCCGGCGGTGGCGCCACGGCGACGATCAAGGGCGCGTCCGTCACCTCCGGGCTCGCCTCGCCGCTGCCGGTGGTGCTGGCGTCCGCTCCGCCGTACTCCAACTCCTTGTGTGACACCCCGGCGCCGGCCGGGATCTTCACCGGGAAGATCGTCGCCTGCGAGCGCGGCCCGAACCGGGTGCTGAAGAGCTTCAACGTCAAGCAGGGCGGCGCGGCGGGGATGATCCTCTACAACGCCTTCCCGTTCGACGTCTTCACCGACGCCCACTGGGTCCCGTCGGTGCACGTCAACAAGCCCGAGACCGACGTACTCATGAGCTTCCTGTCCGCGCATCCGGGCGCGACGGCGTCGTTCACCCAGGGGGTCAAGGCCAGCTGGCAGGGCGACGTGATGACTTACTTCTCCTCGCGCGGTCCCGGCGGGGACTTCCTCAAGCCCGACGTCACCGGGCCCGGCCTGCACATCCTGGCGGGCATGACCCCGACTCCCGAGTCACCGCTCGAAGGGCCGCCCGGCAACCTGTACCAGGTCATCCAGGGCACGTCCATGTCGGCGCCGCACGTGACCGGCTCGGCCGCGCTCGTGTTCGCCCTGCATCCGACCTGGACACCGGGACAGGTGAAGTCGGCTCTGGAGACCACGGCCAAGACCGCGGTCACCAAGCAGGACCGCGTCACCCCCGCGGACCCGTTCGACATGGGCGGCGGGCGCATCGACCTGACCAAGGCCGGTGACCCCGGACTGACCCTGGACGAGAGCGCGGCCAACTTCATCGCCTCGGCCACCGACCCGCTCAACAGGATCGACCTCAACCTGCCCTCGGTGAACGCGCCGACCATGCCCGGCCTGATCACCGCCAAGCGCACGGTCACGAACACCACCAGCAAGTCGCTCACGTTCTCCGCCTCGGCCACGACCGTCAGCGGCGCCAACATCACGGTGCTGCCGGCCAGCTTCACCGTCGCACCGGGCAAGAGCACGAAGCTGACGGTGGTCATCACCGCGCCGGACCTGCCCGACGGGCAGTACTTCGGCCAGGTGAACCTCAAGCAGGTCGGCGGCTCGCGGGCACTGCACCTGCCGGTGGCCTTCTTCCGCCAGGAAGGCATCGTGCCGGTCGACCAGACCTGCGCGCCGGCCACCATCCCGAGGAACACCGGTGAGTCCACCTGCACGGTCACCGTGCAGAACAACAGCCTGTCCAGCACCGAGGTGACCGCGCTGAGCACACTCGACGCACGCCTGCGGCTGAACAGCGTGACCGGGGCCACCAAGATCGGGACCCAGATCGCGACGGCCAAGGCGACACTGCCCGGCCGCCAGCCCGACAAGCCGACCATCGCGCCGGGTGCGGGTCCTGCCGGATATCTTCCGCTGGACGCCTTCGGCATCACACCGACGCCGATCGGGGACGAGCAGGCGCTGAACTTCACGGTGCCCGCCTTTACCTTCGCCGGTAAGACCTACACCAGGATCGGCGTGGTCTCCAACGGCTACAGCGTCGCCGGCGGAACCAACGGCGCCGACGACATCGCCTTCCTCCCGCAGACACTGCCCGACCCGGCGCGGCCGAACGCCGTGCTCGCCTCCTACTGGACCGACCTCGACGGCACCGGCGCCCCCGGCGTCTTCGCCGGGACGCTGACCGACGGCGTCAGCCGCTGGCTGGTGCTGGAATGGCGGGTCCACACCTTCGGTACGAGCAGCCTCAAGGTGTTCCAGCAGTGGATCGGGCTCAACGGCGTGGAGGACATCAGCTACGCCTACGACCCGGCCAACCTGCCGGGCGACGCCCCCGCGGGCGCGGGACTGACCGTGGGCGCGGAGAACGACGAGGGTACGGCGGGCGACCAGATCTCCGGGCCGCCCACCCAGGACCTCGTGGTCACGAGCACACCCGGCGCGCCCGGCGGTGCCCTGACCTACTCGATGAAGATCAAGGGGGTCAGCCCGGGCGTCGGCAACGTGACGACGGCCACCTCGACCCCGCAGGTCAAGGGGATCACCGTCGAAGTGGACAAGATCACCGTCCAGTGATCCGGTAGCGCCGCGGGCGGCTCGCCCGCCCGCGGCGTCACCGCCCGAGGCGTCACCGTCTGCGGCGTCACCGCCCGACGCGTCACCGCCCGCGGCGTCACCCTCCGATGGCCATATCGGTCATATCGGGTAGCGAACGGCCGCGGATCCGCTCAGGACGCCTGCCTCAGACGGGCCTGGCCTCAAGGAGGCTCGCTCCCGCACCCAGCTCGATGACCTCCGCCAACTCCAGGTCGGCCTGCTCGAACAGTGTCGCGTACTCCTCCCGGCTGCGCTCAAGGCCGCCGTTGAAGATGGCCAGCATGCGCAGATCGAGATCCTTGCCCAGATGCGGCGCCTCGTCGTCGGGCAGTGCCACCTCCAGCACCAGCACCCGCCCGCCGGGGTTCATCGCGCGGCGGACATTGCGCAGAATCCGCAGGGCGTCGCCGTCGTCCCAGTTGTGCAGGATGCTCGCCAGTAGATAGGCGTCCGCGCCCGCCGGAACCGAGGCGAAGAAGTCGCCGGCCACGACCTCGTACCGATCGGCCAGGCCCTCGGTGGCCAGCAGGTTCCTGGCCCGGGCCGCCACCTGGTCGAGATCGAAGAGGATGCCGCGCATGCCCGGATTGGCGTGCAGGACCGTGGCCATAATGTGGCCACTGCCCCCGGCGACGTCCACCATGGTCTCGATGCCCGCGAAGTCGTACCGCTTGACCAGGCCGTCCGTGAACGTGATCGCCCTGGTGGCCATGTAGTCGTCGAATATGCGGCCCACATCAGGATTTTTCGCCAGATGCTCGTACAACTTCCCGTACTTCGCGACGAATGCTGAGCTGCCCTGGCGCACCGTGTCCGGCAGCTTGCCCATCGCGTACCAGAAGCCTTCCTCGCCCAGCGCGCGGATCGAGGAACGGATCGAGCCGGGGACGTCGGAGCGGAGCGTGGTGCCCATGTCGGTCAGGCCGTAGCCGTCGGCGCCGACTGTGTGGACGACCCCCATGCTCGCCAGCTCACGCAGGACCCGGCGGAGCGAGGGGGCGTGCGCCCCGCACCTCTTGGCCAGTTCATCGGTGTCGAGCGGGCCGTCCGCCAAATGGTCGGCGACGCCCAGCTCCGCCATGGTCAACAAAGCCGCGAATCGCGAAATTTCGGAAACAGATCTCCAGAGGAGGCTGTCAGAGTGTGGCATGTGTCCCTTCCAAAAGGTTCCAAGGGGTTCCAAGAGAGTTCATGGCGTCTGGGTGGCCTGCCTGTGCCATACCAGCACCCGGCGCTCCGCCACCACGAAAAGCGCGTTCACGATGAAGCCGAGCATCCCCAGCAGCGCGATCGTCGCCCACACCGCGGGTGTGTCGAAGCTGCGCTGTGCCGTCAGCAGCTGGTAGCCGATGCCGTCCGTGCTGCCGAGCACCTCAGAGATCACCATGAGGATCAGCGCGAGCGACAGGCTCAGCCGCAGGCCCGCGAAGATCTTGGGTGAGGCGGCGGGGATGACGATCCGGCCCAGGCGCTGCGCCCTCGACAGCCCGAAGACGGTGGCGGTCTCGGTGTAGGTCCGGTCCACCGACCTGGCCCCGTCCATCGAGTTGAGCAGCACCGGCCAGATCACACCGGACACGATCACGGCGAGCTGTATCCGCAGGCCCGCCTGGAACAACACGATGAACAGCGGCAGCAGCAACGGCGGCGGAATGGCGCGGCCGAACTCGATCAGCACGCTCACGTAGTCGGTCGCCACCCGCGAGCGCCCCAGGAGCACTCCCAGCACCACTCCGATGAGCGAGGCCAGGATCCACCCGGAGAACATGCGTCCGAGGCTGGGCAGGATGTTGGCCAACGCGTCGTCTGTGAGGAACAGCCGGGCGGCCGGGCCGGAGAACCACAGCTCGTACATGCGGGAGACGATCGTGGTGGGCGGCGGGAAGTCCGTGTCCTCGAGCCGCCGCGCGACGAGCTCCCAGAAGACGATGACGGCGAGGATCACCCAGGACCTGGCGAGCGACTTCACGACACCGCCCCCGTCCGCACCAGGCGCCAGCGGAACAGGCGGCGCTCCGCCGCCTGTAACGCCACGTTGGCCAGCAGGCCGAACGCGCCGGCCCAGAACGTGGCCGCCATGATGAGGTCGGTCCTGTTCCCGCTTCCCGCCTGGACCACGAAGACCCCCAGGCCCGCGACGCCTCCGGCGAGCAGCTCGGCGCTGACGGCGATGATCAGCGCGATCCCGGCGGCGATCCGGATGCCGGTGGCGACGAAGGGCGCGGCACTGGGCAGGCTCACCCTGCCGAGCACGGCCAGCCTCCCGAATCCGAAGCTGCGCAGGGACTCCTTGGCCAGCGGGTCGACGTCGTGCATGCCGTACAACGTGTTGATCAGTATCGGCCAGACGGACGCGTAGACGATGACGGAGACCTTCATCAGCTCGTCCTCCGGGATCAGCAGGATCGCCAGCGGAATGATCGCGACAGAGGGGATGGGTCGCAGGAACTCCAGCAGCGGCCGGAGGGCGCGCTCCATCGGGGTCAGCGCGCCGAGCAGGACGCCCGCCGGGACGGCCACCGCCACCGCGACCAGCAGGCCGAGCGCCCAGTTCGTGAGCGTCGTGAGCGCTCCCGTCAGGAAGTCTCGGTCGGCCAGGAGGAGCACCGCCTCGTACAGGATGGCCGAAGGCGGCGGGAAGACCAGGTCGCGGCTCAGCCCGAACCGGATGACCAGCTCGCCGACGGCGAGAAAGCCCGCGGCGCCCATGACGCCGCGGAGCAGTTGTGCACGGGTCATCCGCTCGACGGTGCCGCGATGATCGACTTCACGTCGAAAGCACTGGTGAGGTACTTGTAGTCGAGCATGAGATCGGCCACTTTCTGCAGTCGGGTGGCGCTCAGCTCGCTCGGAAAAGTGCCCAGCGTGATGACCGAGGCGGTCTTCGCGTCGATCTTCGTGTACGTGGGCAGTATCGCTTCGATCTCCTTGCGGTTACTCGACGCGAGACTCTGAGCCTTGCCGATCGCCCGTTGGAAGGCGGCCAGCGTCTTCGGGTTCTTCTTCGCCCACTCGTCGGTGGCCATCCAGCCCGCGATCGGCAGGTCCTCGGTCTCGCCCGTCATGGTGTCGGCCAGCTTGCGGAAGCCCAGCTTGCTCTGGTTGGCGGTGATGAACGGCTCGGTGATCCAGCAGGCGTCAGCCTGCCCGCTGGTAATCGCGTTGCCCATGTCGGGGAACGGCTTCTCGGCGAACTTGACGTCGTTCTCGGTAAGTCCCGCCACCTTGAGTTGCGTAGTCACAGCCAGCGTGGCGATGTTCCGGAGATTGTTGACCAGGACGGTCTTTCCCTTGAGGTCAGCGACCGTTTTGATCGGTGAATCCTTCGGAACCATGATGTTGAAGGTGTTCGGACCGGCCTGGTACGCGTCCGCGACCAGCTTGAGCTTCTCACCCTTACTGACGGCCAGGAAGGTCGAGGCGTAGTTGGTTTGAGAGATGTCCAGTGCGCCGCTCTTGACCTGCGGAATCGCCGCCGCTCCGCCAGTGATGGTGACCGGCTGGACCGTCAGGCCCTCTTCCTTGAAAAAGCCCTTGGCGTTGGCGATATAGAGCGACACAGCGTCAGGAATCGGTAGCGCACCGACCTTGATGGTGGTCTTCTCCAAGCCGTTGCTGTTGGCCGACGCGCCAGGAGAGTCGCTGTTCCCACCACAGGCGGTAAGGGTGAGAGCGACTGCGGCGCCGAGAAAAAGGGCGCGACAGCGCAGTGTGCGGGTCATCGGGGGGTCTCCTACCAGGGGAAGCAGCGTCTGGCGATCCGACATCGAGAACGCCGAGCGTGAAGCGTAGCGGAGGGAAGATCAAACCTGAAGCGCCATGCCACGCATATCCAAATATTTCAATGAAACGCAATATATGTGGAGATATAGACTCTATGTACTTAGAGTACTATTGATGATCACATGCCCGGATTGGCATGATTTTTCAGATATATGCACTGTAATGTAAAATATGATTAAAGTATCAACAAAAAAATATCGCGTTGGACCCGTTGAAACTTCCGAGGAGTTGGCTAACCTCTCGACTTCGTGATCAACTTGCCTGCACTAACTCGACAGTGTGACGAATTCCGTGACGAATTCCCTGTAGCAGGCCACGCGAGAGGTTGCCACCAGTGAGGACAACGACGACCAAACACGGACGCGTCGGGGCCCCCGCTCTGCCGGGACATTCAGTAGCGAATTCGAAGTCAACCGACTCGGCGCCCGCCCGCGGTAGCGCAATGGCCTTGCGCAATTGGCGGGTGCGAACCCGCCTCATTTCTCTCATTGCCATTCCCACCCTGGTAGCCGTTATGCTGGGCGGGCTACGCGTCGCCACCTCGATCAGCAGCGCACAGCAGTATCAGCACATCAGCAACGTGAGTTCCCTCGTCGCGCAACTCGGCGAGCTGTCCCGCGAGATGGCCCTCGAACGTGACCTCTCGGCGCAGTTCGTCGCCTCCAACAGGGCATCGGCCGAGAAGGAGCAGCTCGCGGCCCAGCAGGGGATCGTGAACGCCAGCGTGGCGCGCACGAACGCGGCCGCCGCGACGGCCGAGGACTCGCTGTCCGATCTCGGCCGCAGGAAGCTGGCCACCATACGCACCAGGCTGACCCAGCTCGCCTCGCTGCGAGCCACCGTGGCCGGCACACTGCTGCCGCCGCTCCCGACGATGGAGAAGTATTCCGAGGCCATCGCCGAGATGCTGCAACTCTACGACGAGGTCACACAGGGCTCGACAGACGAGCAGCTCATCTCCACGACCGCGGCCCTGCGAGCCATCGCCCGCTATGAGGAGGAGACCTCCAAACTGCGAGGCCTGCTGATGATCGCGCTGGTCAGAGGGTCGTTCGAAGAACCCGAGTACAAAGCGTTCCTCGATGCCCGCTCCAGGCGTGAGAGCGAACGCACCTCGTTCCGCACCGTGGCCACCGTCGCCCAGCGGCAGTTCTTCGACAACACGGTCGCCAGCGTGAAGGTCGGCCGGGGCGAGTTCTACATGAACAGGGCCGTGTTCCTCACCAACACGGGCCTGTCCCTGCGGCGGCTCGACACCTCGACCACCGACGACGTCGCCCGCTGGTTCGAGTCCATCAGCGACACCGTCGACAGCGCGCACACCGTGCAGAAGGCGATGTCGCAGCAGGTCGCCACCATCAGCGCCGACGTCCAGGGCAACGACCAGTACGTGGCCGGGCTCAACATCGCCCTCGTCATCACCCTGATCATCCTGGTCCTCGCCGTCACCGCCGTCATGGCCCGCTCGCTCGTCCGGCCGCTCAGGCGGTTGCGCGGAGACGCGCTCAAGGTCGCCGGCCAAACGCTGCCTGAGCTCGTTCGGCAGCTCCGCACCAGCGAGGTCAGCGCGGACGATGTCCAGGTGCCGCCGATCGCCATCTCGTCGACGGACGAGATCGGTGAAGTCGCGCGGGCGTTCGACGAGGTACACCGGGAAGCCGTCCGGCTGGCCGGTGAGGAGTCCCGACTCCGAAGCAACGTCAACGCGATGTTCGTCAACCTCTCGCGCAGAAGCCAGACGCTGGTCGAGCGGCAGATCACCCTCATCGACGGGCTGGAGCAGGGCGAGCAGGACGAGAGCCGGTTGGCGAACCTGTTCAAGCTGGACCACCTGGCCACCCGTATGCGCCGTAACAGCGAGAACCTGCTCGTCCTCGCCGGTCAGGACCCGCCGCGCCGCTGGAGCCAGCCGGTCAAGCTGGTCGACGTGGCCCGCGCCTCCCTGTCGGAGGTCGAGAACTACGAGCGGGTCGTCCTGCAGGTGCCCGACGGCGTTGCCGTCGCCGGTCAGGCCGTCAACGACGTCATCCACCTGCTGGCCGAGCTGGTGGAGAACGCGCTGTCGTTCTCGCCCCGCGAGACCCGCGTCACGGTCTCCGGCAGCCGCATTGACGGAGGCGGCGTGATGCTGTCGATCACCGACTCCGGCATCGGCATGACCCAGGACGAACTGACCCAGGCCAACGACCGCCTTACCAACGCGCCCATCGTGGACGTCTCGGTGTCGCGCCGCATGGGCCTGTTCGTGGTCGCCAGGCTGGCGCACCGGCACGGCGTCCGCGTACAGCTGCGCCCGCACGGCTCCGGCGGTCTCACCGCCATGGTGCTGATTCCGGAGGCGCTGCTGGGCATGCCTTCGCCCGCCTACGCCGGCATGCCCGTCGGGGGCCGCGAGGAGGCCTATTCCACGCCGCCGCCGTTGCCGGCGGCCACGTACCAGATGGGCCCGGGACACCCGTCGTATCCCTCCAATCCTCCGGGCTCGGCAGGCGCCTGGCCCTCGCCGCCCCCGCGGCCTGCCGAGACCGGTCGGCCGGCCGTGCCGCGCGCGAGCTTCGGCTCCTACGACACCGGCGACATCTGGACGCCGTCGAGAACGCCGGTCGGCTGGTCCGGCGATAACGACCCGCCGAAATGGCCCACTGGCGACCAGCCGCCGAGCAGGAGCCTCGGCGACCGCGTGGACGGCCCGGCGCGGGCCGGATACGACTTCCCCGAGACCGAGTCGGCCGCCACCGGCCCGATCCCGGCCGTGCGGCCGGCCTCCGGGGGTGATGAGTACCTGCCGATCTACGAGTCGATCGAGTCGGCCTGGTTCGAGCGTGGTGAAAGCGGCGCGAACTGGAGTTCCGCCCAGGCGGATGCCGGCTGGCACGCCGCGGCGGCCGCGGTCGAGCCGGTACGTGACGGCGCGACGGCCGCCGGGTTGCCCAGACGGGTGCCCAAGGCCAACCTCGTGCCGGGTTCGGCCGGCGCGTCCACCGCGCCGAAGGACGTCCCGCCGGCGCCGCCGATCTCACCCGACCGGGCGCGCAACCGCCTGGCGAGTTTCCAGAAGGGCCTCCGGGCCGCGCGCGAGGACATCAGTCAGGGCAGGGCCCCTTCTACTGGCCCCATGAACAGGGAACTGGGTGCATGAACGACCTGACTTACGTGGGGCATGGGCTCGACTGGCTGGTCACTGAATTCGTCAGCACCGTCCCAGGCGTCGCCCACGCGATCGTCGTCTCATCCGATGGACTGCCCCTCGCGGTCTCGGCGGCCTTTCCCGCCGACCGGGCCGAGCAACTGGCCACGATCGCCGCGGGGCTGGTGAGTTTGACGCTGGGAGCGGCCAGGGTCTTCGAGGCCGGCACCGTCACCCAGTCCGTGGTGGAGATGCAGCATGGGCTGCTGCTGACGATGTCGATCAGCGACGGCTCATGCCTGGCCGTTCTCGTCGCGCCTGACTGCGACATGGCGCTCGTGGCGTACCACATGACGCTCATGGTGGAACGGGCCGGCCAGGTGCTGACCCCCGCCGTACGCGCACACCTACGTACCAGCCTGACCAGGTGATTTCCGAAACTTTCAAGAATCCGAGCCTGGGTTAAGCAGATTCCCCAGGTCACTCGAATGCCGGGCATGGCGGCCCACTTGGGTCCTTGTCTCTCGAAACGTTTTTAAGAATACTCCGAATATTTCGGGGTCGCATCGAGAGAGGGGCAGCGGATGAGGATGACCACCAGAGTGCTCGGCGCCTTGATCGCCGCCGCGATGTTCGTCATCGCGTGGCTGACCATGGCGCCGCCGGCCTCGCCGGCCTCGCTCACCGAGGTGACCAACTTCGGCACCAACCCCAGCGGGCTGCGGATGTACGTGTACGTACCGAACAACGTCGCGGCCCGGCCGCCGATCCTGGTGGCCGTGCACTACTGCACGGGCTCCGGCCCGGCCTTCTACTCCGGGACCGAGTTCGCCTCGCTGGCGGACAGGTACGGATTCATCGTCATCTACCCCTCCGCCACCAGGAGCGGATCCTGCTTCGACGTCTCCTCGCCACAGGCGCTCAAGCACGACGGCGGCAGCGACCCGGTGGGGATCGTGTCCATGGTCAAGTATGTCGAGCAGCACAACAACGGCGACGCCTCCCGGGTCTACGTGACCGGCGCGTCCTCGGGCGGCATGATGACGAACGTGCTGCTGGGCGACTATCCCGACGTCTTCAAGGCCGGGGCGGCGTTCATGGGCGTGCCGTTCGGCTGCTTCGCCACCACCGACGGCTCCAGCTGGAACAGCGCCTGCGCCAACGGCACCATCATCAAGACCCCGCAGCAGTGGGGCGACCTCGTACGCGGCGCCTTCCCCGGCTACACCGGGGCGCGTCCGCGCATGCAACTGTGGCACGGCACCGAGGACGCCACGCTCCGCTACCCGAACTTCCAGGAAGAGATCAAGCAGTGGACCGACGTCCACGGCCTCAGCCAGACGCCCACGTTCACCGACCACCCGCAGGCGTCCTGGACCCGGACCCGTTACGGCGGCACCGGCACCATGGTCGCCGTCGAGGGCGTCAGCATCCAAGGGATCGGGCACAGCCTTCCGCAGGGCGGCATGGCCGCCGGGGTCATCCAGTTCTTCGGCCTGGACGGCGGGTCCACCGGCCCTTCGCCGACACCCACCCCGACACCCACCCCGACTCCCACGCCGACGCCCGGCGGACCCTGCGGCGTCACCTACACCATGAACAGCTGGAACACCGGATTCACCGCATCCGTCACCATCACCAACACCAGCGCGTCCCCGATCAACACCTGGGCCCTGACCTTCACCCTCCCCGGCGGGCAGACGGTCACCTCCGCCTGGAACGCCACCGTCTCCCCCTCCAGCGGTCAGGTCACGGCCAGGAACGTCAGCTACAACGCCACCATCGCGCCCGGAGCCTCCACCAACTTCGGCTTCCAGGCCACTCACACCGGTAACACCGGCAAACCCACCTCCTTCACCCTGGGCGGCACGACCTGCACCATCGCCTGACCAGGTGGCTCCGGGCGGCGGCCCGCCCGCCGCCCGGATTTAGAGCATCGACAGAAGTGCTAGCGATGCTAGAGTTGTCGGCATGTCGATTCAGGAGCGCAAGGAACGCGAGCGGGCGGAGCGGGAACGGTTGATCATCACAGCGGCCCGGACGCTGGCCGAGGCCGAGGGCTGGGAGGCGGTGACGACGCGCCGCCTGGCCGAACAGGTCGAATACAGCCAGCCGGTGCTCTACAGCCACTTCAAGGGCAAGGACGCCATCATGGCGGCGGTCGCGGTGGAGGGCTGCGCCGACCTGGCCGTCGACCTGCGCGCGGCCCGTACTTCGACAGACGACCCCCGGCAGGCCCTCGCCGCCGTCGGCGCCGCCTACGCGGACTTCGCCGAACGGCGGCCCGCACTGTACGACGTGATCTTCAATCTGGCCGTCGACCTGCCCTTCGCCACCCCCGAGGCACCGGCTCCCCTGCAGGCGGCCTTCGGCGAGCTGAGCCAGGCGCTGGAATCGCAGGTCGGCGACGACGACCTCGGCCTGCTCACCGAAACCTTCTGGAGCGGCCTGCACGGGCTGGTGACGCTCATGCGCGGCGGCAGGCTCCCCCGCGAGTTCCACGACCAGCGGCTGGCCATCCTGGTCGACCGTTTCTCCCACCGCCCCTGACCCAGCTTCAGGCCGGGCAGTGGGGAGCGCAGAGCAGGAAGATGGGCGCCCCGCTGTGCACCAGCAGCGACTCGGCGTCCTGGTTGGCGTTCAGCGGCGCCCACAGCGTCAGGACGGCCAGGGCGGCGAGCACGGCCACGAGCACGGGCCGGCGCCGTGGCCGGGGGCTGAGCAGGGAGCGCACTCGCTCGGGTACGTCCGACGAGTGGTAGCCCATCGCCGGGGCCGCGGGAGAAGACGATGCGGCCAGCGAGGCGAGGGCGGCGCGAGCCAGCGCCCGGGCGGCGAGCGCGCGATCACCGACGGCGCTCGCGGCTTCTTCGTCGGCCCAGCGTTCGGTGGCGTAGCCGACGGCCCGGGGAAGGCGATACAGGAGGGGATTGACCGCGGCGGCCGCGTCGGCGAGCGCCCGGCACAGGTGGTGGCGGTGGGCCAGGTGGGCGTTCTCATGGGCCAGCAGGACGTGTCGCTCGTCCGGGCTCAGGGCGTTCAGCATGCCGGTGGAGACCACCACCCGCCCGCCACGCCGGGCGGGCAGGGCGAACGCCTCGGGGCGGACCTCGTCGATCACGACCAGGTCGCCCGGTCCGCCGTCCAACTCGTCGGCGACACGGCGGACCTCGGCCATGGCCCGGCGATGCCGGAAGATGGTGCGGGTCAGCCGGATCGCGGCGACACCTAGAGCGAGCGCCGCGCCCAAGGCGACCGGGGTGGGCACGGGATCGGCGTCGTCCCAGGACTGCAGGGACCAACCGCCGAGCCAGGCCACCAGCCGGATCTGGGCCAGCAGGGTCCAGGTGAGCAGCGCGAGCGCGTACGCGGTGCTGACCGCCGATACCAGCGCGGCGGCCACCAGGGCACGGCCGGCGGTGGACGGTGGCAGCCAGCGCGCCAGCGGCGCGGCGACCAGGCCGAGCAGCAGCGAGATGAGCAGCGGCAGGTAGACGTCGACGCGCATGTCAGGTGCCGCCGCTCTCGCGCAGGAGCCGCTGCAGCAACGCCTCGTCCTGCTCGGACAGCTCCCCGACGAACTGGGCCAGCACTCGAGCCCGGTCCTGGCCCTCACCGAGCAGGCTGCGCATCTGCGCCGCCCGCCGGGCTGCCTCGTCGCGCTGGATGGAGTAGGCGTAGGCGCGGCCGGTGCGGACCCGGCTGACGGCGCCCTTGTCGTGCAGGCGGCTGAGCACCGTCATGACCGTGGTGTAGGCCAGCGGGGATGCGAGCCGCTGGGCCACCTCACCGGGGGTCAGCGGACCAGGGGTGCCGGCCAGGATGGCCAGCACCTCACTCTCCAGGCCGCCCCGGTCCCGGCGTTGGCGCGATGGTGAGGTCATAAGCGCTCACTCTCTACTTACAGCTTGTGTAGCAGGGTAGCTGTAGTGCCTGGGCGATTCACCCCCTTCAACTACTACAAACTATGTAGTAGAAAGGTAGGGGGGTTCTGACATGTCCTTCTCGTGACGATCATCCAGGTAGGGGGCGGCTGAGGTGTACGAGCGATCGCGAAATTGGCTGCTGGGGTCGGGGGCACGCTGGGTGCGATGGACGGCCTTGTGGCTGCTCCGGCTGGCGGACCTGCGGCGGGCCCGCACGGCACCCGCGCCCGATGCCGGCACGGTGCGCATCCTGTTGTTCCACGCGTACGGCATGGGTGGCACCATCCGCACGGTGCTCAACCTCGCCGGATACCTGGCGCGCGACCACGACGTCGAGATCGTCAGCCTGATCCGCGAGCGGAACCAGCCGTTCTTCCCGCTCCCCTCCGGTGTGCGGATCTCGGTTCTCGATGACCGTACGCGCGACAAAGGCAGGCTGCGCCGATGGCTGTCGCGGCTGCCCAGCGTGCTGGTGCCCCCGACCGAGCCCTCCTACCGGCGCTGCTCGCTGCTGACCGATCTGGTGCTGCTGCGCTACCTGCGCTCGCTGCGCGGCGGGGTGCTGATCACCACCAGGCCGAGCCTCAACCTGTTCGCCGCCGGTTTCGCGCCGCCCGGGGTCATCACCATCGGCCAGGAACACCGCAACCTGGCCGCGCACAAGCCCGAGCTGCGCAAGGTCATCAAGCGCCGGTACGGCAAGCTGGACGCGCTGGTCACACTGACCCGTGCCGATCTGGAGCGCTACACCAGGGCGGTGCCCCAGCTCCATCTGACCTGCATCCCCAATGCCCTGCCACCTCTAGGCGGCGGCGACGCCTCGCTGGACGGCACGACCGCCGTCGCGGTGGGGCGGCTGGATCGGGTCAAGGGCTTCGACCTGCTCCTGGCGGCCTGGCGGCTGGTCGGCGAGCGGCACCCGGAGTGGACGCTGCGCGTCTACGGGTCGGGGCCGTGGCGCGAGCGGCTGAGGGCCCAGATCGAGGAGTCGGGGCTGGACGGACGCGCCTTCCTCATGGGGCGTACCGATCAGGTCGGAGAGGAGCTGGCGAAGGCGGGGATGTTCCTGCTCAGCTCACGCTCCGAGGGGATGCCGATGGCGTTGATCGAGGCGATGAGCAAGGGCCTGCCCGCCGTCGCCTTCGACTGCCCCACCGGTCCGGCCGAGGTCATCACCGACGGTCTCGACGGCCGCCTGGTCGAGCCGGGCGACGTCGGCGCCTTCGCCGAGACGATCTGCGAGCTCATCGAGAACGAGGACCTGCGCCGCAAGTTCGGCGCCGCCGCGAAGCGCACCGCCAGGGCCTATGACCTGCGGGAGATCGGCGCCCGCTGGGACAGCCTGCTGGCCGAGATCACGGAGCCTCGGCGGTCGTCCCGGCCCGGGACGGCCGTGGAGATCACGGAGCGGCCCGCGCATACTGGGCCACGCCGTCGCCGAACGACCAGTCGAGCGGCTCGTTCTCGGTGACCGTGACGAACACGTTCCGCGGCTCGGTGCCCGCGTAGTCCTGGGCGAGCTCGGCGATCCTGCGGTAGAGAGCCTGCTTCTGGTCCGCGGTGCGCCCGGAGCGCATCGTGATGGCCACGAACACGAGGCCGTCGTCCCGGTGGATGCCGAGGTAGTTGTCGTCGTAGCTGACCATCCGCCGCGTTCCGTCATGGCCGGTGATCACCTGGAACCTGTCGTCCGGCGGGATGCCGATGGCGTCGACCAGGGCATCGTGCACGGCCCGGCCCAGGGCCGCCAGCCGCTTCTCGTCTGCACGAACCGCATCAATGCGTACAAATGGCATTACTTCTTCCTTTCAACGATCCGGTTCAGTGGGCAGCGAGCAGGCCGAGCGCGCCGTCCACGGCCTGTGCGTAGACGTCCGCGTCGCCGGCCGCGCGGGCCAGCACATACGCGCCCTGCAGCACCGCGACGAGCGCGGTGGCGGTGGCCGCCGGGTCGAGCGCGGTGGCCAGCTCACCGGCCGCCCGCGCTTCGGTGAGGACCCCGGCGAGCCGGTCGCGCAGCCACGCGAAGGTCTCCTCGATCGGCCGGCGCAACGTGGGATCGGCCATGACGTCCGAGTCCTGGGTGAGCCGGCCCACCGGGCAGCCCCTGAGAGCCTCGCGCTCCCGGCGCAGGTAGCTGGCGATCCGCTGGACCGGTGTGCCCGAGCCGCCGAGCTCCGCCTCAGCGCGATCACGCAGCTCCTCGGCGCTACGGGTGATCGCGGCCAGCGCCAGGTCGGACTTCCCGCGGAAGTGGTGGTACATGCTGCCCTGGCCGGCCCCGGATCGCCGCTGGATCGCCTTCGGCGAGGTGCCTACGTAGCCGCACTCCCACAGCAGCTCCCGGGTGCTCTCGATCAGCCGTTCCCTCGTGTCCACGGCACTGACCGTACATACTAGTAGGTACAGAATGCAAGACCGGATCTCGGTCAGTGCTTGGGACCGCGCGCCAGCCCGAGCTTCCCGGCCACTTGGTCCAGCCGGTAGTACAGCCGCGGCGGGATGTGCGGGAGCAGCACCGAGTGCCGCTGGCCGAGCAGCGCGAACAGCTGCCAAGGCGGCAGGTTGATGTAGCGGGGCAGGCTCTCGTACCACCGCGCGCTGTAGCGGGCCGCCCGCTGGGTGGCCCGGATGACCGCCCGGCGTTCCCGCTCGTAGCGGGCGAGGGCGGGCTTGAGCGCCGTCTCCTCGTGCAGCGCGTTGACCAGGAATGCGGCGTCCCCCAGCGCGAGGGCGGTGCCCGCGCCGATGGAGTAGTGCGTGGTGTGCGCGGCGTCCCCGACCAGGACGAGGTTGCCGTGGTACCATTTCCGGTTGGTCAGTGTGCGGAAGTTCAGCCAGTGCGCCCGGCCGTCGGGGTGCGCCCGGCCGATCAGGGGGTGCCCGTCCAGGATTTGGGCGAAGAGCTTCTCCAGGAGGGCCAGGCCGTCGGCCTCGTTCGCCTGGTCGAGCCCGAGTCCCCGCCAGGTCTCAGGGGCGCATTCGATGACGCAGGTGCTGTGGTCCTTGCCGAATCCGTAGCCGTAGTACCAGATCCAGCCGTGCTCGGTCTCCACGAAGGCGAAGGTGAACGATTCGAAGATCTTGGTGGTGCCGAGCCAGATGTAGACGTTCCGGCCGACCGCGACCTGGGTCCCGAAATGGTCGGAGTGGCGCTCGCGCAGCACGCTGTTGACCCCGTCACCGGCGACGACGAGGTCGGCGTCGGCCAGTTCCTCCTCCTCGGCGATCTCGCGCTCGTACTCGATGCGCACACCGAGGGAGCGGGCCCGCTCGGTGAGGATGTCGAGCAATCGATGCCGGCCGATGCCGAAACCCTCGTCCCCGTGATCCACCGTCACCGTGGCGCGGTCGCAAACGTGCATGACCCAGCCGTCCCAGCGGACCGAGCTCTCGATGATGGCACGCGCGGACTCGGGGTCGACGCCGTGGAGACTGTGGAGCAGTTCGTAGATATATGTCACGCCCCAGCCATAGGTCGACCCGGCCGGATTTCGCTCATAGACGGTGATGTCGTGGGACGGGTCCACCCGCTTCATCAGGATCGAGAAGTACAGGCTGGCGGGCCCTCCGCCGACGCAGGCGACCTTCACGCTAACTCCCCATAACTACGCAACGTCATCAACTCATCTCATAGCGTAGCAATGAGGTATGTATTCCTGCGGTCTCCTCCGGCTGAACCACCAGTCACAAAATGCCCAATAATCGGCACAGCTCCCACCTCCTCAGGGTGGCCAAGTGCGTTCCCGTGCAGGTGGGACAATGGGGGTGTTCATTCCGTGCTCCCCCCTTGGCGACAATTTCAGGAAGGGGGCGGCCATGGCGACCATCGCTCATCACCCGGCGACAGAAGCGGCGCCCGGCGCCCTGCGGCTCGGCGCGGCGCTCATGGCACTGGCCGGCCTGACATTCATGGGTTACGCGGTGATCTTCTTCATCCGCAACTTCACCGGCGGGTTCCTGGAGCTCGGCATCGGTCCGCACGAGGTCGATGTCAGCCGGGCGCAGGTCCAGTCGTTCAGTCCCGACCTGTTCAGGTACATCGCGCACCTGCACATCGCGCTGTCAGGGTTCCTCGCCTCGACCGGGCTGGCCACCGCGGCACTCGCCTGGTTCGGGGTCAGGCACGGGCTCTGGTGGGCGTACGTGACGTCGATCGTGGTCCCAGTGCTGGGCCTGGTCGTCGCCCTGCCCGCGCACTACCCGTACCATTTCGCCACTCTCGGCCACCTCGGGCTCATCTACCTGGCCACCGCGATATTCGCCGTAGGCGCACTGGTGGCGCTGAAACCGATGCTGCACGCGCGGCACACCTGATCGCGTCAGGCGAACCAGGAGCGGCTGTCTCCACATCCGCTCCTGGCGCGTGATCGTCAGGCGGACGGAGAGACATGGTGACCTTGCGGCACGAGTTGTCCGTACGGACACGGATGACGCTGCTGGCCGGTGCCGTCATGGCGGCGTTGTGCGTGGTCTTCTGCGTGTTCATCCTGCTGGCCGCCCACGACCGCGCCATGGACGACCGGACCGACGTGATCCTCCAGTCCGAGCTGCACGTGGCCCGGCACATCTCGCGCGACCAGCTCCCTTCCCTGCTCCCCGACCATGGAATCCCCGCTCTCCAGGTGGTGGACGCCCACGGCAAGCTCGTGGCGGCGAACATGCGGATGCTCGGCCAACCACGCATGGCCTCCTTCGCCCCACCGGATGACAACCTGATCAAGGACCGGATCGTCTGCACCCTGCCGAGCTTCGGGGACACGTGCATGATCGTCGTGGCCATACGGGTCGCCGGGGCCGGAGGCGACTGGATCGTCTACGGCGCCGATTTCGTCGTCCCCGGGTACATCGATCGCTCGGTCGTCATCACCCTGCTCGTCGGGTCCGCGCTGCTGATCAGTGCCACGGCGATCGGCGCCTACCGTACCGTCAGCAAGACCCTCGACCCCGTCGACGACATCGTCGCCGAGCTGGCCGAGATCACCTCGACCGACCTCGGCCGCCGGGTGCCCGTGCCCGACCACCACGACGAGATCCGGAAGCTGGCCGAGACCGCGAACCTGACCTTGGAGCGGCTGGAGGCGGCAGTCGAGCAGCAGCGGCGCTTCGCCTCCGACGCCTCGCACGACCTGCGCAGTCCCATCACCGCCATACGCACCCAGGTGGAAGCGGCCATGCTGCACCCGGACGAGGCGGACTGGCCCGCGATGGCGCAAGCGCTGCTGGCCAGCCTCGACCGGCTGGAGGCGATCGTCGTCGACCTGCTGGTGCTGGCCCGGCTCGACGCCGGCGCCCAGTGCGACGGCGACCGCGTGGACCTGCGCGAGCTGGTCAAGTCCGAGCTCGAACGCCGGGCCCCCAAAGCACGTGTCGTGACCGACCTCGGACCCGAGGCGGTCGTCGACGGAGACCGGCTCCAACTCGGCCGCCTGCTCACCAACCTCCTGGACAACGCCGCGCGGCACGCCGACTCCACCGTGGCGATCTCGGTCCGCCGCAAGGGTGACGATGCGGTGCTCGAGGTGAACGACGACGGCCCCGGCATCTCCCCTGACCAGCGGGAATTCGTCTTCCAGCGCTTCACCCGGCTGGATGCCGCCCGAAGCAAGGACATGGGGGGTACGGGACTCGGCCTGGCGATCGCCAGGGAGATCGCCGAGCGTCACGGCGGGTCGCTGACCATCGAGGATTCGGAGAAGGGCGCGCGATTCGTGCTGAAAATCCCTGTCGCCCCTGCCGACCCAGCACGTTGAGAGGGCTTGACAGAGCCAGTCATCGGGATAGATCTTCTCATTCATCAGATGAATTGCCTCATCAGTCCCCCCAGTGGAGGCACTATGTCGGAAAATCCATCCTCGCGACGAACATTCCTCGGAGGTCTTGCCTTAGGCGGAGCCGCTGCGGTGGTCGCCACCTCCCCCACCGCGTGGGCGCAGGCCGTACCGGAGAAGACGGACGCGTACGGGGACGTCCTACGTGACGCCGCCATGATCTGGAAGCGGCTGCCCAGCGGCTGGCAGAACGGGCCGTTCCTGGGCAACGGGTTTCTCGGCGTGCACGTCTACAACAAGGGCGGTGAGGGGAACGTCCTGCGATTCATGCTCAGCCACTCCCTCGTACAGGACCAGCGAGGGCAGTGGGAGGCGGCGATCGGCTACTCACGGCTGCCCATCGGCTATCTGACACTGACCTTCGCCGGGACCGTCACCGCGGTGGACTGGCGGCTGGACCTCGAACGCGCCGAGCTCACCGGGACCGTGACGACCACCCAGGGCGGCGTCCGGTTCAGCGCGCTCGTGCTCAACCAGCGCGGCGTGCTGCTGGTGTCCATGACGCCGACCCCGGGAGAGGAGGCGGCGGCGTGGGGCTTCACGCCCCTGCCCTCCCATACGACCAGGACGATCCGGCTCCCGCCCGAGTACACCGGCAATCCCGAACCGGTGGTCGCCGAGGGGCACGTCGAGCAGCCCATGCACGCCGGAGGCGGGTACACGACGGCTTGGCGCGAGGTCCGGCACGGCACCGGGCGGGTGTTCGCGGCCACGATCGCCTATGGATACCCGGACTCGACCGGGGTCGAGGAGGCCGTACGGACCGTGCGCCAGGTGCTCGACGGGAACCCGGAGGCGCAGGTCGTGGCCCACCGGCTCTGGTGGCAGCGGTTCTACCGGCGCAGCCTGCTGTCGGTCCCGGACAAGCGGCTGCAGCGGTTCTACTGGATCCAGCTCTACAAGATGGCCTCGGCCACCAGGGACGGCGCGCCCGTGGTGACCGAGTGGGGGCCGTGGTTCCCCGAGGCGGGCAACAGCTGGACCAACATCTGGTGGAACCTGAACGTCCAGGTCAGCTATCCGATGATCAACGGCTCGAACCACCCGGAGCTGGACGCGGTGACCACAACGTTCCGGAAATATCGCGAAAATCTGGAGCTTAATGTGAATCCGGGTTATCGCGATGGGAAGTCGTACGCGCTGTGCCATCCGGGCGATCGCATGCTCAGGCCCGGCCCGCGATACGTCGGCGTGCCCGGCGTGAGTCCCAACGACCACACCGGCAACCTCACCTGGGGCATGCACAACGTCTGGCTCGCCTACCGCCACTCCATGGACGACGGCGTGCTGCGCGACGTGCTCCACCCGATCCTCACCGGCGCGATCACCTACTACGAGCGCTTCCTGGTCGAGGGCGCCGACGGGCGGCTGCACCTGCCCGAGACCCGCTCGCCCGAGTACGCCAACGCCTCCGACGCCACCTACGACCTCTCGCTCATCCGCTGGGGCTGCCGCACCCTCCTCGACAGCGCCGAGCGGCTACGCCTCGACGACCCGCGCAAGTCCCGCTGGCAGGAGATCCTCGCGCGGCTGGTGCCGTACCACCAGAACGAGGACGGGGTGATGATCGGCGCGGACGTGCCGCTGGCGGAGTCGCACCGCCACTACTCGCACCTGCTCTGGATGTATCCGCTGCAGGAGTCGCTCGACCGGCGCAGCTTCGAGCACTGGGCCGGCATGCGCGAGCGGTGGCACGGCTACAGCTTCGCGGCGGCCTCCTCGATGGAGACGCTGTTCGGCAACCCGGAGGAGGCGCTGGCCCAGCTGCGCTTCTTCATCGACGGCAACGTCGTGGACAACTGCGCGATCACCCCGAACACCATGTACAGGGAGGGCGCCAACTTCGCCATCGAGAGCCCGCTGGCCGCCGCCCAGTCGATGCTCGACATGCTGATCCAGAGCCATGGCGGGGTGGTCAAGGTGTTCCCCGCGGTCTCCGCCACCTGGGCCGACGTGTCGGTCGAGCGGCTGCGTACGCAGGGCGCGTTCCTGGTGGACGCCTCGCGGAGCCAGGGGCGTACGGACTGGATCAGGGTCCACAGCGAGGCGGGCGAGCCGCTGCGGCTCCGGCACGGCATCGAGGGCCCGGTCGAGGTCCGCGACGAGCACGGCAGACCGCTCCCCCACCGCGGTACGGACACGCTCGAGATCCCGCTGCGCAGAGGCAGGACGGCCGTCATCAGCCGGCCAGGTCAGCACCCTTCTCGGCCGCGCGATGTCCCGGGCGATGACAGCGCGCCCGCGTGGGGACTGCCCTAGCGGCCTCCGGCCGCCAGATTGACGCCAAGACCGTCGACGGACCCGTCGGCGGTCTTGCGTGTGTTCGGCCCGGGCTTGGACCGGAGAGCGATGTAAAACTTTCTAGACATGAAGTCAAAGATTTGCTACTTTCGAGATGTCAAAGATTCTGTACATCAGGGAGCTGTCATGACACTCGAAGAGAGACGGGCGTGGATCCGGCTGATCGTCTCCGTCGCCGCGTACGGCGGGTACGCGTTCGTGGTCTTAGGCCGGACCGGCGAGCGCCCGCTGGCCGAAGTGCCCTATGGCGCGGCGCTGCTGTGGAGCGTGGCAGCGGCCATCCTCGGCACGATCGCGCTCGAGATCGTGGTCGCCGCGGCCAGGCCGGCGTCCCTGGTCAAGGACGAGAGGGACCGGGAGATCGGGCGGCTGGGCGACCACGTCGGCCAGGCGTTCGTGGTGATCGGCGCGGTCGCGGCGATGCTCATGGCGATCGCCGACTGGGACCGCTTCTGGATCGCCAACGTCATCTACGTGTGCTTCGCCCTGTCGTCGGTCCTCGGCAATGTCGCCAAGGTCATCGTCTACCGCAGGAGCCTGCCTCAATGGTGAAACCGACCCGTGTGACCAACCGCATCCGTGCCCTGCGCTTCGCACACGACGAGATGACGCAGGCCGAGCTGGCCGACCGCATCTCCGTGACCCGCCAGACCGTCATCGCCATCGAGCAGGGCCGCTACTCGCCGTCCCTGGAGATGGCCTTCCAGATAGCCCATGTGTTCAAGGTCCCGCTCGACGAGGTGTTCCAATACCCCGACTCCCAGGAGGAGACACCATGAAAGCGATCGCTCAGGACGTGTACGGCTCGGCCGATGTCCTCCGGTTACGCGAGATGGACCGGCCGTCGATCGGCGACGACGAGGTGCTGGTCCAGGTACACGCCGCCGGGGTGGACCCGGGCGTGTGGGTCTGCATGACCGGCCGGCCGTACGCGGTGCGGGTCGCGTTCGGCCTGACCAGGCCCAGGGTGTCCGTACGCGGCCGGGCCCTGGCCGGGGTGGTCGTGGGGGTCGGCGCCGGCGTTCAGCGGTTCAAGCCCGGTGACGAGGTGTACGGCACCAGCCCACGCAGCGGCACGTTCGCCGAATACGCGGCCGCCCCCGCCAAGCGGCTCGCGCCCAAGCCGCCCAGGCTGTCGTTCGAGCAGGCCGCCGCGGTGCCCATCTCCGCGGTTACCGCGCTGGAGTGCGTCCGCGACGGCGGCCACGTACAGGCTGGGCAGAGAGTGATGGTCATCGGGGCGGCCGGCGGCATCGGGTCGTTCGCGGTGCAGATCGCCAAGGCGTCCGGCGCGAAGGTGACCGGGGTGTGCGGCACCGGCAAGGTCGACCTGGTGCGGTCACTCGGCGCCGACGAGGTGATCGACTACACCCGGGAGGAGGTCGACCGCGACGGGCCGAGCTACGACGTGATCATCGACCTCGCTGGCTGCCGCCCACTGGCGCTGCTGCGGCGCGCCCTGACCCCGCGCGGGACCCTGGTGCTGGCCGGCGGCGGACATGACGCCGGCGGGCTGCTCGGTGGCTACACCCGCCAGATGCGCGCGCCCTTCGTCTCGATGTTCACCAGCCAGCGGCTCCGTGGCGTGACCTCCAAGGAACGCGCCCAAGAGCTGGAGGAGCTGGCAGAGCTGATCGAATCGGGCGCGGTCACCCCGGTCATCGACCGCACCTACCCCCTCGCCGACGCACCCGACGCCATCCGCTACCTCGCCGAGGGCCATCCCGCCGGGAAAGTCGTCATCACCGTCGGAACAGGTCCGTCGGCTGACGCTCCATGACCTCCGCTCCCGCCCGCCGCTCACCAGAGCCTGATGGCAAGAGGAGAGCGACGGCCCGCTGGTCAGGGGCCGTCGCTCTCCCGTTTCGCCCATCGGACGCTTGCGGGTCATTCGCCGTGTTTGGCGGCAAAGCTAATTTTCAAGAAAAATGTCCCGGACTGCTTTCGTGAACTCGTCTCTTGGAAACGCCTGTCGCCGAGTGGTGTAGGCAGGCAAGTCCAGGGCCCCCAGAGCGCGTTCGGTTTGGCGTTCCGTCCGCAGCGCCAGGACGAGGGTGACCGTCGGATCACCGGAAGCCTCGCTCCGGTGCACTACATCTGCGGGCATCGTATAGACGCTCCTCGCGAAATGGCGCGTCTTCCGCTCGGCCTCGATCCTCACCAGGGTTTTGGTGGGCACCACGCGGTCGACCACGCCCTCGCCGTAGATCGTGAACACCCGGAAATCAGCATCGGACGGCTCGTCCACCTCAACGACACTTACCTCGACGTTTTCCAGGGCGCCGTGGGCGATATAGCTGACGAGGTTCCATGTGTGATCGTGCATGGGAGACACCTCGTCGGCCGTCAGGTGCCGACGCCGTACCACCGGCGGCCACAGATGCAGGCGCAGAGTGGCGTGTGGCCAGCGGGCGAGCGGGGCGTAGACGAACCCGAGAGGGTGCAGCAACGGCTCCACGGGATGGCGATCGCGGGCGACGGCGTCGAGCAGTCTGGCGCACGGCTCTTCGAGAAGGCGAGGGTCCTGCTTGCGAAGCAGGTCGCCGATCTCCGCAAGATCGGGTCGGTCGCCCATCGGGGACACGGCTCTCCCTGAGGTGTTACATGCTGGTGCGAGCTGCGCATCCGAAGATCGCTAGAGGCTTACCCTAGGACATGCGGGCATGCCAGACGCCCCGAACACGCGGAGCCTTGACGAGGCGGCCTCCGGCCTCCGGAGCCACGGAACGAGGTCAGTCGCCGTAGGGGTTGGTGGGGGTCAGCGCCTGCTGGCGGATGTGTGCGATGTCGTGATCCGTATAGGAGTGCAATGGAAGATGGAGCTGGTCGAAAAGCTGTCTGATCTCCGCGGTCGACGGTATTTCGGCTAATACGCTGTCACCGAGGCCGCTCAGGCGCACCGCCCGAGCTTGCCGGAAGCTGACCGACAGGTGGGTCGAATAGTCCGCGTAGAGCTTCGCATTGCTACGGATCCGGTAGGCGGGCCAACCTTTGTCCCGCACGGTTATGAGCAGATGGTCGTTGTAGCGGTCGAAGCGCTGATTGGACCATACCGAGGAGAGGGAGAGCTCGATATCCAACGGAGATCGCTGATTATACCGGAAAGCGGAAAGAACAGTCGCGAAACAATTGAGCTGAATACGCTTCCCGACTCCTTCGCCGTTGTCCTGCGGCCATAGTTCGTGCGCTATCTGCTGCTGATATCTGGCATAGGCGTCGCACAGCTCGAAATCGGCCGGATCCAGGATGTCAACGCGAATACGTATGGGCCGGTTCCGCAGTCGCGACAGCCGGGCGAGCTCTGGCAACGTCTTGGCCCGAAGGTATGTGCCCGTGCCTCCCTTGAACTCCCAGAAGTCGCAGGATCGACGAGCCTCGGAGAATGCCCGGCTGATCGCCGGGCCCGCTAAAACCTCGACTTCGGCCAGGCCGCGAAGCAGCCCGTACACGGGCGCCATCTCACCACCCAGCTGCCTCACCTCTCGAAGCTCGTACAGCGAATCATCCAGATCACCAATAAGCTCCGAAAACCTGCGCAGCGCCGTCTCACCGGTCTCCTGCTTCCGCCAGCGATCCCGTAGGAGAGAGAAGGCCAGCACCGCCAGAGTCACCAGGATCGTATTGTTGATCACGTCACCCGGGACCGCTTCCAGCACACCGAGAACACTGAACACAACAGCCAGAATGAGTGCGATTACGGCGTCGGCCTGGTCCTTTATCCGAGCAAGCCATCGCCGCATGGCTACCACCTTGGGAAATAATCGGAGCAAACCTCTCTGGAGAACTTCTACCCTCAGGCGCCATCGGTCAGTCATAAAGGACTATTCGCATTACCGGCTCCACTCGCATTACCAGCTCCACCCGCGGCTCGACCACCCGCGCCGCGGCGCAGCTCATGCAGGCGCTGCGAGAATGGTCGGCAACTGCCAGGGGGTTCGCGTCCGGACGGCGCGGTAGGCGAAGGAGGCGTGTGGACGAGAGCGTGTCGTTGGCTCAGCTGGCCCATCGGCTGGAAGAGGTGGTGGGCGAGCTGCGCGGCATCCCCGTCGACGTCGAACGGCTGGAGGACCGCGAGCTCGTACGGCAGCAGATCGCGCAGGCCGCCGCCTCGGCCGGGGAGCTGCGCGCCATGCATCCGGTGGGCTCGTCGGAGAAGGGCCGCGAGGAGCAGAGGAGCCGGGTCGACGTGCTCGACGCCCTGCGGGACGGCATGACGATGCGCACGATCATCCACGCGAGCGTGCTGGACGACCCCCGCAAAGCGGCCCGGCTCAGGGAGTTGCACGCGGCCGGTGACCTGCACCGGGTCGTCGACGAGCCGATCCAGCAGTTGCTCATCTTCGACCGGACCATCGCGTTCGTCCGCATCACCCCCGTCGCCTACTCGCCGGGCGCGCTGGTGATCCGGCAGCAGAGTCTGATCGCCACCCTCATCGATCTGTTCGAGCAGACCTGGTCCAGGGCCAGGGAGGTCACTGAGGCTGCTCACCAGCTGACCCCGCGCGAGCGCGAGGTGCTGGCGCTGATCGCCGAAGGGCGCTCCAACAAGGCCGTCGCCCGCACCCTGTCCATCACGGAGGCGGCCGTGGGCAAGCACGTGGCCGGCGTGTTCGCCAAGCTGGAGCTACCTGCTTCCGATGACGACAACCGGCGGGTGCTGGCCGTGCTGGCTTACCTGCGCGGCGCAGTCAGGTAGTGCCCAGTCCCGCCTCTCTGCCGCCGCGCGGCGCGGTAGTGCCAGACCTACCTCGTCCTCGGCCCAGCCCCACTGCGGCCCCCACCCGATTCGGAGTTCGATAAGATCATGCAGCGAATGACTGGATTGCTGGTTGGCGCGGTCTTCGGCGCGGTCTTCGTCGTCGTCAACGCGCAGAGCCCGCTCAACACCGTGACCGTGAACCTCTTGCGGGTGGCCGCGTGCCTGGCGGCCGCGAGTGTCCTGGCCCTGTGGTTCGTCACCGCCCGCAAGGAGCGGTCCGCCGCGGGCCCGCAGCGGAACATGTTCAGCCGCGGCTACCTGATCATCGTCGCCGCCGAGGCGATTCTGCTCTTCGGTGGCCTCCGGGTGCTGGCCGCCTGGGAACGCCCTGTTGAGACCAATGTGGCCTGGGTGGCGTTCGTGGTCGGTGTGCACTTCATCGCGTTGGCGCCCATATGGAAGGACTGGAGCATTGCCGTGCCCGGTGTGGTGCTCACCCTGCTGGGCGTCGCCGGTCTCGTTCTGGCGTCCACGGCGGCCGTGGCCTGGGTGCCGCTCATCAGTGGCGTGCTGTCCGGCCTGGTGCTTCTGGTCGGCTCCATCACCTTCGGGTGGCGGACGGTGGCGGCTCGGACGGCTTAGCTCACGGGCCGGATCGCCGGTCCTTGCCGGGCGTACGGGGGGCCACGTACGGACACGGAGCGGAACCATGCAGTTTCTGTATGTTTTCTGTACGGATTTTTCCCACCCTGGGCCCTAGCAAGACATACACGGTGCGGAAGGGGTCCAGTTGAAACTCCGAGCAATCGCGATCGCGGGCTTAGCCCTGTTCCTGAGTGTCGCCGCCGCCGACCCAGGCGAGGAGAGCGGTGGCGACCCGCCCAACCAGGTGACAGCGGACGCGAGCATCATGGCCACCAACTTCCAGCTGCCCTTCCCCTGTGGGCAGGCGTGGACCGGCAACTCCAACGGGAGCAGCGCCCACCTGTCATGGGAGATCGACTTCAACAGGGGCAGCACGGCCGACGCCGACCTGGGCGACCCCGTGGTGGCCGCGGCCGCGGGCACGGTGGTCATCTCCGCCCACCAGGGCTCGACCAACGGCTACGGCAACCTCGTCAAGATCGACCATGGCGGCGGCTGGGCGACCTACTACGCGCACCTGAACACTCGCTCGGTCAGCGAGGGAGCCACCGTCTCCCAGGGGCAGAAGATCGGCACGGTCGGCAACACCAGCAAGCCAGGTAACAACATCTCCCCCCACCTCCACTACGAGGTACGGCTGGGCACCGACTACCCCTCCAACATCCAGAAGGCCGTCTTCAACGGCACGACCTTCGGCTACCCCAACCAGACGGTGACCTCCAAGAACTGCGGCAACACCACCAACCCGTACACCCCGCAGGAGGTCTGCGGCGCCGGCTACGACGTGATCGACTCGGCGGCGCTCGGCACCTCCGGCACGGTCTACCTGCTCTACAACAGCGGCAACGGCAACAACTGCGTCACCACCCTGAAGCGAACCTCCCTCGGCACCGCCACGGCGACGAGCGCCTACCTGGAAGTGCAGGGAAGTAGCAGGGTCACCGACTCAGGCAACTTCGCGTACTACGCGGGGCCGGTACGCGCCGCGGCGGCGGACAAGTGCGTGAGGTGGGGCGGCAAGGCAGGCTCCTCCACCTACGACAGCATCTTCGAACACTGCAGCTGACCATCAAGCGTTGGCAGGGCCTCCACGGCGCGGTGGAGGCCCTGTTCCATGCGACCTTGTGGACGGTGGCCAGATGCTCTATAAGGGGTAGTACTACTTCTCGTAGAGTTGAAGTGGAGGCCGCCGGTGCGGGTGCTTGTGGCAGGGGCGGGGATCAGCGGGCTCGCGGCGGCACGGGGATTGATCGGCGCGGGCCACGAGGTGGTCGTGCTGGAGCAGGCACCGGAGCCGCGCGTCCAGGGCGGGGCCATCACGCTGTGGCACAACGGCACGGCCATCCTCGGGGACCTGGGCGTCGATCTGGAAGGGACCGGACAACCGCTGACGACGTTATGCCTGCGGACCGCACGCGGGCGCCGGGTGCTGGAGTTCGACCTGGCGGCGCTGGCCGAACGGTTCGGGTCGGTGGCGCGGGTGATCCCGCGCGGGTCGCTGATCACCCTCCTGGAGAGCGGCCTGCCGCAGGGGACCGTACGGTTCGGCGCACGGGTCGCGGAGCTGCGGGCCGACGGCGGCGGCGTACAAGTGCGGACTCAGGCAGGTCAGGAGTACGCCGGTGACGTCCTGGTCGGAGCCGACGGGGTGCGCTCGCGGGTGCGTACCCTCGTCCTGGGCGACGGCCCGGCGGCCCAGACCGGTGTGGCGACCTGGCAGGGCCTGACGCCGGCCCCGTTCGATCCCGGGTCGGCCACGACGATGATGGTCGGCCGGCGGGGTGACTTCGGGTACATGGGGGCGGGTGACGGGCTCATGCAGTGGTTCTTCGACGTGCCGTGGTCGCCGGGCGCGCCGCCGGAGGACAAGCCGCTGGAGATGTTGCGCCGGCGGTTCGGGGGGTGGGGCTCGCCGGTCGAGCGGGTGCTGGCGTCGCTGGGTGAGGGCGACGCCGAGGTGTTCCCGCACACCCGGCACAGGGTGCCGCGCCGTTGGGGTGGCGGGCGGTGCGTGCTGCTCGGGGACGCGGCGCACGGGATGCCGCCCGTCATGGCGCAGGGCACGAACCAGGCGTTAGAGGACGTGGCGACGCTGGTGGACTGCCTGGGCGCCGTGCCCGACCCGGCCTCCGTCGTAGAGGTGTACTCGGCCAGGCGGAGGCGGCAGGCGGCCCTGGCCTCCACGATCGCCACGCACAGCCTCGCGGTGTCCGGCCCGAGGACGCTGCTGCAAGGCGAATACCTCCTGCGCATGAACGGAGCCGCCCCGCCGCGTCTCGCCACTCGCGGGTTCGGCGCACTGCTGCGCACCCTCAGCGACCGGATCTGACGCCAGAGGGGTTCGGCCCTGAAATACGGCTGCTTCCCAGGCGACCATGCCACGACATGACCGCCTGGGAAGCGAACCGTCAGGGACGGGCCTCGGCCAGGAGAGGGTCGGCTTGGGTCGCGATGCGGCGCAGACCCCGTTCGGCGGCGCGGGTCATCTCGGTCGGCACCCCGAGATCGTCCAGGTACGCCCCGGTGTCGTGCATTTCCTGTGCCCGCCGTACGGCATGCGTACGCGTGCCGGTCAGGAACCGGTCGATGACCGCCTGCCCGTCACCGGCGAGCTGCCTGGCGACCTCGGCCCGGATCCAGTCCTTGTCACCCGCCGCCTCCCCCGCTGTGACGGCTTCGCAGACCACCAAGGCCAGCCCCTTCATGAACACACTGCGCAGGAGCTTGCGGGCCATCGCCGCGCCGGGCGGCGCGTCGAGCACTTCCACAGGGGTACCGAGCGGGCTCACGAGCCGGGAGACCGCCGCCGCGCCCGGCCCGCTGACGAGGAGCGGCACCTTGTGCCCATGCAGCGGCACGGGGCCGAGAATGGCCACGTCCGCGAAGCCGTCGATGGTCCCGCCGAGCCGCTCCATGACCAAGGGGGGCGCGGAGGTGAAGTCGGCGTAGCAGGCGCCTTCGGCAAGAAGGGGCGCACATTCCGCCGCGACGGCGGGGGCGGCGGACGCAGCGGTCAGAACCAGGACGTACGCGGCTCCCTCGACGCACTCCCGCAGCGTCGCGGTCCTGGTGACACCTTCAGGCGTGGGGGTGTTGGCGGGGTCGTACCCGAGCACCTCGTGCCCGGACGCGGCGAGTGCGGCGGCGAAGACGCCGCCCGCCTCTCCCAGGCCGATGACGGCACAACGCATTTTCATCAATCCTTGCTCAAAGAAGTGGAGAGGTTAACGAAAGGAGATCGTCAAAGGTCACGCGCGCGGCCGAGCGCGGCGGCGGCGCGGAGCAGTTCGGGCACGATGCTCAGCATTTCGCTCTCGGGGTGGCGTTCGGCGGGGCCGGAGATGCCCACCGTGGCCATGACCTGGCCGTCCGGGCGCGGCACGGGCGCGCTCACGCCCGAGGAGCCCACCACGCGCTCGTCGGCGGAGACGTGGTAGCCGCGCTCCCTGATCAGCGCCAGTTCGGCACGCAGGTCCGCCTCGCTCACGGACTTGCCGCCCGCGGTGCTCAGGTCGCGTACCGCTGACATCAGGGCCTCGAGCTCTTCCTCGGGCATGGCCGCCGCGAGCACCTTGCCCGCGCCGAGATGCAGCGGGAGCCGCTGGCCGATGGGGAGCTGGTAACGCAGCGGATCGGCGCCGTCGACCCGGGCGATGACGATGCGCTCCAGGCCCGATCTGATGTGCAGGGTCGCGGTCAGGCCGGTGGTGGCGGCCAGTTCCTGCAGCACCGGGGTGGCGGCGCGGCTCAGGCTGTCGGTGACGAGGAAGCTGTGGGCGGCCGCGAGCGTGGCCGGGCCGAGGTGGTAGGCCTGCTGCTCGGCGACCACGAACCCGCGGCGCTGGAGCACCCCGAGCAGGCGCAGGGTGGTGGCCGGGGACAGACCGGCCCGCCGCGCGACGTCCGATAGCCGCATCGGCTTGTCGCTCTGCTCCAGCACCTCGATCACGTCGAACGCGCGCTCGACCGAGCGCATGGACGGCTGTGGCTGCCCAGCGGCCATCGGTGGAACTCCCTCGCCCTAGGAGAACGGTTGTCACGCGGATTCGCTGTCACTCGGATCCAAGGATGGCAGCCCGTTTGCCCTCCTCGAGGCTGAAGACCGCCTCCGCCGCCTGCGCGACCCGCTCGGCCTCGGCGAGCGGAACCACCACCACACCGTCGGCGTCCCCGAGGATCAGGTCTCCCGGTGCGACGGCGACGCCGCCGACCGCGATCGTGCGGCCGAGATGACCAGGTCCGTTCTTGTACGGCCCCGCGGGCGTCACCGCTCGCGCGAAGACCGGCATGCCCATCTCGCCAAGCCCTTCGGCGTCCCTGACGGCTCCGTCGATGACGAATCCGGCCACGCCGCTGTTCTTGGCGCGCTGGCCGATCAGCTCGCCGATCAGCGCCCTGGACTCGTCGCCACCGCCGTTGACCACGATGACGTCGCCCGCCCCGACGACCTCGAGCGCCTGGTGGATGAGCGCGTTGTCGCCCGACCGGGTCCATATGGTGAAGGCGCGCCCGGCCACGCGGGCGCCGGGCCAGACCGGGCGGATCCGGGAGTCGAGGATGCCGAGGCGGTCCATCGCATCGCCGATGTTGGCGGTGGGCAGAGCGGCGAGCCTGTTCAGCACGGAGGGTTCAGTCATGTTCGTTGCCTCTCAGCCTTTTTCAAATCAGCCTTTGTCATTACGGACGAGGGGAAGGGTCTGCTTGATGGTGGTTTCCTGCTCGGTCCAGTACGTGGCGTACTCCTGACCGGACTTGTAGACGGTGCCCAGGCCGAGATCCTTCATCTTGGCGACGACCGCCGGATCCTCGATGGCCTTCTTCAACGCCGCCTCGATCTTGGTACGCACCTCGGCGGGCACCCCTGCCGGAGCCGCGTAGCCGCGGGCGGTCGCCTGCTCGATCTGGTACCCCTGCTCGGCGAAGGTGGGCACATCCGGCAGGAACGGACTGCGCTGCCCCGACATGACCCCGAGCACCTTGATCTTGCCCTGGGCGACGAGGGGCTTGACGTCGCTGACGTTGCCGACGTACGCGCCGACGTGCTTGCCGAGGAAGGCGGCGATGGCCGACGCGGCGCCCTCCGAGAAGTGCACGGGCGCGAACTGCGCCCCCGTCTTCTGCTGGATGTCGGCCAGCGCGAAGTGCTCGCCGGTCTGCACGCCCGTGGTGGTGACGGTGATGCTCTTCGGCTTGGCCTTGACCGCCTCGATCAGGTCCTTCAGGGTCTTGTACGGACTGCTGGGGTCGACCCCGACGAGCATCGGGTCGAGGACCTGCATGCCGAGCGGCTGGAAGCTCTGCCGTGTGTAGGTGGCGCCCCGGCTCGGGTCGAGGGGCGAGACGACGATGGACGGCGAGCCGGTGGCGCCGATGGTGTAGCCGTCCGCCTTGGCCTTGCTGAGCGCGGTGTAGCCGATCTGGCCGCCGGCGCCCGGCCGGTTGAGCACCTCGACGTTCGTACCCAGCTCCTTCTCCAGCATGGGCGCGACCACGCGGGCCGCCGCGTCGACGGCCGCGCCGGGCGCGAAGGAGACGATCAGCGTGATCGGCTTCCCCTTGCGCGGCCAGGCGCCCGGGGCCCCGCCGGCCTGCTGGGCACCGCACGCGGCGAGCGCTGTCGTCACGGCCACGGCCATGACTGCGATCTTGAGTCTCACGATGGCTCCTCTTTCTTGGGGGGTGACGTTCTGGTCAGGCTTCGGGATCTTCGGCCAGCGCGGCGGGCTTGCGCAGCCGCAGCAGCGGGCTCGCCGCGATGACGAGCGCGACCACCAGCAGCACGACGCTGATCGGACGGGTGAGGAAGACGGTGAAGTCGCCCTGGGACAGCTCCAGCGACTCGCGCAGGGAACGTTCCATGAGGGGCCCGAGCACGAGGGTCAGCACCAGGGGCGCGAGAGGGATGTCCAGGCGGCGCAGCGCGAGGCCGAGCAGCCCGAAGGCGACCATCACGAAGACGTCGAAGACGGTGAAGTTGATCGTGTAGGCGCCCACCACCATGAAGGTGAGGATCATCGCGGTCAGCACCGGATACGGAATGCGCAGAATGGACGTCCACACCCCGACCAGCGGCACGTTCAGCACCAGCAGGATGACGTTGCCGACGAACAGGCTGGCGATGATCCCCCAGGCGACGTCCGCGTGCTCGGCGAACAACGTGGGACCCGGCGTCAGCCCTTGTTGCAGGAAGGCACCCATGAGCACGGCGATCGTCGGCGAGGCCGGGATGCCGAGCGTGAACAGCGGCACGAGCGCGCCGTTCGCGTGGGCGTTGTTCGCCGTCTCCGGGCCCGCGACGCCCTCCACCGCGCCCGACCCCAGCTCGGCGCGGTGCCTGCCGAACTTCCGCTCCGCGCCGTAGGCGAGCAGCGAGGAGACCGAGCCGGTCATCCCCGGGATCAGCCCGAGCGCGAACCCGATGCCGGTACCCCTGGCAATCGCGGGCACGCTGCGCCGCAGGTCCGTGCGGCCGGGCAGGAGCGCCCGCAGCCCTGGCGCCACCGCCTGCGCGGTGCCGCCCTTGGCCGCGCCGAGGATCTCCGACAGTCCGAAGAGCCCGATGATGACGGCGACGAAGTTGATGCCGTCGAGCAGCCGATCGCTGCCGAAGGTGAACCTGGGCGCCCCGCCCACGGGGTCGATGCCGACCATGGAGATCAGCAGGCCGAGCACGCCGGAGATGAGCGCCTTGGTCATGGAGCGGCCCGCGAGCGCGACCAGCAGCGAGATGCCGAGCACCATGAGGGCGAAGAACTCCGGCGGCCCGATCCGCAGGCCCAGGTCGCCGAGCGGCTTGGCCGCGACGACGAGCCCCGCCGTGGCGACGGTGCCGCCCACGAACGAGCCGAGCGCGGCGATGGTGAGCGCGACTCCCGCGCGGCCCTGCCTGGTCATGGCGTAGCCGTCGATCGTGGTGATCGCGGAGGCGGCCTCGCCCGGTGTGTTGAGCAGGACGCTGGTGATCGTGCCGCCGTACTGGGTGCCGTAGAAGATGGCGGCCAGCATGATGATGGCGCTGGTCGGGTCCAGGTTGAGGGTGAGCGGGATGAGCAGCGCCACCCCGGCGACGGGGCCGATGCCGGGCAGTACCCCGATCAGGGTGCCGAGTGTGCAGCCGATGAACGCGTACAGGAGGTTCTGCGGCGACAGCGCCGTCGACAGACCGCCGAGCAGGTCGGACAGGACATCCATCACAGACCCCATCCGGCGAGGAACGGGATCGCCGACGGCGGCAGCTGCACCATCAGACCGTGCTCGAAGCCGTAGAAGACGCCCGCGCTGCCCACCAGGGCCAGCACCAGCGACAGCGCCCAGCTTCGTCCCGCCCGCCATTTGAGGTGGAACATGAGGAACAGGAACATGCTGATCTGGTAGCCGAGCAGGTCCATGACCGCCGCCAGGACCACGAGGCTGACCAGCACGGCGACGGCGTGCCGGACGTCGGTCCGGTCGCCCGGCGCGGCGTCGGCGCGCCCCTCGCGGATCGACTGGAAGAACCACGCGACGCTCAGCGCCCCGAGCGCCACACCCAGCACGAACGGGAAGAACCCCGCCCCAGGGCCGAACGAGGACCACAGACCCAGGCTCAGGGACTCGATCGCGACATAGACCGAGAGGGCCACGAGGGCGGCCTGCGCCCCGGTTCTCAGCCGGGCGTCAGCGGACGGCGCCGCTGGTGCCGGATGGTCGGGAGGGTACTGGGCGAGCGCGGGTTCGTGGCTCATGGGGGTGTGGCCGCCTTCCAATGCTTTTCACTGTGTGAAAAGTCTTTTCATTTCCCGACAAGCGTGCTGGGTGGCGGGTTGGCGTGTCAAGGGTTGCGCGGAGGTTTCCGGCTTTGGACCGCTATGTGACATCACCCGCAGGGGCGGCCATCCGCCCAGGTCAACCGGCTGATCTACCGATTCAGGGTTAACGAGACAGCCCAGGGAAACGGACAATAGAGACAAATCACTCGGACGCTGAAGGAACGCCAATGGCTGACATCGATGTTCCGATCTGGGCCGCCCGCCTGAGGGTCCTGCGCCGTGGACGGCTGTGGAGCCGCGACGAGCTCGGGAGACGGCTGGCCGACGCGGCGGACGAGACGACGCGTGATCAGCTCCCCGAACCGGAGGCGCTCAGCTCGATGATCCGGCTGTGGGAGACCGGAGAGCGGCGGCTCGACGAGTCGCACGCGGAGTTGCTCTGCCGGACGTTCGGCGTGGACGAGGCGGACCTGTTCGTCGGGGACGCGGCCGGCACCACCCGGTGGCACTACGTCACGAACATCCCGTTGCAGTCGGGGATGTTCAGCGCCGAAGAGGAGGAGCGTACCGGCCGGGCGATCGAGGCGCCCCAGCGCGCCGATGACGGGACGGTCCGTTACTTCAGGACCCTCCTCGACGCCTACTCCCGGACCGACCTCCGCCCCGCCGACCTGATCAACGCGCTGCGGCCGGTCTTCGCCGGGATCGAGGAGTTCCACCGCGACGCCAGTACGCCGGTCAGGCGCGCCTTCCTGGCGCTCGCCGCGGAGAACGCCGAGCTGATCAGCCGCATGCACCACGAGGCCGGCGACCCCGACGGGGCGCTGACCTGGTCGGACGAGGCCATCAGCGATGCCCGTGGAACGGCGGACGCGCTGCTGGAGGCGTACACGCTCGCCCAGCGGGGCGGTCTTTCCGACACCACCGGCGATCCCAGCCGGCTCGTGGACCTGGCCATCGCGGCCCGCGAACGCGCCGAACTGCCGCCACGGATGGACGCTTTGTGCCGGCATCACGAAGCGCAGGGCCACGCCCTCGCCGGGGACGTGGACATGTGCCATCGCCGCCTGGAGGAGTCGGCGCAGTCGCTGGAGGAACCGGACGAGGACCCGCCCTACCGGTTCGACTGCTCGGCCGAGGCGCACAACGCGCTGTGCGCCGGGTGCCTCATCGACCTCGGTCAGGCCGGTGGCGCGATCGAGATCCTGGAGCTGGGACCGCCGAAGGCGCAGCCGACGTACGCCGTCGCCTACGCCCTGGCCCGCATGGCCCACGCGTACGCCGACGCCCATGACAAGGAGCGCTCGGCCGAGGCGGCCCGTCAGGCGCTCGCCCTGGCCAGGCGGAGCGGCGCGTCGCGCGCCCTCCGCGAGCTCGCCAGGGTCCAGCGCCCTCGCCAGTACGCGCGGCACCGCCGCATCCTGCTGTAACCGCTGTAGTCGCTCAACCGCCGCCGCTGTGGCGCTCAGCGGCGCGGTGGTTGGCGGATGCGAGTAATGAGTTCTTTTCTCTTTACTAGTTTCGAACCAGTGAATTCCCAGGCTTTGCTGGAAGGGTGTTCTCGGGGGCGCTACGACCGAGAGCGACTGCCGCCTGAGACACCTTTCAGGGGGTCGTCATGGCTAGTTCTCGAATCGTTTTCTCGCTCTCGCTGGTCGCGGCGATCGCGCTGGTGGCGCTGGTACTCGGGGTGGTGGGAGGCCGGGCGACAAGTACGGCCGGACACGCCGCGGGCGGCGGCGCGGGCGGGCTGGCGAGCGGCAAGAAGATCGATGTGATCATCAAGGCGAGCGACTCCTCGTTCTGGCAGACGATGATCGCCGGGGCGAAGCAGTCAGGCGGGGATTTCGGGCTCAACGTGAGCACGTTCGGCCCGACCTCCGAGACGAACATCGACCAGCAGGTACAACTGGTCGAGAACGCCATCTCCCGGGGCGTCGACGGGCTGGTCATCGCGCCCAACTCCTCCAGCGCCCTGAACTCGGCGATCGACCGGGCGCGCAAGGCGGGTCTCAAGGTCATCACCGTGGACAGCCGCGTGACCACCGCCTCAGAGGGGTTCATCGGCACCGACAACGTCAAGGCCGGGACCCAGGCGGGCAAGCGCATGTGCGAGCTGCTCAAGGCGCAGAACAAGACGAGCGGCACTGTCATGATCGAGTCCTCGGTGGCCGGCATCCAGTCACTCGTCGCTCGGGACGCCGGCTTCAAGCAGGGCATCGCGAACAACTGCCCGCAGGTCAAGGTGGGGCTGCAGCGCTTCAACAACAACGACATCAACACCGCGGCGTCGCAGGTCAACGACGCGCTGACCGCCAATCCGAACCTGGCGGGGGTCTTCGCCGACAACAACACCTCGGGTGTCGGCGCGGCTCGGGCGATCCAGGACAACCACGCCGCCGCGACCGTCCCCGTCGTGGCGTTCGACTCCGACCCGCAGGAGAACGCCGCGCTCGTCGCCGGCACGATCGACGCGCTGGTGGTGCAGAACCCGTACTTCTTCGGATACCAGGGTGTCCTGGCGGCCGGGATGGCCACGGTCAAGCGCATCCCGCCGCGTGACATCGACCCCGGGGCGGTCGTGGCCGACAAGGGCAACATGACGGCGCCGGATGTGAAGCAGCTGCTCAACCCGCCGACGATGAAGGCGGAATGATGACCGCGCCGGTCGTCGAGCTGCACGGCGTCTCCAAGGCGTTCGGCCCCGTCCAGGCGCTCAGCGACGTCTCGCTCCGCCTGGTCCCCGGCCAGGTGAACTGCCTGGCCGGGGAGAACGGCGCGGGGAAGTCGACCCTGATCCGGGTGCTGACGGGTGCGCTGCGCCGCGACAGCGGCAGCTACGAGATCGACGGCCACCCGGTCACCGCGCCGACCCCGGCATCGGTACGCGCGGCCGGCGTGCAGGCCGTCTACCAGGAGCTCAGCCTGCTCCCCCACCTGTCGGTCGCGGAGAACCTGTTCATGGGCCGCCTCCCGGCACGGACCGGGATCATCGCCAGGAACCAGCTGGAGACCCGCGCCAGGAAGGCACTCGACGAGGTCGGCCTGACGGAGCTCAGTCCGCACGCGATCGTGGAACGCCTTCCGGCGGCCACCCGCCAGCTCGTGGAGATCGCCAAGGTGCTGACCGCGGACTCCGTCAAGGTGATCGTCTTCGACGAGCCGACCACGGCGCTCACAGAGGCGGAGTCGGAGCGCCTCCTCCAGCACATCCTGCGGCTGCGCGAGCGCGGCATAGCGATGCTGTACGTGACGCACCGGCTGGAGGAGATGTTCGAGATCGGCGACTGGGTGACCGTCCTGCGGGACGGGGGCCTGTCCGAGGCCGGGCCGATCAGCGGGTACGACGAGGACCGGCTGATCACCGCGATGGTCGGCCGGGAGATCAGCTCGCTCTATCCGGAGACCCACCGGCACGCGGGAACGCCCGCGCTGCGGGTCCGGGGCCTGCGCCGGTTCGACCGCTCGCCGAGCATCGACCTGCACGTCGGGGAGGGCGAGATTCTCGGCATCGGCGGGCTGCTGGGGGCGGGGCGGAGCGGGTTGCTGCTGTCCATCTTCGGCGCCGCTCCCATCGTGGCCGGTGAGGTGGAGGTCAGGGGCAAGTCGGTGAAACCGTCCGGGCCGCGCACGATGATGACCGCCGGGGTAGGACTTCTTACCGAGGACCGCAAGGTGCTGGGGCTGCTGCCGGAGCTGTCGATCCGGGAGAACGTCACCATCGCGAGCCTGCGCAGCGGCTCTCGCCGGGGCCTCCTGCCCGGCCGCGAACAGACCGAGGAGGCGGACCGGCTGCTCGACAGCCTGCGGCTGCGCGCCGGTTCGTACGACCAGCCGGTCTCGACGCTGTCCGGCGGCAACCAGCAGAAGGTGCTGCTCGCCCGGTGGCTGCTCACCAAACCGAAGGTACTGATGTTCGACGAGCCCACGAAGGGCATCGACGTGGGGGCCAAGGGCGAGCTCTACAACGTCATCGGTGACCTGGCGGGCGACGGGCTGGGGATCATCGTGGTCTCGTCGTACCTGCCGGAGTTGCTGGGGCTCGCCGATCGCATCCTCGTGCTGCGGGACGGCGCGATCGCGGGCGAGCTTCCCGGAACCGCCACTGAGGAGGACGTACTCCGCCTGGCCAGCGGCGCCGGAGGCACTGACCTCCCGGACGGCGCGCTCCCGGACGGCGAGCTCCAGAGCGGCGAGAACGAGAGTCAGGACGGCGGGGAGGTCCCGGCCCCTCGGAGCGCGACTCCCCCGAAGCCGGACGACTCAGGAGAGGTGAGCCGAGATGCCTAAGCTGGTCTGGCGCGAGCCGATCGAGACCACGACGATCACCAGCAGGCCGCCCGGCGGCGCGGCCGACGACACGGCGGCGCTGGAGACGGTGCCGCAGCCCAGGCAGGCGCCCGAGCCGACGGCCGAGCCGAAGCGGCGGGTCGTCACGCTGGGCGACATCGCCGGACGAGAGAGCGGCGGGCTCGTCGTCCTGCTCGTGGCGATCGGCGCACTCACGCTCGCCAGCGACGAGTTCCTCACCGGCAACAACCTGGCCAACCTCGCCCGTCAGGTCGCCATCTTCGGAATCATCGCGATCGGGCAGCTCCTGGTCATCCTGACCGCCGGGATCGACCTGTCGGTCGGCTCCATCCTCGGCCTGTCCGGCGCCTCCACCGCACAGTTCCTGGTCGCCGGTGTGCCGATCGTGCCGTCGATCCTGCTCGGCGTGGGCATCGGCACAGTGCTCGGGATCGTCAACGGGCTGCTGGTGACCAAGGCCCTGCTGCCGCCGTTCATCGCGACGCTGGGCATGCTCGGCATCGCCCGCGGCCTGGTCCTGGTCACCACGGACGCCCAGACCATTCAGGGTGTGCCGGACGCGTTCCAGACCATCGCCAACGGCACGATCCTGGGGATCCCCAACCTGCTCATCATCGCGGCCGTGGTCACCGCCGTGATGTGGTTCGTCCTCGCGCGGACGGTCTTCGGCCGCTACATCTACGCCGTCGGCTCCAACCCCGAGTCGGCCCGCCTCGCGGGCGTCCCCGTCCGCCTGGTGACGATCTCCGTCTACATGATCTCGGGCCTGCTCGCCGGCCTCGGCGGGGTGCTGCTCGCCTCCCGTCTGGGAGCGGGCATCCCCACCGCCGGCACCGGCTTCGAGCTCAACGCGATCGCCGCCTGCGTCATCGGCGGCGCCAGCCTCTTCGGCGCGAAGGGCAGCGCGATCGGCGCCGCCACCGGCGCACTGATCATGGGCGTACTCAACAACGGCGGCAACCTCCTGGCGATCAACGCCTTCTACCTCCAGATCGCCATCGGCGTGCTCATCCTCGTCGCGGTGGGGTTCGACCAGCTGAACACCAGGCGATCGGCCGCCGGCGGCTGACACCGCCCAGAGGGCCGCCTTGAGGATCTTCGGACCTCCGCCATGAAGGACTGGGCCTGCTATTACCCACCAGAGGGTTACGACCTCTGGGTCCTCCTGCCCTGACCAAAGCTCACCACAACCGAGAAGCCTGTCAGGTCAGCAGGAGGGTCTTGCCCAGGGTGTCGCGGTTCTCAAGGGCGGCGTGCGCCTCGGCGGCGTGTTCCAGCGGGAACGTCTGGCCGATGAGCGGACGGATCCGGCCGGCTACCGCCTCCTTCAGCACCCGTCCCACCCACGTCCTTCGATGCTGCTGGCCCTCGACGAGCTGCTCCATGCCGAACGCGGTCACCCCGCGGCGCGCCGCCTCGTCGCGGTCGATCTCGGTGAACCCGCCGCCACCGGAGAATCCGTAGTTGGAGTACGTGCCGCCCGGCTCCACCAGGTCGAAGACGGCCCGGCCGAGCTCCCCGCCGACGCCGTCGAAGACCACGTCCACCCTGCCGACCTGGTCGAGCCAACCGGGCGTGGTGTAGTCGACCACCACGTCGGCGCCGAGCTCCTTGACGGCCTTGAGCTTGCGGGAGCCACGGGCGGCGCCGATGACACGGGCGCCGGCGGCGTGGGCGAGCTGCACCAGCCCGCTGCCCAGGCCGCCGGCGGCGGGTTGGACCAACACGGTCGCGCCGGGCCGCAGGTCGACCCGGTCGAAGAGTTGCATCGCCACGGAGCCGTCGTGGAGCAACGCCAACGCCTCCCGCGTCCCCAAGCCATCGGGGATCGGGATGAGGTTCTCCAGCGCTGTGACGACCTGCTCGGCGTACGCGCCGTTCTCGACGTCGGCGAGGACCCGCCGGCCGATCCACTCCCGATCGACGCCCTCGCCGACCGCGCTGACCTGCCCCGCCGCGCCGACGCCCGGCACATAGGGCAACTCCACCGGGAAGATCTCACCGGCCAGCCCGCTGCGGATCACCGTGTCGATCGACAGGACTCCGGCGGCCTCGACGTCGACGACGACCTGGCCCGGCCCGGGGACCTGGTCCGGCACGGTCGCGATCTGAAGGACCTCCGGGCCGCCGAACTCCGCCACTCGTACAACTCGCACAACTGCTCACTTCCTCGCTTGACGACTACGAGCCCCAGTCTGGAACCTCAACTGCGGTAGAGGTCAAACGCGGCCATTCACCCCTGACTGATCAGAGCCAATAGTCACTACGCGCGCCGGTGAGCACCCGGCCGTCCATCCCCTGACATCTGGTCGGGAAAGTCTTGATTTGTGAGATAGATCGCTCGTAGAGTCGGAATAGTGTCCCGTTAACTACGGTTAAGTGATCCTGTGAGGTTCATCGTCCTGTCTGTGTGGCTTGTTGAGCGGCTGCACATCGATCTCTGTCGTCTGACCGGCTCCCTCTGTCGCTGACCGCGCTCTGACGAGCGCTGGATCCCCCGACCCCTCACCCGCCCCCCTTTCGCATGCCTTCTTAGGCATGCCGTCTTTCGGAGCCTTCCTCATCGTGAAGAGATTCTCTTTTTCCCTGCAGTTGCTGCTGGGCCTGGTCGTGGGCATCGCCCTCGGCTTCGCCGCCCGTATCTGGGACCTCGCCTGGCTGGCCACCACGCTCACCGAAGTCGGAAAACTCTTCGTTCAGCTGCTGAAGCTGGCAGTGCCGCCGCTGGTGTTCACCGCTGTGGTGGTCAGCGTCGCCAACCTCCGCAACGTCAACGGCGCGGCCCGGCTGGCCGGCAAGACGCTGTTCTGGTTCCTGGCCACCGCGCTGATCGCCGTCATCATCGGCATCGGCCTCGGCCTGATCCTCAACCCGGGCCAGGGCATCACCCTGAACACGGCGGGCGCGAAGGCGCCCGAGAACGTCGGTACCTGGGTCGACTTCCTCACCGGCATCATCCCGACGAACATCGTGACGGCGTTCACCGAGCTCAACGTCCTCCAGATCGTCTTCCTGGGGATCGTCCTCGGCGCGGCGGCCATCGCGATCGGTGAGAAGGCCGAGCCGTTCCTCACCTTCAGCCGTTCCATCCTCGAGCTGGTCCAGAAGGCGCTGTGGTGGGTCATCCGCCTGGCCCCCATCGGGACCGCCGGCCTGATCGGCAAGTCGGTCGCCACGTACGGCTGGGACCTGATCGCGCCGCTGGCCAAGTTCAGTCTCGGCGTCTACGTCGGCTGCTTCATCGTCCTGCTGGCCGTCTACCCGACGCTGCTCGCGGTGGTCGGCAAGGTCAACCCCATCACGTTCTTCCGCAACGCGTGGCCCGCGATCGAGCTGGCCTTCGTCTCCCGCTCCTCGGTCGGCACGCTGCCGCTGACTCAGAAGGTCACCATCGAGCGCCTGGGCGTGGACCGCGACTACGCCTCCTTCGCCGTGCCGTTCGGCGCGACCACCAAGATGGACGGCTGCGCCTCGATCTACCCGGCGCTGGCGGCGATCTTCGTGGCGCAGGTGTTCAACGTCCCGCTGGGGATCGGCGAGTACCTGTTGATCGCGTTCGTCTCCGTGGTCGGCTCGGCCGCGACGGCCGGTCTGACCGGCGCGATCGTCATGCTCACGCTGACGCTGAGCACCCTGGGCCTGCCGCTTGAGGGCGTCGGCCTGCTGCTGGCCATCGACCCGATCCTCGACATGATCCGCACCGCGACCAATGTCGCGGGACAGATGGTGGTGCCGGTCCTCGTCGCCCGCGGCGAGAGCCGTCTCGACGAGGCGGTGCTCAACGCTCCCCCGCAGTCGCTCGACGAGGCTCCGGTGAGCGCGCCGCGCCCCTCGGGCGAACCGGCGATCGCCTGACGCCCTCCCCCTCCTGAAAAGACCGGGCGGCCCCGCACAGGGGCCGCCCGGTCTTGCTATTCGGTGGCACGCAACCCTCGCATCATGGTGTCAAAGGCGTCGTCCCAGTGGCGGCGTGCCTCGTCGGCGCCACCAAGGGCGCCGCGCAGGTCGAGGCTGCACAGCCCGTGCGCGAGCGCGTTGATCCGCACGGCGAGGGCATAAGGCTCACCGGGCGCGAATTCGCCTTCCTGTACGCAGCGGGCCACGGCGGCGACGAGAGTGTCGAAGGTCGGCTGGATCAGCGCGGCCGTGGCGGCGTCGGGCTGGAAGGCGGGGATCGGCCGGCCGAACATGAGCTCGTACAGGTGCGGGTTGGCCACGGCGTTGGCCCGGTAGGCGTGGCCGAGCGCGAGCAGGTCGGCGACCGGATCGCTGGTGCGGGGGACGGCGGCGAAGGCCTCGGCGAGGCGCTCGAAGCCGGCCAGGAACATCTCGCGGACGAGTCCGGCCTTGTCACCGAAGAGCTGGTAGACGGCCGTGGTGGACACGCCCGTCTCCTGTGCGACCCGGCGGGTGGTCAGCGCGGCCGGGCCCTCCGAGGCCAGGAGCCGACCGCCGGCATCGACGAGTTCGTGCCGAAGCTCGCCGTAGTCACGGTTTCTCGGTCTTGCCATGGGAGCAAGATTAGCATAACGTTGTTACATAACAACGGTTTGAAACCAGCTTCCGGGGGACTTTACTATGTCTGACCTGCACGTTGTCCTTGGCGCCACCGGCGGGGTCGGCTCGGCCGTCGTCGCCGAACTCACCGCCCGCGGCCACCGAGTCCGCGCCGTCAGCCGGGGCGCGGCCGTGGACCGGCACGACGTCACCACCTCTGAGGGCGCCATCGCCGCCTGCCAGGGCGCCGCGGTCGTCTACCAGTGCGCGCAGCCGAAGTACGAGCGCTGGGCCGAGGAGTTCCCCGGCCTCATCCGTACGATCCTGACCGGGGTGGAGGCTGCCGGGGCGAAGCTGGTCATGGCCGACAACTTGTACGTCTACGGACCCGTCGACGGCCACATGACCGAAGACCTCCCGCACGCCGCCACCACCCGCAAGGGCCGGGCCCGCGCCGAGGTCGACGAGTTGATCCTCGACGCCCACCGGTCCGGGCGGGTCCGCGCGACCATGGGGCGCGCCTCCGACTACTACGGCCCCGGAGGCGTCAACACCACCTACGGCCCGACCATCTTCGCCGCCGCCCTGGCCGGCAAGACCGCCCGCTGGGTCGGCGACCTCGACCAGCCGCACACCGTCGCGTACCTGCCGGACATCGCCGCCGGGCTGGTCACCCTCGGCGAGCGCGCCGACGCCGACGGCCGCTCCTGGCACCTGCCCGCCGCCGAGGCGATCACCGGCCGCCAGTTCCTCGACCTCGTGCGTGCCGCGGTGGGAGGCGAGCTGAAGACCGCCGGACTGGGCCGGGGTATGCAGCGCCTCATCGGCCTGTTCAACCCCACCGTGCGCGAACTCGGCGAAACCTGGTATCAGCGCGACCGCCCGTTCGTCGCCGACGACTCGGCCTTCCGTAAAGCGTTCGGACCGGTCGAGGTCACCCCGCACGCCGAGGGCATCGCCGCGACCCTCGACTGGTATCGCCGCAACGCCGGCTGATGATCGCTACTCAATACGTGCAGGCCGGTGCGATGCCAGGCTGGATGATGACGCTTGCCGACCGGCGAAATTCGGCAGGCACGCTCCCGCGGCCGACGCACAGCACTTTCGGGGTGCCCGATAGGTTGACCAGCACGGCCTGACAGCCGGGCAGCGGCTCGTTGACGAATGCGTCGATCTCGTACTGCCGCACCGGATACTGCCGCGGATTCTGGCAAGCGGAGTACGCGATGGTGGCGGCACCTGTGCCGCTGATCAAGGTCAGCCGCCCGGTGGCCGCGTTCGCCGCACCCGCGGTGCCTGCCACTGCCACGCAGGCCAATGCCGACGCGGCGAGAAACGCCTTCACTGTCGATTTCATGGAGCCAGTGTCAATCGCGGTTGGCCGCCGATCCAGGGCATTGACCGGACATCGGCAATGCCCGGCCAGTCGATCATCTGGGGAAGGCGGCGCGCAGTCGGGACCCGTTGACGATGAAGGCGACCGCGGCGATGGCAAGGGCGCAGGTGGCCTGCAGCATGGCGAACCAAGCCGTGGTGACACCGGGGATCAGGTCGACGCCGATGATCGCGACCGGCATGACGATCGAGATGATGCGTACGCGGAGAAAGGCCCCTCGTGCTCCTCGTGCGGCGAGGACGGTCAGCCAGTAGGTCACCGCCGCGCTCGCGAGCACTCCGGCTGATCGCCCCCACATGAACGAGGTCACCGTGTGCCCGGTGATCGCGAGGATGGCGACCGTGATGAGAACCGCGGCGCTGAGGGCTCCGTAGACCGCGACGAGGATCTTCGCCTTGCCGAAGGCCCGCTGGATGCCTGGATGGTTGGTGGTTTCCATGTCTCTTCTTCTCTCGTGTCGACTGGAGCGGTGTCGACGTTAGGGAGCGCATGAGTGGCGCGGTATCGGCCTGGACGTACAGGTAGGTAGGGCTAGACCCACTCCACAGCCGATCTGGTGGGGACCAGGGGCGGGTGCGGTGCACAGTGGAGACACCAAGCCGTACTGGCCGGATCGGCGCAGGGTCATGAAGTGCGAAGGAAGAGTCATGCGACAGTGGGTGGCGAGCGCCTGCGTGGGGTTCGTGCGAGCGTGCGTCGTGGTGGTCGTCGCCACGCTGGTGCCGGCCGTGTGGGCCGCTGCCGTGGCGCTGTGGTTCTGGTGGTGGGGCGGAAACCCGTGGTCGGGGATAGCGCCGTTCATATGGGCGTGCATCGGCACGCTCGCCCTGTCCCGCCCGGTGTGCCGAATGGTCCGCTCCCTCGTCGCGAGGTGGACGGGCACCGACATTCCCGCCGGATATCGGCAGGCCGGGCCGGTGACGCAGATGGCGACCGGGCACTGGTGGAACGGCTACTCCTACGAGCGCACCAGCCGGGACGCCCGCATGGATCTGCAGTGGCGAACCCGGTGGCGCGATCCCGCCGTCTGGCGTGACCTGCGGTTCACGGCGATCGTACCGATCACCGCGGGCGTGATCTGCGCGATCCCACCGGCCGGAGTCGTGGCGGCGGTCCTCGGGTTGTCCCAGCCGGCGCTCTCCGCGCGCCTGGTCGGGGCGCTCGGCCTGGCCGTGGCGATCGGCGGCGCCCCGTACGCCTGGCGGTCCGTCGAGCCGGTGGCCGTCCGCTTCCTGCGCGCCTCCCCCGCGACGGCCCTGGCGGACCGGGTGGACGAGCTGACGGCCCAGCGCGCGGACATCACGATCGCCCAGGCCGCCGAGATCCGCCGGATCGAGCGGGACCTGCACGACGGAGCGCAGGCCCGCCTGGTCGCGCTCGGGCTCTCCTTGGCGACCGCGGAGAAGCTGATGGAAACCAACCCCGACCAGGCCAAGGCGCTGATGCGGGAAGCACGGGTCGGCGCCGCCACGTCACTGACCGAGCTCCGCGAGCTGGTCAAGGGAATCAACCCGCCGATACTGAACGAGCGCGGACTGGTCGATGCCGTACGCGCTCTCGCCCTGGACAGCCCGCTCGAAGCGACGGTCAGCACCGACCTTCAGCTACGCCTGGACCCGCCGATCGAGTCCGCCGTGTACTTCGGAGTCGCCGAACTGCTGACCAACGCCGTCAAACACGCCCATGCGACCCGGGCGCGCATCTCGATCGCCAGGAATGACACCGGCATCGTCGTTGACGTCGAAGACAACGGCCGAGGCGGGGCCGGCATGTCAGCCGACGGTGGACTCGCGGGGCTCCGCCGCCGCCTCGCGGCCTTCGACGGCACTCTGCGGATCACCAGCCCGGTGGGCGGTCCGACCTGTGTGAGGATGGTGGTGCCATGCGAATCGTTGTAGCCGAAGACCTCTACCTCCTACGCGATGGGATGGTCCGCCTCATCGAGGCGTACGGACACCAGGTCGTGGCGACGGCGACCACCGGGCCCGAGACGCTCGACGCGCTGCTGAAGTGGCGGCCTGATGTGTCCATCGTCGACGTCCGCATGCCGCCGACGCAGTCGGACGAGGGCCTGCGGGCGGCGCTCGCCGCCCGTCGCGAACTGCCCGGACTGCCGATCCTGATCCTCTCTCAGCACGTCGAACAGCTGTACGCTCGCGAGCTCCTGGCCGACGGCGCCGGTGGCATCGGCTATCTCCTCAAAGACAGCGTGTTCGACGCCGACCAGTTCATCGACGCTCTGCACCGAGTCGCCGGTGGCGGGACCGCGATGGACCCGGCCGTCATCTCCAAGCTGCTGTCCAGCGGGTCCTCGACCCGGCGGCTCGGCGGACTCACCGAACGCGAACACTCCGTGCTCAGCCTCATGGCCGAAGGGCTGTCCAATCAGGCCATCGGCCAGCGGCTCTTCCTCAGTGAGAGCGCCATCAGCAAGTACACGACCTCCATGTTCGGCAAGCTCGGCATCGCCGATGACGACGGCAGCAACCGCCGCGTCCTCGCCGTCCTCACTTACCTCAACGAGCCCTGATTCGGCCTCACCTGGTGAAGAGGGCGCGGTGCAGCATGCCCCGCACCCGCCTGATGCGCCCCTCGCGGCGGACCAGGTCATCGCTGGCCACGACGCTCTCGCCCATCGAAATGGCCAGCATCAGGTCCTCGATGTCGATGACCGGGTGGACGATCCCGGCCGTACGACCTCGCTCAAGCAGCGGCTCGAAAGAGGCGGCGATGCGACTGTAGAGGTCGGTGAACCACTGCATGTCCACTCCGGCGAGAACCTGCGCGAGGCCGCGATTCTCCACCTGCATGTCCAGCACGAAGTCGAGCAGCTTCACCACACCGTCAGGCACCTCACGCAGCTCCGCCGCATAGCGCTCGATCTGGGCGGCGTTGTCCTCGAAGACCGTGGCCACGAGCTCTTCACGAGTCGCGAAATTTCGGTAGATGGTGGTGCGACTGACCCCGGCTACCCGCGCGACCTCTTCCAGCGCCACGTCATGACCATGCTCGGCGAACACCTGCCGGGCCGCCGACAGCAATCGGTCTCGGTTGCGGGCAGCGTCACGCCGCATCGTCGGTGGGCCGTCTTCACGCACGATCCAACCCTAGCGGGCATAAACGTACACAGGTGTACGGTTAGCTGATGTGTGGTCCCGCACCTGTGGGATCACGGCGACTTACATCACGTACACGGACGCCAGGGCGTCGCATGGATCGGAGCACAACACAATGCGCGGTTTGCGGGAGAAGACGTTCATCGTGGCCGGCGGGGCGACCGGCATCGGCGCTGGTACCGCGGTCAGGCTCGCCGAGGAGGGCGCCAACGTCGTCGTCGGCGACATCAACCTGCCCGGGGCGGAGTCCACCGCCGCCAAGATCACCGAGGCGGGCGGCTCGGCGATCGCGGTGCACTTCGACCTCGCCGACGAGCCGTCCATCAACGCGATGGTGGCCAGGACGATGGAAGCGTTCGGCGCGGTGCACGGCCTGTTCAATGTCGGCGCTGATCTCTCGCCGGGCAATCTCGGGCGTGACAAGTCGCTGCTCGACACCGATCTCGACGTATGGGAGCGCACCATGGACGTCAACGTGGTCGGCTACGTACGGACCGTCCGCGCCGTTCTGCCCCACCTGCTCGCGAACGGCGGTGGCAGCATCGTCAACACGTCCTCGGGCACCGCCGTGAGCGGCGGCGACCGCAAGCGCCCCGCCTACGCGGCCTCGAAGTCGGCCATCAACGCGCTCACGCGGCACATCGCCGGGAACTGGGGCTCCGCGGGCGTGCGCTGCAACGGGGTGATGCCCGGCCTCGTCATGGGCGAGACGCAGAAGGAACAGAACGACGTCCAGCTGCAGAAGATGTTCCTGGAGATGGTCCCCACGACCCGCCTGGGCCGCCCGAGCGACCTGGCCGCGACCGTGGCCTTCCTGCTGTCGGACGACGCCGAGTGGATCAACGGCCAGGTGTGGGCCGTGGATGGCGGCGCCAACATGCGCGCCTGAACCGCCGTATTTCGCGCCCGACCCACCCCCTGCGGAGCTGAAGGGCGCGCCCGAACCACCGCCCGTGGAGTTGCGGCCAAGCGGTGGAGCCCAAGTCCTAACCCACCTGAGCGGGACGTCGCATCAGACGGCGGCCCGCCCAGATGAGGACCGCGAGCGCGAAGCCGTACACGGCGACCAGGCCGTGGCCGTTGTCCTGCAGGAACCACATGAGCAGCCCGAGCGCCGGGACGCCGGCCGCCAGGACCCGCTGCTTCACGGCCCTGGTGCGGGTCAGCAGGGCCAGGGCCAGGGAGACGCCGAGGAAGTAGGTGGCGCCCGAGCTGCCGGCGAAGTTACGGGGATCGGTGCTGGGACCGCCCATGCCGAGCAGGGCGTCGATGCGTTCCGGGAGGAGGACGCCGGCCAGGAAGAGGATGGCGCTCGTCCACGTGCCCCAGAGCCACTGGGCGAGCGCCGCCACGATGGCGAGGGTGGCGATGTTCCAGACGGCGCCGCCGACGCCGCCGTTCTGCAGGAAGACCGACGTGAACACCCGCCACCAGCCGCTCTTGGCGGGGTCGTGATCCAGCGCGGCCATGGCTCCCGGCCAGGACGACTGCAGCACGACTCCCGCCACGGCCAGCGTCGTCAGCACCACGGCGACCCACGGGACGGGACGCCCGCGCACCATGTCACGCACCGGCCCGCCCCCGAGCGCGCCGAGCCCGCAGTTGATCATCATCACCATCAACGCGGCCGTGGTCGCGAAGAACAGCAGCCCGTCCAAGGTGACCCACCTTTTCTAACAGTGTTTGAAACCGTACGGCTCACGCTAGCACACGATTCAAACACCGTTTGAAAACGGGATACGGTAGGCCCATGAAGCTCACGAAGGAGCGGATCGTCGAGGCCGCGATCGACGCGTTCGCCGAGGTCGGCTACCACGGCCTGTCCATGCGCCAGGTGGCCGAACGGCTCGGCGCGCACGCGGGCAGCCTGTACTACCACGTGCGCAACAAGAAGGACCTGCTGGCGTTGGTGGCCGACCGCGTCTGCGGGCAGGCCTACGACGCGGGCACCGCCGCCCTGACCGCGCTCCCGCCCGGCGCCACCTGGCAGGACGAGATCCAGGCCCAGGCCGGCGCGCTGCGCCACGTCATCCTGCGCCACCCCAGCGGCGCGATCCTGCTGGCCGACAGCCCCAAGATGCTCAGCCCCGGCGCCCTGTCCCTCATGGAACGCCTCCTGTCCACCCTGGAGGGGGCGGGCGTACCCGCCGGGCCCCGCATCGTCGCCGCCGACACCCTCCTCAGCCACGTCACGGGGTTCGTCCTGCAGGAGCAGGGCACTCCTCCGGTACGGGACCTCACCCCGGACGCCTACGCCGCCCTGCTCGAACGCTTCCCGCGCGTCTTCCAGGAGGCGCCCGGGATGAGCCAGGACGAGAAGTTCCTGCGGAGCGTCCGCCTTCTGTGCACGGCCTTCGAGACCCTCGTCGAGAAGTGACCCGGCGAAGGCTCGACGCCGACGAAGTTCTGTTCGATCTCCGCCAAGGGGTAGAGATCGAGGATAATTACGCGATTCACCCCTTCGGCAATGAGGCAGACATGGGCTGGGACGAGGAACTGAGCGAGGCGTTCGGACTCCTGCTGGGCAGGAGGCTCGACGACTACGACACGGCGGCGACGTACGCGGTCTACTACGGTGGCGACGTCCTCAACGAGATGGCGCCGCCCGCTGACTGCTCGACGGTCCGTTCTCCGGCGCTTTCGCGGACGATGTCCGCGCCGCCGCCGCCCTGGACGGCGTCGACCTGCTGATCCGTGGCGCGGACCTGTCCCCCCTCCTGAACCGCCACGGCATCGACCTGACCGCCGAGGACCTCGGCGACTTCCACTACTCGATCACCGCGACCCTGCGCCTGGCCACCGACGGCACCCTCCTGGACGCCCTGCGCGCCGCCACCTTCACCCACCGAGGCCCTGCCCACCTCATCCCCATGGGCGGCGACGACGGGTACGTGGAAGAGGCCGAACCCCAATGGGAAAAGGCCCTTCGCCCCATCCAGAACCAGGCCCTCCGCGACCACCTCCGCTTCCACCGTGTGGGCGACGCGGACGCCGTCTCCGCGGGCGCCCAGTACCTCGCCACCACGGAATGGCCCCCCGGCAGCGGCGCCGTCGAAGACCTGGGCGCCACCCTCATCGCCGGCTGGAGCTTCGGCGAATATCAGCACGGAGCCGCGGTCGTCCGCCTCCCTAGCTCCTGAAATGACCGGTGGGAGCCCGCCCAAGGGCTCCCCCCTCACGCGACGCGCTTACCACTTGCCGCCCGCCTGCTGGCGGGTCGGCGCGTTGAGGCGGTTGAAGGCGTTGGTGATGGCGATGTTGAGTACGAGTGCGGCGAGTTCCTTCTGGTCGAAGTGCTTGGCTGCCATGTCCCACACCTCGTTGGGCACCGGATCGGGCCGGTCGGCGAGCCGGGTGATGGCCTCGGTCAGGGCCAGCGCGGCGCGTTCCTCCTCGCTGAACCAGGGCGTCTCACGCCAGGCGACGACGGCGTGGGCCTGTTCGTCGGTGGCGCCGTGGTGGCGGAGCTGCTGGGCGCCACCGGCCACGCAGGGGCTGCAGCCGTTGATCTGGCTGGCTCGCAGGTGGCACAGCGCCAGCAGCTTCCCGTCCACTCCGGCGCCCACGATGGCCTTGTTGACGGCCATCAGCGCCTGCATCGCCTCGGGGATCAGGGTCGCCGGGTTCGGCATGCGTTCGGTGGGCATCGCTTTCTCCTTCGTGGTCATGTTCTGAGCGAGTGTTCTGAGCGAGTGTTCTGACGGGTGTCGGCCCATGTGGTGACGGGTGTCCGTCGTGTTCCGACGGGAGTCATCTGACCACCGGCGGGTCCGGAACCGCCCCGTCCGTGGGACAGCGTGGGACACCCGGAATGCGGCCCAGCTGCGGAAACGACCCTCTGTTCCGTGGTCGCGGGCTGGGACGGGTACCGTGTGCGGGTGTCGAGCGCACCCGAACACCTGACCGCCCAGCTCACCCAGATCAAGGAGTTGAGCGGGCTCAGCGTGCGCGCCCTCGCCCGCCAGGCGGGCCTCAGCAGCTCCTCCCTGTCCCGGTACATGACCGGCCGGCTGGTGCCGCCGTGGGAAGCCGTCGTGGCACTGTGCCGGGTCGTCGCCCGCGATCCCCGTCCGCTGCGCACGATGTGGGTCGAGGCGTCCAAGGCCGGCGCGGCGCCCAGCCCGCGCCGGAACGACCTTCCGGCCGACCTCGCCGACTTCACCGGACGCGAGAGGGAGGCGGCGCTGGTCGAGGAGCTGCTGCGTACCACGGGCGCGGTCGCGATCGACGGCATGGCGGGTGTCGGGAAGACCAGCCTCTCCGTGCACGTGGCGCACCGGCTCGCGCCGTCCTTTCCTGACGGTGGGCTCTATCTCGACCTGCGCGGCTTCACTCCGGGCCAGGAACCGTTGGAGCCGTCGGCCGCGCTCGGCCGGCTGCTGGGCGCCCTGGGTGTCGCGCATCCCCCGGCCGACACGGTCGAACGCGCGGCGCTCTGGCGGTCGGAGCTGTCCCGGCGTCGGGCGCTCGTCCTGCTCGACAACGCGGTCGACGCGGAGCACGTACGTCCGCTCCTTCCTGGTGCGGGCAAGTCCGCGGTGCTGGTCACCAGCCGCAACCGGCTGGTGAGTCTGGACGGGGTGCCGCCGGTCTCCCTGGAGGCGCTCCCCCCGGCGGACGCGGCGTCGCTGTTCGGCCGGGCGGCCGGGGTGGAGCTGACTGAGGAGGAGGCGGTCGCCCAGGTGCTGCGGCAGTGCGGCGGCCTGCCGTTGGCGCTGCGGATGGCGGGCGCGCGGCTACGGCACCGGCCGGGTTGGACGGTGGCGGTGCTGGCCGAGCGGCTGCGGGACAGCGCCAGTCGCTTCGACTCGGTGTTCGGCATGTCGCTGCAGCAGCTCGACGCGGGACAGCGCCGGGTGTTCCGGTTGCTGGGCGTGCTGCCCGGCGCCGACTTCGACGCGGCGGTGGCGGGCGCGCTCGCCGACATGACGCCGGACCGCGTCAACGCGGTGCTGGAAGAGCTGGTGGACGCGCATCTGGTCCAGGAGCCCTCGCCCGGACGGTATCGGCTGCACGACCTGATCCGGCGGTACGCGGCGGACCTCGCCGCCGATGAGGAGCCGCAGGCGGATGCCGCCGTACACCGTGTTCTGAGCCACTATCTGGCGCGGGCGACCGCCTACGATCGGACACTGCCCCTGCCCCACCGCAAGGAGGCCGTCCCGGGCGATCCGGCGAAGGCCATGGTCTGGTTCGACACCGAGTACGCCAACCTGATCGCCTGTTTCGACGCCGCTGTTCGGCTCGGCGCGGACGAGGTGGTGGCTGAGCTGCCGCCGGCCATGCGCGTCTGGTTCTTCCGGCATCGCGGAACCGACGACCAGATACGTCTGCTCGAGGCGGCCGCGGCCGCCGCCGAACGTCTCGGGCGCGACCAGCAGCGTGCCTCACTGCTCCTGGATCTCGGGTTCGCCCGCGCCGCCGCCGGACGTCTCACCGAGGCGCTCGCCGCGTACGAACTGGCCGAACAGTCCGGTGTGGCCGATGACGAGCTGGCCGGCGCGCTGGCGCTGCGTACCGGCTTCGTCCGCCGGGATCTCGGCGACTTCGAGGCGGCACAGGCGAAGTTCCGGCTGGCGCGCCTGTTGTTCGAGAAGACCGGGCATCGCTCCGGACGTTCCCAGGCGCTGGCCTTCGACGGATGGGTGACCCTCCACCTCGGACGGCACGGCGAAGCCGCCGAACTCGCCCGCGCGTCACTGGCTCTGGCCGATGGCCCCGCCCGGATGACCGGGCTGGTCACGCTCGGTGTCGCCCTGGCGCCGGACGACCCGGCGGAGTCGCTGCGAGCGCTGCATGAGGCGTTGGAGCTCGCCGAGGCTCAGCACAACAAGGCGTGGTGCCACAACTATCTCGGTGTCGCGCTGCGCGTCATGGGTTCGCTCGACGAGGCGCTCGAGCACCATCGACAGGCCTTCGAGCTGCTGGAACCGCTGGCCGAGGCCCAGCTGGAGATCGACTTCCTGCCCGCGTACGCCGAGACGTACCGCCTGGCGGGCCGCCAAGACGAGGCGCTGGCGTTGCACGAGCGCACGATCGAGCTGGCGCGCAAGCTCGGGCGGCCGCACAACGAGAAGCTCGCGCGTGCGGCGTACCAAGCCACCGTGGGTGCCGTCCCAGCCCGCGAGCATGGAACGGAGCCTCGTTTCCGCAGCTAGGCCGCGTTCCCGATGTCCCATGGTGTCCCACGGACGGTGCGGGCCTTGACGCGTCGGTGGTCAGATAACTCCTGTCGGAACGCACCGACGAACTGCCACCCAGACGGAAGGACGCCCGCCATGAGCGCCGCCAAGCAGCCCGCCAAGACCACCAAGACCGCCACTGAGGCCGACAAGAAGTACGACGGGTTCACCGACGAGGAGCGGAGCGCGATGAAGGAGCGCTCCAAGGAGCTGAAGGCCACCGCCCGGCGCGGCTCGCGCTCGGCCAAGGCCGACGGGGAGAGCGAGGTGCTCGCCAAGCTCGCCGAGATGTCGGAGCAGGACCGCGCCACCGGCGAGCGGCTGCACGCCATCATCAAGGCCAACGCGCCGGAGCTGTCGCCGAAGCTGTGGTACGGGATGCCGGCCTACGCCAGGGACGGCAAGATCGTCTGCTTCTTCCAGCCCGCGCAGAAGTTCAAGACGCGGTACGCCACGCTCGGCTTCAACGACCAGGCGTACCTCGACGACGGCACCATGTGGCCGACCGCCTTCGCCCTGACGACGTTGACCGCCGAGGACGAGGCGCGGATCGGCGAGTTCGTGAAGCGGGCGGCGGGCTGAGGGACGCTCCGGCAGCGACCAAAAGGCCCTGCCCGCCGCCCGGGTCTCGGGTGACTACTTTCCCAAGCCCTGGAATCTGTTCTCGATGAAGTCGCCCCATGTCGCGTTCAGCGTCATGAGCTCGCCGTCCACCATCTTCCACTGCCGGGCCTTGTGCGGCGGGTAGGCGAAGAGCACGGACGACAGGCGCCGGTAGCCCGCGGGCATGGGCCGCGTGTGCACCCGATGCGTGGACGGCCGGAAACGTCCGTCGGAGGCGCTGGTCAGCATGCGGCCGATGTTGCACAGGACCACGTCGGTCTTGGCGATCACCGGCTCGACCCAGGTGCCGTCGTGCAGGACGTACTGGAGGCCCTGGTCGGAGGGGGGAAGCTGGAGGCCGAGCATCTGGATCCCCGAGTGCTCGTGCGCCAGCACGCGGCGGTCGCCGACGTCCCGGTAGTTGATCACCCGCAGGTTCGTCGCGTCACGCGACAGCTCCAGCTCCGGGGTGCCGTCCGGCAGCATGCCACGTACGACCTCGCCGAAGCGGGAGATCAGCCGGAACGCGATGTCGAACACCTCGGTGGCGGCGGTGCCGAAGGCCGGGAAGGCGCGAATGAGGTCTCCGGCTCCGGGCGGCTGGTCGGAGATCATGGCGCCGCTGACGTGAATGAATTCCTTGGGATCCGGTACGCCGTTGGCCAGCCGGGGGATCTCCGAATTGTACGGGAAGAACCCGTGGGTGCCGCCGACGCCTAACTGCGGCACGGCGGTGTGCGTGTAATCGGAAAGACTCGGCTCGGTCGACGCGCAGGCCGCGGCGAATTCGTTCATCATGGTCTCGACGCGGGCGCCGATACCGGGCACCTCGGCGGCCATGAATCCCCATCCGGTCAGCTGTGACCTGATGGCTTCCGTGGCGGACGTCATGTCCGCCTCGATTTCCGCCGACCGTACCATGGGAACGCGACCACTGAGTTCCAGGGGAGGGATTTCCATTGTCACTCCATTTCTCGATGACCTTTTCCTGTTTGCGGTTCATACCTTTCATTGGGGGGCGGCCAAGAAAGACATATTTTTGGGGCGCGAACAAAGCGGATCAATTCCGGTGATGCTTACATGGCCTTCGGCGGCGCGGAATCCAGCCCCAGCCGCTGGGCGACCAGCGCCACCTCCGTCCGGTTGGAGCAGTTGAACTTCACCAGCAGGTTCGAGACATGCCGTTTGACGCCGTGGACGGATATCCCCATGGCCCGGCCGATCTGGTGGTTGCTCATCCCCCGCAGCAGCAGGGCCAGCACGAAACGCTCCCGCTGGGTCAACTTCCCGTTCAGGTGCGTGTCGGGGCGATGCACCGTAGTGGGCACGTCGCCGCGGATCAGCCGGTCGAAGGTGCGGGCCAGGCTCGCGACATTGATCTCGTCCCAAAGGAGGCAGCCGGCCACGCCGTGCCGCCAGGCCAGGCGCGAGACGATCTCTCCTTGCTCCCGCACGAGGGCCAATATCCTCGGGCGGTTTCGCCGGGGACCGCCGTCCAGTACCTCCGGCAACATGGTGAGCGGTATCACCGCCACGTCGAAATCCTCGCCGGCGAGCCGCGATCTGGCCTCCGCCGCGCTCCGCCCGACCGCGGCCTTGGCGACGTTCGGCACCTTCATGAGCAGCAGCGGCAGCCCGTAATAGGAGACCTCGTCCATGGCGAGGCAGAAGACCGACAGCTTGGAGCACCCTGCCCGGTGGCCGGACAGGGAGGCTGGGAACGGCCTGGTGACCTCCAATGTTCGCGTACTCATCGCATGATCCTTTCTTCTTGATCCATGAACCGCGGATCCCGGATTAGGTCAGAGATTCGGTGGCTTATCCGGGGTTAGTGTGTTGAGGAAGTGCTGGTAGAACCGGTCGGCGTCGACCGCGCGTGCGCATCTGACAGGCCGCCCGTCAGGGAGCCGGACGATCCGTCCCTGGCTCTCTCCTTGGGTGATCACGTCGCAGCGCACTGTCTCGAACGTGCAGATGTCGGGTTCGGCCAGGTACGAGGTGGTCAGGCTGTCCCAGCAGCAGTACGGCAGGCCGGTGGTCTCCAAGGTGCCGAATGTCAGCGCGAGCAGCGATCCGGCGAGGTCGCTGACGTGCCACCCGTAGTGGCGGCCGAAGGCCCGGACGAAGTCGTGGGTCACCGGCACGAGGTTGGTCACGTCCAGGGGGAACATCGTGATGGGGACGGACGAGTCGAAGACCCGCTTGAGCGCGTCGGGGTCCCAGAAGACGTTCCATTCCGCGCTGCCGTCGTGATCCGGCTGTCTGACGTTGCCGGCGACGTCGAGCGCGCCGCCCATGAAGACCACCTCCTCGATGCGTGACTCGACCTGCGGGTGGTGATCGAGACACCAGGCGAGGTTGGTCAGCGGGCCGGTGGCGAGCACGGTGACCGGAGCCGGCGCCCGCATGAGCCAGGTGGCGAGCTGTTCGTGCGCGGGAAGCGCGTCCGCGTCGCCGGGGCGCTCATCCTTCTGATTGAGCACCGGTAACGCGTCCGCCCGCAGGGCGTCGATCCGCCAGGCGAGGGGGAACGGGTTGCGTCCGGGCAGCACGCCCACGGCCGTCGGCACGTCCCTGCCCACCAGGTCGAGGATCTTGTGGGTGGCCGACAGGGCCGGCCGGGGAAGGCAGTCGGCGGGGGTCACCGCGACTCCGCGCAGGTCGACGTTGTCGTACTGGGTCAGCAGGAGAAGCGACAGCAGGTCGTCCGGTGCGCCGTCCTGGTCGAACAGAACCTGACGGCGGCGCCTCAAGGTGTCAGTCACGGTGCCTCACCAGGTGGAAGGAGAAGTCGGTGCCCCGGTGGTAGTCCTGGGAGTACAGCAGCGGCCGGCCCGCACTGTCGTGGTGGGTCTGAATCAGCAGCAGCCACGCGCCGTCGGCTTCGAGGCTGCCGATGCGCTCCGCCTGCGCCTGGCTGAGGGTGACGGCGCGGACCTGGGTGATCGCGTACGCGATGTTGTGGCCGTACTCGGTGAGCAGCTGGAACAGCGACCCGGTCCAGTCCACCTCGTCCAGCGGCCGGCCGATGAGCGAGCGGGGGAACAGGTCGATCGAGTAGAGCAGCGCGTCGTCCTGGTAGCGGCGCAGGCGCTCCAGCCGGACGATGGCCTCGCTGCCAGGCAGCTGAAGCAGTTCGCGCTGGTTGCGGTCCGGTTCCGTCGCCGCGATGTCCAGCACCGTGTTGACGCCGGTGTAGCCGCGGCTGGCCAGCATCTCCGTCACGCCTTCGAGGCGGGTCAGCGGGCGGTCCAGGCTGGGCTGAGAGGTGAGATACCGGCCGTCGCCGTGGCGGGACTGGATGAGTCCTTCCTGCTCAAGGAGCTTGAACGCTTCTCGGATGCTGGTCCGGCCGACGTCGAAGAGGGTGATGAGCTCGTTCTCCGAGGGCAGTCTGTCCCCGGGGCGCAGCCCCTGTTCGACGATCAGCGCGTGGAGCCGATCGCGTACCTGAATCGCGAGGGTGGGGTGTCGTCGTGTCACGTGGTTCTCTCCTGCCCGGGCGCACCTTGGAGCGGAGCGACACCGAGCTCTGCGGCTGATGGGTAACTGGGAGCACAGAACCGGCGTGTGACGGAAACGGCTGCCACCCGGCAGGCGAGCCGGACTCCTTGCGCCAGGCTCGCGCCGGTGCAGAGGGCGGCCGCCAGGGCCCCGGTGAAGGCGTCACCCGCGCCGGTCGTATCCACAGCGTTCACGCTGGGTACGTCGATCAGCATAGTGCCGTGGTCGTCGGTGATCTCGGCCCCGTGCTCGCCGCGAGTGACGATCACCGTGCGCCCTCTGGTTCTGCGGCGCAGGCACTCCACCGCGTCGTGTGTGTCCGAAGCCAGCGCGGACAGCTCGCTCTCGTTGAGCACCAGCACATCGGCCCGGCTGAGCAGGTCCTCTCCGGTTTCGCTGAGGAATGGTCCGGCCGGGCTGGGGTTGAGCAGGACGCGCACGTCCGGCGAGGCAGCGGCGGCCGCCGCCGACGAGGTCGCCACGGGGATCTCACCTTGAAGGACGAGTACGGAAGTGCCCGGCAGTTCGGACACTGTGGCGGCCGCCCGGGAAGGGGGAAGCAGATTCGCCGCGCCCGGCCAGGTCATGACGATCTGCTGACCATGCGCGTCGACGTAGACGAAACTGCGCCCGGTCGCGATGCCGTCGGCAGTGGCGCAGTCGTCGACCTCGACGCCGTCGGCGGCCAGCGCGGCCAGCGCCGTCAGCCGGTCTGTGTCGTCTCCCAGGCAGCCGACGAAGCGGGTGGGCGCGCCCAGCCGAGCCGACGCGACCGCCACGTTCGCCGCCTTGCCGCCGTGCGCGGTGGCGTAGTCGACGGCGTCGACGCTCTCCCCCTTGGCCGGCAGGTGGTCGCCGAACATGTAGAGGTCCACGGTGTAGGCGCCGATGGCGAGGACGGTCATGAGCCGAGCCCCAACGCGCAAGGGGCGATGCTGTCGGCGTCCAGGCTCACGTGCACGTTGGGGTGGCGATGCGCGAGGGTGACCGGGAGCTGCACCTCGGGTTCGGTGGTGAGCAGGAGGACCCGCACGATGTAGCGCTTCCAGGCGCCTCCGTCGGTGATGAGGTGCAGCCGCCGGGCCGACAGGATCTCCGACATGCCCAGGGTGATGGCCATGCGGGGAATGGCCTGGGTGTAGCCGCCGGTCACCCGGTGGGAGTGAGCCATGATCGTGTCGTCGAGCAGCGGGACGATGCGCGTGGTCGAGGCGGCGAACTCCTCCAGGCCGTAGTGGTGCCAGCGCGTGGTCGGCGGCTCGTTGAAGGCCAGATGTCCCCGGTAGCCGAATCCCGCGAAGCAGGTGTCGGCGCCGCCCACCTGGCGCAGGCGCGCACCGTACGCGTCGGGGTCGAAAACGTCCGGGTAGATGATGTTGTCGGGGTGGGGCCGCAGATCGGGGTCGAGCAGCTGGTAGAGGTTGCGGTCGCAGTAGCCGCGGAAGCTGAAGGGGTGTGACGGGTCCACGGGCCGGCCCTGCCAGTCGAGGAACTCATCCATGTGGAAGGCGAACACCTCGGTCCAGCTGATGCGCTCCTGATTGCAGATGCGGGCGAGGATGGGATATTGCGCCTTGGGGCCGACGGGGAGGATCCAGCGGGTGGGTTCGCCGCGCATGTTGTTCGCGCGCAGCTCGTCGGCCATCTGGCGGGCCAGCCGGTGATAGAGCTCGGTGGTGTCCGCGTACACGGTCAGGGGGTGGCGGGCGATCGCCGCGAGGTCTTCGGCGGGCATGGACAACTGCTCATCGGTGAGGTCACTCGACTTGTCGGGATAGGGGTAACCAATGTGCCGCTCGCTGACGTTGGTCATGTCACTCCTCCTCACAGGGGCGGGGAGAGCAGGAATCTGGACAGGACATTCCGGGTGACGCGTCTGATGTCGCCGTCGCAGCAGGCGAGGCTGGCAACCCAGTTGATGGATCCGGCCGCGAACACCGCGCCGCCGTTGCCGAGGCGTCGCAGGGTCATGTCGGCGCGTACGGTATGCGCGCCCAGCGCGGCCTCCTCGGTGGCCGGCTGGTAATGGTGGCTGTGCCCGCCCGCGGATGTGGCCAGCAGCAGGGTGCCGGGCGGGGTGCCGAGCTCTGGTGCGGCGCGGTCGATCTCGTCTCCGGCCGCTCCGCCGAGCGCGAGCCCGCAGCGGCCCACGGTGTCCGTCTCGACACCGGCGAAGATCCAGGAGGCGTTGTCGCGGTAACTGTCGGGCAGGCGGGTGTAGCCGGGTGCCGGTCCCCAGCCTTGCGCGGCGAAGCCGACGCCGAGGAGCTCCTGTGGTGCCAGGCCGCGGTGGCGCCAGAGCCCGCCGGGCTCGCCGGTGGAGGTGAGGACGTCCTCGCCCGGCTCGTTGTCCCACCAGTCGCCGGCGTGGCCGCGGCGGACCTCGATGGCGTGGGGGTGGCGGGGGTCGACGCCGGTCACCCAGTAGAACCCGTTGCCGCCGAGGTACATCAGCCGTCCGCCGCCGGACACGTACGCGCTCACGGCCGCGCGCTCCGGCGCGCTGATGTACTCGGGGTGGCTGCCGGTCATGACGACGCGATAGCCGGCGAGCAGATCGGCTCCGCCCTCGTGTACGTCCTCGTCCGTGAGGACGTCGAAGGCGAACTCCTCGGACCGCAGCCAGCGGAGGAGCAGGAGGTCGGCGGAGAAGTGCCGCGGCGCTCCGGTCATCCACCAGCGGTAGCCGGGGGCGAAGTTCAGCACGGGGCGGCGCCCGGAGGAGTAGTAGACGGGGCCGCCCTCCTGCCGCTGGTCGTACAGCGACAGGCCGAGCTCCCGGTGGTCGTTGAGGTAGGCGTCCGTCGGCGAGAGCGTGATCCCGTGGTCGGTGACCCGCGAGTAGTCCCCGAAGTACTCGGCCTCGCTGAGCTGGCGGTGGTTGGCATAGGCCAGGTAGGTGAAGGTGGGCAGGACGACCGCGACCGGGGCGCGACCCGGACCGGCGGGACGGACGATCACCGGGATGACGCAGGACTGGCTCCGGGTCCGCAGGCGGACGCCGAGCACGGTGGAGGTCGTCTCCTCCGGGATGGTCAGCGCGCACGTCTCTTTCCATCGGGCGTCGTCGAGGTCTTCAGGACTCAGCTGTACGGCGGTGCGGTCCGTGCCGCTGCCCGGCCCGATCAGCCCGGCGAGTGGCCGGTTGACGGCGCGGGCGTGATGGCCGTTCCCGCTGATGTCGGTGACGAGGCAGGCGCCCGGATCGATGGAGGCGTCCCAGAGGGCCAAGACGTCCTCACCGAGGTGCTTGACCAGCTCGGCACCGGTGGTCAGGTCGAGCAGCGGAGCGCACGTGGTGATCAGGCCGCTCGTCAGCATCGGCAGGGCGATCCGCCCCACGAAGGAGCCCGCTCCGAGCCGCACCTCTCCGGTCCCGTGCGGCAGCGCCAAGCCCGCGGCCCGCGCACTCACACCAGGAGCGCGGCCAACGGCCAACCGCACGGTGGTCGTCGACGGCGTCGCCTCCCAGGCCACCACCAGCAGCGACCAGGATCTCCGCTCAACGGCGGTGTGCCCATGGCAGGTCAGGAGTCCCGATGTCGTCTCCAGACTCGCCTCGGCCCGGTTCTCCTCGTCCAGCGCGAGCAGCAGTCGCCAGCCGGGCGTGCCCAGTTCCGCCACGACCTGGCGGGTGCCGAGCCGGTGCGGGCGAATCCACAGCGCGACGCTCCCCCTGGCGGGCACCGGGACGGAGGCTTCCAGGTGGGAGCCGGTCTTCAGAGGTTGTGGCGCGAGGGAGATCGGTTCGGCCGGGGTGCGGCCGGCTTCGTCTATCAGGTCGACCAGGTCCACGGTCCCGGCTCCCGGCGGGCCTGCGGCGTACAAGGTCAGCTGTTGTCCGGGGACGGCGGACCAGCGGTCGGCGTACCCCATCAGACGCGGTTCCATCCGCTCACGCACCTCCTCGGCGGTACGGGACGCCGACACAGGCCGGCATGCGCAGCCGCTGGGCGACCGTGACCAGCACCAGCAGGGTGACGAGGTACGGCGTGGCGTAGATGAGCTGCGTGGGCACCGAATCGGTGCTCTGGAAGACCACGAAGGCGGCCGCGCCGAGCAGCGCCAGGGTCAAGGGCAGGCGGGGCCGCCGACGGACGAACACGATCGCCGCCGTCCACAGCAGCACGGCGGCCAGGAGCAGCAGTACGTGTACGGCACTCGGCTCCCGCAGTTGCAGGGCGTCGGCGTACCCGAACAGCAGGGCCCCACCCGCCGTGCCGGCCGGGCGCCAGTTGCCGAAGATCATGGCGGCGAGCCCGATGAAGCCCCGGCCGCCGGTCTGGCCCTCCCGGTAGATGGTGGAGGAGACGGTGACCAGGTACGCCCCGCCGAGTCCGGCGAGCGCACCGGACACCAGCACCCCGTAGTACCTCATCCGCTGGACCGGGACGCCGAGCGAGTCCGCCGCGGCGGGGTGCTCGCCGACGGAGCGCAGGCGCAGCCCGAAGGCGGTCTTCCAGAGCACCACGAAGCTGACCGGGATCAGCGCGACGGCGAGCACGGTGAACCAGGAGACCTCGTGCAGGAATCCCCGCAGGATGCCGCTGACGTCGGCCAGGAGGAACCACCGGCTCCGCTCCAGTTGTCCGAGCAGGTCCGGCGTGCCCCAGCCGCCCGCCAGGAACGGCATGCTCACGGTGCCGATGGCACCCGTGACGGGAGGCGACTGGGTGGCTCCCGCCCCCGGCAGGCCGCTGAAGGCGATGACGGACAGGAAGCGGGCGACACCCACGGCCAGGATGTTGACGGCGATGCCGCAGACCACCTGGTCCACGCCGAATGTCACGGTGACGACCGCATGGAGCAGGCTGGCGATGACGCCGCCGAGCGCACCGGCGAGCACCCCGGCCCAGACACCGTAGAAGTGGCCGGCCCAGGCCCCGCACACGGTCCCGATGATCATCATGCCTTCGATGCCGAGGTTGACGACGCCCGCGCGTTCGCTCCACAGGCCGCTGAGGGCGGCCAGCCCGATGGGGACCGCCAGCCGCAGCGCGGCGCCCATCGCGCCGGAGCCGGTGAGGGCCTCGGCTCCGGTGAAGGTTCTGACGGCCGACATCGCGAGCAGGAGGATGAGTACGGCGAGCACCCAGCCGCGCGGATTCTTCATGGTCATGTCGCGGGCCTCACCGGCTCGGGCGTGACGACCGGGACGCTCTCCTCGCGCATGAGCCGGGCGGCGCGCCTGAGGTCCATGCGGCGCACCACTTCATGGGCGCCCACGACGCTGATCACGATGACGCCCTGCATGATCGTGACGATCTCCTTGGGCAGGCCCTGGATGTCGAGGATCAGCGCCGAGCGCTCCAGGAAGCCGAAGAGCAGCGCGGACAGCGCGATGCCGACCGGGGTGTTGCGGCCGAGCATGGCCACGGCGATCCCGGTGAATCCCGCCCCGGAGGGGAAGTCCACGCCGTAGCTGTAGGTGTTGCCCAGCAGGTCCGGCAGCCCGGCCAGGCCGGCCAGCCCACCCGAGACGAGCATCGTGAGGAGGATCATGCGGCGTGGCTCGATGCCGTGGACGTGGGCCGCCGCCGGGTTCAGCCCGCTGGCCTTCAGCTCGTAGCCGTACCGCGTGCGCGTGAGCAGCAGATGCACCGCCACCCCCAGCACGACCGCGCCCAGCGCGGCCCCTCCGAGGTGGGTGCCCGCGGGCAGCGAGAGCCCGAACAGCGACACCAGCCCGTCGAGTTCGGGCAGCCGGGCCGACGGCGGGAGCTCCGGCGTCGATCCGGAGGCGCTGCCGGCCGCGAAGAAGTCGGCCAGCAGGTAGGCGATGACGGCGGTGGCGACGTAGTTCAGCAGGAGCGTGGACAGCACTTCCGAGACCCCGCGCCACACCTTGAGCACCGCGGCGATCCCGGCCCAGAGGGCACCGGCGAGCACGGCGACCAGGCCGACGAGGGCCAGGTGCAGCGGACCTGGCAGGTTCACGGACGCGCCGACGACCGCGGCGAACAGCGCGGCGACGCGGTACTGGCCTTCGACCCCGATGTTGAACAGCTTCATGCGGAAGGCCACGGCCACGGCGAGACCGGCGAAGAAATAGATGGCCGACCTGTTGACCGCGGAGACGAGCGAGTCCGGCCGGAGCCCGAACTCCAGCATCGTCAGGTACGCCCGCCCCGGCGAGGCGCCCACCGCGGCGAGGAGCGCCGTGGTGACCGTGAGCGCGATCAGCAGCGCGAACGCAGGAGCAGTGAGCGCGCTCAACATCCGCCTGGTGAGCGAAGCTGCGCGGGGGGACATCGGGCCTCCTCTCCTCCTGGGTCGGTCGGTCAGGGGACGACGGGGACGGTGATCCCGCCTGAGATGATCTTTTTGCGGATCTCCTCAAGACGCGGCTCGACGTCGGTGAGGCCGCCGCCGCTCGTGGCGTAGCCCACCCCGTCCTCCTTGAGCCCGAACTCGCGCAGCCCGGAGATCGTCTTGCCCCGCACCGCCTCCTGGATGATGCGCAGGACCGCGACGTCGAGCTTCTTGGTGGCGCTGGTGAGGATCACCTGGGAGAGCCCCTGGTCGACCGTCTTGCGCTGGTCGACGTCGACCCCGATCGCCCACTTGCCCGCGGCCTTGGCCGCCTGGAACACCCCGATCCCGGAGGCGCCGGCGGCGTGGTAGACGACGTCGGCGCCGCCGTCGTACATGCCGCGAGCCGCTTCCTGGGCCTTGTCCGGCGCGGAGAATCCGCTGAAGTCGGGCGGCTGGCTCATGAACACGCTGGAGAGCTGGATCTTGGGGTTGGTCGCTCGGGCGCCGGCCGCGTACCCGGCCAGGAACTTCTGCTGAGGCGGCGTCTGCACGCCCCCGATGAAGCCGATCCGCCCGGTGCGCGACTTGAGCGCCGCGGCCACGCCGACCAGGTAGCTGGCCTGCTCTTCCCGGAACACCACGTTGGTGACGTTCGGCAGCTTCACGGTCGCGTCGTCGATGATGACGAACTGCGTGTGGGGGAAGGCGGGCGCGATCTTCGTCAGTGGCTGGGCGTAGAAGAAGCCGACGGCCAGTACGGGGTTGTGGCCCGTCTCGGCCAGCAGCCGCAGGACCTCCTCCAGGTCCGACCCGGCCGAGTTGGGGCTGAGTTCCTTCACCGACACGCCCAGCTGTGCCTTGGCCTGGTCCACCGCGGACCCGACCGAGTCGTTGAAGGACTTGTCACCGCGTCCACCGCGGCTGTAGGCCACGCCGACCGCGATGGCGGAGTCAGCGGCCGCGCCGTTCCTACCGGGAGCCGGGTTCACGGTGGCACAGGCCACGAGCGAACACAGCACAAGGCAGAGGGTGACTAATCGGGACATGCGCACCTCCGAGGGAATCCCGGCTCAGCGCCCATCGTGAATACTCATCAGACAAGTGTCAAGGGTTCTCAGATGAGTTGCTCCAGCCGCTCGGCGACCCCGTCGTCGTCGTTGGACGCGGTCACCTCGTCGGCCGCCGCGAGCACCGCCGCATGGGCGTTGGCGACGGCCACCGCCGTTCCCGCCCAGGTCAGCATGGGCAGATCGTTCGGCATGTCGCCGAACGCGATGACGTCCGCGCTGCCGAATCCGAGCCGCCCCGCCATCGACTCCAGGGCGGCCGCCTTGGTGACACCGGCGCGCATCACCTCGCAGAACACGTCCGCCGAGATGGTTACCTCGCACCCGGAAAGGAGCGCGCGTACGCCCTCGTAGTACTCGCGGGCGTTCCCCTCCAACTGCACCATGAGCTTGCCGACCTCGTGCCGGGCAAGCGCCTCCTCCAGGCGTGGCACCCGCCGCGCGCTCCGTGACAAGGGGTCGGGCAGTTCGAAGGCGTCCTCCAGCAGCAGCTCCATCCGGCACTCCGCGCCCAGACGCACGCCGGGAAACCGGTCGCGCAACACCGACAGCGCCGTCACCAGGCGCGTCTCGGCCAGCGGGCAGTAGTCGACCACCTCCTCCCGGACGAAGTCGAAGGTGATGGAGCCGTTGCCGCAGACCGCGATGGGCGCGCCACCGACCGCCGCCGCCACGTGCCGCGTGTCACGGACCGGCCGGGCCGTCGCGATGACGAACACGTGCCCCGCGTCCTGTACGCGGCGCACGGCCGCCCGCGTACGTTCCGACACCAGGCCACGGGAGTCCAGGAGGGTCCCGTCGAGGTCGCACACGATCATCCGGCGCTTCACAGCGGCTGCTCGGTCAGGTGCGGCGTCACCCATTTCGCGACCTGCGATTCGATGACGTCGAGGGCACCCGCCGTCAGGACGCCGTCGATGGTCTCGGCCAGGTTCCGCCGTGGCGCCAGCCCCTGGAGGACCACCAGGTCGGCGTCCGCGAGGCCGGTGCCGGCCCGCCAGGACGGCTCCGGCATGGATCTGGCCACGCGCGGCAGGTCGCGCGCGGAGGTGCGCACTGTCAGCAGCGCACATGCCGCGCCCGCGCCGACCGAACCCAGGAGCCGGGCGACCTTCTGAATTCTGGTCCGCCTGTCCGCGTCACGCCAGGCGGCCGGACTGGCGATGAGGTGGGGGACGCACGAACGTAGTGTGCAAATAATCCGCATATGGTGGTGCGCCATTGCCGAATCGGGTCCGTCGACGTCGATGACGGCATCGGCGAGTTCGGGAATCTTGGCCTCTCCGGCGCCGAAGGAATGAATCACCTCGGCCGGCAATGACCGGCTCTCGAAGAATTGCCGGGCGATTTTCGGATACTCGGTGACGACCCGGATTCCGGGCAGCAGATCGTCGGCGCTCTCCGCCGGATGATCGCCCGGAACGGCGAGCACCATCCGCCAGGGCGGATCCGCCCCCACGACGTGCGTGAACGCCTCCACGAACTCGACCTTCGCGCCGGTCTCCTCGATCCAGTCGGTGCCGGTCAGGCCGAGGTCGAAGGCGCCGCTCTCGACGACCAGCGGTATTTCGCGCGGTTTGTAGAAGGCCACTTTCAGGCGATCGCCGTACTCGATACTCGCCCGATAACTGCGGTCCGAGGTTCTGCGCACGTCGAGACCGGCGGCGGTGAAAAGGCTCAGGATCGGCCGCTCAAGATACGACCCCTTGGGCAGCGCGAGCGAGACCATGCAGTCCTCCTAAGCCTGTTTCATGAGAGCTCGCAGGGCGAGGTCGATCATGCCGGTGTCGGTGGCGGCCGACGCCATGCGCCGCAGCGTGGCCCGATCCATCCAGCGGGCCTCGACGAACTTGTCCTGCTCGATCCGGGGCCGGGTCAGGTCGCCCGCGACGGTGGCGAGCACGTCGATCTCGCGTCTGCGCGCTCCGTCGCCATCGCTCCAGTCGAAGACGTCCACCACGCCGTCCACCTCGACCAGTCGCCACCTCGTCTCCTCCTCGATCTCCCTCGCGAGTGCCCCGCACAGCGTCTCCCCCTCTTCGACGTGCCCTCCGACGATGTCCCAGCAGCCCGGAAACAGCCGCACGTGGGGCGCGCGCCGCTGCATGAACACCGCACCGGCCGAGTTGACGAGAACGGCGCCCACCACGCACCGCACGCCTTCCGCCGCCGCCTCCCGCTGGACGCGCTCGAACTCCACCGGATGCGGAGCACAGCCGCTCATACCGCCTCCTGGTGCGCGTAGTAGGTCGCGTACAGGGCGGCGAACGGGCCGTCGCGCCGCAATAGCTCGTCGAAGCGGCCCTCCTCGGCGACCTCGCCCTGGTCGAGGACCAGGACGCGATCGGCCCGCCGGATGGTCGAGAGCCGGTGGGCGATCACCAGCACCGTCCGGCCGGTGAACAGCCGGGACAACGCGTCCTGGATGCCCCGCTCGGTCAGCGGGTCGACGCTGGCCGTCGGCTCGTCCAAGAGCAGAATGTCCGGTTCGCGGAGGAACATCCGGGCCAGGGCGATGAGCTGCCGCTGCCCGACCGACACCCCCCGGCCGCCAGCGCTCAGGTGGTCGTCCAGGGACATCGGCATGCTCCGCGACCACACGTGGTGCCCCATGCGCTCGATGGCGCGTTCGGTGTCCGCGCGGCTCGCCCCTGGCCGGCCGTACGCGATGTTCTCCGCGAGCGTGCCCGCGAAGACGAACGGGTGCTGCGGGACGACACCCACCCGCTGCCGGTACGCCCGCAGGTCGAGCGAGCGGATGTCGCGGCCGTCGACCAGCAGCTCGCCGCCTTGGAACTCATAAGCCCTGGCGATCAGCTTGGCCAGCGTGGACTTGCCGCCGCCGGTGTGCCCGACCACGGCGACCGTCTCCCGTGCGGCGAGCCGTACCTCGAAATCCTCGAACACCGTGCTGCCTGGCCCATAACCGAAGCGCAGGCCGCGCGCCTCGATCTCACCGGCCAGGGCGGTCACCGGCTCGTTCCCGCGCTGGACGACGGCGTGCTCGCTGTCGATCAGCGCGAAGACCCGCTCGGCGGCCGCGAGCCCCTGCTGGAAGAGGCTCCAGAAGGCCGCCGCCTGCGTGACCGGCTGCCACAGCATGCCGAGCGCCTGCAGGGCGAAGTACCACTCCCCCGGCGAGAGCCCGCCGAGCACCGCGAACCGGCCGCCCTGGTAGAGCACCACGGCCGTGGCCAGACCGGCCAGCAGCGTCAGGACCGGGAGGATGACCGCGTAGATGAGGCCCTGCCTGACGTAGACCTGGTAGGACAGCCGGTTGACCGCGTCGAAGTCGCGATAGACCGTCTGTTCCCGGCCGAAGCTCTTGGCGACCGAGATGCCCATCATCGTCTCGTGCACGTTGGCGTTGACCCTGGCCATCACCCGGCGCGTGGCCGCCGCCGCCGTCCTGGCCACCCTGCGGAAGGCCAGGGCCGCGGCGAGCAGGATCGGCAGCGCCGCCAGGATGATCAGGCCGAGGTCGACGTCGATCCAGAACACCGCGCCGCCGAGCAGCAGCACCAGGAGCATCTGGCTGAGCAGGTTCAGGGCGAGGGTCATCACCGAGCCGAAGCCCTCGGTGTCGCCGGTGACGCGGCTCAGCACCTTCCCGACCGAGTTCTCGTCGTAGAACGCGACGTCCTTGGCCAGCGCGGCGTCGGCGGCCTCGCACTGCAGGCGGTAGACCATCCTGCCCACCAGCCGGGCGGTGATGGCCTGGCGGGCCCAGTTCATCGCCCAGGCCAGCGCCGCCGCGGCGACCACGAACACGCACAGCTGAAGGCCCAGCCCGGCTCCCCCGCCGATCTGGTCGATCATGCGGGAGATGACGATCGGCACCGATGCGGTCAGCAGGACCGACCCCACGACGAGGACGGCCGAGCCGAGCATGGCGCCGTGCTGGGCCCGCAGGTAGCGCAGGATTCGGGCCAGCAGCCGGCGGTTGCCATAGACGCGGTCGTACTCGTCGGCGTGCAGGCCCGCGAAGAGGTCGCTCACGTGTAGATCTCCCGGTACAGCGCACAGCGCGCGATCAGTTCGTCGTGCGATCCCTGGTCGACAACCCGCCCGCCGTCCAGCAGCAGGATGACGTCGGCGCGCCGGATCTGGCCGGGGCGGTGCGAGACCAGCACGGTGGTACGGCCGGCCGCCGCGCGCTCGATCGCCTCGGTGATGGCCGTCTCGGTCCGGGCGTCGACCGCGCTGGTCGCGTCGTCCAGGGTGAGGACGCGCGGCTCGGTCAGCAGCGCCCTGGCGATGGCCAGCCGCTGCCGCTGCCCGCCGGACAGCGTCGTCCCGCCCTCGTTGAGGATGGTGGCGTAGCCGTGCTCCATCTCCTGTACGAACTCGTCCGCGCACGCCTGCTTGGCGACGCGCAGCACGTTCTCGTACTCGGCCTCGTCCGGCGAGCCGAAGGCGATGTTGTCCAGCACGCTCTTGGCGAACAGGAAGATCTCCTGGTCCACGTGGCCGATCTGGCGGCGCAGCGCGCCCGGTTCCCACTCGCGCACGTCCCGGCCGTCGATCAGCACCCGTCCCTCGGTGGCGTCGTACATCCGGTTGACCAGCTTGACGAGCATGCTCTTGCCGCTGCCGGTGGGTCCGACGACGGCGAGGGTGCGGCCGGCGGGCAGGTGGAAGGAGACGTCGCGCAGGATGTCCTTGCCTCCGTGACGGAAGGACACGTGGTCGAAGGTGATCGCGCCGTTGATCTCCGTCACCGTGCCCCGGGCGTCCTCACGCTCGGCGGGGTCGCCCTCGATGATCTGCCGCATCCGGCCGGCGGCGACGAAGCCCTCCTGGATGACCGGAACGGCCTGCTCGGACATGGTGACCGGCTGCGCGAACAGCACCAGCCAGCCGAGATAGGTCACCACCTGGGCCAGGCCCAGCCCGCCCTGGGAGTAGAGGTAGAGGGAGTGGAGGGCGCCGATCGCCATCGCGAGCGCGAAGCTAAGCGCCGGCAGGTAGACGGCCTGCGCTCTGCCCCGCCTGACGAACGCGTCCCGGTAGGCGGCGGCGGTGTCCCTGAACGCTCGCCGTTCGAGGTCCTCCTGTGTGGACGCCTTGACGGTGGCGATGCCGGCGAGGGTGGCGGAGAAGCGTTCGTTGAGGTCGGCGAAGGTCTCGCGGGTGCGGATGACCAGCGGGTTCAGTCGGCGCAGGTGGTAGTACAGCGCGTACGCGAACACCAGCACCAGCACGCCGGGAGCCAGGAGCAGCTGGGCGTTCAAGGTGGCGATGAACAGGATCGGGACCAGCAGCGCCAGAACGCCGTTGGCGGCGGTGGCGACCCCGGGGCTGAGCATGTAGTCGACGAGTCTGGCGTCGTTGATGGCCCGCGCCAGGATGTCGCCGATGCGCTGCTGGTCGTGGAAGGACATGCGTTTGGCCAGCAGGCTGCGGTACAGCTCGTCGCGTACATCCCGTTTGACCCGCTGGGCGATGATCTCCATCGAGCCGTTGGACATCAGGTCGGCGGCGAACCGGCCGGCCGCCAGCAGGCCGGCCGTGATCGCCGCCGCCCCGACCGCGGCGAGGTCGTGGCGGGCGCCGGTGGCCTCGGCGAACGCCGCGCCGATCTGTACGGGGATGAGCGTCGAACAGAGGTTGGCCGCCACCGCCGTGATCGCGAACAGCAGCAGGAGCATCCTGTGCCGCCGGAGATGACCGGCGACCCACCCCCCTATGCTCCGGGACGCGGCCGGTGGGGCACCACCGGCCGGCCGCGTCTCCTCAGCCATGTCTCACTCCGCTCACCGCGACTTCCGCCTACGCCCACGCCTGGACCGGATGCTTCAGCAGGCCGGAGCCGTTCTCCCCCGCCGCGTTCAGTTCCTCCATCGCCCGGTCGCAGAGCACGGACGCCGCCAGGGCATCGGTGATCGACGGTGCGTCCTTGGCGTGGCCGTTCGTCTGGTGCCCGTCCCGCGTCGCACGGCAGGCGTCGACGAAGGCCTGGAGCTCCGGTCCGAACCCGCTGCGCGCCCAGCCGTGGTCCAGGTTGCGCGTGCTGTGCAGTTCCTGGCCGTACGGCAGGCCGTCGGACAGTTCGAGCGTCACCCGCTCCAGGGAAGGGGCGCTGTAGCGGCTGCCGTCCATGCCCTGCACCTCGACGCCCACCAGGAAACGCTTGACATGGTTGCCCATGCGCAGCGTCGAGAGTGAGCCGTCGTCGTGACGCAGGAAGAGGTTCACCTGGAAGCGGTCGGGCGCGCCGGGGATGGCGTGCGCGTCCACCTGGACGACAGGCGAGGGCACGAACCAGCAGGCCAGGTCGAGGGCGTGCACCCCGTTGTGCCGGATCCACGCCTCCAGGGTCGTGTCCACCCCCCACTGCGGAGCGGACGGGTGGCGGCTGTAGAAGTCGATGGTCACCGAGCACGGACTGGACCGGATGTCGGTGCTCAACTCGTGCAGCCGCTGGAGGGTTTCGGCGTAGCGGAAGTTGAAGCCCACCTGAACGTGCCGGCCGCTGCGGCACACCACGCGCTCCAGATCCTGGAGCGCGTCGGTGGACGGCCCGGCCGGCTTCTCGACGAAGCAGTCGACGCCGCGTTCGGCCAGCTGCCGGGTGAGCCGGTAGGAAGGCTCCGGTGGCACTGCGAGGATCGCCGCGTCCACGGTCTTGAGGTCGATCGCTTCGATGGAGTCGGCGCAGACCGCGCCGCGGGCCAAGGCCTGGACCTCGGCGGCCAGCGACAGGTCAGGGTCGACGCAGGCCACGACCTGGTAGCCACGGATCCGCTGCAGGAAGGGGAAGAGGTTCTGCTGCATCTGCCGGCCGCAGCCGACGAGCGCGAGGCGCAGGAGATCAGCCACGGTCGGCTCCGTTCCAGTCTTGGAAGGCGCGGCGCGCCCGGTCATGGAAGTCGCTCCAGTCGAGGTCACGATGGGCCAGGCTCACGAAGGACGGGTGCCCTTCGAGCAGGAGGATGCCGGCGCCGGTGAGAGCGCCGAGCAGCGCCTCACGCCGCTCCTTGTCGCCAAGGAGCGCTTCGTCGTGATAGACCAGCTCGAACATCCCGCCGCCGAGCACCGGGCGGGCGCCGAGCAGGTCCGCCACCCCCGCCTCCTTGGCGGCAGCGGAGAGAACGGCCGCCACCTCGGTGCCGATCCGGCCGACCTCGGCCCAGCCGTCCGGCGCGTCCTGGGTGGGCTTCTCCAGAATGTCCCTGGTCGCCAGTGCGGCGTAAATGGCGATCATCTCCTTGGAGAACGTGCCGCTGAGCCGGGCCCGCTCCGCGTGGGCGAGCAGGTCGGCGCCGCCCACCAGGATGCTCAGCGGCGCCCCGTTGGCCAGCGCCTTGCCGATCACGATCAGGTCCGAGCCGATGGCGTTGTCATGGTCATAGCCCAGCGCCGAGATCCGGCCGCCGGTCTTGGTCTCGTCGAAGACGGTCAGCAGGCCGGCCTCGCGGCACATCGCGACGGCCTGCCGCAGCACGTCAGGTGTGGTGAACGAGGCCAGGTAGGCGTCGAAGACGAAGCAGCCCAACCGGCCCCGGTGCCGCTCCAGCAGCTCTGACAGTGACTCCAGGCGAAGATCGACCCAGTTCAGTACGGGCTCGGACTCGCCGATCCCGCGCATCCCGTCGGTGTACCGGAGCTTCTCGCGCAGGGGCGAGTGCAGCGGCTCGTGCCACTTCAGGGAGTTGGCGATCTGGGAGTCGTGCCAGCCGACGTAGCCGCTGCGGACGATTCCGAGCCGGCCGGTCCGCATAGCGGCCAGCCGGAAAGCCGCGGTGACGGCCTCCGAGGCGGTCTTGAAGAACGCGCCCCTATCTCCGGGCCGCTCGCCCAGCAGTCGTTCCAGATATTCCTGGTGGAACGTGGTGAACCCCGGCATCATGATGCCGTTGGCCAGATAGCCGCCGAGAATTTCGTTGAAGAGGTCGTCCGAGTGGCCGATTATCACTGGCCCATAACCCATGACGAAGTCGATGTACGGCACGCCGTTCGCGTCCGACACCTCGCCTCTCTTACCTCGCGAGAACAGGAGCTGTTGTCCTTCTGCCCTGAACTTTTTGGTGATCTTCGAGTGAGCGATCCGCTCATATTGCAACAATGATCCTCTCCTTCCGGGCCAGGCTTAATAAGATCGAAATGTAATTCCAGCGACAATACCTTCGCCCGGCCGGACTGCGTCAAGTACTCCTTTTTCCAGGGTCAACCGATATTCCGGGTTCCCCGCGCGATGAAAAGAAAAGAGATCACGCGGCGCCGATCACGCGCGGGCCAGGCGACTCGGCGGCGACATAGCAAGGCTTCGAGAGCGCCGTCAAGTGAACCTTTTTCCAGGGTTGACAAAACGGTCGCCGCATATCAAGTTGTGTGGGCCATTGTCGGCGGTGATGTGGAGGCGACGTGGACCACGAAGCGACCCGGGGAAGCCCGGATATCATCGGGCGCAGTAAGCGTCTGTGGTTACTGCCCGGCGGGCAGTGCCTCGTGCAGATAATCCCCAGCCTGCGCAGTTTCACCTACCAGCGTGATGAAATCGTCGAGCGCACCGGCCCGCTGCGGCTCGCTTTCTACGAAAGGGCCGCGGCCATGATCGAGGCCGCGGGGGTGCGGTGCGCGTTCAGGGAACGGGTCGCCGAGGACTCCTACCTCGCCGACTACTGCCCCGCGCCCCCCTTCGAAGTGATCGTGAAGAACAGGGCCACCGGATCGACCACCCGGAAGTACCCCGGCCTGTTCGAGGACGGCGCGCCGCTGCCCCGCCCGGTCGTGAAGTTCGACTACCGGATCGACCCCGAGGACCAGCCGATCGGCGAGGACTACCTGAGAGTCCTCGGGCTGCCGGTCGAGGAGATGCGCGAACGCGCGCTCGCCGTCAACGACGTGCTGCGATCGTGGCTGCGCCCGCTGGACGTGTGGGACTTCTGCCTCATCTTCGGGCAGGCGGGCAACGGCGAGCTGACCGTCATCTCCGAGATCTCCCAGGACTGCATCCGGCTGCGGCACGAGGACGGATCCCCCCTGGACAAGGACCTGTTCCGGGACGGTGTCGAAGGAGACGAGATCGTCAACCAGTGGAGTCGCGTCCTCGATGTCATCAAGTGACGCCCGGGTCGCGCTGGTCACCGGCACCAATCGCGGCAGCGGAAAGGCCATCGCCGGGGAACTACGCGACCGCGGCTACCGCCTGTTCTCCCTGAACCGGTCCTTGGCGAGGGAGGACTGGCTCGGGGAGCTCCGGTGCGATCTGGCCGACCCCGCGCAGATCAGGAGGGGGGTCGGCCAGGTGCTCGACGAGGCGGGCCGGATCGACGTCTGCGTGTCCAACGCGGTCGAGCGGGTTCTCGACCCGATAGCCGAGTTGACCGAGGCGGACTGGGAGCGGCTGGTCTCGATCAACCTCAGCGCCAGCTTCCACCTGGTCAAGGCCGTCCTGCCCGCGTTGCGGGCCGGCCGTGGCGTCTTCGTCGCGATGGGCAGCCACGCCGGCACCCGCTACTTCGAGGGCGGCGCCGCCTACAGCGCCACCAAGGCCGGGCTGAAGGCGCTGGTCGAGACGCTGCTGCTGGAGGAACGCCGCAACGGGGTCCGGGCCTGCCTCGTCTCTCCGGGAGCCATCGCCAACCTGGACGGCGATGACTCGGCGCACAAGATGAGCACGCGGTCCGTCGCCCGCTGCGTGGGCACCATCGTCGACTCCTGGCCGACGGACCTCGTGGTGGGAGAAATAGAGGTACGCCCGGCCGACCTCGCCGAACCGCCCATCACCGGCATCGACCGTCTTCTGCATGTGTAGTTTCCGAGGAGGAATCATGCTCTCCCTCGTACTGCCGAAGGGGTCGCTGGAGCGGCGGGCCCTGCAACTGTTCGCGGCCGCGGGGCTGCCCATCCGGCGGCCTTCCGAACGGTCGTACCGTGGCGTGATCGACTACACCGGCGTGACGCACGTCGCGTTCTACAAGCCGCGCGAGATCCCCTTGGCGGTCGAGAGCGGGACGTTCGACCTCGGACTGACCGGCGCCGACTGGATCGAGGAGACCGGCGCCAAGGTCGAGGTGGCGGAGTCCTTCGACTACTCCAGGAACACCGAGCGGCCATGGCGGCTGGTGCTCGCGGCCCCGGCCGACCACCCCGCCACCAGCGTGACCGATCTGCCCGACGGCGTCCGTGTGGCCACCGAATACCCGAACATCGGCCGCCGCTTCTTCCAGGCCGCCGGACGGCGGGCCGAGGTGGTCGTGTCCTACGGCGCGACGGAAGCCAAGATCCCGGAGCTGGCCGATGTGATGATGGACGTCGTGGAGACGGGCCATTCGCTCCGCCAGAACAACCTGCGGATCATCGAGACCATCCGGACCTGCGGCGCGCAACTGATCGCCAACCCGGCCGCGTACGCCGAGAAGAGCAAACGCGGCGTGATCCAGAACATCGCGCTGCTGCTGCGTGGCGCCTGGGTCGGCCCCTCCCACGTGCTGCTGACGGTCCGGACGCTGGCCGAAAGCCTGCCCCAGGTGGTCACCGCGATGCCCGGCCGATCGTGGCGCGCCGGGTCGGACCTGGCGGACGAGAATGTGGTCGTGCTCCAGGGAGTGCTGCTGCGCGGGGACGTCCCTGAGACGATCGACGTCCTGCTGTCGGCCGGAGCGGTCGACGTCACCGAATCGGGAATCGGCCTCCTCGCCTCGAACGTGTCGCGATGCTGATCCGTACCACGAACGACCGGCTCGTCCCCGCGGACGGAGCCGGCTGGCGCGCGTCCTCCGGCCTGCTCGAACTGCGTCTGGCCGCCCCCGTCTCCGCCGATTCCGTCGTGGCGGTCACCCGCGGCGTCCTGCTCGCCGTTGACATGGACGGCCGTTCCCGCGTGCTCGACGTCGACCTCATCGGGCTGCCCGCCGAACTGCTGGCGCCACTGAGCCGGTACGCCGTCCCTCCCCGCCCGACCACCGACAGCGGCCCCGTCGCCTTGGATCTGGACGCGGCCTGGTTGTGGATCCATGTCCAGGACGGTCACCGTGTGTCCCGCCATCGCCGGCCCGCCGACGTGCGCTTCTCCTTCGCCGGAGCCGGGCTGGTGGGCATCCAGGCGCGCCTGACCGCAGCGGCGGATGAACCAGATTAGATCGAAGGAGATTCATGGATCGCCAGCCAACGCCAGGCATCTCGGAGCCGGGCGAGCAATCGCCGCAGCGCTCCCAGTGGGTGCTGATCGCCCTCGTCTACCTCGGCGGGGTCGCCGCGGCGATGAGCCTCGGCAAGTTCGCCTCCGTCGGGCCGGCCGTGGCCGGTGAGCTCGGGCTGTCGCTGTCGGAACTGGGCTGGGTGATCTCGGCGGTCGTCGGCGTGGGCGCCGTCGTCGGCCTGCCCGCCGGATACCTGGTCCGCCGCTTCGGCACGGAGCGGTCGCTGATCGCCGGGCTGGTCCTGATCGCGGCGGCGAGCGCGGCGAGCGTGTGGGCGGGCGACTTCGGCTGGTTGCTGGCCGCCAGAGGCGTCGAAGGCACCGGATACGTCCTGGTCACCATCGCTTGCCCGGCGCTGATCCTCCGCCTGGCCGGCGAACGGGACCGCGGCACCGCCCTGTCGATCTGGGCCACGTTCGTCGCCGTGGGCATCGGACTGAGCACCCTTGGGGGCGGCGTGCTGGGCTCCGCTCTGGGCTGGCGGGGCTGGATCGGGCTGATCGCCGCACTGACGCTGGCGATGGCCCTGGTGGTCTGGGTACGGCTGCCGCGCGGGTCCGGCCGGCAGGCGGCGGCCGGACCCGTTCCCAAGATCGGGGCCCTGAAGTGGCCGGCGGCACTCGCCCTCGCCTTCTGCCTGGGCGCGCTGGTGACCATTCCGGTGATCGTCCTGCTGCCCACGCTCCTCATCGAGGAGTACGGCCGCACGGCCACCGCCGCCGGCGCGGTGACCTCGGTGATCTCCCTGCTCAGCGCGCTCGGCGGATTGGCCGTGGGAGTGCTGCTCCGCCGTGGCACGCCGGTCCGCGTGCTCGCGCTGGTCGGACTCCTCACCGTCCCGGCGGCCTGGCTCATGTACGGTGGCGCGGCCTCGCTGACGGCGGCGCAGGTCGGCGCGGCGATCATCTCGATGGAGAACGGCTTCCTGGGCGCCCTCGTCTTCGCCGCGCTCCCGATGGTGCTGGACCGTCTCGACCACGCCGATGTCGGCAACGGCGTCGTCGCTCAGGCGGGCAGCCTCGGATCGTTGCTCGGCCCGCCGATGTTCGGCCTGGTGGTCGCCGGGCCGGGCTTCCAGGCCCTCGTACCGGTCATCGCCGTCGGGATGGTCGCCGCCGTCGGCGCGCTGCTGCTGGTCGGCGGGCGAGCGGCCCGGTCGTCGGCTGAGCCCTTCAAAGCGCAACCCATGTAGCCATCGCAGACCGCCGGAGGGGGCGTCAGCATGCGTGGACAGAACCCGCTCGAAGACACCGAACAACGCCTCCTGCCCGCCCCGGCCTGGGGTCTGGTGATCGCGCTCACGCTGACCGCCGTGGCCGCCGTGTCGCTCCTGATGGTCTTCGGCTGGGGTGTCCACCCGGTGGCGCGCGGGGTGGTGCCATCGCCGGCAGCGGAGGCGACGCCCATCCAGTCGATCCTGAGGTTGTTCCTCGCCGTGGCGGTCATCGGCGGACTGGCCTCACTCGGCGGCATCGCGGCCCGTCGGATCGGCCAGCCCTCAGTGGTGGGACAGATAGTGGCCGGGCTGCTGCTGGGGCCGTCCGCGCTGGGCGCGCTGGCGCCGGCGGCGACCGAGCTGATCATGCCCGCCGCCGCCATGCAGCACTTGAACCTGCTCGCCCAGGCCGGACTGGCGATCTTCATCTTCACCGTGGGAACGGAGTTCGACCACACCGCCCTGGGCAGGCAACGCACCGTCGTGGGCGTCGCCGCCCTGTCAATGGTGGCCGTCCCCTTCGCCCTGGGCACGGTCGCGGCGATCCCGTTCGCTTCCGCGCTCGCCGGCCCGACGGCGGGCAAGACGGAGTTCGTCCTGTTCATCGGGACCGCGCTGAGCGTCACCGCGTTACCCGTGCTGGCCAGGATCCTGCAGGAAGTCGGCCTGACCGGCACCCGGCTGGGCTCGCTGGCCATCCTGTGCGCCGGCATCGCCGACGTACTCGCGTGGTGTGCGCTCGCCGCGGTGATCGCGCTCGCGCACGCCCGCTCACCCGCCGGCGCGCTGACCACGATGCTGCTCTCCGCCATCCTGGTCCTCGTCGCGCTCCTCGTGCTCCGCCCCGCGCTCAAGACCCTGGCCGACAGGTACGCGGCGACCAGGTTGCCCGCGCCCGCCAGCCTCGTGCTCGTCCTGGGCCTGATCTTCTCCCTGGCGGCGGCGACGGACGTCATCGGCGCACACGCGATCTTCGGCGCCCTCCTGGCCGGCGTCGTGATCCCCCGTAACGCCCGCGTCCTGGGCACGGTGCCCGACCGGCTCGCCTCACTCAACCGCGCGCTGCTGCTGCCGGTGTTCTTCGCCTCGATCGGGCTGCAGGCCGACGTACGCATGGCCTTCGACGACCCGACGGTGCTGTTGGGCGGGGCGGTGCTGCTCGTGGCCGCGGTCCTCGGCAAACTCGGCACCGCCGCCGTGACCGCCTGGGCCGGCGGCATGCCGGGACGGCTCGCGCTCGGCCTCGGCGTCCTCATGAACGCGCGCGGCGTCACCGAGATCGTCGTGCTCAGCACGGGGCTCAGCATCGGCGTGATCGGAGCGGGCACGTTCACGGTGCTGATGCTCATGGCGCTGATCACCACCGTGATGACGGTGCCCGCGCTGCGCCTGCTGGGGCTGTGCCATCCGGAGCGGACATCGCCCGCCCCGATGCCACGACCAGCCGAAAAGGAGCGCCTTGCCTGAGCGTCTATGCGGTGTCAACGAATCGTGAATGGCCGCCCGGCAGAATTCGAGCGCGCCTGACGCATTGACCTCGAGTCGCCTCTAGGGTGCACAATCCCGCCCAACGCTCAATTTGGAAGGGATTCCCATGAGGTATCGCACGATCGGCAGTGGTCCGAAGACCCGTCGTCAGGTCAGTGTGCTGAGTCTTGGCGCCATGCTGTTCGGCACCACCATCGACGAGGCGACGTCGTACGCCATCCTCGACCGCTTCGTCGAGGCCGGCGGCACTTTCCTCGACACCGCCAACAACTACGCCTATTGGGTCAACGGCACTCAGGGGGGTGAAAGCGAGGCGCTGCTCGGCCGCTGGCGACGCAGCCGCGGCATCACGGACGAGATCGTCATCGCCACCAAGCTCGGCGGGCGGCCGAACGTTCCATCGTCTGCCCTCAGCCATGACCTTGAGGGCTTGTCGGCCCGGGTGATCCGGGAATCCTCGGAGCGCAGCCGGGAGCGGCTTGGCGTAGACAAGCTGGATCTCCTGTACGCACACGCCTACCTCGAAGGTTGGAAGGTACCGCTGGAGGAGACGGTCGAGGGTTTCGCGGGTCTGGTCGAGGAAGGCACTGTCGGTCTACTTGGGGCGAGCAATCACTGGACGTGGCGACTCGAGCGGGCCCGGAACCTGGCGGCCGCGGCGGGGCTGCCCGGCTATGAGGTCGTGCAATATCACCACACGTACCTCCGTCAGCGCACCGATCTTCCGACGCTGCGCTCTCAGGACGGCAACCTCGGCGTGGTCGGCGGTGATCTGCTCAGCTACCTGCGAGCTGAGCCCGAACTCGCGCTGGTCGCCTACTCACCCTTGCTGAGCGGCGGTTACGTACGTGACGACAAGCCGCTCGGCGACGCGTTCGAGCACGCGGGCACCCCCCGGCGTCTCGCGGCGCTGCGGGAAGTGGCCCAGGAGACAGGAGCGACCGTCAACCAGGTGGTGCTCGCCTGGCTCATCGGCGGCGAGATCCCGGTGATCCCGCTGGTCGGCGCTTCCTCGGTCGAGCAGTTGGAGGAGAGCCTGGCCGCGGCGGACCTGGAGTTGACGGCGGAACAGCGAGCGAAACTCGACGCCGCCTACTGACCAACATCACCCGGCGGGCATGACGGCTCGCCGGGTGATGTCGCGCATCGTCAGACGACCCGGATGAACACGCGGTCGTAGCGGGTGAGGGGGAACGTGCCGCCGTCGGTGCCCTGGAGGATGATCGAGATGGTCTGGCCCGGTGTCGCGTCCGCCGGGACGGTGACGGCGGCCCGGCCGCGACCGCGGTCGGTGATCGTGGCGGTGCCGGGGTAGCTGCCTTCTTCTCGGTACTGCGACCAGCGGAGCGTCACAGAGTCCCGGTCAGGATCGGTGGTGCGGCCGGTCAGCGTGACGACGGAGCCGGGCCGGGCCCGGACAGTGTCGTTGCCGTCAATGTCGACCGTGGGCGGGTGGTTACCGTCGCGGTACTTGGGGGTCAGGGTCCACCGCATGCGGGCCGCGAAGTCGTTCTGCGCGGCTCCGGCCCACCGCAGCGTCGTGTAGTTCTTGACGTCGGCGCCGGTTTCGTCCTTCTCCGCGCCCACCATGGTCCACAGGTTCGGCGTGGTGGTCGTCTGGGTCGCGCGGCCGCCCCAGCCGCCGAGCAGCGGGTTCTCCGGTTCCTGGATGCCGGTGTTGAGCAAGGGGTTGAAGGCCACGTTGTCGCCCTCGGAGAGGAAGTCGTACGGCGCCAGCGGCTTGCACCAGCCGCCCGCGGCACGCTCGGGGTCGCCGAAGATGTCGAGTTGGTCGCCCGGCATCGACTGGCCGTCCAGCCATGACCGGTAGAGCGAGCCCAGCGGCCCGATCTGGATGTTCTTCTTGATCCACGCGCCGCTGAAGTAGACGCGGTCAGCCGGTAGGCCTCGGACGTTGCCCTGCCCGCGCTCGCAGTTGTAACCCCAGGTCGCATAGCCTGCCGCCAGGTTCTCGACGCGGATCTCCGGCCAGACGGGAGCGATGTACTGCGCGTAGGTGTCGTCCTGGAAGCCGCTGGCCAGGATCACCGCCTTCTTCGAGACCGCGGCCTTGACGCGAGGCCATTGCCTCGTGCGGCCGAAGCGGTCCTCGATCGACTTGAGGGCCCGGGCGATCGTGTTGGTGCCGCCCCACGCCTGGAGGTACAGCGGCCGGGAATCGTGGTCCAGCAGCAGGTCGCGGATGAGGTCGGAGCCCTCGGTGTCCTTGGCCATCTCGTTCTCGAACTCGATGTTGCCGATCTTGACCTTGGACAGCAGCTCGCCCGGCGCGGGGTAGTGGGAGTCATGCCTGCGCAGATTGGGGTAGACCTCGGCGTACGCGCGCAGGGCCTGGTCCTGGATGGTCCGCGTCCCGGTCCATCGCCATGAGGTCTGCGGCGTGGTGTACTCCCGGCCGGGGAGGAAGAACGGCGTGCCCTTGCCATCTCCTGACCAGTGGAACCTGCCGCTGCTGTAGATGATCCCCTCGGTGTCGACCTCGTTGGTGTAGAGCAGATAACGGATGAGCGAGGCGTAGTCGTCCTGCTCCATGTCGGTGGTGACGACCGTTCTGGGCAGGTTCCCTTCCGGGTGGATGCTGTCGGCCTCGGCCGCCGCGGGGAGCGTGGCGACAGTCATGCCGAGAGCCGCGATCATGCAGGTCAATGCCCGGATACGTCGCCTGCTCCGGGGGGCGGGGAGTCTGGAGGGGGGCACGGCAACTCCTTCTGCGAATACCTATTCACCGCTGAGTGGCGAAGGGCATGCGCAGTATTCATGCTGCTCCTGGATGTCGTCAAGGTTGCCGACGCATGACCAAGGGCACCCCATTGACACCTCTTTTCATCCTCCCGTAACTTGCTTGCATGTCTGATCGTGATCGCATAAACATTCAGCCCCACGATGAGCCGGTCTACGGGGCCGGCATCTGGCACTTTGCCACCTATGTCGACCGGTATGCGACCGACGGCTACGGCGAGCCGAAGACGGTCTTGGACTGCATCAAGCTTGCCGGGGCAGTGGGCGACCTGTCCGTGGTCGACCTGAACTGGCCGTTTCCGCCCGGCGGCATCAGCACCGCCGAGGTTCGGGCGGCGCTCGACGAGCAGAACCTGCGCGCGATCGCGGTGACGCCCGAGTTCTACACGGGCAAGTTCGCCAAGGGCGGTTTCACCAACCCCGACCCCGCCGTACGCCAGGACGCCATCGACCTGGTGGCGGCCGCGGCCGAAGTCGGGCGTGAGCTGGGTGTCGACTACGTCAAGTTGTGGCCCGGGCAGGACGGTTACGACTATCCCTTCCAGGCCGACTACACCGACCTGTGGGACAAGTCGGTCGGCGCGGTCCGCGAGCTCGCGCAGGCGTTCCCCGACTTGAAGTTCGCGATCGAGTACAAGCCGCGCGAGCCGCGCAACCGGATGGTCTTCTCCTCCGTCGCGCGCACCCTGCTCGCGATCGAGGACATGGGCGTGGACAACGTCGGCATCCTGCTCGACTTCGGCCACTCCCTGTACGGCGGCGAGACACCGGCCGAGGCCGCCAAGATGGCGATGAGCCGCGGAAAACTCTTCGCGATCGACGTCAACGACAACTTCCGCGGCTGGGACGACGACATGGTCGTCGGCTCGGTGCACCTGCTGGAGACGTTCGAGTTCTTCTTCGCCCTGCGCGACGCCGGCTGGCAGGGCGTCTGGCAGCTCGACCAGTTCCCGTTCCGCGAGGACTCCGTCGAGGCGGCGCGGGCGGGCATCCGCACCATGCGCGCCTTCCACCACGCGCTGGGCTACCTCGACCGCGACGCGCTCGCCGCCGCCCAGTCGGCGCAGGACGCCCTCGGCGCCCAGCGCATCGCGAAGCGGGCGCTCTACCGGGCACTCGCCGAGAGCGAGTCCGCATGACCGCCGTGAAGATCGCGTCCAGGCCCCTCGAACTGGACGCGCCCGTCGCCAACGCCTACGTCGAGCGGAGTGCGCTCCTGCGCGCGGCCTCGCCCGCCGAGGCGGCCCCCGAGCTGGCCGGAATCGCCACCCGCATCCGGCGCGACATCCTCACGACCATCCAGGCGGCCCGGATGGGGCACGTCGGTGGCGACCTGTCGGTGACGGACCTGCTGGTGACCGCCATGTGGGGGACACTGCGGCTCGACCCGCACGACCCGGCCAACCCCCTGCGTGACCGGTTCGTGCTGAGCAAGGGTCACTGCGCCGCCGCGCTGTACTCGACGCTGGCCTCCTGCGGCTTCTTCCCCCAGGATCGGCTCGCCGAGTACATGGCGCCGCTGTCGCCGCTGAACGGCCACCCCAACCGGGTCAAGGTGCCCGGCGTGGAGACCAACACGGGCCCGCTCGGGCACGGCTTCCCGGTCGCCACCGGCTGCGCCCTCGGCGCCAAGCTGCGCGGCGAGACCTGGCGCACCATCGTCGTCCTCGGCGACGGCGAGATGCAGGAGGGCAGCAACTGGGAGGCGGCCATGACGGCCGCCCACTACGGCCTGGCGAACCTGACGGCCGTGGTCGACCGCAACCGGCTGCAGCAGGGCGCGCGTACCGAGGACACCAAGTCGCTGGAGCCGCTCGACCAGAAGTGGGCGAGCTTCGGCTGGGAGGTGCGCGTCATCGACGGCCACGACCACGCCGCGATCAAGCAGGCGTACGCGCCGTCGTCGACGGGCAAGCCCGTCGCCGTCATCGCCAACACCGTCAAGGGCAAGGGTGTCTCATTCATGGAAGACCGGGTCGAGTGGCACCACAAGGTGCCCACCGACGAGCAGGTCCAGCTCGCGCTCGAGGAGCTGAGCCGATGACCGCCCTCGCCGAGCAGGCCCCCACGTTCGACTGCCGCGTCGACTTCGGCGAGGAGCTGGCCGCCCTGGCCCGCGCCGACGAGCGGATCGTGGCGGTCTGCAATGACTCGGTCGGATCCAGCAACCTGGTCAAATTCCGCGAGGAGTTCCCCGACCGCCTGATCAACGTCGGCATCGCCGAACAGGACCTCGTCGGCGTGTCAGCCGGCCTGGCCAACGCCGGTTTCATCCCCTTCGTCTCCGCCGCGGCGCCGTTCCTCACCGGGCGCGCCCTGGAGCAGATCAAGGCGGACGTGGCCTACAGCGACCGGCACGTGGTGCTGTGCGGGCAGAGCCCGGGCATGGCGTACGGCGAGCTGGGACCCACCCACCACTCCATCGAGGATCTGTCCTGGATGCGCGCCGTCCCCGGGCTGCGCATCGTCGTCCCGGCCGACCCGTCGCAGACTCGCGACGCCGTCCGCTGGGCCGCGGCGTCCGGTCTCCCCTCCTATATCCGGATCCCCCGCTTCAAGGTCCCCGCGGTGACACCGGCGGGCACGCCCTTCGAGGCCGGCCGGGCGACGCGCCTGGCCGAAGGCGACGACGTGACCGTGATCGCGATCGGCACGATGGTCTCGCGGGCCCTCGACGCGGCCGCGCTCCTGCGCGCGGAGGGCCTCACCGCGCGGGTGGTCAACATGACCTTCGTCGAGCCGCTGGACGTGGCCGAGGTCGTCGCCGCCGCGGAGCAGACCGGCGCGATCATCACCGCGGAGGAGGGCCTGCTGTCCGGCGGTCTGGGCGCCGCCGTCGCCAAGGTCGTCGCGGAGCGCCATCCCGTGCCCGTACGCATGCTGGGCGTCCCGACGTTCGCACCGACGGGAAGCACGTCCTTCCTGCTCGACCACTTCGGCCTGAACGCCGAGGGCATCGTCAAGGCCGCCCGTGAGGCTTTGGGACGGGACTGATGGAACCGCTCGTCCTCGCCATCGATCAGGGCACCGGCTCCACCAAGGCCCTGCTGGTCGACGCCGCCGGCCAGGTCGTGGCCCGCGCCAGTGCGCCGTTGTCCCAGAGCCACCCGGCTCCGGGGCTGGCGGAGCAGGACGCCGAGGAACTGCTCGGCAGCGTCCGCGACGCCGTCGCCGCCTGCCTGCGGCAGGCCGATCCGCGGGCCGTACGCGGGATCGGGCTGAGCACCCAGCGCGAGTCGGTGGTCCTGTGGGACGCGGCGACCGGACGGCCGGTCGCGCCACTGGTCGGCTGGCAGGACCAGCGCGGCGCGGACCGAGCGGCCCAGCTCTTGGACGAAGGGTACGGCGACCTGGTCCGGAGTCGTACCGGGCTCCCGCTGGACCCGATGTTCTCGGCGCTGAAGATGGGCGCCCTGCTCGACCGGCACGACCCGGCGCGCGAGCGCAGCGGGCGCGGCGAGTTGCGCCTGGGCACCGTGGACGCGTGGCTGCTCGACGCGCTCACCGGCGAATTCGTCACCGAGGTGGGCAATGCCTCCCGCACTCAGCTGCTGAACCTCGCGACCGGTGACTGGGACGACGAACTGCTGGAGATCTTCGGCGTCCCCCGCGCGGCGCTGGGCCGCGTCGTCGCCTCCACCGGCCCCTTCGGCACGGTCCGCGACCTGGACCCGCTGCCCGCCGGGGTGCCCGTGCTCGCGGTGCTGGGCGATTCGCACGCCGCGCTGTTCGCGCACGCGGGCTGGCGGCCGGGCGTGGTCAAGGTGACCTACGGCACGGGATCGTCGGTGATGACGGTCGCGGAGTCGCCTGGGCTGGGTGGGCCGGGCAGCCCGGTCTGCGACACGATCGCCTGGTCCACCGGGCAGGGGCCGACGTTCGCCAGCGAGGCGAACATCCGCTCCACCGGCCGGACCCTGACCTGGCTGGCGGACTTGCTCGGCATCTCCGCGGACCAGGTCGTCGACCTGGCGGCCGGCTCCGACGCGGGCGACGTCACCCTCGTACCGGCATTCGGCGGCCTGGGAGCGCCGTGGTGGGACCCCCGGGCGGTGCCGGTGCTGGCCGGGTTCGACCTCGGCACCGGACGGGAGCAGCTCGCGCGGGCGGCCCTGGAGTCGGTGGCGCACCAGGTCGACGACGTCCTGACCGCCATGCCGGGCCTGCGCCGGATCGTCGCCGACGGCGGCCTGACCCGCAGCACCGCGCTCATGCGGCTGCAGGCCGGCCTCAGCGATGTCGAGGTGGCCCGCACCCGTCATCACGAGCTGTCGGCGGGCGGCGCGGCCGACCTGGCCGGTCTCGGCCTGGGCCTGTGGACCACCGCCGACCTCGAACGCCGGGCCGACGGCGACGTGGAGATCTTCACCCCTGACTGGAGCGCGGAGCACCGCAGGGCAGCCGCGGCGAGATGGCACCAGCGCCTCACGGTCGCCCGCGACCTCGGCGCACGCGCGAACGGGAGTACGTCATGACAGCAGTGCAATCCACCCGGCCCGGCTGGCTCACGCTGGGCCGCGGCAGCCTGATCGCGCTCGTGCTCGTGATCATCGCGATCATCGCCAGTACGACGTACCGCTCGGACACCGCGCCGCGCGCCGGCGAGCAGGCGAAATTCGACCCGGCCCGCTACGGCGCCGCGACCTACGGGCCGAAGGTCGTACCGGCGATCAAGAGCAAGGCCGTCGACATCGTCACGCTGAGCAAGGCGATCGCCGACGACACGGACGCGGCCGGCCAGAAGTACGGCCACCGCGCCGGCACCGGGCCGTACAGCTACGCCGTCACGCTGACCGGCACCGCCGGTTCGGCGAAGAGCGGCCTGCTGCCGGTCGAGGTGCCCGGCATCGGCAAGGCCAGGGTCCAGGTGCAGATCGGCCCGGCCATCAACGGCACGGCGCTGCGCGACGCGGTCGGTTTCATCGCGTTCGGCCAGTTCGTCAACCAGGTCGACTACGCCGACGCGGGCACCGCCCTGAACAACGAGGTCAAGGCGAAGGTGCTGTCGTCGCTCGATGTCCCGTCACTCGACGGCAAGAAGGTCACCGTGGTCGGCGCGATGACGCCACTGACCGCCGACGTACTGACCGTCACGCCGATCTCCGTCGAGGCGGCGTCGTGACGGCGACCCCAGTGCTGCGGGCGGTCGACGTCACCAAGGTGTACGGCGGGACGCAGGCGCTCAAGGGCGTCTCGCTCGACATCGTCCCGGGGCGCGTGGTGGTGCTGTTCGGCGAGAACGGCGCCGGCAAGTCGACGCTGATGAAGATCCTCAGCGCGGTCGAGTCGCCCACCACCGGCCAGGTGGAGCTCGACGGGAAGGTCGTCGAGTTCGGCAGCGCCCGCGACGCGGCCGATCGCGGCATCTCGATCATCCATCAGGAACTCAGCCTGTGCTCGAACCTCAGCATCCAGGACAACCTGTTCCTCGGGCGGGAGCGGACTCGCGGCGGCGTCCTCGTCGACCGCGCGACCATGCGCTCGCTGGCGGCCGGCGTGCTCCGCCGTCTGGACGGGGCGCTGAACCCCGACCTGATGGTCGGCGACCTGCGGCTGGGCCAGCAGCAACTCGTCGAGATCGCCCGCGCGCTGCTGCAGGACGCCCGGATCCTGATCATGGACGAGCCGACGTCGGCGCTGAGCGCCCCGGAGGTGGAGGTCCTCTTCCAGGTCATCCGCGAGCTCACGGCCGAAGGCGTGGCGATCGTCTACATCTCCCACCACCTGGAAGAGGCGCTCGACATCGCCGACGACGTGGCCGTGCTCCGCGACGGCTCCATGGTCGCCACGGCCGCCGCCGACGACGTCGACCTCGCCTGGGTCGTACGCAAGATGGTCGGCCGCGACCAGGACGACCTCTTCCCGACCCGCGAGCCCAAACTCGGGCCGGTGGCGCTCGAGATGGTCGAACTGTCGGTCGCCGACCCCGCCAACCCCGACCGCCTGGCCGTCGACGGCGTCTCGCTCACCGTCCGCGCCGGCGAGACCGTCGGCATCTACGGGCTCATGGGCAGCGGCCGTACCGAACTCCTGGAGTGCCTGGCCGGCCGCCTGCACGCCGAATCGGGAGAGATCCGCCTGTACGGGGAGCCGGTCGTCGGCAACGTACGCAGCCGCATCCAGGCCGGGCTGGCCCTGGTCCCCGAGGACCGCCAGCGTGACGGGCTGGTCCAGACGATGAGCGTGGGCCAGAACCTGTCCCTGGCCGCGCTGACCGGTTTCGTGCGCCGCCTCTTCGTGAACCGCACGAAGGAACGCGCCGCCGTCCAGAAGATGATCACCGATGTCACCGTCAAGACCAGCGGCCCCGACGCCCCGATCGGCTCGCTGAGCGGCGGCAACCAGCAGAAGGTCGTCATCGGCAAGGCCCTGATGACCGGCCTCCGCGTACTGCTGCTCGACGAACCGTCCCGCGGCGTGGACGTCGCCGCCAAGGCCGACGTCTTCGAACTGATGGCGCGGCAGGCCGAACGCGGCCTGGCGGTGCTGTTCACCACATCTGAGACCGAAGAGGCGCTGCACATACCCGATCGCCTGCTCGTCCTGGTCCGCGGCAGGCTGATCGCCGACCTCCGAGCCGGCGAGATCACCCGCGACCAGCTGATGAGCCTGGCCGACAGCGCCGACACCACCGAAGAGGTTAGCCATGGCTGACACCCTGACCAACGACCACGCAGCCGTGCTGCGGCAACGCCGCCGGGCGGCGGCGGAGGCGCGCCGCCTGAAGACGCTCAATTCGATCTTCGAGCTACGTGCGTTCATCGCGCTCGGTGTCCTGATCATCGTCTTCGCCCTGCTGTCCGACTCCTTCCTCACCGTCGACAACCTGATCACGATGATCAAGCATGTGGCCATCAACGCCGTCCTGGCGCTCGGCATGCTGCTGGTGATCCTCAAGGGCGGCATCGACCTGTCGGTCGGCTCCATCGTCGGGTTGTCGGGCGTGATCGCCGGCGAACTGCTCCAAGGCGTACATCTGAGCCTGTTCGGCGTCATCGCCTACCCGCCGGTGTGGGCGGTGGTCATCCTGTGCATCGCGGCCGGCACCGTGATGGGCAGCATCAACGGCCTGCTCATCACCAGACTGAACGTCGCGCCCTTCATCGCGACGCTGGGCATGCTGTACGTCGCGCGCGGCGCCGCGCTCCTGATCTCCGGCGGCACCACCTATCCCAAGCTCGGCGGCGACCCCAGCACCCACAACACCGGCTTCGACTGGATCGGCGGCGGCCGGCCGCTCGGCCTTCCGGTGGCGATCTGGATCATGATCATCCTCGCCGCCGTCGTCGCCGTACTCCTGCGCTCGACGCCCTTCGGCCGCTGGCTCTACGCCACGGGCGGCAACGAGCGGGCCACCGAACTCACCGGCGTCCCCGTCCAGCGCGTCAAGGTGATCGTCTACATGATCTCCGGCGCCTGCGCCGCGATGTCCGGCCTCATCATCGCCTCCGAGCTCACCTCGGCCGCGCCACAGGCCGGCGACAGCTTCGAGCTCAACGCCATCGCGGCCGTCGTCATCGGCGGCGCCGCCCTGTCCGGCGGGCGCGGGAACGTACGCGGCACTCTCGTCGGCGCCCTGGTCATCGGCTTCCTCGCCGACGGCCTGGTCATCGTCGGCGTCTCGACGTTCTGGCAGATCTTCATCAAGGGCACCGTGATCATCGTCGCGGTCATCCTCGACCAGACCCAGCAGCGCTTCCAGCGCCGCGGCGCCGCCGCATCGGCGGTCGCGGTGGTGGTCGCCGACGAACCGGCGACCACCGACGACGAACCGGCTGCAACCGACAACGCCCCGGTCAGACCCGGCACCCCCGCCCGCTGACCCTCATCTTTTTCCAAGCGCCGACCCTCACCCCACCTCATTGCCAGATGCCAGACCGGAACGGTTTCAGAACCGGTCCCATCCCCCATCCCGCGTCCACGCCGGCGCGTCTTCCAGGAGGTAAACCATGTCCCACCCCAGCCGTCGCCTGGTCGTCCAGGCCGCGGCGGCCCTGACCACAGGGCTGCTGACGCTGACCGCATGCGGATCATCCGGCGAACCCGCGGCCTCGACGTCGTCGAGCGCCTCCTCGTCGTCGAGCGCCTCCGCGCCCAAGAGCAACCTGATCGCGATCATCACCCCCTCGCCGGACAACCCGTTCTTCAAGGCCGAGGCGGACGCGGCCAAGAAGAAGGCCGAGTCGCTCGGCTACCAGACCTCGGTGGACTCCCACGACGACGACCCGAACAAGCAGAGCGAGCTGATCGACTCGGCCATCTCGCGCAAGGCCGCGGCGATCATCCTCGACAACGCCGGCGCCGACGCCTCCATCGGCCCCGTGCAGAAGGCCACGACCGCCGGGATCCCGGTCTTCCTGATCGACCGGGAGATCAACCAGACCGGCATCGCCAAGGCCCAGATCGTGTCCAACAACGCCCAGGGAGCCCAGCTCGCCGCCCAGGAGTTCGTGAAGGGTATGAAGGAGAAGGGCAACTACGTCGAGCTGACCGGCAAGGAATCCGACACCAACGCCGGCGTGCGTTCCAAGGGCTTCGGCGACGTCATCTCGCAGTACCCGGACCTGAAGCGGGTCGCCCAGCAGACCGCGAACTGGGACCAGCAGGAGGCTTTCAGCAAGATGGAGACCATCCTCCAGCGCAACCCGGACATCCAAGGCGTGATCGCCGGCAACGACACGATGGCGCTCGGCGCCGTGGCGGCGTTGAAGGCCGCCAAGAAGACCGGCGTCATCGTCGTCGGCTTCGACGGCAGCCCGGACGCCATCGCGCAGATCAAGGCCGGAACCATGCTCGCGACGTCCCTGCAGCCGGCCGCGCTCGGCGCCACGACCGCGGTCGAGCAGGCCGACAAGTTCGTCAAGACCGGTGCGACCGGGCAGCCGGAGAAGCAGTCGATCGACTGCGAGATCATCACGAAGGACAACGCCGACCAGTACGGCGTCTTCGCGAAACTCTGAGGCGCCGGAGGCTAGGGGCGACGACATCGCCTCTAGCCACTCCAACGTCTAGCATGCAGACCGGACGCTCCGGGCGACGCGCTCACCGGAGCGAGAAAGGACGGGGAACTCACGTGGTGATCGCTTCGACTCCCAGCCCCGACCACATGCGGCTACTGGTCAAGGTGGCCCGCATGTACCACGAGCGCGGGCTACGCCAGCCAGAGATCGCCGCCCATCTCAACATGTCGCAGCCGCGCGTCTCGCGCCTCCTCAAAGAGGCCGCCGACCGCGCTGTCGTACGCACCGTGGTCGTCTCCCCCGACGGCGTGCACGCCGAGCTCGAGGAAGCCCTCGTGGAGCAGTACGGGCTGCGCGACGCCGTCGTCGTCGAGACCGAGGGCGTGGGGCCTGACGTCATCCCGGCGCTCGCCGCCGCGACGGCCACCTACCTCGACGCCACGCTCAAAGGCGGCGACGTCATCGGCATCTCCTCCTGGAGCGCGACGCTCCTGGAGGCGATCAACGTCATGCGGGCCAAGACGACCCCCGTCGCCGAAGAGGTCGTCCAGATAGTCGGCGGATCGGGCAGCCCCGAAGTGCAACTGCACGCGACCCGCCTCACCAGCCGCCTCGCCGAGCTGACCGGCGCACGGCCCGTCTTCGCGCCGTCGGCCGCGCTCGTCCACAGCCGCGAACTCCGCGACATGCTGTCGAAGGAGCCCGCCGTCGCCGAGGTCATGAAGTCGTGGTCGCGCCTCACGCTGGCCCTCCTCGGCATCGGCACCCTCGAACCCTCCCCACTGCTCCGCCGCTCCGGCAACGCCATCGCCCCCGAGGACCAGCGGCAACTCCAGGAGCTCGGCGCCGTGGGCGACGTCTGCACCCGCTACTTCGACGCCGACGGACGAGCCGTGGAAGCCGACTTCGACGACCGCATCATCGGCATCGCCCCCGACCAGCTGCGCGCCGTGGAGCGCCGCATCGGGGTCGCGGGCGGCGCGGCCAAGCTCGCCGCGATCCGGGGAGCGGTACGGGGGCGCTGGATCAACATCCTCATCACGGACGTCGACGTGGCCCGGGCCCTGCTGGGCCGCGCGTAGAGCACGTGTTCTTCTGTCAGCCGGCAGCGCCCAGGACCTCCCCCAGTGGGAGGTCCTGGGCGCTTCCGGCTGCGAAGAAGTGGATCAGGAAGCGAATCCGAAGGCCGCGGGAGAGTCAGGCAGCCCCCATTGCTGGTCGGGGTGGAGGTGGCAGTCCCAGATCACCAGCGGAGTGCCGTTGGCGGTGCTGCCGTTGTTGGCCAGACCGACACACTTGGCGGTGCTGGCGGCGAAGCTGCGGATGGAGTAGATGTTGGCGCCCAGGGCCGCGAACCTCCATTGCTGATCCGGGTGGAGATGGCAGTCCCAGATCACCAGCGGAGTGCCGTTGGCGGTGCTCCCGTTGTTCGCCAGCCCCACACACTTGCCACTGCCGGCGAGCGTACGGATGGAGCGGTCGTTGTTGCCCTGCCAGATCTGGTCGGGGTGGAAATGACAGTCCCAGATCACGAGCGGGGTGCCGTTGGCGGTGCTGCCGTTGTTCGCCAGGCCGATGCACTTAGCGGTGCCGGCGGCGTTGCTGCGCAAGGCGGTCGAGGAAAGAGCGCTCGCCTGGGCGGCGGCCGGGAGCCCGAGGGCCATGGCGAACATGACCAGGACGGTTAACACGCGGCGCTGGAAGCCAGTCTGGTGGCGCATGTGGTCTCCTTTCGAACGGTGACGGTTCTCCTCTCTAGGGCGTTCCACGGCCGTTCCACCGGGGTGGTGCGCTAGGGGCGATCGGACATCGGCCATAAAGAGCCGCAAGCCTGGAGTATCGCCGCATTTATCACGTAAGCCCTCTATCCCACAGAAACCATGGCTATGATCTTGGATCTGCGCGGATCTCTTGACTCCGATTCGCGAAGTCAGTCATGAACTTGAGAGGGCACACGTGCGCAAAATTGCTATTGGCACCTTAATCGGCTTAGCGGCAACTCTCGGCGCGACACCGTCCGCCAACGCCGGCACCCCGAGCCTCGCTGACCTGGTCCAACTCAAGGACATCCGGACGCACCAGTTGGCATTCCAGACGATCGCCAACAACAGCGGCGGCAACCGGGCTTCGGGCGAGGTCGGATTCGAGAAGTCAGCGAATTACATTGTGGCCAAACTCACGCTGGCCGGTTACAAACCCACGATCCAGCGCTTCGCTTTTCCCTTCTATAAAGAGGTCACACCCTCGGTCTTCGCGCAGACCGCTCCGTCCCCGACCTCTTACACCCATGGCACCGACTACCGCACCCTCGACTACTCGGGCGCCGGCGACGTGACGGCCGCCGCGGTGGCCGTGGATCCCGACGCGGCCGGATTGGGCAGCGGCTGCGAGGCTGACGACTTCGCCGGTTTCACCACCGGCAGCATCGCGCTCATCCGCCGGGGCGGCTGTACCTTCGAGGTCAAGACGGACAACGCCCAGAAGGCCGGCGCGAGCGCGGTCGCCTACTATCAGCGGCCTGATGTCCCCGATGCGCCAGTGGAGGGTACGGCGCTGCGCCCGTTCACCATCCCGCTGATCGGCTTCACCAACAAGCTGGGCGTCGAACTGGTTCAGGCGGCCAAGGCGGGCGACCTGAAACTCCACATCAAGACCGACACCATCAGCGAACAGCGCACGACCTCCAACATCGTGGCCGAGACCGCATACGGCAACCCTGACCGCGTGGTCACCGTCGGCGCCCACCTCGACAGCGTGGCCGCGGGCCCCGGCATCAACGACAACGGCAGCGGCGCGGGGACGGTCCTCACCATCGCCCAGAAGATCGGCGAGATTCGCGGCCGGGTCAACAACCGGGTCCGCTTCACCTTCTGGGGCGCCGAGGAAGGCGGCGATCTCGGCTCCAAGTACTACGTGGCGAACCTCAGCGCCGAAGAGAAGGCGAAGATCGCGCTCTACCTGAACCTCGACATGATCGGCTCCCCCAACGGAGTCCGCGGTGTCCTGGACGGTGACGACTCACTCGGCACCAACAGCTCCAAGCCGCCGGCTGGCTCGGACACGATCGAGAAGACCTTCACCGACTACTACGCCGGGCGCAAGCTCCCGCTCAAGCAGGACGCGTTCACCGGTACCTCCGACTACCAGTCGTTCATGGACGCGGGCATCCCGGCGGGCGGCGTACGATCCGGCACCGACACCGTCAAGACGGCTGAGGAGGCCGCTGTCTTCGGCGGCACGGCCGGGGTGGCCTATGACCCCTGTTACCACAAGGCCTGCGACACCTACAACAACGTCAACACGTCCCTCCTGAACGAGCTCGCGGACGGCGCGGCGTACGCGACTGAGACGTTCGCCAACAGCGTGCCGACGGTGAAGCGCGACAACGTACAGACACCTGGCAGCCAGACGGCCGACAAGACCAGCGAGGGCCACACCTCTGCCAGCTGATGCCGGGGGCAGCCCGGGGGGCTTACCACCGGGCTGCCATGGCCGTTCCTATGGATCGTTCGCTCAGCCGCCGGCGGCCGCCTGCTTGATCAGCGCGACGACGGCCTCCGGCTGGGAGATATAGATAGCGTGGCTACCCTCGGCTTCGACCACGGTGGCTCCCGCACGCGCGGACATCGCCCGCTGCGCGGCCGGCGGGATCGTCTGATCACTGGAGGCGACCAGGTACCAGGCCGGCTTGGTGCGCCAGGCGGGTTCGGTGACCGCGGCACCGGCCGCGCCAACGCCCCACGGCACCTGCGAATCGGCCATGAACGCCGCCAACTCCGCCGGCAGATCGCCCGCGAACGCGCCGTGGAACTTGTCCCGCTCAATAGCGAGGAACCCACCCTCCAGGGGCACGATCGGCGGCGCCGGCGTACCCGGCGGCGAATCGGCGAGCAGCGACTCCACGCTCTCGCCCTTGTCGGGCGCGAACGCGGCGACGTAGACGAGCGCCGACACCCGCGGATGAGTACCGGCCTCGGTGATGACCGAGCCACCGTAGGAGTGCCCGACGAGCACGGTGGGACCGTCCTGGAGATCCAGCACCCGCCGCGTGACCTCGGCGTCCCCCTCCAGCGTCACCGTGGAGTTCTGGACGACGCTGACCCGGTAGCCATCCTGTTTGAGCAGGTTGTAGACACCCTGCCAGCCCGACCCGTCGACGAACGCGCCGTGCACGAGCACGACGTTGACCGCAGTGGAGCTCATGACGCTTTCTCCTCGCGTAGCGGTGGGATGCAGACGTGACTGGGGGTCAACAGCCACCCGTGCGCTCTGACCTCAAGCGCCCGTCAGTTGCATCGCCTCGTCACTCACGTCCGAAGCGTAGGAGTGCGTACTTCCTAGTTTGTGAACGGCGAGTGGAACCAGCGCCCGCAGCACTGACCCGGCTGAAGGCACGCCCCGGTTTGGCGTTATGCGGAACGACCGTTGCCGTTGAGTGCTTCGCGGCGGTATTTGCGGCCGGTGGTCTCGTGCACCCCGAGCGTACGGGCGAGCGCGGCGCCGGTCATGTTGGGATCCTGAGCGAGCAAGGCCGCCACCCGCGCTCGCCGGTCGCTGTCCGCGCGGGTTTCGCCCGCCGATGCGTCTTGGTCTGCCCGTGTGGCAGCCGGTTCGGGCTCGGCGGGCGCTGACCGGCGCTCGCCTGTTTCTTGCGTCGGCTCGCCCGGGTCGATCTGCGGCGTGACGTTCACCACTGGGCCGGGCTGCGGCACCCGCGGCGCCTGGTCTGAGTGACCGCTCGGGGCGCTCGGGGGTGCGGGCTCGGCGAGCACTCGCTCGGGCTGCCCCACGTCGTACGCGCGATCGGCAAGTTCGCGACCCGAGCGAACCACCCACATGATCAGCTCGTAGGAGATCACCAGCGCGATCGCCGGCCACGCGGCCAGCGCCGCGGCCAGGGGTCCCCGCTCAATCCCGTGCAAGATGTTCGCCGCCAGCGTCGCAGCGACTCCCAGTGCCAGCGCCCAGCGAGCCAGCGACGGCACCTTCAGGCGGTAGCGGGCACACCACAGCAGCACCATCGAGGAGGCGTAGATCATGCCGTCCACGGTCGCCGGGACCAGATGCGCCGACATCTCGTCCTCGGCACCGTACTTCTCGATCACCGCCACCGCATGCCAGTACGACACCCACGCGGCCACCGCCGCGACCGCCAACACCACAACCGTCATGGACACACGGATCAGCCGATCCCCGCCCCGAGGCACCTGCTTGACCCTATTCACACCAGAAATGGTGCCATGCCCGATGTATCACTATGTGCCCATCCGTCACTTCTGCCTCAGGCAGGCGGCGTGGATGAGGGCGACAGCCGATCTGCTGGGGTCGAACCTCGGTGGACATGCCAGCCGACACGGTCGAAGATTGGCGCGTGCCTCGAACCCCACCTGGGCGCGTGTTCAACCGAGCGATCGTCGCACTGGTCGCGGCCGCCGCCCTCACGGAGGGACGGGATCTCCCGTGGACCCCGATGCAGTGGAAATGGATTGAAGCAGCCGGGAGACTCGGTTCATGAAGATCACAAAGCCCGGGGCGCCTAATGAGGAGACCCGCCGGAGGAACCTAGGGGCGTTACTACGCCATCTCCACCTGAATGGCCCGACTTCGCGTGCTGTGCTCGGGGAGAAGTTGGGGCTGAACCGCACCACGATCATGGGGCTGACCGCCGAACTTGCCGCCCTGGGCATGGTCGAAGAAAAGCTTCCCCAGGACACCCACAGAGCGGGCAGACCGTCCCTGGTGGTCAGCCCAAACACTGATCGCGTATTCGTGCTCGCCTTTGACGTGGCAGTGGACCGCCTGCTGGCCGCGCGAGTGGGCCTGGGCGGCGTGATACTCGATCGCCGTGAGGCCGTACGCCAACGCAAGTACCCCGACCTGGACGATGTCGTTGGAACTCTAGCCGAGTTCGCCCGCCAACTGCTCCGCGACGTCCCAAGCGATGCCGTGTGCGTCGGCATTGGCGCGTCGTTCTGCGGCATGATCCGGCCAGCGGACGGCACCGTACGATTCGGACCAAATACCGGCTGGGTAGATCAGGCGTTCGGCCCGGAACTCGAGCGCCGTTTGGCCCTGGGCCTGCCTGTGCGAGTTGGCAACGAAGCTCACCTGGGCGCAGTCGCGGAGAACCAGAGGGGCGCTGGGATCGGATTCCGGAATCTCATCTATCTGCACGGCGATGTTGGCGTGGGCGGCGGCATCATCGTCGACGGCAAGCGCCTGGACGGCAATGACGGCTACGCCGCCGAAGCCGGTCACATGATCGTGAACGCACACGACGGGCGGCCGTGCGGGTGCGGTTCGCGCGGCTGCCTGGAAGCGGAGGTCGGGGAGGACGCACTGCTCAGTGCGGCCAACTGGCCCCCTGGGTTGATCGGGCGGGACGCGGTGGCGTCCGTGGTACATGCCGCTGAGCGAGGCGACGAATCCGCCAAGGCGGCGCTGACCCATGTGGGAGATTGGCTGGGTGTCGGGGTTGCCAATCTGATCAACCTGTTCAACCCGGGTGTCGTGGTCTTCGGCGGGATACTGCGCGATATTTACCGAGGGGCCTCAGCACAGGTGCAGAGTCGTATCGCCGCCAACGTACTGCCAGTTTCCCGCGAACGAGTGAAACTGCGGATCGCAGCGCTGGGAGATGACACCACCCTTGTCGGCGGCGCTGAGCTGGGGTTCGCCGAGCTGCTGGACAATCCGGTTGAGGTCGTCAGCAGGGGGTATCGTCGCCAGGCTGACGCCAACATGAAATCGCAGGCTACAGGCCTTGCTTAGTGTCTCCGCTCTACCCCGGACGAGAGGCCCCGTGAATGCAGAGCGTGATGCCTCCCGAAAGGGTTGCCTCTCAGTCGTGAGTGTCCCTGGCCAGCGCCCCCCGCAGATATTCCATGTCGGTGCCAAGGGCCTTCCGGGTCGTCAGCCGTAACACCGGAACGAGCAGCGGACTGCGTAGATCCAGGTCGATGCGGTGGAGGATACGGCGCGATGGTCATCGCCTCATATCCCACGCCGACCGGCGCGGTCGACAGCGGGACCACCTCCGCGATACTGCGGTCCCAGCGGGGCGCGGTCAGCGGATCACCGAGGAAGCGCCACACCTGCCGGATGTCCTGCGGGACGACGATGGACGAGTTGAGCTGCATCAGACGACTGCCTCCTTCACAGGATGGGGCGGAACACCGCGCAGCGCGACTGCCCGAGCCGCAATATCTGCTTGGCACAGAGGCTGCCGCACTCGATCCTGCACCGCCTGGCCGCCAGGTCGTGACCGGAACGGGGGCGGGTTGGCCGAAGTAGTTGGCGAGAACGAGCTTCTCCATGGCTATGAGCGGGTCACCTTCGAGTGGCAACGGGACCGAGAGCCGGGCGGGCATGCGCACCGCTTCAGCCCAGGCGTCGCCTACTCTGGCCTACGCGATTATCGGCAACGGGGACGACACCGGCTCAGGCCGGGGCGGGCAGCTGGATCGAGGCGAGTTTGGCCGGGTCGACCACGATGTGGATGCCAGTGATCCGGCCTTCGGCGACGGTGAAAGCGATGACCGACAGCGGCGTTCCGTCCGAGCGCCAAGACATGTGCCCCGGGATGCCGTTGACCAGCACGGGTCGTTGGCGGGCGACCTCACCGGAGAACACGCGGGCACCGGCGGCGACCTCGGTGGCGCCGAGGGTGACGACCATGCCGTCGGGGGTGTCAACTGTCAGCTTCACGTTCGGATCGAGGACCCGCAGCAGCGCTTCGAAGTCGCCACTGACTGCGGCAGCACGGAATGCCTGGACGACCTGCTGGTGCTCGCGGCCGGGGCACGCCGGCCGGTCCGTGGCGTGGACCTTGCGGCGGGCGCGGCTGGCGGCGGCGGGTGAAATCACGTTCTTGCAAGATCTTCGTGTAGGGGTGAGCAGGAGTCCGGAAAGCCTCTCAGCTGGCCCGGCCCAAGGTCACGGTGCGGGTTCCGGGTGTGAAGTCGCCGAAGGACTGTTGCCAGGACTCACCGGGCCAGTAGTACGTCACAAGGCCCTCGGCGGGCCGGTAGTGGGCGGTGTAGAGCGTTACCGTCCCCTGCTCGTCGACGGATCGATACAGCGGCGGCTTGAGCATTGCCGCCACGTCCGTACCCGCGGCGCGGATGGCTCGCAGCCGTTCCTGCGTCCGCATGGCCCGCTCCTGCTCGTCGGTTACCGGCAGGTGCTGGTGATTGGCGGCGCAGGCGTCCGGTGCCACCGTCGGGGACATATCCGGTCCCACGAACACCGTCATCGCCTTGGTGGGATCGACAAGGGTGAGGTTCTGGGGGACGGCGACCGGCAGGGACCGCAGCCTGTCGACCGCCTCATCGACGGTGTCGCACGTCTCCAGCAAGTAGCGCATGAGGATGAGAATGGCGAAGCCGCGTCCGTAGACGGAACGTCCGCCCCAGGTGAGCGAGACCGCGAGACCGGCGTCGTTCATCCCGTCGAGTAAGCCCCACAGCAGGTCCTGCATCCCGATCACGGGGCGCAGGAAGCAGGAGGAGACGATGGTCCCCTCGCATTGATCGGGCCGTAGGTCATAGTTGCGCAGCAGAGTGCCGTTCTGGCCGATCTGGGTGCAGGCCTGGGAGAACGGCCGCAGTGCCGCGTGGGTGAGGAAGACTTCCGCCTCGGGCCGGTCGAGTTGGCCGGCCAGGCGGTCCAGCACCGGGACCAGTTCTGGCATGTGCGCACGGAACAGCGCCCGAACGCGGTCCGCGCCCTCCGGGGTCCGGCCCTCCTCGGTCAGCAGGCGCTCCATGTCCTGCCACAGGGCCCGGGCGTAGGCGGCCCACCGCCCGTCGCCGCCGTCGCCGACCTCGATCGCCTGGAAGGTCTTGTGCTGTTGCCGCATGGCTGCCACTCCCTGTGAGAATCGGACGAGGTGGGGGCAACCTAGCTACTTGGGCAGGTGTTCACCAGGTGGCCGCCATCGGCGACGGCCAGGCGCTGGATCTGATGAAGCCGCTGAACGCGAGCGTGGCCGATTCCAAGTAGGCGATCATGTCCCGCGTTGGAGAAGCCGGGAGTCAAGGGCGAGAAACGACATGTCGAGCGGTCGAGGCTGAAGCGGATCGCCACGAGGGACTGGCTGAGCGAGAGCGAGCCGGGAGCCTTCGCCTTGACCCGGCAAGGGGTCCGGCAGCCAGGCATCATGATCGCAAGCGGCGAGGCTCTTCGCCGCGCTGGAGGGTGTCAACCACCCCCTGTAGAGAGAAGAGCCCGCATGTCACGCTACGCCGACCCGCCATCCTCGTAGGGGTTATCGAGGGGATCGAGGGGGTTGCCGCCTCCGCGAGCCTGTTCGCCGCGCCGGCGGACCCCGCCGGCGCGGCGATGACCCACGATGAGCTGGAGAATCTCCTCCCGGCCCTGATCGCAGGAGCGGCGATGGCGTTCTCCAGCGTGTTCGTGGTCAGCAACGGCCTTCGGCTGCGGAGTTTCAAGGAGAGCTGCGCAGTTTCAAGGAGAAGGGCCTTGGGCGGACTCGGCTCCGGTCCTCATTCTCTGGCTCGGCGCCCTCCAGCTCCCGCCTTGACTTATGGTGCTGCGCCCCCCCACCGTAAGTCGTACATATCTGTTCGAGTTAACGAGAATCGAGGGTAATGGTGGTGGTGCTGAGCACGGAAGCCAAGCTGGTTCTCCTGGCGGCCGGACTGATCTTTCTGTTGGCGTTAGTGCTCGGCGTGTGGAAATACCGCCAGATGGCCGTCTCGGCCGAACACATGGCTCATCCCTACGTCGACATCGCGCATCGAGCCGCCTTGCTCTACTCGTTCGCTACGCTGCTGCTCGCAGTCTTTGTCGCCCTGAGCGGCTGGTCGGCGTGGGTGAACCTGGCTGCGGCGGGCATCGTGATCTTCTTCTTCGTAGCCGCAATCGGGACCTACGCTTACCACGGCTGGCGCCGCGACACCGACAACCAGTTGTGCCATCCGGTACGCGGCACAACCGCGTTCATGGTCTCGCTGATCGTCGGCGAGATCGGCGGCTTCGCCGTACTTCTGGCCGGTTTCGTGCAGGCACAACTGCTGTGACGCGGGCGGCGTTTAGAGATCATTCGTCGGGCAGCAGATAGCGCCAGGAGACCGCGAGCGAGGCACCCGACCGAGCACGGAACACCCGCCACCCGCCACGCTGGTCCGCGTCGCGCGGAATCAGTCGGATGGCGGCCATGGCGGCCTTCCCGGACAGGTCGCGGGTGCGAACGGGTGAGCCCGCGGCCCGTGGTTCAGGCACCCCCCTCGGCCAGGGTCGGGCCTTGCCACCCCTCAATGTCGTCTGCTCCGCGACCAGCCGTACGCGTCTGGACACGTAGTTCTGGCCCTTGGCCGTGATGCGCCGGGCGAGACGGTCGAAACGATCGCGTGCGTCGTACAGGGCCTTCGCGTAGGAGCCGCGCGTCACGTCAAGGGCCGGGATCCTCACCTCTCGCTTGCCTCCCGCCGTACGGACGCCCAACACCGTGGTGGGTGCGTCCATCACTACGGGAGCGCCGGGCCGGGGCGTGGCCGTCGCCGGCTGGCCCGACAGATCGCGATCAAGCGCCGCGAGCAGCTTGTTCAGATCGGCCTTCGCAAGCCGCAGGGTTCGGGCCGCATCCACGATCGCCCACCCGTCGGCGTACACGACGACCCGTGGCGGACGGATCGCGAGCAGTCCCGGGGGGAGGAAGCCGCCCTCCAGGCGCCACATGGCCACAGGCCCTTTGTCTGTCGCGACAGGTAACGCGGAATTCCATCCCGCAGGCGACGCCGAAGCGGTGGGGGTGTCGGTCCGGCCGCACGATGTGGTCACGAGCAAGGCGGCGAGGATCAGTGCCAGGGGCCTGTACCTCATACCGCCCATCATGCGAGCGACGGGCGCAAGGTTCAAGCCGATGCTGTGGCTGGCGGGTGCCCGTACGTTCCCCTCTGCCACAGCGGCTGAAGCGGACATGGTGCTCCGGCGATCGGCGGGCCAGGCGGCCACTGTCATGTCAGTCCGGCCATCGCGACGGCCCAGCAGTTGGGGAGAGATAGGGGCGTCGTCTCATCGATACATGCATATTGCAACTTCGACATGTCTTCCAGAGGGCAAGCCTGCTACGACAATCCGTCGTACAAGCTCACCCCTCAGAGACGAGATTCCGATGACGGTGAACCCGAGGCCATCAGCCCGCGTACCCAATAGCACCCGCCTCCTCTAACGCCTGCGAGGTGCCCGCATTGGGACGGCGCCTGACGCGGGGTGAGGCGGAAGATTCCCGATCGGGAGGTGACATGAGCTGGACGGGCCGACGCTGGATGGTCTGGCTGCTGCTCGTCACACTCACCTCCGGCATCGTCGCCGGGCACGTTCTGGAATGCCAGGATCGGTCGGGGCACACGAGTTCGCAGCTTGTCGCATCTGGTTCTCCAGGCGATGGCGCCAGGGTGGCCTGCGCCGCAGCTCACGGACCCGCGTCGATGTGCGTGGCCGTACTGACCACGGCGATCGCCTTTCTGCTGGCCCTGGCATTGCCGAGCGAGCGGCGCAGTGACGCCCGTGATGGTCGCGGCTGGAGGCTGGTACAGCGAGGGAGGGAGCCACCGGCGGCCGATCTGGCTTTTCTTTCGGTTCTGCGGATTTAGGAGGGTCGTTCCAATCCGACCCGTCCTATCCGATCCCCCATTTCCGAAGGAGAGATTCCCCATGACCGTCGCACACCGGATCACCATGCTCACCGTCGCCGGAATCGGCGCCGTCGCCCTGCTCACCGCCTGCGGCTCATCCACCCCCACGACCACCGCCGCCGGTGCGGGAGCCGCTCCGGCCGCCTCGTCGAACGACGGGGCCAGCGCAGATGTCACGAACATGGACGGCATGGACATGTCCTCGTCGAAGCCCAAGGCGGACTTCAACGATGGCGACGTGATGTTCGTCCAGATGATGCTCCCGCATCACCAGGAGGCCCTGCGGATGGCCAAGTGGGCCCAGACCAACGCCTCCAACGCCAAGGTCAAGGATCTCGCCATGAAGATGCAGATGGAGGCGCAGCCGCAGCTCAGCAAGCTCAACAACTGGCTCACCGCCTGGGATAAGGAGCCCATGGCCGACGACGACCCGATGATGACGTCGACGCCCGGCATGATGTCCTCCGCCGAGATGGCCAAGATGCGGCAGATGAAGGGTGGCATGTTCGACCGCATGTTCACCCAGATGATGATCAGCCACCATCAGGGCGCCATCAAGGTGACCCAGAACGAGATCGCCAGGGGCAGCAACGCCAAGACGAAGACGATGGCCAAGACCATCCAGACGAGCCTGCGCAGCGAGCTCGCTGAGCTGAAGCAGCTGCTCCCGACGCTCTAGCCGCGACGGATCCCGTACGGCGCCCGGCCGTACGGGGCCGAGGCATGCCAGATTCAACCAGCGGCTTTGACCCCGGAGGTCACGAAGCTGAGTTTCACTCCGCTGACCTGCCCAGTGACCTCCCAGAACCTTCCCTTCCGAAGAACGGACCGAGCGTCTGGCCAGAGGGCCGGGGAGCGCTCGGCAGCGTCACAGAACAGCCACCGGAGGTGGCGGCCGTGCGCGATGGGATCGTGGACGTGGACGACGTGGCTACAGGTGGCGCCGTTGTGGCCCGTGATGTGTGTCCGCGATGGACGAACAGCCCGCCGACAGCAGGGCAAGTTGAGCACCTGAACACTCCGGAGATGGCGCGCGTATCCATACATGGGCGGCGGCCTTCCGCTATGCCGGGTAGTACGTCCCGCCCTCGAGGCCAATCGACTCGAACAGGCTAATAAAACCCTTCACTTCGGTACTATTCGCCCCAGATCTTGGATGTTTACGAGGAGGCATCGTAGTGGCTGCGCCGACAAGGCTTGGGCAGATGGCAGGGGCCACAGCGCTGGCATTGGTCACATTAGTCTCCGCCCCCGGCACCGCCGCCGCCGCGCCGTCACCTGCCAAGGCCAGGGCCAAGTTGGTGAAGCTGAACGAGCGGGCCGACAAGGTGGTCGAGCAGTACAACCAGGCCACCGAGGCGTACAAGAAGGCCAAGCAGAAGTACGACGCGGCCAACGCCGACCTCGGCCGCAAGACGGTGCGCTCGGACGCCCTGCGCGCGGATCTCGTCACGGTGGCGGTCAACCAGTACCAGTACGGCGGCTTCGAGAACTGGCAGACCTACGCCGGCCAGGGCGAGACGCTGAGCAGCATGGCGGCACTGGGCCAGATCGCCACCGAGCGGTCGGCCAAACTACGGGCGTACGAGGACAGCATCAAGGACCTGCGCGACCGGCGCAACGAGGCCAAGAATGTCCTGGCCGAGGCCGACAAGGCGCGCGAGAAGGTGGACGACGACAAGACCGAGGTCGAGAAGCTGATCGCCCAGCAGACCAAGATCCTTCGCAAGCTCGGCGCCTTCAAGTCGGGCAATCCCAACAGCACGGGAATCAAGTACACCGGCCCGGCCTCGGGCAACGCCCGCATCGCGCTGCAGTTCGCGTTCGCGCAAGTGGGCAAGCCGTATGGGTACGGCGCCAATGGGCCGAACTCCTACGACTGCTCCAGCCTCACCCAGGCCTCCTGGCGTACCGCCGGGGTCGCCATTCCCCGCACGACGTACACACAGTGGGCCTGGGGCGCCAGTCGTCGCGTCTCGCTGGACGCCCTCCAGCCTGGGGACCTGCTGTTCAGCAAGGGCCTGGGACATATGGGCATGTACGCGGGCAACGGGAAGATGGTCCACGCGCCGCAGACCGGAGACGTGATCAAGGTCGTCGAGCTCGACGACTACTGGCGCAACCGCCTCCTCGGCGCAGTCCGCCCATAAAGCCGCCGCCGAGCCCCGCACGTCGAAATGGCGCTGGAAGTACTGGCAACGTGGAGCTATGTGCGTTGTCCACAAGGTTGCACACTGTGGCCCCGTATCAACGATCCCAAGTAGCATGAAAACAAATCGCGGCAGGAGGCCACAAGAAGATGCGGACGTTGGGCGACCTGGAGTCGGTGATCATGGACCGGATGTGGTCGTACCACCGCCCCGCCGCGGTGAGAGACGTGCTGAAGGATTTGCGACAGGATCGCGAGATCGCCTACACCACCGTGATGACCGTGATGGACAAGCTCTACAAAAAGGGCCTGCTGAAGCGCGAGCCGGTGGGTAAGGCGTACGTGTACAAGCCAGTCGGCACCAAGGAGTCCTACACCGCCGAGCTGATGCGCGAGACGCTGGCCAGCGGCGGTAACCAGGCGGCCACGCTGGTTCACTTCCTTGAGCGGCTGACCCCGGAGGAGGCTGCCGCGCTGGAATCCGCCCTTCAGGTGTTCCCGGCGCACACCCGTCGATCATGACGGTCGCCCTGGTCCTCGTCGTCTACGCCGTGGGTGCCGCCACGGTGTTGCCGCGACTGCTCGTCAAGGCCGCCTGGGCCGAGCGGGCCCCCCGATTGGCGATCTCCATGTGGCTGGCCGCGGACATCTCCGCGGTCCTCTCGGCGGTGATGGCCGCGCTGAGTGCCGCGATCCCCGGCGACGCGGTCGGGCACGGGTTGGCCAGGCTGTTCGAGGTGTGCAAGCAGTTTCTCGGCCACGGATCCGACGTCGACGTGGCCTCCGCCGGATTCCGGCTGGCCGTCCTGGTCAGCGGGTTCATCACCGCACGGACTGTGTTCTGCGTGATCAGGGTGCTGCTGACCTCACGGCGCGAGCGTGCCCGGCACTCGGAGATGCTGAGCCTGCTGGGCCGGCGTGACGGCGAGTTGGACGCGGTGGTCCTGGAGTACGACAAGCCGCTCGCGTACTGCCTGCCCGGCAGGGCGAACAAGGCCGTGATCACCACGGCGGCGCTCCACGCCCTGCCGCCCGAGCATGTGGCCGCGGTGCTGGCGCACGAGCGAGCCCATCTCCGAGGACGCCACCATCTTCTCCTTGCCCTGGCTGAAGGCCTGGCCAAGGCATTTCCTGCTCTCCCGCTGTTCGCAACGGCCAAAGCGGAGGTGGCCCGCCTGGTGGAGTTGCGGGCCGACGATGTGGCCGCGGGACAGCATCCGCGCCTGCACCTCGCCGCGGCTCTGGTCGGTCTGGCCACCGGGCGGGTGCCCGCGTTCGCGCTGGGCGCTGCAGGCGAGAACGCGTTGAGCAGGGTGCGCCGCATGCTCAATCCGGCCGCGCCGCTCCACCGCCGCGAGCGGCTGGTGGGCACGGTGGCCGTCACCTTGTTCCTCGCAGGACCGGCGGCTCTGGCGGTGTTTCCGGGGGTGAGCGCGCTGATCGCGCATCATTGCCACACGCTCTCGCTGCTCTGAGCTCAGGCGTACAGCAACTCCTGATCGATCACGACGGCCGCGGTGACGCCCTGACCGGCGGCGATGATCACCTGGCCAGCCGGGGAACGGCATGGACGCCCGCCTGGCCATGTCGCCGGCCGCGAAGACTCCCTTCACCGAGCACTGCCCGAACTCGTTGACCTCCACCAAGCCGTCCTCCAACATGGCGCAGCCCAGTTGCTTCGGCAGGTTGCTGCGCTGGCGGACACCCGACCCGCAGCGACTGGTAGCCGCCACCGAGGACGGCACGGTCTATGGGTCCAAGAACGGCGGGCCGGACTTCACCGTCGCCTTCCGCCCTGCCAGATCATGAACCGCTACGCCATGATCGAACGGTGACGGCCGGCATACCGCTGCTGCCTGCCTCTGGCAGAGCTTCGACGTCTCACCTGCCTGACCACGACGGCAACGCAGAGCACGCCCGCGAACACGACCCCAGACACCGCGATGCTCTCCGTGGAGGCCGTCGGCAGGACGACATCGGTCTCCTGCGCCTTCCCCGCCGCCTGCACGACCCCTTTCCGGACCAGAGGCGTCCGCGGGTTGCCGCCCGTCAGGACGAACGTCTCACCCTCCCCGAACTTCTCCTTGACCTTGCGGGGAAGGCCGTAGCCGACGACCTTGCTCTGGTCCCTGTCCTTGCGCTTGAGCCACACCTTGTCGACGTTGGCCTCGATCGTGGAGATCTGGTCTCCCTGTACCTTCTCGACGATGCCCGCATGGTCGATCCGCTCCACATCGCGTGACCCGCTCCAGTCGTAAAAGACGATGGCGCCGGGCTCCGGCTTGTCACTCCAGGCGTCCTGCTCCTTGAACCACTTGGCGTGGTCGACGGTGTAGGCGAAATCCCCCACGTACTTCTCGACGCCCGCCTGGTTGGCGGCCCAGGTAATGAACATGTCGCACCATGGGGCGGTCTTGAAGTAGGGGTCGCTGTTGTCCACGTTGGCGTAGTACCAGTTACCGAACTTGCTGTAGCCGTCGGTTTTCTCGCGATAGCCGAGATTTTTCTGGGCAGCGTCGAGCAGCCCGTCCACAATGGATGGCATAGGTCCGGGGTTTGACCCTTTCTCCTTATGGCCTACCGGGTTAGCTGACGGGTTCGGGCCAGGAGATGACGCCCTACCGCCGCATCCGTGGCGGATTCACCCCATGCGTGGATCGCTCCAGGCTCTGGTTCCCCGGTTCCCGCGGCGCGGGCCTCGGCACCAGCCGGCCGCCTCCACCGCGAAGGCAAGTCACCGGCAAGTACGAAGGACTGTAGTAGGTAGAAAGGGTGGCTGGTTACCGAAATGAGATTTTTGGCATAAAAGATCTATCCAACGCAGACCGATCAATACCGTGCGCTACACGTTGTTATACGCAAGGCAAGCACCGCAGCGGGTCAACGCGTGATCACTCAATCACCCTCACCACGCCTGCGAGATTGCGCGTGTGGGCGGGCACCAGTTTGACGACGTCCCCCGTCCGCCGGGCTTGGATCATCTTTCCGTCGCCCCAGTAGATCGCGGCATGGGAAATGTAGCCCGGGTTGGTGGGGTCCGGCCGCCAGAAGATCAGGTCACCCGATCGCATCTGGGAAAACGGGACCCGGGGTCCACTGGCGAACTGCTGATGCGTCACCCGCGGCAGCCGAATGCCCGCCCTGCCAAAGGCCCACTGGATCAGGCCGGAACAGTCGAAGGCGTCAGATCCCTCGGCGCCCCAGACATACGGGGCGCCCAGTTTGCTCTTCGCCGCCGCGCACGGTCGGCTTGGGCGTGTAGGCCCGGAAGGCCGATGGTTCCACCCCCACCGTTCCCACCCTCCTACCGCCGAGCGGTATCGCCGCCGCATCGACGATCTCCATGGAGCTCACGCCTTTGCGTACTCGAACCCGCTCGATCATTTGTTCAGGCAGCGGACGATTCGCGGTCACAAGCAGGTGTGGCTCCCGCAGACGGTCGAGGGCCGCCACAACGGGCGGTTCAGGCGCCGGCGAGGCTTTGCCCGGCTTCCCGGGTCCAGCCCGAAGACGCCGGGGCGGCTTCGCCGGTCGCTCGTAGTCGACGAGGGCTAACATCCCCGCTACCAGCGTTGCAACCACGAGTCCGGCCACTAGGTACACCGCTCGGGGCAGCACGCTACTACGGTTCATAGTCACTGCGACATTATGCACAACCCGAACAGCGACACAGCGGCCCACCGCTCAGGCACGGCACCACGCCGTGGTAAAGGTAAAGGATTAATGGCTGAACCCTAGGCCACACAGGGCCTTCGGGTCGGCTTCCAAAGGTTTCGCTTGCGCTGGCCATTTGGCTTGCATACCTTTACAGGCCCAAGGCCGCAGCGTTCCGATGGTGGCCTGTAATGCCGAGACCGCGTCTCGTCTGCACCGGCGTTGTGTGCAGATCGTAGCCGCGGCCGCCGAGTCCGCTTTCTCGCGGAGCCGGGGATCCACTTTCTTGGGGTGAATCGGTGCGCCCGTCCCAACGGGGCTCCGTAGGGCACTTCCACGCCCGAACCCGTCAGCTAACCCGGTAGGCGGCATGGAAGCAAGGAGCAATTCCCCGCATGTCCAAACACCTCTTGCCGAGCTACGGCAGGTCCGCCCGTAAGCACGGCCTCACCCTCGCCGCAGCGGCCGTGGCCAGTGCGCTCATCACCAGTACGCCCGCCTTCGCCAGCGACCACGCCAGCGAGACCCAAACTGGCGTCTCGCGGTCTGCGACTTCCTCCCAGCCCCAGCGCCAGGTCACAGCGGACGCCGTGCTGAAGCTGGCCCAGCAGCAGGTGGGGACGACGGAGAACGCCAGCGGCGGCGGCACCCGATTCCACAGCTGGTACATGACTTCCCCCAGGGCCCAGGAGACTCTGGCCCGCGACGGAGGAAGCCTTCAGGCCTACGCCAACGCTCCGTGGTGCGCCATGTTCGTCTCTTGGGTCGGTGAGCAGACCGGCGTTAGGCCGACGATGGGATGGGACGCCTATACGGTCACATGGGCGCGGTGGTTCAAGAACAACGGACGCTGGGGCACCCTTGCCAAGCCCGGAGCCGTCGTTTACTACGCATGGGGCGGCGACAAGAGCATTACTTCCATCGACCACATGGGCCTGGTGAAGAAGGACAACCGCGACGGCACCATCACCGCGATCGAAGGCAACACCGGCAATGGGAAGGTCGAGGAGCGGGTGCGACCCAAGTCCGACGTCGTCGGCTATGGCTATCCGCAGTACAAGTCCTGACATCAGGGAAGCCGCTTCGGCAATTGCCGTAAGAGAGCTGCTATGCGGCTATCCGCGCATCAGCCTTAGCGGCCGATCCTACTATGTCATATAGTGAAAAGTCGGCTGGCTGGTCCTCCCGGGAGGGGACAACCGCAGCCATCCGTTCGGACGTACTCGGCATTCGCCCCCGTGATGCCGGGCACGTCTTCCTAAGAGATCGACTTCCGGTCGTGCCGAGGCCTAGCCGAGAACCCCAAGCAGGTCCCGGCAAGCGCGTTCGCAGTCACGGCAGGCCTGTGCACAGATGCCACAGTGGGCGTGCTTGGTGTGCCGCCCGCACTCGTCGCCGCACGCCTTGCAGGCCTGGACGCAGGCTTCGAGGACCACACGCGTCATGTTCGCGTCATAGCCCGTGTGCCGCGAGAGCACGCGCGCAGTGGTCTCGCAGATGTCCGCGCAGTCCAGATCGCTGCGTATGCATTTGACCATTTCGGCCACCATGTCCTCACTCAGGCAGGCGTCCGCGCAGGCCGTACACGTTTGAGCGCACCGGAGACACTCTTCGATGCATTTCGTAAGCTTCGCCTGGTCGACATCACCAAGGTCCTTGGGGTAGGCGGAGAGCATCTCCCCGACTTGCAACGTCATCTCTCGTCCTCGCTTTCGCTGCACCGGCCACCGCGACGGCGGCTCAGACCTCCGTTACCCATCCCCCCGCGCACGTAACACCTCTCCCACTACACGAAGCAGTAGATAGTCGACCGCTCCGGACGGAGATGAATGCAGGGAGACGGGCCACATCCGAGCAGCAGTCTTCGCGCCGTCGCCAACCATCGCTACTATGATGGATAGGATTAGGAGGGGCGGGATGGCGCGCGGTCTTGGTGAGCTGGAGTCCGCTGTCATGGGCCACATCTGGTCATGCGACGGCCCTGTGTCTGTTCGTGAGGTGCTTCAGGCGCTGCAGCGCCGCCGGGTCCTTGCCTACACCACGGTGATGACGGTCATGGACAACCTCCACAAGAAGGGCTTGTTGCGCCGCCACCCATCCGGCCGGGCCTACCTGTACGAGCCCGTGATGAGCCACGAGGCTTACAGTGCCCAGATCATGCAGGAGGCCCTGGCCAAGGGCGGCAACCAGGCCATGACGCTCGTCCATTTCCTGGAGCGGCTCACCCCTGAGGAGCACGCTGCCCTCGATGCCGCCATTCACCGAAGCGACCAGCAGTGATCGTCGAGGGCGCCCTTGTTGCGCATGCGGCGATCACGGCATGGGGACTGCCACGACTAATCATGCGCAGCCAACGGCTTCGCGACTCTCCCCGGCTGTCGATCGCCGCGTGGCTGGCCGGCTGTGCATCGGTGATCGCGTCGGGAGCCTTGGCCGGGCTGCAGCTCGCCTTCCCCGCCCACGCCATCGGGGACGAGGTCGCCGCGCTGATCATGGCCTGTGGTGAGATGCTGTCGGGTCATGTTTCTCCGTTCACGGCCCGCCCGCTGGCCGCGCTGGCGGGCCTGTCCATCGCCGGCGGCATCGCCATCAGGGTCGGCTGGGCCAGCCTGACCGTGCTCTGGACCGGACGGCGTTGCCGAATCAGGCACCGGAAGGCTGTCCGGCTGATCGGACGCGAGCGGCAAGAGCTCGGCGCGCTCGTCGTCCAGCACGACGAGCCCGCTGCCTATTGCGTCCCAGGCCGCCGCGCTGTGATCGTGATCACCAGTGGAGCACTCGCGGCGCTTGATCACCGTCAGGTGGCTGCGGTGCTCGCCCACGAACGGGCCCATGTGACCGGCCGTCATCACCTCCTGCTCACGGCCGCCCAGGTCGCCGCCAAGGCATTTCCCGGACTTCCCGTGTTCGCCGCGACGGGAACCGCGGTGCCCCACCTTGTAGAGCTGCTGGCCGATGACGTCGCCGCACGGAAGCATGCGCGCGGCGTAATCGCGTCGGCGCTGATAGCCGTCGCCAGGGCATCCACCCCCGCGGCCACCTTGGGAGCCGGCGGCGAGTCGACCGTCACCCGTGTCAAGCGCCTGCTCAGCCCCGTCACGCCGGCCTGCGGGCGCGACAGAGTGCTTGGCATTCTCGGTGTCAGCGGGCTGTTGGCGGCGCCGGGGTTCGCGCTGATCGTCCCCTCCTTGATCACCTTTCTGATTTCCTGCCCGGTCATCGGGTAGTCGAAAGGACCTCTCGCGATGCGTATCTGGACCAGGAGACAGTGGCTCGTTGGATTCGTGGCCGGGTGCGTCACCGCAGTGATCGTCGGCGTTCCCACCGGGATCATTCCCACCTCGTACTTTTCTCGCATGACGCCGGTGTTGTGGTGGAACTACCCGGTGTGGCTGCTCACCGCGATCCTGAGCGGTCTGATCGTCGCCACCTATGTCGCCCCGGTTCAGCCCCCGCCGAGCCAGCAGAAGAAGACGCTGAGCGGAGGGTTGCTCTCTGCCTTCGCCGTCGGCTGCCCCATATGCAACAAGCTCGTCGTCACCGCTCTCGGGACGAGCGGCGCACTCACCTACTTCGCTCCGGTGCAGCCTGTACTGGCGATCGCCTCGGTGTTCATGCTCGGCGAGGCGCTCCGCCGCCGGATGCGCGCCCTCAAGATTTGCCCTACCTACTATGAACGTTAGTAGAGAGGGCTACACTCTTCCCATGCGCGATCCACGGCTAGGGATGTCTGCCTACCGTCCCGCGACGCCATGAACCGCTCGACGAGCACCCAGCCAAGCCCGCCGGTGTCCCGGAGCGGCTCCCGGCGTGCCCTGCGGAGTCGGCGGGCCCGGTTGGCCGTCGTCGTGACCGCCGTCATCGCCGTTCCAGTGCTGGCTTACGCCCTGCCCGCCATCGCGCTTGCCGGAGAGGTTCCGCCGGGCACACGTGTCGACAACGTCGACATCGGCGGTCTGTCTCCGGCCGAAGCCCGCTCGCGCTTGGAGCGGGAGTTCGGCAAACGGACCGCGCTTCCGCTCGCGCTTGTCGCGGTCGGCAAGACCAGACGGGTGACTCCCACCGACCTGGGCCTGGCCTTCGATGCAGAAGCAACCGTACGGGCCGCCCTCGACGGCGCGACCACGCCGGCGGGCATCCTCCGATCACTCTTCGGCAGCCGTCAACTCCAGCCAACGGTCACCGTGGACGAGCAGCGCCTCACCACCAAGCTCGCCGACCTGGCCAAGAGCATCGATGCCACGCCCCGCGAGGGCACCGTACGATACCGCGGGCTCGAACCTCAGGTCGTACGGCCCAAAGCCGGACGCGCTCTCGACCGTGAAGCCGCAGGGAGAGCCATACGCGCGGCCTTCACCAGCAAACGCCAGTCAGTCGACCTGCAAGTACGTGCGCTGCCCCCTCAACGCCCCAGGGACGCCTCGTTCAAGATCTCGAACGGCAAGCCGCAGATCATCCACGCCCGCGTTGGACGCGGTATCGACGTCAACGCCCTTGGCACGGCGATCTCCGCCACTCTGGCGGCGGGCGGCCGACGTGTGGACGTGCCCGTCGCCCAGACACAACCTCGGGTGACCACCGAGGCGGCCAAGAAGCTCGGCATCAAGGAGAAGGTCAGCTCCTTCACCACCCGCCATCCCTGCTGCGCGCCACGCGTGACCAACATCCACCGCATCGCCGACATCGTCGATGGATACGTGGTCAAGCCCGGCGAGACGTTCTCGCTCAACGGCCTGGTCGGCAAGCGGGACAAGGCACGCGGCTTCGTCGAGGCACCCATGATCCTTAACAACCGGTTCGTCAACGACGTCGGCGGCGGCGTCTCGCAGTTCGCCACCACCATGTTCAACGCGGTGTTCTTCGGCGGCTTCCAAGACGTGCAGCACACTCCGCACCAGTACTACATCTCCCGATACCCGGCCGGACGTGAGTCCACGGTCTCCTTCCCCCAGCCCGATTTCCGCTGGCGCAACGACTCCCGTACGGCGTGCTGATCAAAACCTCGTACACGGGCACCTCGATCACCGTCCAGTTCTGGAGCACCAAGCGCTACGACATCGAGTCGCAAAGCTCATCCCGCTACCAGGTCAAACCCATCACCACGATCACCGACTCCGGCCCCGAGTGCATCCCGATGGGCGGCGCCGAGGGCTTCACCATCGACGTGTGGCGCATCTTCAAAGAGAACGGCAAGACCGTACGCAAGCAGCAGTTTCACACCGTGTACGCCCCCGAACCCCGCCTCACCTGCACTTAAGGGCTCTTGGGGTGGTCGGTGCGATCCGCGGCGTGGAGTCGGCGAGCGCCATGACTGGGCGTGAGCCTCAGTCCGGAGCCAGGAAGAGTGAATCTACGATACGTGATAGGAGAGTGCCTGCCGGGCACCCTCCGGCGTGAAGGAGGCAGGCCCGTGACAGGTCCCATGCATGCCCACCACGATCATCACAAGGGCTCCCGCACCGCGATCCTGGACGTGAGCGGCCTCCAGTGGGCGTCGGAGCAGAACGCCGTGGCCGCCCGGCTCGGCCGCCGGCCAGGCGTGCTCGACGTCGAGGTGAATCCGGTCGGCCAGACGGCGACGGTGGTGTTCGACCCGTCCCGGACGTCGCTGGCCGACCTCCGGAAGTGGGTGATCGAGTGCGGTTACCACTGCGCCGGGCAGGCGGTGCCGTCTCACATCTGCGACCCGATGGCCGAACCCGGCCAGCCTCGTCAAAACATACCGGGGAGCCACGCAGCGCCCGCACACGTAGAGCATCAGGCAGAACACGGCGACGGCCGGGAGCCATCCTCTCCGCACGAGATGATGGGACATGGCGGGCACGCCGGCATGTCGATGGCCGCGATGGTGGCCGACATGCGCAACCGGTTCCTGGTGGCGGCGCTGCTGTCGGTTCCGATCGTGGCGTGGTCGCCGATCGGCCGAGACGTGCTGGGCTTGAACCTGGCGGTGCCGTTCGGGCTGCGCATAGACGTCTGGGCGTTGCTGCTCAGCCTGCCGGTGATCTTCTATTCGTGCTGGATCTTCTTCGACGGGGCAGTGCGGGCACTGCGGGCGCGCACCCTGGACATGATGGTGCTGGTCGCCGTCGCAGTGGGCGCAGGCTGGCTGTACTCGGTGGTGGTGACCCTCACCGGCGGTGGGGAGGTGTTCTACGAGGCGGCCACCGTGCTGGCCTCGTTCGTGCTGCTGGGGCACTGGTTCGAGATGCGCGCCCGGGGCGGCGCCAGCGACGCCATCCGTACCCTGCTCGACTTGGCCCCGCCCAAGGCGGTCGTTATCCGCGACGGACAGCCGGTGGAGGTGCCCACCGCCGAAGTGGCCGTCGGGGATCTGCTGCTGATCCGCCCGGGGGCCAAGGTCCCCGTCGACGGCGTCGTCGAGGAGGGCGAGAGCGAGGTGGACGAATCCATGGTCACCGGCGAGAGCCTCCCGGTGCACAAGCGGCCGGACTCGGCCGTCGTCGGAGCGACCATCAACCGCAACGGCACGCTGCGGGTGCGGGCCACCAACGTCGGCGCCGACACCGCGCTGGCCCAGATCGTCAAGCTCGTCCAGCAGGCCCAGAACTCCAAGGCCCCCGGGCAGCGTCTGGCCGACAGGGCCGCGTTCTGGCTGGTGTTCGTCGCTTTGATCGGCGGTGGACTCACCTTCGCCGTCTGGTTGCTGGCCGCCGGTCGGCCGTTCAGCGCCGCGATCCTGTTCGCCATCACGGTGGTGGTCGTCACCTGCCCGGACGCGCTCGGCCTGGCCACCCCTACGGCCATCATGGTAGGCACCGGGTTGGGCGCCAAGCGCGGCGTACTGTTCAAGAACGCCATGGCGCTGGAGACCTCCGCACGTATCCAGGTCGTGGTCATGGACAAAACCGGCACCCTGACCAAGGGCGAACCCGAGGTCACCGATGTGATCACCGACGGCTGGACGGAAGACGAACTGCTGCGGTTGGTGGCCGCCGTGGAGCGCGAATCCGAGCATCCCCTGGCCGAGGCGATCGTCCACCATGTCGACGCGCGTGGCCTGGGCATCGTGCGCGCCGACCGGTTCGAGAACGTGCCGGGGCATGGTGCGATCGCCGAAGTGACCGGACACACCGTGGTCGTGGGCAACCGGCGCCTGCTGGAGCGCGAGGGAATCGAGTTGAGCGAACTCGGTCCGCGCCGTGAGGAGGTGGCCGCCGGCGGCCGGACGGCGGTCATGGTGGCCGTCGACGGCACGGTGGCCGCGGTGATCGGCATCGCCGACGCGCCCCGCGAGACCTCCGCGGCGGCGGTGGCCGCCCTGCACGAACTCGGCGTCGAGGTCGTCATGCTCACCGGCGACAACGCCGCCACCGCCCAGCGGATCGCCGAACGACTGGGCATCGACACCGTGATCGCCGAAGTGCTGCCCGGCGACAAGGCCGCCAAGGTGGGCGAACTGCAGGCGGGCGGACGAAAAGTCGCCATGGTCGGCGACGGCGTCAACGATGCGCCCGCCCTGGCCCAGGCCGACCTGGGCATCGCCATCGGCGCAGGCACTGATGTGGCGATCGAGACCGCCGACGTGGTGCTCATGCGCTCCGACCCGCTGGACGTGCCCACCGTACTGCGCATCGGCCGCGGCACCCTGCGCAAGATGCGTCAGAACCTCGGCTGGGCGATCGGCTACAACGCCATCGCCCTGCCCATCGCCGCGGGCGTCTTCGAACCCGCCTTCGGCCTGGTGCTGCGCCCCGAGATCGCCGCGCTGTCGATGTCCGGCTCCAGCGTCATCGTCGCCGTCAACGCCCTGGCACTCAAACGCCTGCGCCTGCCCGTCCCAGGCAAGGTCGAAGCCGCAGACGCCGAACCTCTCCCGGCCCGATGAGTCGCCCATCCCTCGCTCGCGCTGCACAGCACCTTCCAGGCAGCGATGTGATTGAGGCGTACCACCAGATCTATGAGGACGCGATCATCGCGGAAGCGACCCGGCAAAGTCTGTTCACGGGGCGGTTGCTACTGTCTCCACGCATTTGTCCTCAAGATCGGCGGTCATGGCATGAGGTTCGCGCAGAAGTACGGGAAGTGGGCGGTGATCGCCGGCGCCTCCGAGGGCATCGGCGCCGCGTTCGCGGGCGCGCTGGCCGAGCGGGGGCTCAACCTGGTGCTGGTCGCCCGGCGTCCGGAGCCGCTGAGCGAGTTGTCCACGCAGCTGGGCGTCCAGACGATTACCGTCAGCGCCGACCTGTCCACCGCGGACGGGCTGGCTGAGGTGTTCGCGGCCACGGAGGACCGCGAGGTCGGACTGGTGGTGTGCAACGCGGCATACGCGCCGGTCGGTTCGTTCCTGGACCTCGATCAGGCCGCGCTGACCGCGATGCTGGACCTGAATTGCCGCACTCCCCTCCTGCTGGCGCGGCACTACCTGCCGGCGATGGCGGCCCGGCACCGTGGCGGGCTCGTGGTGATGTCCTCACTGGCCGGCAATCAGGGCTCGCCCGGCATTGCGGCGTACGCGGCGACCAAGGCGTTCGGCGCCGTGCTGGCCGAGGGGCTGTGGTCGGAGCTTCACGGCAGCGGTGTCGATGTCCTCACCTGCGTCGCCGGGGCGGTCGCGACACCGAACCTGCGCGAGGCCATGGCCAAGCCGGCCCCCGGCACGGTCACGCCCGACGTCGTGGCCGCCGCCGCCCTGCGGGCACTTGGGCGAGGACCACGTATCGTCCCGGGTGCACTGATGCGTGCCTGCGCGCCGCTGATCAGCCATCTGCTACCGCGCCGGACCGCCATCACCCTGATGGGCCGCGCATCGCGGGGCCTCTCGGCACCCTGAGTCTCGGATTGGCAGCGCCTACGGATTGACGGCAGGCCACAGTATGTACGATCTTGTGCAGTAGATACTCATCTCGACCGAACGTGAGCCCAAGATACGGCGCCTCTTAGGTCATTTGCCACGTCGCCGTCGATCGCGTGACGGCAGGTCACAGACTCTGCCTTTGATTACTCAACGTCTACAGGTGATTTACAGTTAGCGATGTAGCGGTGCGTCTGTGATCGTCGGCGGCCGCGCATCCAATCTCACGCCTCGCGTGCGTGCGCGGCTATGGCTTGGCGGGCTCGCGATCATCGCCGTCCTCCATCTCCTGATGTGCGGTCTAGGGCACCATGCTCACGGCAGCCCGCTGTCATCTTCACGTCACGCTCACTCCACCGCGCAGGCGAACGAACTGCCGGACCCCGGCACGGGCGGCGATCGGCACTCGACGTCGTGCGAGTGTCTCTCCGTCCAACCGCCGTCGGAATTCACACCTGCTGGTGCCGAGCGTTGCCGGGTGACCGTGCCTGTCGCAGGCGTGGTGGCTGGACTCTCGCGTTCAGTTCTGTCTGCCGGTCTGTCACGAGCTGATTCGCGTGCGGGCACTTCCCTGCTGTCTGTGGTGTGCGTTTCTCGGGTGTAGTCGTCCCTGGCGTGTGCCTTGTCTGGCCGCGCCTGCCGTACATCCATGTGTAGCCATCAGGGGCGAGGACTTACATCATGAACACCATCTATTGGCGTCAGCCTGCCCGAATACGGGCGGCCACCCGGCGTACCTCTCTCGCGGGACTTGTCGGCGGTACGCCTGTCCTGCAGATCCCGGAGCTGTGGGGCGGCGGTTCGCACCGCTTCTGGGCCAAGCTGGAGGGTCACAATCCCGGGGGGATCAAGGACCGACCTGGACTGTACA